>JBBTXR010000001.1:0-75690 GCA_038062175.1 Patescibacteria group bacterium
AGCGAAACCTCGGCCGGACGAATACGTACCTCCTTTGAGTAGGTTTGACCATTACTTGTGGCGGTCACCCGAATGGTGGTCAGTGATCCTGCTGCGCCAACGGTTACGTTTACCGGAGTGCTCCCACTTCCCCTTGAGACCACCGTGCCATTTGCTGAAACGGTGACTTGGCTTGCGGCGAGGTCAATAAGGGTACTCTCAGGTCGAACGGAGACAGTCTGGTACGGGCGTGGGTATTGTGGTGTGACCACAACGCCAAGCGTCTCGGCGCCACCAATCTGCGCTTGCGAGATCTGCGGTATGAAAAGCGCGAGAAGCGCGATAAGGAGCAACCTCTTTCCCATACGCTCTAGTATACCGCCTCGCACGCTTTGAGATGCAGGCTATGCAGCGTCAGTAGCTTCTCTCCTTCGATTATCGTTAGCGACACGCGGCTGAGATGGTCTATTTCTCCTACGTTCCTCCTTCTCAACCTTTCGATTGTGCTGAAAAATGAGTGCAGCAACGCCAAGCGTGAGTGCCGGCACCGCATTAATGATCGGGACAAGCTCTACTGCAACAGAAGAAAGTGCCGTAAGAAGACGGAGCGCTCCATCTTTATCGAAATAACTGACGCCGAGCATGGCGAACCAGATGAAAAAGAGTGTCCACGCGAACACGGTGAGTACGGGGGTGGCGATGATGCCGATCCCAAGAAAAGTGAGGAGAATCTGAGCTCCCTCGATAATAAGGGAGACCGCGACCATAAGAAAAGCGACACCAAGGCCGATCTTCTTGTCGGTCATACCCCCTCAGCCTGATTGCGCTCCTTCTCCTTCTTGATCGCCAGGAGCTGAGACGGATCAGAGGTGATGATCTGGTCCTCGGTGTAGGAAGCGACCACCTTAATTGCTACGTGCTTGAGGCCCGCAAAGAAGAGTCCCTCTCCTACCCCCGACTCAAGCAGCAGGTACTTCTCCTCATCAGTAAGGTTAAAGGTTTCCTGGAGCACATCGATAGTCGTTGGTGACTGCTTTAGAAGAAGCTGGAGAGATGAGTTGGTCAGGATCGGACGACCATAGGGAGAACGTAGGAAGTCCTCCACGTCTTGAGTGATGGTTGCAAGGCCAAGGTAATACTTACGTCCGCGTTTAGCGAGGCTGTAGAGGAAGGAGGCAGTATCCTCTGACTTCATCATCCACCACGCCTCGTCGATCACGAGAAGGCGCTTCTTGAGTTCCTTTCGGACGGCGTTCCAGATGAAGTGGGTGATGATATACATCGCCACTGGCTTCAGTTCGTCCTCCATGTCGCGCACTGAGAACACCACGAACTGCTTATTAATATCGACGTTCGTTGGACGATTAAGGAATCCCGACCAGGTGCCGTGCGTGTACTTTGAAAGCCTCGTCACGAGAGACTCACTCCCCTCCATACCAGAGAGCACGTTCTCGAAGTCACTCATGAGTGGCGGCTCCTGTCCGGTGAAATCATTGTCGCCAGTGATGTCCTTGAGTGCGTAGGTCTCGGTGATCGCGCGGTCGATGATCGCGTCTTCTTCAGGAGAAAGACCGCCAAGCATAATGCGGAAGAGACCCACGAGATTAATGATGTTTGATCGGAGAATGTCTGCCGGTTCCTCGTCTTCTTTCACGGGAGGAAGGTCGAAGGGGTTGATGTGGTGCTCAGACGAGAGAGAAATATTAAAGTTTCTGCCCCCGGTCGCTTCTGCAAGGTATTCATACTCACGTTCCGGATCGATGACGATGACGTCGGTATCGAACATGAGAGAACGCAGGATCTCGAGTTTGACCGCGTATGACTTTCCAGAACCTGACTTTGCAAACACCACAGAGTTGTAGTTCTCAAGCGAGAAACGGTCGAAGAGAATCAAGGATGCGTTGTGGCGGTTAATGCCATAGAGAATGCCGCGGTCTGAGGTGAGATCGAAGGACACAAACGGGAAAATAGACGAAAGCGGCGAGGAATTGAGCTTGCTGTTGACCTCAAGCTCATCAAGCGCAAGCGGAAGTGTGGAGCGGAATCCCTGCTGCTGCTGAAAGAGGGCGGGCTTGGTGTATACCAGCTTGGCGTCCAAGATGCCACGCACCTCCCCTTCTATCTTGTCGAGCTCCTCTTTGGTGTCTCCATAGAGGGTGAGGTAGAGGCCCACGTCAAAGAGTCGCTCCTGTGCCTGTTGTAGCTGATCGCGCAGATTCTCCAGGTCCTGGTATGCCGTATCAAGCATCGGGTCACGCACGAGTCCCTTCGCTTCCCTCTCGTTGATCTGACTCTCAACCTCAGCGACTTTCCGTTGGAACCCACGTAGCGCTGTTGCCGTTTCAAGCGGATGCACGAAAAGGCCCACATCAAGAACTCGGTCGAGGTTCACGATTGGCATGAACCAGCCATCAGAGAGAAAGCGTGGGTACGCGATTGTGTAGAAGGAACGGGTGAACTTCTCACCGAGCTCTATTTCGCGAGCCCCTACTTTAAGGGCTGCTGGCGCGATCGCGTCCGCAAGCTCAAGCTTCCCTTCCCGATAGATATCGGCCGGAAGTACCGGGGTGATCTCCGGCCCGTTTTCTTTCTTTCGATTGAGGAAATCAAGTAGCGCCATAATTATAGTCGGATTGGGTTCTCGGTCACTCCCGGATTAAACGAACGATACAGGAGCTCGATGATCTCTTCGGTGCCAAGCGGCACGGCACGAATCCCGGCGTTCTGGAGCCCTCCTGCAACAAGGCTCATGCGCTGCTCAAGCTGGATGCGGTGCTCATCAAAGTTGTCAGTTGTGGGTCCAGCACCTCCTCCTCCCTGCTTATTCAAAAACGGGATCGCACTAGTCACCTGGCTTGCGATTGCGGGGGTGTATGGCACGACGACATAGAAAAGCTTCGTCATGATGTCGCTTGAATCCATGAAGTTACGGATGAACGCAATGTATTCTCGAAGCTGGAGACGCATGAGCTCGGTCTCCTGCTTTTCCATCTGACTCTCAAGGAGTGCGAGGTAGGGTCTAATATCCATCTTTCTCGAATGCACCACGATCTCTACTGAGAAATCGAGCGTATTAAGGAAATTCTGGAAGCCGCCGATGATTGCACGCTGCTCGTCTTCAGCCTTGAGTGCGAAGTTCATCGAGGAACACATCAAAATGCCCCGATACCCGTCCTCTTTAAGGACAACGACTCCGTTACGCACCTCTTCTACCGGCACAAATGACTGGGTGGATTTTGTTTCAGCCATGATTAGGGTTGAGAAGGTGGCTGCTGGTCCTTGATATCAAGGGACCAGGCAAGATCCTCGAGTCTCCGACGTGAAAGACCGAGCTTTTGCGGAGCTTCAGGCGCTACGACCACTGTCTGCTTAGGCGCTGCCTTCTCTTCTTTCTTCCACAGAAAGAGACGGCCACCGGTATAGTACTTAAAGCCTGCTTCGAGCATTTCCACGAAGCTTTTATTGTTCACCTTGTAGAACGCAAGCGCTCCGGCAAGCGCGCCAACGGGAATAGAGAGAAGGATGCCGAAGAAAAGCGGCAAATACAGAAGAAAGATTGCAATCAATCCCCCACCACCGGCGAGATAGATGAATTGCTTCAGTGTGAAGGGGCCAATGATCTTGTCTTCGACCTCGATGAACTGCGGTACCTGATAGTCCATTGCTATCAGTATAACTGATGTGCGCTTATTCTACTGGCTCTCGATACGGATCAACACCGTATTGCTTCAAGTGTTGCGTGAGTGCCTGTGGAGAATGACTGACATGGGGTGCTGCAGGCTTTGGTACTTCTGGCGCTGGAGCTGCATGAGGTTGAACAGGAGGCACCAGCATTGGCGCTACTCGTTCGATGGGAGGTGTTGGTTGCGCAGGAATAGGCTTTGTCTGGGTTGGAAGTACTGGTGCAGACACTATTTGCTCAGGAGTAGGTGCAGGCTTTGGTGTTGGTGCTGTCGCCCATGCAGGAGGTGCTGGGTGCGCGACGCGCATAGGGTCAGTACCGCTTTTCACCGCCTGCATATCACGAGCCATGGTGTGCATGATACGAGCGTGGGCATCTGTTTCGGGGGCTGGTGATGGCGTTGGTCGTTCAACACGAACAGGTGGAGGTGGTACGGGCTTAGGTGTAGGTGGTGGTACCGGTGGCTTAGCTGCCTGAATACGCTCCAGTGCCACTACTGGCACTGGAGTCTGGCCTGGGAGTACGGCTGGCGGGGGAACCTGCTTTTGTATAGCCGGTCGTTCAACGGCTTTAGGTACGTAGATGGGAGGGGCCGGCGGAGCAGCTGGTGCAGGCATCGGACTATATATAGGTACCTGCGTTCGGGTTGGGGTAGGCATCGCGGTAGCTGCTGGTGACATAGACACAGGAGGCTTCTTCGCTACTGGAGTGATTTTCTCTGCGCGCTCCTCTTCCCTAAGACGCATAAACACCTCTGAATTCACGTCAGTAGCGAGTGCTTTGAGTGTTTCTTCTGGAATGCCTGCTTCTCCGAGAGCTTTTATAAATTCAGGAGGGGTAGACTGCCCCACAAGCAAAAGAAGAAGTTCAGCCTCAAGTACACCACCTTGATCAATGTGTAGGTTATGACGAAGCATGAGCTGCTCGCTCGTTTTCGGTAGTTCATTCAATACAAAATTCCTCACCGGTGCCGGTGCTTGGCTCAATAGCTGCCCTATGCTTTTAAGTAGTTCCTGGTCCTCCATAGATTAGTGAGCTGCTGCAGCTGGTGCTCCGCCTCCGTGGCCACCTCCAGCATCTCCCCCTCCGTGGTCGCCACCCGCATCTCCATCGCCTTCCCCGCCTTCCTCCTTAGCTGCCTTCTTAAAGTCCTCGAGCGCCTTATCCATTTTGCCTTTGCCTGCATTCTTTCGAATATTCGCAGCAGCCTCATGGTTTGCATGCGCCTCAGGACTAAATGGTCCCATGAGCTCGAAGGCATGCTCCATGCCCTCGACATACTTTTCGCGTTTATCAGAGTCAGCGCGACCCTTCCACGCCTTAAACTCCTTCTCAAGCCTCTCCTGTTCTTTTTTAAGATTGTATCCGCGAGGGTCAACCGGCACTTTATTACCATTGGTGTCAGTTGTCGTCGCATCTCCATTTGCTGCTGAGAATGCACGGATGCGCCTATCAAGCTCTTCGCGTGCAAGTCGAAGAGCCTCCTTATCATTTGAGAGGCGAGCTTTTTCAACCGCAATACGCTGCTCCCCGACCGCATTAAGTGCTTCCTGTATGTATTCCTTGCGCTCCTCCTTCTTTTCCTTAAGTTCTTCCTCTTTTTCCTTCCAAACACCTTGCCCGTCGTCTTCGGTGGTAACAAGTTTCTTCTCAAATGCCTCACGCTCCTTGATAGCCTTCTCTTCTATGCCATGGAAGCCATGTGCCGCATCTTTGTTTGGCTTACCAAAATCAATATGAGCCCCCTTGCCTAGAGTTGTTGCAAGACCGCGGGTGCTATAGCTTGCCGTCGCCCCCTTACTCAGAGTGTTGTACACAAGGCGAGCCGCGTACTTATTGTTCTTAGCCCAATTTGAGCTAGCTACTGCTTTCGCTCCTGCATTGAATCCTGCACCAACAGTTCTCCTTCCAACAAATCCGGGCATTCCAAGCACAAACCCACCCGCGCTCTTAGTTGCAAAATCAGCTCCCGCTGCTCCCATACTCTTTGCGACAACAAGGGCTCCAACCATAAACCCAATCACCACCGCAAAAATCACGAATATCTGCGGTGCGTTCGTCCCTCCATTAATGAGTGCCTCGGTGAAGTTCTGGTTCTCGTTCTGGCCCACGAGACCTTCCATAATTTTGAGGCTTATAAGCACGAGTAGAAGATAGATTGGTGCGAAAAAGGCGTTCGAGAGAAGCTGTTTCCACCATTTTTTTGCAAACTCATTAAGTGGAGGTATCGCCATACCCGCAAACCCGATCGGTGATAGCACCATTAGCAAACACAACATCACTGCTCGCATCACGAGCATGATTGCCGCGGCGAGGAGAACAACTGCGGTAATGGTAATGAATATCGCAAGACCAATGTAGACCGGCGCATGCTTCTCTGGAGCTGACATGAACTTTCCAATATCCACGATACTGAAGGCTCCCGAGATGCCGGCCATCTGTAGTACCTGTCCCGCTATCCCGTTGTTGGCACATGCAGCCTGACTCGGAAGACCAGTTGCCGCGTCAATCGTATCGTTATTCGCAGTACAGCCCGTGAGTCCTGCCTGCGCGGTAAACACCGATGCAAAGCTATTCGATACATCGATAACAATCTGCGACGCAAACAGACTGAAGTTGAGGAGGACTGCAAAGATAATGAGTCGCGGAAGTGCTTTGCGTGCACTATATTCATCAAGAGCATGCGTATTTAAAATGGTCGCAAGACCCATAAAGATGAAGCCAAAAAGGAGAATGATATTCCCGAGGTCACGCATGATTCCCCACGCTATCAGCATTCCTTCTGAGGCACCGAAGTAGGAGCCGAACTCGAATACGGTCTTAATGACCACCCAGTTGAACATGCCGCCGATGATCCAGAGCATGAAGGCGGCGATGGAGAGTACCACCCAGGCGACTCCTCCCAGAATTGCAGACATACCCCAGGTAAGTGCCTTCTGAATACACAGATCCATTCGAATAAGAGAACAGCCTCCCGGCTCGGGTGGAATTGTTTCGCGCATCACACTTCCATCAGCTCGCTCTGTTTCGCGGACTTCTGGTGTGGCGCCGCCTGCCCCTAGGTTTGAGATAACAGTAGAGGTTCCCTGCCCTGTCGAGCCTCCCGTTGAGCTAGTCGCTCTGCATACCGTACGCTGTGCACCATCTATACCACCGGCGCGGACTATCTCACACTGACAGGTGCCCTGCGCTTGGCTTGTTCCTGTAGGACAGGACTGCGCAAAAGCATCTGTTGGGAATGAGAATAGAAAGAGAAGAGCAATACCACCCAAGAGAAGGGTCCTACTCAGGCGCTGCGACTTGATTGAAGTCATACGCATATGCTAGTTCGACGAGCAATTCTTAACCGATTGAATTTTCTGCAGCTGATCAAGTGTTGATCCGTCAGCGCCACTCGCTGCTGCTTGTGCTGCAAACACCTCTGCATCATTTGGTAGAAGGTCACCAAGCATGCTCACTGTTGCGCCTGACTCTTGAAGTGCTCGTCGCGCTCCGTCAATCTCTGCCTGGGCACGCGCAGCATCATTGAATGCTTGCTTCGCGACTACCGAATCAGGACAGTTTTCAATAGCGCGTGCAGCGGCCGAACCAATCGTCGTCCAACTCGTCTCGTACGCTGAAAGTCGTGCTTCGATTACCGGATCAATTGAAGCGGGAGCTAGTCGCGTTGGCTCATTTATCGCCTCATCGATATAGGATCTGCCGCCACCGGCAGCAGGAGCCGAGACTCCAAGAAGTCCCGTGCTTCCAACAACCTTATTCACGAGCTGCTGGAGGAGTGCACCGATAACCTCATCGATCTCATCGGCAGTCACAAGTCCTTCCGCTCCTTTTGGAAGCATTTCGTTGAGCTGCCCTTCGATAACTGTACCGGGAGTAAGGATCGGTGCATCAGCGCAGTCTTCGGTCTTCGCGAGACTTACTGTTCGTGTGTTAGTCGTTAGGCTGAAGTTACCATCAGCATCGGTCCCGCCCGCTCCAAGCGTGGTCATCTCTACGTTTTCAGTACCTACCTTGGGTGCAGTCCGACATGGGCCGCGGTACGACAGGAACCCGTTACCCCAATTGAGTTCAGTAAGTCGCTGACCTCCCGCACGTGCGGCTGCTCCCTCTACCTCAGCCGCTGCGATTTGATACGCGCAGTACGGATTGTTCTGGCAAGTCGTGACGGCTGCGTGCCAGGCGTTGAACCCGCCTTGGGAGAAGTCACCCGTGAGAAAACGGCGCGGGTCCTGACTGTATTGATTGAGAGTAAACGGATTCCTTACATAGAAGCTTCCTCCAGTTGAAAGGTAGTAGCCGGTACGGATTGCAGTCGCAATCTCTTCTTGATAAGGAGAGTTAACGATGAGTCCCCCAGCCACGTCACCAGCAATCTGTCCTACGACATACCCCACCACCGCGTCCTGTACTCCGAGTAGGTTTTGTCGAAGGTCTGTCGCAAAGGCCGGAGAACCATCAAAGCCTGAGTTGATCCAATTCACGAGACTGCGTTGCATGGAGGCGACCGCCGTCTTGGCGATACGCCAACCAATGGTGTCGAGACCGATCTCTTTGACGTAGGCGATCGGGTCATGGACGATGTCACCAATACCAAAGAGTGCGTGCGCCGGACGGGGGAACGTAGTGATCGACATCGGTATGACAAGAAGCAGCGCGAGGAAGAATCCTGCGATACGTCGATACGATGATTGAGGTGTGCGACTCATAGCTATTGCGTCGGATACGCGGCCTGATATTTCCGGAGTGCGTCCGGTGCGGCCATTACTGTGCTGTAAAAATCATACTCAGGAACTCCCGTGTTCACGACAACACCAGAACGAGTCATGGGTCCATGCATAGCTGCGAGCGCCTCAAGCACAAGTCGTATTGACTCACGATACTCACCGATCCCAAGCATGGTACGGATTGGATCATCGCGATATGCGGCTACGTCAGCGGTTGCGACCGAAAGATAGTTGAGTGCGTTTGCCATCGCTACGTGTGCGGTAACCGCGCTTGCAGGCACTCGTACCTCCATGAGTGCCTCGGCAGAATCCGCATATGTCTTACTCATAGCTGAAAGTTTCTTCAACGCCTCTACATCATCTTCTTCTACTGCCTTACGGATATAGAGGACGTCGCGATCCTCGAGCAAGGGCTCATGTGCGTCTGACACTGCCTGCACCTCACGCATATAAATAAGGAATGCTGCACTCCCCTCTCCTGTTACAATCCGCGCATCAGCATTGGTGTAGCGGGGTGTGGCAAGTCCGGTTCGGACAAGCTCATCGATCGCCTTGCTTACGAATTCTGCCACCTCTGCCTCGTTGGGCGGCTCGTTGCCGCGGGTTAAAAGATACTGACCAAGGAATTTCTTTGAGAATGCTTCAGTGAGTGAGTCTGGTGAAGGATCGGTACCAGGAAGATCCTTAGAAAGATCCTCTTCTTCGCGGACAAGTGAGCGAGGAGTTAAAAGCTCCTGGCGTGCTGCTTCCCCGTCGAGCATGTCGGCGCGGAACGAGTTCGGATTGGTGGGGTCAGTACCGTAGAGAGACTCCTGCCAATCAGTGAGACCGTCGTTGTCAGAGTCTTTGACGGCATACGAACGGAGCAGCTCGTCTGATGATTCCGCTGTTACGCGATCGATAAATGGAATTGGTCCCGAGAACACATACGCTCCTCCAACAAGCACGATCGCAATGATCGAAGCGACAAGGAGAGGAATAGTGCGAGTAGAATGAGCCACAGTAATACGCTCATACTATCACGCGTAGTTAGGCCATTTCAGGCATGCTTCATGCTCTGTGCATTAGTTCCGAAGTGTTTGCGCAAGCGAAAGCCAATCATGAAGAGAAAGATCCTCCGCACGCACCTTTTCAGGAAGAGAAAGTGACTTCAAGACTGCCGCTACCTCCCCTCGCGGAACCAGTGCCTCAAGATTTTTGACCAACTGCTTTCGCTTATGTCCAAAGCCGGTACGGAGCACGGCAAAGAACCAATCCTCCTCAGCCTGGGTCGGAAAGGCATCTTTTGAGATGTTCTGTATTGAAAGGACGGCCGAATCTACCTTTGGTGCAGGCACAAAAGCACCACGGGGCACGGTGAACCTATATATAGGAGTGCCATATACCCGTACGGCAATGGAAAGCAGGCTTCCCTTGGGGTCCCGAACGATGCGATCCGCTACCTCTTTTTGCACCAAAAGGGTCATAGACCGAGGTTTTTGGCTACGGGAGAGGAACATCCGAAGCAATTCCCCAGTAATGTAGTACGGAATATTGGCGACTAGATGATAGTCCTCGGGAAGAATGGAGAGATCGACACTTCGGACGTCTCCTTGTACGAGACGGAGCCTCCCTTCTGCAACCTCATTCGCAAACCGCTCTTCAAGGGTGGGGATGAGGGTATGATCAGCCTCAACGGCAACCACCGACATTCCCGTCGTTAGAAGTGCGCTCGTGAGCATGCCGGTACCCGGCCCTATCTCAAGCACTACTGCCCTTTCCGGAAGCTCTGCTGCCTCAACAATACGCTGCGCCGTTTGCGCATGCATGAGGAAATTCTGCCCGAGTGACTTCTTAGCAAATGCCATTAGTCTATTATCACCTCTCCCGACCCATCTGGGGGCACGGAATACATAAGCCCCTCGTCGATGTCATAGAGGAAGTGCGAAGGCTCGGCGAAGTAGTCAGTGCCATAAAGACGGCGAACGCGCGCAAGGGTGAGCGTGAGACGCTTCCTTGCGCGGGTGACGGCGACATAAAAAAGGCGGCGCTCTTCTTCCTCATCGCGCTCCCCCTCCCCCATTCCCTCATGTGGGAAGAGTCCCTGCTCCATGCCGGTCACAAACACGCTATCGAACTCAAGTCCCTTAGCTGCGTGTACGGTCATGAGGGTGACGCCGGTCTCTCCGGGCTTCCGGTCGAGCTCGTCTTGATCTCCTGCAAGCGCGGTATCTGCAAGAAATGCCGCGATTCCCTCTTCTCCCGGCGTGAGGTCATAGCGGCTGGCAAGCGTTGCAAGCTCGCGTGCGTTTTCAAGGCGATCCAGATCCTCCTCCCCTCCCTTTTGAAGACTCGTTGCGAGTCCACTCTTCTCAATGACTGAACGAACAAACACTGAAGGAAGTGCGGTCTTCGCCTCTTCATGCAGTTCTTGTACGAGTCGCTCGAATGCTTCTACCTTCGTGCGCTCCCCCGCTTTCAGCTCATCGCGCTTCCCAGCGACAAGCTTGCCGAGGGTTACCTTTCCAATGCCACGAGGCGGCGACTGCACTGCGCGCATTCGATCCGCTTCACGCGTTGGTTCAAGCGAAAGCTTGATCCACGCAAGAACATCTTTAATCTCCTTACGATCGAGAAACCGCGTACCTAGGAGTTTATACGGTACTCCTGCATGCAGAAATGCTTCCTCGATCGCTCTCGATTGAAAGTTAGTTCGATACAGCACAGCAATCTCGGACGCAGGGGTGCCGCGCGCGATCTCAGAACGTGCCTGTCGCGCAACATAGCGAGCCTCTTCTTCTGCAGTGTCTGCCACGTACATGCGGATTGGGTCACCATCCGGGTTGTCCGTTACTGAAATCTTTTCTTTACGGTTGTGGTTCTTCTCGATGATCTGGTTAGCGGCCTCAACGATCGTTCTTGTAGACCGGTAGTTATGTGCAAGCACGATCGTGCGTGCTGATGGGTAGGTCTGTTCAAAAGAAAGAAGGTTTTCGATCGTTGCACCACGCCAGGTGTAGATCGTCTGATCGATGTCACCGACGACGAAGATGTTTCCGTGATTTGCAGCTAGATATCCCGCGAGCTCCCCCTGGAGTGCGTTAGTGTCCTGGTACTCATCAACATGTACGTATGAGAACAGATCTGCTGCCTGTGCACGCACGTCGTCATGTGCTTTCAAAAGCTGCACCGGAAGACAGATGAGGTCATCGAAATCGAGTGACTTCTCCTTCTTGAGAGTATTGTCGTATTTCTCCCACACTTCAGAAGTAACACGATTCCGGAAACTATCGCGGCCATGCTTTTCCTTAAACGCCTGCGCAGTCATTCCCTCCCCCTTCGCCTTGCTGATGCGCGACAGAATTGTCCGAGGAGGCACTTCCTTTGGATCCACATCAAGCGCTTTAAGCGCTTCTTTGATTGCGCGCTCCGAATCATCTCGATCGAAGATGCTGAAGTAGCGGGGTACGCCAATCCGAGAACCAAATCGCTCAAGGAGTACTCTGCCGAGTCCGTGGAACGTGACTACGAGCGGAAGCGGTGAGTCACCGAGCCTCTGTGCAAGACGCTCCCGCATCTCTCTCGCTGCCTTATTGGTAAAGGTCACCGCAAGTATCTTCTCCGAGGGCACACCCTGCTTAATAAGGTGGTAGATACGGGTGGTCAGCACACGTGTTTTCCCTGATCCGGCCCCAGCCAAGACCGAGATCGCTCCCTCGGTTGCGAGCACTGCGTCTCGCTGTGCGTCATTCAAGCCTTCAAGGTGCTGCATGTCGCTCAAATATACCTTGAGCAGACACTATCCACGGCATTTCTTGACCTTTTTACCAAAAATTGGCTCTCAACAGTCTGTGTATTGTCGAGGTTGACCTCAGTTCCCTACCCTTTATACTGGCTTCATCGAGTGAGATGCTGATACGCAAGGATGGCTTATATAAGCCATTTTGTATTCTGAAGAAACGCTGAATCAACCCCCTGGTTTCCTTATTTCAAATCCTCAACAGCCTTCCCGTTCAACCGCGAATGTCGCAAACGGAAATGCATATCGTGCGATCGCCGTATTAATTGCGGCAGGCCTTACTCTTAGCCTCATCGCGCTTCTTATCCCACGTGCCGCGGGCGCCTTTTGGCCATTTAGGGGTGCTCAGGCCCAGGTTTCAGACACCCTTACGCATGACGCAAGCATGGAATTGCTTGCTGCGGCGGTGAACTCAGACCCCAATCCTAATAAAGGAGGGGGTGACCTCGCCCTTTCTGGTGACTCTGCCCTTCTCGCGAAGATGGGTCCCGAAGGCGCCATCTCACCAAAGCAGGCTGCAAAGACTGCCGCAAATGGTGGTGGCCAGATTTCTAGCTATACCGTTAAGGAGGGCGACAGTCTTTCTGAGATCGCCGAGCGCTTTGGTGTCACCGTAAATACCATCCTCTGGGCTAACGACATTAAGAGCGCAAACCTCGTAAAGCCAGGTGACGATCTCCTCATCCTCCCTGTTTCAGGCCTTCAGTACACGGTGCGCGCAGGCGACACAATTTCCGGTATCGCAAAGAAATACGGTGCAGATCCTGAAGAAGTCGCACTTTTCAATGGTCTTGAGTCTTCTGCCGACCTTAAGGCGGGTTCTGACATCATTGTCCCTGGTGGCGCCCTTCCAACCACCAAGGCAAAGGTAGCTACCAAGTCTTCTACTGCTGCAAAGAGCTCAGGCGCAGCTGCTTCCCGTTCCCTCCCTGCTATCTCTGGTTACTTTGGTAACCCCGTCCCAGGCGGCAAGATCAGTCAGGGCGTTCATGGTTATAACGGTATCGACGTTGCAGCGCCATCCGGCACCCCAATCTATGCAGCAGCCGCAGGTACGATTGTGGTCGCAAAGAATAACGATGGATACAACGGTGGCTACGGTAACTACATCGTAATCAGTCATGACAACGGTACCCAGACCCTGTACGCACACATGACGAGGACGGCAGTCTCAGGTGGCTCAGTCGGCAAGGGAGAACTCATCGGCTACGTAGGTAACACCGGACGCTCCACTGGTAACCATCTCCACTTTGAAGTACGCGGTGCGAAGAACCCGCTCGCAAACTAAGAAAACCCGCAAAAGCGGGTTTTCTCTTTGTGGGTGATGACAGTTCGCTATCCAATTAGTCCTCTTACTTGTTTATAGACCTCCTCGGGACTTAGGATACTTGCATCGATAAAGACTGCGTTAGGCCTGGTCTCCTTTAAGGCCTGCGATAGATTCCATAAGTGCTCGACTCCTTCAAGAGTAAGCAAACCATTAGGATTGAATCCCCTCTTTTGCGCTCTATCCATTACGATCTCCTTCTCTGCGGTAATTACGATTTCGTATATATCAGCGCTATGTTTTTCTCCAACACTAACCAGTGCGTCGAGAGTTTGGTCATCGTTAAGTATTGCCTTATCAATGATGACGTCATGACCCTCTAAAAGGTATGTATCGACTGCTGCCAACGTCATCTTATAGGCCAAAACCTGACTTTCTCTCCTGTGTTCTCTCCATTCACTAATCTGTTTACGCCACGTGTCCACAACGATCAGTAGAGACAATGGCATGTCTGCATGGAGTTTCTCGGCAACGGTAGATTTTCCGACACCGGGAGGTCCATTGAGGATTATCAATTTCATAGGTGAATCTTAGCAAAGTCGCCGCTAGAGCAGATTTCGAAAACAGGACCGGTTTCCCGGTCCTGTTCGTTACACTACTGCTTCTTCAGTCGGTACTAACGAGAGTGTCTCCGACAGCGTTCGATACGCGTGCACCATCGCAAGTACAGTGGTTGGAATCGTCACCAGGAGTCCAATCACGAGTGCGAGGAGGCCCAGAAGGTTGATACCGATAACCGCGAGAAGGAGGAAGAAGATCTGGAGGCGATGTCCCTTGGTTATGCGAGCGCTTTCTTTAAGTGCATCGATTGGTCCCAGGTCCTTATCAACTACGAGATAGAGTGCAAACCCGAACACGAGTGACACGACGAGTGCAGGAATTATGAGGATGGCGAGCACCACGTCCGGTAGCTTCAGAAGAACAAGGGCGAGATATGGAAGGCCAATGAAGAGCCATAGGAGGACCGAGGTGCAGAGGAATCTCCAGTAGGCCTTCGGGTACCAAAGATCCTTAACACGTGCGGCTGCAGGAGCGTCATGTGCCTTTAGGAATAGGTGCGTGTGCCCCACTGCATACACCATAGAAATAAGGAGGGCGACCAAAATGCCGAGCGTTGCTGCAACAACGTCTCCCGCAGTTGCCTCCTCAATCATTGTTGTGACGCCTTCAATGACGACACCGATGGCGAGCGCAAGGATAAGGAGCCAGGGACGCTTTTTAAAGGTCTCCCATCCAAACCGAAGGCAGTCTTTAATGGAAAGCGTCATATCTATGCATTTAGGTGTGCCTTGCAGGTCTTTGCTGCAGGCTCCGCTTCAAGACGATCCTCTTCAATGAGCTCCCCTCCTTCCGTGCAGGTGCCGTAGGTTCCGTTCTCTACGCGTGCAAGCGCAGCAACGACGTCGTTGTATCGATTCTCAAGATCAGTAAGGATGGCGCTGTTATCACCATACCCTTCCATAAGGTCAGCCTGATCGTTCGGGTCTGCCTCCTGCCCCACCTCGGGCGGTACTGCCTCCCAGTCTGCAGGGTTTGAAGGGTTGCGGCGACCAACGGTTGCAAGCTCTGCCTCAAGTGTTGCCTTCTCGCTCTGAAGTCGCTCTTTGAAGTGTTCGATGTTCATGAAGCGTACTTTATCACACTCCTACTTCCCTGCGGAAAGACGGGAGACGAGGTTTTCATACGCTGCCTCATCCCGAGCGAGGATAAGGAGATCCTTGGTGACGTAGCCGTAGAGCATGAGTGTCTGCCCTGCTGTATCTTTAAGCACTCGTACATCGTGGTTGGCGACGATTGCGTCTGCAAAGGTTGGGAGTGGACGAACAGGTTCTGCAAACGTTGGTGTTGAAGTGGCGATAGGTTCGCTTGTCCCTGTAGGCGCAAGACTACCTGCGTTCTTTGCGGGGTACAGAGTCATCAGATCCTGCGCCATGCTGACCTCCCAGGCGAGCATGCCTGCGAATGTTCGCTCGTAGGAGGAGACCTTGAACACAAAGAAGGGTCTCGTTTCACTACCGGCATGGATGATACCCACCGTGCTCTCACTGGTGACATTTCTAAGCAGAATCTCAGGAGCAGGAAGCTGCATGGCGCTTACAAGTGCGCCACCGGAGAGTGGTGTCTCGATCACCTTCCCTTTCGGTGTGGTGGTTGATTCAGAGAGGTAGAGCACCAGTACGTGACCATCGGGCACTGGTTCGTTAGCAAGTGCGGCTATCTCACTCATGAGGTCAGGTCCAGCACTCGTAAGACGCACCTGTTCATCAGCGAACACGAGTGAGGGTGCGGAAAGTACTCCGCCCGGTAACGTATTTGAGCGAATGACATACCAGGCAGCTGTACCAAGACCTGCACCGCCGAGCACGATCATTGCAACCGCTGCGGTGACCATAAGCATGTTCTTCTTTTTTGCAGGCGCTATAGAAGCAACGGGCTTTGCATCCTGTTGCGCTGCAAGTACGGAGAACGTAGACGCACCCTTTTGGTCGATGTGATCAGCAAAGTCGCTCTTATACGTGTGGATTGGAGAGGCGGTCGTAGATTCTCTCGTAACAGGCGGCACGGGAGGAGGTGGAGGGGCGGGCGGCTCAAATACTGACTTAGGAGGTGGAGGTGGCGCCTCAGCACGCATTTTCCGATCCTCCTCTACCTTTTGTCGCAAGCGCGCAAGTGTCGCTTCACGCTCTGGGTCGACCGCAGGCGTTGGCGGTACGTACGCAGATACTTCCCTCCTAGGTTGTGGAGATGGAAGAGGTTGAACTGTTGATGGCGAGACACGCTGTGGTTCTGGTGCGTTGTTCTGTGACCCGGTAAGTGCAGCAACATCCTTCGCATAGGTGCGAATGAACTTCGACTTATCATTTCGTGGCTGCTGCGTATCACTCATGCGCTATATCAAAGTATAACCGGAACAGCCCCCGCACGTTTGTGCGGGGGCTGTTCTTCTTTCTTATATTGCTCCTCGATGTCCGATGATGAACTTCTTTGGGTTCTCGCACATGTCAGTGAATGCGTGTGCGGCCTCTTTGAGTTTCTGTGAGGAAGACTTCCCGAAGGAGATCACTTCCACCTGACAACCCTCGTTCATATCGAGGTATTCAATGAGCGGAACGAAGTCACCGTCGCCTGATGCGATGATGACGGTATCGAGCTTGGGTGCGAGCTTTACGGCGTCGATAGCAAGTCCGACGTCCCAGTCAGCCTTCTTGGCACCATCGGAGAAGACCTGAAGGCCTTTCACCTTGGTTTCGATACCAATTTTAGTGAGTGCCTCAAAGAAGTTCTTCTCGTCACCTGCCTCTGTCGAGATGACGTAGGCGATGGCTCGCACGAGGACGCGGTTGCCGACTGCCTCTTCGAGGACGTTGGCGAAGTTTACGCGAGATTTATAAAGGTGCTTGGCGCTGTGGTAGAGGTTCTGAGTGTCTATGAAAACCCCGACACGCTGCGCCGGATGTTTGATCACGGGCATAGCGGTAACGTATTAAAAATAAGTAACAAAGTAATGATAGCACCTGCTTAGAAACGAAAATCGCGGGTGGCCCCGCGATTCCCTACTTCTTCAAACCGAGCTTCTTGATGAGGGCGTTGTATCCCCTCTTGTTGCTCTTCTCAAGGTAGCGAAGATGGCTCCTTCGGTCAGCAACCATCTGAAGTAGGCCGCGACGTGAATGGAAATCCTTCTTATTCTTCTTAAGGTGAGCAGTTAGCTCTTCGATTTTACGGGAGAGGACAGCGATCTGGACCGAGGCAGAGCCGGTATCGGTCGCATGAGCCGCTACATCCTTGATGACGCCCGTCTTTACGCGTTTCGTAAGCATTGGCACCACCTTACCACATCTTGATTAAAAGCGCAAGTGTTGTGGGGTGTTGTTGAGCTTTCCCGAGGAATATTGTGCGAAGTTCTGAATGGTAGAATCTCGCTATGGATACTCGCTCAATGCTTCGCCAATTCCTCGAATATACCGAGATCGAGCGCGGCCGAGCGGTGAAAACCGTCGAAAACTACGAGCATTACCTCACTCGTTTCTTTGATCAGATGGAAATTAAGGAGATTTCCGACATTACCGAGGAGAAAATACGCGAATTCAGGCTCTGGCTGAATCGTCAGCCGGGCACGTCAGGTACGATGAAGCGACGAACGCAGAACTATTACCTCATTGCGCTTCGTGCCTTTCTCAAATTCCTTCGGAAGCGCGGCATAGAAGGTCTAAATCCTGAGCGAATCGAGCTTGCCAAGCTTCCTGAGCGTCAGATCGATCTTATTTCAAGCACTGAGCTTGAGCGATTGATTACTGCGACTGATGGTGTGGGAGAAAAAGCGTTACGCGATAAGGCTATTCTTGAACTTCTCTTCTCTACCGGACTTCGTGTGTCTGAGCTTTGCGCCCTTAATTCAGATATCGATCTCTCGAGGGATGATCTGTCAGTGCGCGGTAAGGGAGAGAAGGTGCGGGTGGTATTTCTCTCAGAAGCAAGCAAACAGGCCGTGCGAGAGTACTTGAAGGTCAGGAAAGATATGGAGGAGGCGCTTTTTGTGAATATTCCCCGTGTCGGTACTGACTCCAAGAAGACCCCTACCCGCCTCACTCCTCGCGGTGTTCAGCTCACCATCAAGTACTACGCGACTAAGGCCGGCATTACTAAGAAGGTCACTCCGCACGTGCTCAGACACTCTTTTGCCACTGACCTCCTTTCAAACGGAGCTGATCTACGTTCGGTACAGGCGCTGCTTGGGCATGCGTCTATCAATACGACCCAGATCTATACGCATGTCACCGATGCCCATCTTCGGGAGGTACATAAGCGGTTTCATTCGAGACAGAAATAAATGCGGCCGCCTTCCGGCAGCCGCACCGATGCTGACTTACGTTATGTAATTAGCGCCTCTCTCCGCTGTACTTCTGCGAACCACGATGTTGGGTACTCGAGGATCTCAACGCCGAGCTTCTTGAGCAGTTCCCTTTCCCAAGACGCTCCGTGGGAACTTTCCCAATCAGGAAGAAAGATCGCTGTAGTAATTAGGCCGGAATGAAAGACGGGTCCATAGAAGCCTTCGAGGATCTGAACGTTGTACTCTTCGACCGGCATGCCAGGCCTAAAACCCGTTATGCGGATCATCATGTCCTGGAACACCATCTGGTTGAATACTTGTACTCCGTGCTCATGCATCACCTCCATGGCAATACGAAAGCGTGCCATATTCAGGTCGATGTGCCCGCGCCCTCCTGTCGACATGGGTCCGCAAAGCTGGACGACGTTTCCTCCGAGCTCGTAGAGGCGGCCTATGCAGGTGACCGCTATTGCTGCAGCCTTTTCTAAGTCCATGAGTTCGGAAAGAGAAGCGAGCTCCTCCTCCGTCAGTTGGTCATGCATTGGAATCCCCTTTTGGTCTGCCAAGAGGATATATGTTTGTGTACCATCAAACAAGTTGCTGTCAGCATTTGGTACTATGCGCGTATGCGCATCATGTCCTGGAACGTAAACGGGATTCGAGCCGTCCATAGGAAGGACGAGTTCATGCCGTTCATTAAGAAATACAAACCAGACATCCTCTGTCTCCAAGAAACCAAAGCGGAACAGGAGCAGTCCCCTCTCGATCTCACTGACTACGAGGAATACTGGAGTTCTGCGAAGAATAAGAAAGGATATAGCGGCACCGCCATCTTTACTAAGATGACGCCAAACGACGTCGTATACGGCATGCCCGAAGACATAGCCAAGAAGTACGGTCTTTCTGACGATAGCTATGGTGATCCAAACGAGGAGGGGCGTATCGTGGCCGCTGATATGTTCGATTTCTGGGTGGTATCGGTATATACCCCGAACGCTAAGGACGACCTCTCTCGCTTATCACTTCGGCATAAGCAATGGGATCCAGCATTCCTTGAATATATGAAGCGGCTTGAGGAGGAGAAACCCGTTATTTTCTGCGGTGATTTGAATGTTGCCCACACTCCAGAGGATCTTGCTCGACCTGACGCTAATGTCGGAATGAAGGGCTTTACTGATGAGGAGCGAGAAGGCATCGACCAGGCTCTAAAAGCCGGGTTCATCGATACGCTCCGACTCTTCAAGAAAGAGGGCGGTTTATATACTTGGTGGAGTCCCTGGGGAAATGCGCGAGAACGTAATGTGGGCTGGCGCATCGATTACATCTTCGTTTCAAAGACATTTGCTAAGCACGTAAAGGCTGCAGACATTCACCCCGAGGTAATGGGCTCGGACCACTGCCCTGTCTCAATCGATATATAGGACATCCTAAAGGACAGGTTATACACATCCATGTCCTTTACTCTGTCCTATAGAAACCCTAGTATTATCTATGGACGTGGGGCGTCGAGCATCTTTCCAAGATAGAACGGCGCAGCCACGCTTCGATGGTTGTTCTTTGCTAGCTCTTTTCAGATCAAACGCATAACGTAAGGTTCAGGACCTCCCAACGAACTCCGGAGCGTATCTCCCAAAATAAAAACGGGTTAGGTCCGGTTCCACGTGAAAGCGTACACAAGAAGCATCATGCGAAACGCGATCCCCGCTTTTCTCCAGTAGGACACTCACATAGCCCCAAGCCCCATTTATCGTCCTACACAAAACGGATCGCAAAGTAGCCAACGTTCGTCAAAGGGCCTCGTCTTTAGCTCGGAACTTCGATTCTAAGCTGAAAACGAGGCCCTTTCTTATATCCTTTCACGTGAAATGTTGCTTTTAGGCCATTTCACGTGAAAGACCTAGGATACGTGGTGTTTCTTGAGGATTTCTTGAACTTCCCTCTCCTCCTCCATTTCCTGTCGTTTTTTACCCGAATCCCCTAATTCTTTGAGTTCCTGATCATTAAGTGCAAGTAACTCATTTGTGCGTGCATCTAGGTATTCCTCAGTGTTCTTCTTTGGGTCCTCAAGTACTTCCTCAAGCAGTGCATGGAGAATATGACCGATCCTGGGGCCAGGTTGCACATGAAACTGAGTCATAATCCGGTTTCCATCGGTCCTGAGCATGGCTACGGAGATTGGATCCCGGAGCGCCTCCTCGACCATAGCCTTGTATCGGCGGAATCTAAATGGTTGTTCCTTTGGTCGTCCGGTACCAATACGGTCGCAGATCCGGAGATTGAGAAGATCCCATATGTTCTCCTCTCCCACATTAGCGATCATTCTCCTCACGGCTGAGAGGGTAATCTGGTCTGGATCTGAGAAAAACATGTGCCAGCGAACCATTTTGCTCACTTTCTCAATTGTTTCCCGTGAAAAGCGTAGATCCTCAAGCGCCTTCTTGGTCACTCGTGAGCCAACAACCTCATGTCCGTGGAAGGTCCAGTCTCTTTTCTCGTCAGACCAATAGCGAGTCTCAGGCTTTGCGACATCATGGAAGAGGGCAGAGAGCCGGATATCAAGTGGCCAGCCCTTATCAGCTGCATGCTGGAGGGCACGCATATTGTGCTCGAATACGTCGTAGCTATGAGCTTGGTTCTGATCCACGCCGATACCACGGATAAGGTCAGGGGCGATATATTCAAGGATCCCAAGCCGATGGGCCATAACCAGAGCAATCATTGGCTGATCTGACTCAAGAATGCGTACGAACTCATCCTTAATCCTTTCACGTGAAATGTGCTTGAGGTTACCAGCCTTTGTTTGAATAGCTGCAGCAGTATCAGTATCGAGCGCGAAGCCTAGTTCAGCCATCAAGCGGACTGCACGCATAAGACGGAGACCATCCTCCTCAAATCGAGCTTCAGGATTACCTACTGTCCTTAATACCCGAATCTCAATGTCCGTTTGTCCTTTATAAGGGTCAACCAATTGTCCTTTAGAATCCTCAAGGGCAATGGCGTTAATGGTGAAGTCGCGGCGGGCGAGATCGTCCTCAAGACTGTCCCCAAAGCTAACTTCATCCGGGCGTCGCTTATCTGAATATCCCGTCTCCGTGCGGTAGGGAGTAACCTCAACCACAGCTAGCCGCGGATCCTCAGATTCGGTCTTTACGCCGACTGTCCCGAAGTCGTTTTCATAGAAGGAGTTAGGGAAGATCCTCTGAATGTCTTCAGGCTTTGCGTTAGTGGTCACGTCCCAGTCCTTAGGGGTGCGATCAAGAACTAGGTCGCGAACACAGCCGCCAACTAGATATGCCTCGTAGCCTTCCTTGCGGAGCCCGTCAGTGACAGCCTGTACCTCAGGCGGAATAGGGAAGTGCATACACAAATGCTAGCACAACGCGCCAACTGAACCATGATATCCTATGTACATATCATGAAAGCAAAGGTTTTAGAGAAGGAGAAGGCAATACTGCTTCGCAAGCAGGGGATGAGCTACAAAGATATCCTTGCTCAAATCCCCGTGGCAAAGAGCTCGCTCTCAATGTGGCTTCAAGATTTACCGCTAACAGAAGAGGAGAAGCATAATTTGAAGCGGAGGAAGGACGGTAATATTTCCCGTGGAAGAATTCGAGCGGCAACTTCACTGCATAGGTTGCGCGAGGCGAGGGATAGTGATCTTTACGAAATCTGTAGGAAAGAATTTGCGCAGTTTGCGCACGATCCATTTTTTCAAGTCGGGATATCTCTTTATTGGGCAGAGGGGGCGAAGAGAAGCTCTAATTTTGGCTTCACCAATTCTGATCCTGAAATGGTCATGGTAATGATCAGGTGGATCAATAAATACCTCGATATTAAGACAAGTGATTTACGCTTACGTCTGTATACACATCGTCCTTTTGCATCTGAGAATCAAGAAGAATATTGGGCTAAAGAAACGGGTATACCTCGGCAAAATTTCGGCAAAACTGTATATAAACCCACCGGACTACTCGTAAAAAAGAGACCAAACTATAAAGGATGTATAAGAATTGAAATAGGAAAAGTGCTTTATCTACGTAAAATGCTCTTCTGGCAGCGTCTTCTGATTGAATACTATAGAAAAGAGCGCTAAGGTTCAGGAAGGCGCCTGTAGCTCAACGGATAGAGCACTTGCCTTCGAAGCAAGGGGTTGGGGGTTCGAGTCCCTCCGGGCGCACTAGAAAGAAAGGTGGCTCTCGTGCTAGTATTTCGAACGAAGCGGCTATAGTTTAGTGGTAGAACGGGACCTTGCCAAGGTTCAGATTCGGGTTCGATTCCCGGTAGCCGCACAGGTAGCAAAACAGCCCGAAAGGGCTGTTTTGCGTTGGGGACAAAGGTGTTAGTACTGGGGATAAAGGACATAGGACATTACAGAAGAAACTCATCAATGTCCGCGAAATACTAAGTAAATACAGCGTATTTCTAATTAGATCTTCTTATCCACCTCTCGGACCTTTTCCACACTAGTTTGTCGGGGTGCGGAGAATTGAACTCCGTCTATCTGCTCCCAAAGCAGACGTACTACCGGTATACGACACCCCGAATGGAGAGAGAATACCACAGATTATCGACTAAGTTCACGTACTAGGAGAATTCCAAGGCGCTTTGAGTCATCGGTGAACACCTCTACAAAGTCTTTGGTCTTCCCGTTCTTGAAGTAGCTATCAAAATCCTCACCGCTATCCGCCTTAAAACTAGCTCGCATATGCGCAACAGTGACTGCGCGCGTTTCGCGGCTCGCAATGTCCCCAGTCTGTGTGCTGGTGGTGACAATCCCCACAAGCTCGCCTCGTCCGTTAGCTACAGCGCCTCCAGAAGAACCCTGCTGGGAGGCTGCACTTCCGGTGAGTGCAAGAAGATCGATTCTGCCGTTGTCGAAGCTGAATCGGTTCTTTACCTTGGCCAATACAAGGGTGGGGAAGAGAGAGCTTTGAATTTGCTTTGAAGATAGGGCTTGCGCGCCGTAGGTGCCAAGGGCGAGTTCCGTGCCCTGGGCAGTTTCTCCCTTAGTAAGCGGCATGTATGCAAAGCTTCCGGGGAGCGGAAGCGGTGTAGCGCTCTGGGTTATCGCGAGCACCGCAAAATCATGCTCTCCGGTGCCTTTGGCACCTAGAGACGCAAGAGTGCGCGGGTTAGCTGCTACCCACTGACTAGATACATACACCGGCTCAGCCTTATACGCAGCCTGTGCAGGGCTTCCAGTCCGTACGGTGCAGCTTATTGCTCCTTCAGGAAGCGCGTCACGGACAAGGTAGTACTGAGCAATATGGCTATTGGTCAGAATAAGTCCTTTAGAATCGAAAATGACCCCACTCCCGCTCATGGAGCGCACCTTAGGGTCCTTCGAGGTGCAGATAATGTTTACGATGGCTCCTCGGAGCTTGGTAAGTGTGATGCCAAGGTCCGACTCAGGGGCTTTGGGGAGCAGTGGAGCCAACGCTGAAGGAACGGATGGCTTAGTAGGTGTCAGTGGCTTTATAGGCGCTACAGGAACGCTTGAGGTGGCAACCGGACCAAAGAGACCGGTTACTTGTGGGGTGGAACTGCCCATCTGTATCCCATAAAGCGAATTAAGGGTGATGATGAGGGCTGAAAGCGCCGAGATGACACCCTGGAGAGCAGGCATATCTAAACGCTACACTGGAGCTGCTTAAAAATACAGAGCAGAAGGTATTATGGTATTCTCCTACCGAAGCGGGGTTAGTTTAATGGTAGAACAGTAGGTTTCCAACCTTCTAGCAGGAGTTCGATTCTCCTACCCCGCACATTTAGATGGCGACCGATATTTTAATGTGAGGATGAGATTGATACCCATCAAGACGAGTATCTGTGTGTGCCCACGTCAGCACTGAAACTGGTTGCGATGTAGAAGTGCGCGGTAATGCAGAATGCGGCTCTCGAGAAAGTATCTCATCCGCTTGATCTTCATGCGTAACGTAAAGCTCCACATTTCCAAAGAAGGCTGTGACCGTACCAGGAATATAACCAGTCTCCTGCGCAAGGAGATGGAGAAGGAGTGCATATTGAGCGAGGTCGAAAGGGAATCCCAGCATGATATCTATCGACCTTTGGAAGAGAAATAGATGCATTGTGTTCTCGAATACGCTTACTTTAAACGCGAACGGACAGGGTGGGATTGCCTGTTGAGTAAGGTGCTGAGGGTTCCAACAACTTACCACCATTCGCTTACTATTCGGATCGGTCTTAATCGTCTCCAGAAGCCAGGTGATCTGATCAACTCCTTGGCCGGAATAGTCATTTGCATATCCCTCGTACTTCGCTCCAAAGTGTCGCCATTCAAATCCGTAGAGCGGACCGAGATCCCTTTCTTCATGCATGCGACGTCTTGTCGCGGCATCGCGCGCGTAGGGTACGAGCGATGGATTACACCACTCGTCCCAGATATGATTTCCGCGCTCCTGTAACCACCGCTTGTCAGTAATACCTTGAAGATTGAATTCGAGCTCTGAAGCTATGAGATGGAAAGGGATAGTGCGCAGGGTGGTAAGCGGAAAGCCCTCAGAAAGATCGTGCACGAACGTTGCTCCAGGAAGCATGTGTGCATCGACACCAGACCGAGTCGACTTTATGGGAGCATGACGCACTTCGCTAAGAAGGCTTTGATATTTGAAATCAAAGGAGCTCATGACTTCCTTGGACGAATCTTATAGTTACGGGTATCTGCGATTGTGTCCTCATTATCAAGCGTAATGATCTCGTAGACATAACCATAGTGTTCTAGACCCTTCTTGAGGAGTTCAAGCGAATCGAGATCCTTATTCGAGAAGTTGAGATAGATCACACCCTTTGGACTCAGGTAATCCTTAGCTGACTGCAGGAATTTGGTGAGTACGCTCTCGTCGTCTCCTTGCGTCTTGAATGCGTGCGCAAGGCTCACATCGGTCTTCTTCAGTCGTTCGTTATGGAAGGGAGGATTGAAGTAGATGATGTCGAAGTATCCCTTATAGATCGAAGGTATTTTCTCGAACAGGCTACTTTCAAAGACAACACCCTTATCTGCGTGCTTTGAATGATCGAGATTGTACTTTGCGTTTGCGACTGCAGTTGGATTGATATCGCTCATTACCACTTCCTTTGCATCAGCATCAAGCGCGACTAGACCCATAGCGCCATGGCCACAGGCAAGATCGAGTACTTTCTTGCCGCGTGCAGTGGTGCGCACGAACTGAGCGAACAGACGGGATGATCGAAATCGATTCGAAGGATATACGCCAGGGAACACGGTCATGACGAGCTTCTCAAAGCAGATCAGATAATTCGAAGTGTTCTTAAGGATGTGTTGGTAAATCTGCTCTGATGTAAGTGCGGGATAGAAGGTGGGTGGGTAGTAATCCCTTTCGACCAAGCTATCGAAGTAATCGATGACGATGCGTGCTGCCTCATCCCCATCTTTCGCATAGAAGAGGGGAGTGTGGTCTTCATGCATGAGGTTCTCAGCGATGAACGAATCGATAAGGTTCTTGTATCGATCAAAGTAATCCCCAACCAGAACAGTCGGTTTATCGCACTCCTTGAGGATGTTTAGGATATGTACCTCCAGAATCTCGTGGAAGGTACCCACGGCACCCGGTAGAGCGATGTAAGCGTCTCCAAGCTCGATAAGCCTGCGCTGTCGGTCATGATGATCGGTATAGGCCTCGTACTCATCCAGATAGGCATGCGGTTTGGGATCGTGGTTCGCAAGAGCGATACCGAATACATGGCCACCGGCTTTCTTAGTTGCCTTCGCGACGACGCCCATGAGGCCGGATGAGCTCCCGCCATTGTTTATGCCGAATCCTGCCTCACTCAGATTCCTGGCCACCGTCTCAGCATCCCGAATGTAGAGCGGGTTTGTGGTCTCATTGCGACTTGAGAATACGGTCGCCCGCGGGGTATACCCCGACTTCGTTTTCTTCAATGCGATATTTGTCATATGCGCAAAAGTATTGTCTAACTAGCTCTGCCTGTCAAACACTGTCAGACAGTAGTTGACAACATGTCCGAACAGACTTACATTTTGAGTATGGAATTGAATAAGGCGCTAGAAACGCTCGGGTTTTCAGCTAAGGAAATACAGGTCTATTTGACCGTTCTTAAGCTCGGGAAGACAACCCCTGCTGAGGTCGCAAAGATCACCAAGATTGGGCGCCCAACGGTCTACAACATCGCCAAAAGCCTCCTAACAAAAGGGGTTATAGCTGAAGACAAGGCAGATTCAGTCCTTCATTTGGTTGCACTTCCACCTGAAGGACTTAAGGCTTCGCTCGAACAAACCAGGGTAGAGCTTGCAAAACGTGAGGAAATCATTGAGGAGACGATCGAACAACTCGCAGTTATGCGTTCGGAGGATACCTACCCAGTCCCAAAGCTCCGTTTTATAGAAGAAGGAGAGCTACGGGACCATCTCTTTCAAAATGCAGTGAAATGGAACGAGAGCACGCTCGGTAAGGACGGTGTCTGGTATGGGTTTCAGGACCACAGTTTTGTTGAGAACTATGCCGATTGGATTGACTGGACCGTGAGGAAATTCAAGGATACGGATTATAAAGTACGCCTTTTTAGTAACGCGTCGAAGATCGAAGAGCGACTTGAGGGCAAGATTCCTACACGAACCATTAAGTTCCTTAAGGATTCACGCTTTACAGCAACTACCTGGGTCGTCGGAGACTATCTGGTTATGATTTCATCACGAAAATCACCCTTTTATCTCGTGGAAATCCACGATGCCCTCATGGCAGAGAATATGAGGGAGGTGTTTAAGAATATGTGGGCGGTAAGCGAATAGGCCTTGAAATCAGAGTTCTTCATTGATTCTCCAGGGATTTGTTGTAATGTCCGTAGTAGGACTAGGGCGAAAGATTAATAAATGGCTTATTTACTATGCAGAACGTAATTTCTAAGACGGGTTTTATTGCGATTGCCGCAGTTGCGGGTGCTTTTGCGGTGCTTGGCCTTGCCACACCAGCTGAGGCTCAGTTCACATCGCAGCCAACGCAGTGTGTCTTTACTCGGGACCTCTACCTCGGTGCCTTTGGTGAGGATGTACGCTGCCTCCAGCGCTACCTAAACGCCTCTGGTTATCCAGTCGCATACAGTGGTGTTGGTTCGTACGGACGTGAGGGATACAACTATGGACCTCTCACTGCAGCAGCTGTCGCCCGCTGGCAGACTGCTACCGGTCAGCAGGCATCTGGATACTTCCGCGTTGCTGCGCTTTCCGGAAACAGCTCCAATCCGTTCGTAAACACACCGATTGGTAACGATGACTGTAACTGTGATGGCGACAACGATCGGGATCGTGACGATGCCCGTGAGGCGATCGATGACGCGGATGAGGCGATCGATGACGCTCGAGAAGAGATCGATGATGCGGATGATGCAAACAAGGATGTCGATGAGGCCGAGGATCTTCTTGATGAGGCTCGCGACGATCTTCGTGATGCCCGCCGTGCATACAAGGAAGGCGACTATGACGATGCAGTAGACTTCGCAGAGGATGCGGAGGACAACGCCGAAGAGGCAGTCGATGAGATCGGCTCTACTGGTGGCAGCTCTGCAACCGAGGCGAACGCTCGTCGCGCGCTCGAGGACGCCGATGACGCTATCGATGATGCTTGGGATGAGATCGATGAGGCCGAGGACGACGGTTATGACACCGATGACGCTGAGGATCTTCTCGACGAGGCAGAGGATGCCTATGACGACGCGAAGGATGCCTTTGATGACAAGAACTACGCAAAGGCTATTCGTGAAGCTGAGGACGCCGAAGAGCTCGCTGACGACGCAGTCGACGAGATCGAGGACTAAGTCACTCACCACTCTCCTAATTGAAAACACCCGCTTCAGGCGGGTGTTTTCATAGTGGTGCTATGCTTTTGGTATGGAACATTCGCCAAGATGGCATCGAGAAATTAAGAAGGCTCCTCAAGAGCAATTCAAAGTCGAGCCGATCGGTAGTCACTATGTGCAGCGAGCACTTATCCTCATGATGGACCCCGCTGATCCTCACAGGGCTGCAGAACTTTGGACAAACGAGGATGTGGGAGGCGAATCACTTGCGAAGCGATACCGGGATTATGTTGAGTTGCCAGTGAATAAGGATCGAGTAGTTGATCTCTCTGATGAGGCAGGGGTGACCAGGCTCTTTCAGGAGATTACAGGCCCTACCGTCCATTAGTCTCTTCATTGATTTTCATCCCCGCAAGCGTACGCTTCTAGTATGGAGCCACTCGCTAATCGCATACGTCCCCAAACCATCGACGAGGTCGTGGGTCAGGAGCATTTGGTGGGGGAGGGTAAACCACTTCGAGTCGCCATGGAGAAGAAACACCGCTTCTCCTTCGTTCTGTGGGGACCACCCGGTACTGGTAAGACCACCATCGCTCGCATCTATGCGAGAGCACTTGATGCTGAGCTGCATGAGCTATCGGCAGTATCAGCCGGCAAAGACGACATTAGGAAGATCGTTGGAGAAGGGAAGGGGCCGACCTTAGGTCTTCGACCCAAGGTGCTCTTCCTTGATGAGATACACCGTTTCAACAAGGCGCAGCAGGATTTCCTCCTACCATACGTTGAGAGTGGCGAACTCACCCTTGTTGGCGCTACCACTGAGAATCCTTCCTTTGAGGTGATTCCGGCTCTTCTCTCACGTGCACGAGTATTTGTACTAGAACCTCTTTCAGAAGAGTCACTTCGAGCAATCGTCGCACGAGCAAAGATAAAGCTTGGGAAGGATGCGTTTGAATGGCTCTTGGGTTACGCCAATGGGGACGCTCGTCGGGCGCTCACGCTCCTTGAGGGCGCCAAGACGCTCTATGGGAAGGTAACGGTGGAAGCACTTAATAAAGCGCTTGAGGACCCGCACCTACGCTATGACAAGAAGGGCGAGGAACACTACGACACCATCAGCGCTTTCATTAAAAGCATGCGGGCCAGTCAGCCTGACGCGGCTATCTACTACCTCGCTCGCA
Organism: Patescibacteria group bacterium; assembly: GCA_038062175.1. Lineage (GTDB taxonomy): Bacteria > Patescibacteriota > Minisyncoccia > Phycocordibacterales > Phycocordibacteraceae > C7867-001. The sequence goes on from JBBTXR010000001.1 coordinate 29,301, forward strand.
TGGTTGAGGCGGGGGAGGACCCGCTCTTCATCGCACGAAGAATGGTGATCTTTGCCTCTGAAGACATTGGACTGGCTCAGCCCACCGCACTGGTAGTTGCAAACTCAGTATTCAGGGCCTGTGAAGTAATTGGATACCCTGAGTGCGCTATTAATCTTGCGCATGGCGTTGCGTATCTTGCGAACGCCACAAAGGATCGCTCTGCCTATGACGCGCTTATGGCAGCGCAGTCAGACGTGCGCAGGACCGGTAATCTGCCGATACCAAAGAAGATACGCAATGCTCCCACCAAGCTCATGAAAGACCTTGGATACCACAAGGGATACAAGAAATATGATGAGGAGAGCTATCTGCCGGAGAAGCTGAAGGATAAGAAATACTTCCCTGAGAATAAGTAAAAGCCCTGGTTTCCCAGGGCTTTTACTTATTAAACCAATGATTTACTTAACTGCGTCCTTGAGCGCCTTTGCTGCGCGGAACTTTGGAGTGCGGGTTGCAGCAATCTTGATGGTCTCGCCAGTGCGAGGGTTGCGGCCAGTGCGAGCTGGGCGAGCCTTTGCGCTGAAGATACCAAGACCTGCGATCGAAACCTCGTCGCCTGACTTAAGGCCGCCGGTGATGGATTCGATAACAGTCTCGACTGCGCGTTCTGCGTCAGCCTTGGTGCTGCCGAGGGTTTCCTGCACCTTAGCTGCGATATCTGCTTTGTTCATTGTTATGTAATTAGGGGTAATCCCTTGTAGGGCTTAGGTAAGCCCTACCGAGAGGGCTACGGTGAAAAGTATAGGAAATGAGCCATTTTACGCAATAGGCTAGGATTTTGGCCGTGGATAGCGAAAAGTCGCCAATTAGGCGACTTTTCAAAGCACACGTCAATCCGTGCTATCTGGCAAACTCCACCACGCGGTTCTCACGAATCACATTCACCTTAATTTCTCCCGGATATTTAAGCTCTGCCTGCACGCGTTCAGCAATTTGACGAGCAAGTTTGTGCATCTGGAGGTCAGAAACCTTACCTGGATTCACAAAGATACGTATCTCGCGTCCAGCGGAGATGGCGTACACCTTCTCAACGCCCTCAAAGCCCTTAGCAATGCGCTCAAGGTCTCCCAGTCGCTCAAGATATCGCTCAACCGTGTCACGGCGCGCACCCGGGCGTCCTGCGGAGATCGCGTCTGCCACCTGCACGATGATTGATTCAGGTGTTTCATACGGATATTCCTCATGATGCGACTGCATCGCCTGAATGATTTCCTTCTTCACCCCGAACTTCTCAAGGATTCTGCGGCCAATTTCCACATGTGTGCCCTGCACCTCATGATCAACGGCCTTACCAATGTCATGCAGAAGCGCTCCGGCTCTCGCGGTGTCCGCGTCCGCACCAAGCTGCTCAGCGAGCATGCCGGCGATATGTGCCATCTCAATTGAGTGCTGGAGCACATTCTGTCCATAGCTCGTACGGAAGTGGAGGCGGCCGAGAAGGGTGATCAGCTTTGGATCAAGTCCTACCACGCCTACCTCATACGCTGCCTCCTCACCTTTTTGCTTTACCGTCTCCTGCACCTGCTGCTTAGCTTTCTCAACGGTTTCCTCAATCTTTGCAGGCTGTATACGACCGTCTTCAAGCAGGCTTTCAAGCGCAATCTTTGCGATATGGCGCCGAAGCGGATCGAAAGACGAGAGCGAGATCTTGTCAGGAGCATCGTCGATGATCACATCAACACCCGTTGCGCGTTCAAACGCCTTGATATTCCTGCCTTCTTTTCCGATGATCTTGCCCTTCGCCTCTTCAGAAGGGAGGGTGACAGAAAGCGTCATGATGTCAGCGTTTACCGCTGAGCCAAGGCGGTGAATGGTCGAAAGGAGAATGCCACGAGCCTTTTCTTCAAGCTGCTTGCGACCATGTGCCTCAAGCTTTTGAATGCGCGCGAGAAGCGCCTCGGTCTCAGTCTCTTCAAGATCCTTCATGAGCATAGTGCGCGCTTCTTCTTCAGACAGGCGTCCCATACGCACCAGATCAAGCCTTCGCTGCTGCAGAAGCTTTTCCGCCTCACGCTTTATATTTGCAGCCTCATTCTCACGATTACGCACGTCCTCGCTTTCAGTTGAGAGTGTACGCTCGCGCTCATCAAGAAACTCTTCACGCTTAGCAAGACGCTCAGCTGCCTTTGAAAGTGCTAGTTCACGCTCCTTAAGAGGTTCCTGCTTCTGACTCTCGAGTTTCTCTGCGCGCTCTTCCGCTTCGCTAATGATGCGACTAGCGCGCTCTTTAGCCTCAAGAAGCTTTTGCTTTACCTCAAGCTCAAGAGAGCCGCGTTGGCCAAGCGCAATCAAAAGCCTGAGCACATACCCAAGCGCGATACCTGCAAGGCCTGAGAAGGCCAGGAGGCTCAGTATTAGTTTTATGGACATACCAGTAGGGCCGGATCACCTCTAAGGATGAAACGGATTAATGCAATGTAAGGTTAGCCGGAAATTCAGTCGGATAATCGTTTCGGTCGCGGCTTGCGGCAACGATACACCTATTAGAAAGGGGGCGCAAAAAGTAGACGTAAGGGGATATTGGCGGTATATCTTCTTCAGAAGTGAGGGGAGTACGTTCATGCCGAAGCGTAACAAGTATGACTGGGACTGGACCTCCACGCGGGTAGAGTTCCTAGCTGCGCGCATCGAGGAGAATCTGAGCTGCGGCGAGATCGCAAGGAAATTCAACAGCGAGTATGCCGAAGAATGCCCCGATCTTGCACTCGATAAGAACTTCATTCTGAAGTCGGTGAAGAGCAGGACAGTGCAAGCCTTACTCGTCGAGCTCTATGGCAAAGAGAGAAGGGACGAGCTTGTTGCGCAAGTATGCCAACCACGACTCACGGGGCGCCCTCGGCGCGAAGGTCCGCCACCACCTAAGAAACGTGGTCCGCCAAAGACGCCGCGTACTGTGCATCGGGCACCTGCTCAGTCTCCCCGTCCTGGACGGTTAGTGACTATGGCAGACGTTCTGGCCTTTCGGGAGAAAAACAAAACCCCCGCGCAGTGATGCGCGGGGCCTTGTTTACTACTTATTTCTTATACACCTGATCGATGATGCCGTACTTCTTCGCGTCATCCGCCATCATGAAGTAGTCACGCTCAACGTCCTTCTCGATCTTTTCAAGTGGCTGACCGGTATTCTTCGAGAGAATCTTATTCAACCGATCGCGTGTCGCAAGGATGTGCTTTGCGGTGATTTCAATATCGGTTGCCTGTCCCTGCGCACCGCCCCATGGCTGATGGATCATGACCTCTGCGTTTGGGAGTGCGTAGCGCTTGCCCTTTTCTCCTGCTGAGAGAATCACCGCTGCAGCTGACGCTGCCATACCCACACAGACGGTCGAGACCGCTGGCTTCACATGGTTCATGGTGTCGAGGATCGCAAGACCTGCGGTTACTGAGCCACCAGGAGAATTAACGTAGAGGGATATGTCCTTCTTTGGGTCCTCTGCCTCAAGGAAGAGAAGCTGCGCGATGATGAGGTTCGCCACGTCATCATCGATACCACCGCCAAGGAACACGATGCGGTCTTTGAGGAGACGGGAATAGATGTCATAGCCGCGCTCACCGAACTGCGACTTTTCGACGACCATCGGTACGAGCATAGATGATTTAGGCTTATTCATAGTGTGCGCATAGTAGCAAAAACACCGCACCCGCGCACGCTATTCAGCGGTTACTTCAGGTGTTGCTGTCTGTGTCGCAAGGCGCTCGCCCCAACTATAGAAGGCAGCGGTGACGATGAGACCAACGATGAGAATGATGCCGATGACTCCACCCCAGCCACCCTTGGCTGCAGGCACTGCTTCAGGAGTCTCTACGATAGGTGCAGCGGCCATGACTGGTGGAATCACTGGTACTGTCTCTGCGACAGGCACCACCTCCTTTTCGCGCATAAACGGTATTGGCGAATCACTATCCATACCAGGAGTATACGGCTAAGCGAAGCGATATGCGAAAGATGGGGAAAAGAAACAGCCCGCGCAGGCGGGCTGTTTCTTACAGGAAGTAGTGGGTTACTTCTTCTCTGCGTACATCTGGCAGGCGCGGGTAAAGGCTGCCTGTGCCTCCGCCTTACCCTTGAAGCCGTGAACGGTAACCTCCTTGTTCTGGAGTTTCTTGTAGGTTGAGTAGAAGTGTTCCATCTCCTTGAGCCAGTGCTTGTTGAGGTCGGAAAGATCCTTAACGTCATCAAAGCGCGGGTCATCAACGGGAACGGCGATGATCTTCGCGTCAGAGTCACCACTATCGGTCATATCCATGATCGCAACAGGACGAGCGCGGACCAAGATACCCGGTAGAAGGGGGTAGGTAGTCAGAAGCGCCACATCAAGCGCGTCACCGTCGTCCCAGAGTGTCTGCGGCACGAAGCCGTAGTCAAACGGGAAGTCCTGGGCAGTATGCGCCACTCGGTCGAGTGCGATGATGCCGGTCTCCTTATCAATCTCGTACTTATTCTTTGAGCCCTTGTTGATCTCGACGATGACGTTCATCTGATCAATGCTGCCTGCTGGAATATCGTGAAGAAGATTCATGGTTAGGCTTGGTTATCGCTCTGGCTCTCTGTCGTGACGTCACGGTCCTCAGGGTTCACCGGAGTACCGTCGTCTGAGATAGCTGTTTCGTCCTCAACGGTGAGTGCGCCTGACTCGTCAGTAGCATCCTCTTCTGAGGTGATAACGGAGTCGCTTTCGTTTGGTGCAATGCCTGCTTCAATTGAAGGACTGTCAGCTGCACCTGCCTCCTCAGCTTCAATCTGAGCTTCGGCAGCAATCGTTGAGTCATGTGCCTTCTGCTTGTCGAAGGAGATCTCATCGCTTGCAGCGCCACCAACGGAGCCACCGCCGGTCGATTCGATATCGATGTTCCAGCCGGTGAGCTTTGCGGCAAGGCGTACGTTCTGGCCGCCGCGGCCAATTGCGAGCGACTGCTGATCTTCCGACACGGTCACCTTTGCCCGGTGATTTGCCTCATCAAGTGCCACCTCAACAACGGTTGCGGGAGAAAGCGACTCTTTAATGAATGCTGACTGGTCTTCAGACCACTCGATGATGTCGATGCGCTCGCCACCAAGCTCGCTCATTACGGTCGAGACACGGACACCGCGCTGACCAACGAGGGAACCAACCGGATCTACATGCGGATCAACGGATGCAATTGCAATCTTGGTGCGGCTTCCAGGCTCACGAGCTACACCCTTCACTTCAATGGATCCAGAAGCAAGCTCCGGTGCCTCCATCTCAAAGAGACGGATCAAGAAACGAGGATGACTACGGGAAAGGCGAAGGTATACGCCACGGAACCCTTCGTCTACCGCGTAGAGGTAGGCACGAAGACGTTCGCCAGTGCGGTATCGCTCTCCGGGGATCTGCTCCTCGTAGGGGATGATGCCGGTTGCGCGACCAAGGTCGACAAAGATCGCACCACGCTCAATGCGCTGCACGATACCCGAGACAATCTCACCCTTCTTGTGGGCGAACTCATCGAGGATAGAGAGCTTCTCGGCCTCACGAATCTTTTGGATGACGACCTGCTTTGCAGTTTGTGCAGCAATGCGGCCGAAGTCGTCCTGCGGCTCAAGAGGGAAGATGATCTCTTCACCAAGGGCGGCGTTACGCTTAATGCGTGCCGCATCCTCAAGAAGGATGTGCTTCTCCGCGTCGTAGCGAGGGAGTTCTCCCTCAGCAACCTCCTCCTCACGGTCATGGTGCGGGTGGTGGGCAGGGAGCTCTTCGATTTCCTCGTCTTCGTCAGGGAAACGCACCATGGTGTCGTCCACCACAGTCTTTACCTGCTCGAAGATGACGGTACCCGTATTCATGTCGAGCTTGCCGCGAACCACCTGGCCGCGCTTTCCGTATTCCTTCTTATAGGCGGTCGCCATCGCGCTTTCGATAGCGTCGATCATGGTTTCCTTGGTGATGCCCCGCTCCTCGAATTCAGTGAGCACTGAGTTGATTGTCTTCAAGTCCAACATAGTTCCGATATTTAATTGTGTATTCAATTGTCCGCCCTTTAAAAAGAAAGGTCCGCGGGTGCGGACATTTCAGATGCTAGGAACATACCATATATAGGTAGGGGTGGTCAATGCAACCAAACAGGCGTATTTGACAGTTATATCCCTCAGGTGTGTAATAGAGAAAATCGACTTTCGCTTGGGATGACCACGAAAGCACCGTTCTTTCGCATCGTCTCAATAACCCATGGTCAGACACGGAGAGATTGCCATGACCCAAGATACTGCCTCGGACACCAAGGAGTACCCTTTCACCTGGCAGGCCGTCATCGCCGTGATCGCCCTCCTCATTCTGGTGGGTGTCGCTGCGCTCTTCATGTTCGGTTCGCCGGACATGAGCCGCTGAGGCCCTCTGAAGGAGACATGAGACGAAACGCCCCTGCATCTACTACAGGGGCGTTTTCTGTTGCATAATCAATAAATTACGTATACTATAAGCTCAGGTGTCAACCAGGAGAGTGTTATATGAGCGTCAGTCAGCAGCGAGACGATCAGCCGCCCGGCAAGCGGGTGCTTGCCAAACAAGCTACGAAAACAAGGATACGCACAGTAGCAAGGAAGCTGTTTACGGAGCGGGGGTACGGAGGTGCGGCGATCAGCCGCATTGCTGGTGCGGCCGGTATCTCTACCAAGACAGTTTCCTCAAACTTCTTCGATAAAGAGGATCTCCTCTTTGCGGTGATCGGGAAGGAGCACGAGGCATATCACGCCGCCTTCCGAAAAGGTGGTCGCGCTGCTCCTCTTCACGAGAAGATCGTGAACGCGCTCGCCATCGATTACGAGCCTCGTCGTCGCTCGCTCGTGGTTGCCGAGATGGAGCACTCCTGGGCGTCGAAGGAGAGCGGTCACTGTGTCCGTATGAATTGTCTTCGGGATCTCCTGAAGACTGAGGCGTTTCGGCGATCGAAGCCGTCTGTGTTCGATGCCTTCTTTCTGATGGTCTGGGGCGCGCATGTGGAGCTCTGTCGTCCCGACGGATTCGGACGCAAGATGTCCGAGGCAGGTCGACGGGCACACGTCGAGCGCGTGGTGAAAATCGCTCTCGCCGCGATCGAGTAGCACGAACGCTACTCAAGTACCTTAATTCTATACAACGCCGCGCGGGTAACTGCGCGGTGTTTTATTTTCCTCGGCATCTCCACAATGACGTATTGATCTTCCTGTTGCGCCCTGTCCCATACGCACGTAAGGTGGGGGCGGACAAGGAGGTTCCCATGATCCACGATCTAACTCGTCCACCTACGGATGAGGAGCTGGCAGAGATACTCGACAGCTCTGACTATCGCAGATGGAAGATCACTGAGTACGAGCACTGGGCGCTCTATCTCAACCCAAGCGATCAGACGCTGCTCGGACGGTCATATGCCTGGCTTTCAAAGCGTCACGTCGATCGGATGAGTATGAGTGAGCTTATGTCTGACGAGCTCGGTGAGCTTGTCTATGCAGTGCTCAGAGACTACGAGCAGGCGGTTAAGCGCTGCTGGCCTGGCGTAACGACCGTCAATGCGGAATGGCTTGGCAACACCACCACGCATCATCGTGGGCATGGTCACCTGCATCTTATTCCGAGATATAGGGGTAAGGTCGACTTTGCGGGTGTGAAGTTCATCGATCCCGATCACGAGAAGCGTCGCACCTCGGCACGAATCGAGGTGTCAGACGATGTGCTTGAGCAAATTCGTTTCTCACTCAAGAGTGCACTCGGCCGGTGACTATGCTGCAAGGCGCCGCGATCAACATCGCGGTGCTTTTGTTTTCCCCTCACACACGTATTCATATATAGGTACATACACGCAACAAGCTATACTCTTACTAGCTATGCAGGTATCAGAAAGCGAACTCAAAGAATTTATCCTCGACTCCGGTCTTGTTGCCCGGAAGGACGTTGAGGATGCGGCCAAAGAAGCAGAAGAGAAGAAGCAGTCGGTCGGAGACATTCTCGTTTCTCGCGGCACGCTTTCTTCTGACGCACTTCGCCGCATCAAGGCATACGTCCTTGGTATTCCGTTTGTGAATCTTAAGGACCGCAAGATTCCGCTCGACATCCTCTCTCTGATTCCCGAGCCGATCGCGCGCACGCATTCGATCGTCGCGTTTAGGAAGAACGGTAACGACCTCGAGGTTGCCATGCTCGATACCGAGGATATCGCCTCAATCGATTCGGTGAGAAAGAAAACCGGTCTCAAGATTCTTCCACGTCTGACCGACGACGAGTCACTCAAGTCTGTTCTTGTGCAGTACCAGAAATCCTTGAAGGAAGAATTCGGTGACCTCATTTCAACGGAGGCTGGAAAGTTGAATCTCGTTAAAGAGGGAGGAGGTGATGACGTGTCGGGAGACGACCTTAAGAAGATGGCGGAGGATCTTCCAATTGTCCGCATCGTCGACACTCTCCTTCGTCACGCAATCATCCAGGGCGCATCCGACATTCATGTCGAGCACTCAGAGACGGAAGTCATCGTTCGCTACCGAATCGACGGGGTGTTGCACGATGCGATGACGCTCCCGAAAAATGCGGCAGCGGGTCTTGTTGCACGCATCAAGGTCTTGGCAAATCTGAAGCTCGATGAGAAGCGTCTTCCACAAGACGGACGTTTCAAGATGGAGACGGAGGCGGAGACGGTCTCGTTCCGCGTTTCACTTCTTCCAACCTACTACGGTGAGAAGATCGTCATGCGTCTTCTTCGAGAAACCGGCGGCGAAGGTTTCACTCTCGATGTGCTCGGTTTCCATGGCGAGACGATGGAGCGCATCCACAAGGCAACGAAGCAGACGACCGGCATCATCTTGGTCTCGGGTCCAACCGGTTCCGGAAAGACGACGACCTTGTACACGATCCTCGATATTTTGAATACGCCTGACGTGAACATCTCAACGATCGAAGATCCGATCGAGTATCAGATGAAGCGCGTGAATCAGACGCAGGTGAATCCCGCGATCGGTTTCAACTTCTCAAACGGACTTCGTGCACTCGTGCGTCAGGATCCAGACATCATCATGGTCGGTGAGATTCGTGACGGCGAGACTGCCGCACTTGCAATCAATGCTGCACTCACCGGACACTTGGTCTTGTCTACCATTCACACCAACTCTGCTGCAGGTGCGATTCCTCGTTTGATCGATATGGGTGTGGAACCCTTCCTTCTTGTGTCGACCCTTCGTGTCATCGTGGGTCAGCGTCTGGTGCGTCGTCTCTGCGACAACAAAGAAGAGTACAAACTTGATAAAGAGGAACGAGCAAAAGTTGCGCATGACGATAAGTTCGACGCGGTACTCAAATCCCTTCAGGACGAGAAGCTTGTGAAGGCAAGTACGAAGGTCGATGACCTCTCGTTCTACAAGCCGGTCCCAAGTGCCGAGTGTGAAGAGGGATACAAGAGTCGTATTGGTATCCACGAAGTGCTCGCGGTTTCTTCTGCAACCCGTGAGTTGATTCTCCATAGTGCGACTTCAGAAGCGATCGAAGCGCAGGCTCGCAAGGAAGGCATGCTCACCATGCTTGAAGACGGACTCTACAAAGCAGCGAAGGGAACGACCTCGATCGAGGAGGTGTTGCGAGCAGTGACGGAATAATCCCAGCCACGTTCCACGCGCGCGAACGACGCATTCATCGCACTAAGGATCAGGAATCGCGTTCCACGAAACGATTCCAGTACTAAGAGCCGGTTCTCCAATGGAGACCCGGCTCAAAGTCTTTTGCGTGCTAAGATTTTTATGAAATGAAGTACCGCGTAATTCTGAAAAATAGTTCAAATAATTCTGAAGAAAAGATAACGTTGGATGCGCCGTCACGTTTCGCGGTGTATGCGGAAGCGGAGAAGCGAGGTGCCACGGTCGTCAGTATGCGAGAGGGTGGTGGGATGCCACCATTCCTCAGTCGCCTCTCGAACATTCAGTTCGGAAGCGGTGTGAAGATGGAAGAGCGTATAACCTTCACAAAAAATCTATCCGCCATGCTTTCGGCGGGTCTCTCACTCTCCCGTGCGCTCTCCGTGATTGAGCGACAGTCGACCAATAAGTCCCTGAAACGAATCGTCTCGGATATTTCTGAGAAGGTGAAAACCGGTCAGGCGTTTCATGAAACGCTTGAGGCGCATAAAAACGTCTTCTCGGATCTTTTCATCGCGATGACAAAAGCAGGTGAGGAGTCAGGAACACTCGCGGAGGCCTTGAAGGTCGTGGCACGTCAGATGGATCGATCGAACTCTCTCAATAAGAAGATCAAGGGAGCGATGATTTACCCCTCGATCATTTTGGTTGCGGTGATTCTCATCGGTATCCTCATGCTGATCTATGTGGTGCCGACTCTCTCAAACACCTTCCGTGAACTTGGTGTGGAACTTCCGGCGGCAACTAAGGCGGTGATCGGTGCGTCCGACTTTATGGCGAGTCATCCGATTCTTGTGCTCACCCTCTTCGGAATCTTTGTGTTCGGTTTCATTCTCTTTACCAAGACCAGAGTCGGCGCGAGCATGATGGTGGGGATCGCGCTCCACGTGCCGGTCATCGGTAACCTGGTCAAGGAGACCTACAGTGCACGAGCAGCGCGTGCACTCGCGTCACTTCTTGCGGCGGGTGTTGAGATGCTCTCTGCACTTTCAATTGCAGCGGAGGTGGTGGGAGAAAAGAAATTCTCGAAGGTGATCACGGAGGCAGAGGAACGGGTGAGAAAGGGTGAGTCACTCTCCGCAACGTTTAATGATTATCCAAAACTGTATCCAGTCTTTATCGCTGACATGATCGCGGTGGGGGAGGAGACGGGTAAGGTCGCAGACATGCTCGGACAGGTCGCCGAGTACTATGAGACGGATGTGGAGGATCGAACAAAAGATCTCTCAACAATCATTGAACCGGTTCTCATGCTTTTCATTGGAGGGGTGGTGGGTATATTTGCGCTCTCGATGATCTCACCGATCTACTCGCTGTCAGATAAAATTTAGGCCCGAGATCGGGCCGTCAGTAATTGACAAATATATCTCAGACGATAGTTTCAGTTCAGAATATTTTCCCTGGGAGAGTTCAAGATGACATTCGGCACAATCGTACGGATGGTAAGCGGGGTGCTAGTTGCGGCAGGTCTATTCATTGCGGCGGATAATCCGGAAGATCTTTCGACCGGTCTTCGCATCGCCGGCTTCTCATTTCTCGTGTTCATGACCTCCGTGCTTATGAAGATTGAATCAAAATAGTTTCTACTGGAGAGCCCGCGATAGCATCAAAGGCTTTTCTCTTTGGTGCGAAGAGTCTTCGTGGTCTCGGGTGCTAGTAACTTTTAAGTACAAAAATGTGTTCCACCTTATATGACCCCGCACCCACTCAAGAACGCGACCGCAGCCGCACTCTATATCGCACTCATCGTCTCAGGTATCTTCCTTGGCGGTCCGCTTCTTGAGCCGCTTGAAGAAGCAATCCTCCTTCCTATGATGATGCTCGGCGTCCTCGTGTTCTCGGTTGCGGCCATGGCATTTCTGTTCTTCGCAGAACCCGTACGACTCCTTACCGAAGGTAAGGCACAGGACGGCATGCAATTCTTCCTTCGGACTCTTGGGGTGTTTGCGTTCTATGTGGTGCTTGCGATAGCACTCGCATTCTTCTTCTCGACCCGATAGCGCACATTCGGTGCGCTATCATACCCATATGTTCCCTCGAGGTCCGCTTCGCGGCATGTCGCTCATCGATGTCCTGGTTGGTTCAGCGATCACGCTGATTATTTTTGTTGCGCTCTTTGGTCTCCTGCGCGCTTCGTTCACGGTCTCGTCGCTTACGAAGTCTAAGGCGATCGCAACGACGATCGCCGCAGCGCAACTTGAGCTCGTCCGCTCGCTTGAGTATGACGATGTTGGGACGGTCGGCGGTATTCCAAACGGCGCAATTGAGCAAACGGCAACCTCGACACACAACGGCCTTACCTTCGTGACCCGTACCTTTATTAGGTACATTGATGATCCTTCTGATGGATTGGGCGCCTCTGATGAGACGGGAATCATCACTGACTATAAGCAGGTGAAGGTTACCGTGAGCTATACGATCAATAATCAGGAGCGTTCGGTTGAGCTTATTTCCAATCAGTCACCGGTGGGTCTTGAGACCACGGTCGGGGGCGGTACACTCCAGGTGAATGTGGTGAATGCCGTCGGGGTCGCCATTGCGGGCGCCGAAGTACATATCCAGAACTCGAGCCTTACGCCTGCTGTCGATCTCACCACCTTCACGAACGCAGCAGGTCTCGTATTCCTACCGGGTGCGGCGACTTCGACCGACTACCGCATCACCGTTACCAAGGATGGGTACTCAACGGCGCAGACCTACGCGCGTGATACGACGAACCAGAACCCAACGCCTGGGTACTTAACGGTCGCTGAGAATCAGACTACGAGCGCAACCTTTGCAATCGATCTCCTCGCCGATCTCACCATTCGCACCCTCACTCCTCCCGAGACGAGTACCTGGGAGGATAGCTTTGATGATGCGTCGAACATCGCGAGCGCATCGAATGCAGGTGCTTCTGGAGGTGCCATCAAGCTTATTGATAGTGGGGCGGGCTATCCGGGGAGCGGAAGTGTGGTTTCCGTTACGCTAACCCCGTCCGGGCTTGCGCAGTGGCTTGCACTCGATGCTGACCTCAATCCGTCAGCAAGCACGCAGGTGAGTGTGCAGGTGGTGAATGCGTCAGGGACACTTCTGCCAGATGACGTACTTCCGGGTAATAGCACCGGCTTCACGAGCTTCCCGGTGAGTCTTGCGGGGGTTGCGACCTCGACCTATCCCGCGCTTGCGCTGCGAGCGGTACTTGAAAGTTCGGCACCGGCCGAGACCCCTGACCTCACTCGATGGTCTCTCTCGTATGAAACGAACGCAACACCAATACCAAACGTCAGTCACACGCTTCGGGGCGCCAAGACGGTTGGTTCGACTGGTGCCGGTGCGGCGATTTATAAGACGACGGTATCGGATACGACTGGGGCGTCCGGTGCTACAACACATTCGCTTGAATGGGATGCGTACGACCTCACTCTTAACGGCTACGATATTGTTGATGCCTGCTCTTCACCGCCCTATGCGCTTTCACCGGGCGTTACGATCGATTCGAGCTTGTATCTGGGTACCGATTCGGCGCACATGCTCCTCGTCACGGTCAAAGATACTGCTGGTGCCGTCGTCGCAGGAGCGGACGTGACACTCTCGCGGACCGGGTATAGCGAGACTGTGCAAACTTCGTCCTGCGGCACGGCCTACTTTGGCGATCTTGCGGCGGGAAGTGCGTATACGATCAGTCTCTCGAAGGCGGGATATAGCGACACTTCATTTACGGGCGTTTCAGTGTCAGGCAATACCTTCTATGTGGCGCCCTTCGAATAGTATGCGGGGATTCACACTCATTGAGACCATCGTCGTTGTCGCGATCGTGACGATGGTGGGTGTTGCGCTCACCGGTTCAATCCAGTATTTCTACCGGAGCAATGCCTACATTCTTGAGCAGACCGCTGCGCTTGAGAGTGTGCGGCGCGGTCACACCTTCACACTCCAGAACCTCCGTGAGGCCACCTATGGCGACGATGGGTCCTACCTTATCACTGCTGCAGGCACATCGACCGTCACCTTTTATGGCGATATCGATCAAGACGGCGGCATTGAACGGGTGCGAGCGTATTTAACTAACGGTACGCTCTACCGGGCGATTGCAAACTCATCCGGAAATCCAGCAAGCTACAGCGGGCAGCCCGAGATACTTGAAACGATTGCTGTCTATGTGCGTAATGCGACCTCGACACCCATTTTCACCTACTACAACAGTGAAGGCGCTGAGCTTACGTATCCGATCGATCTCACGGCGATCACGGCAGTCGGTGTGCATCTGGCTGTCGACATCAATCCAAACCGTCTCCCGAACATCTTCACACTTACGGGTCGTGCGACGCTGCGTAACCTACCGACAGAGTAGAATAGAGGGATGCAGAAAGCGCCGCGTGGCTACCTCCTCCTTCTGGGACTCGTATTCGGTACGATCTTTATCACGGTGCTCGGCAGTCTTGCGAGCTTCGTTCTCATCTCCAATCGTGCACAGACGGTGAACACCGAACGTGCGATGGCCTTTGCGATCGCGGAGGCAGGGCTTGAGTACTACCGCTGGTTCCTTGCGCATAATCCGGGCGACATAACCAATGGCACAGGAGCGCCTGGCCCCTATGTAATTCCGTATGAGGATCCTGAATCATCGACCGAGGGCACGATCACGCTCGATATCGAAGGGAACACTCAGTGCGGTCAGTTGACTTCAATCGACATCAACTCAACTGGGCAGGCAGAGGGGGCTGATGTTTCTCGCACGCTTACCGTACGCTATACGCGTCCTTCGGTTGCGCTCTACTCCTATATATTGAACGACACGGTATGGGCAGGAGCCGATCGTGTCATCAATGGGCCCTACCACAGCAACGGCGGCATCCGTATGGATGGAACAGCGAATGCGCCTGTGACCAGTTCGCTATCTTCGTGGCTCTGTACCTCGACCTTCGGCTGCTCACCCAATCAGACTAAAAATGGCGTCTGGGGTGCAGGACCTAATCAGACCCTCTGGAGCTTCCCGGTACCCCAGGTCGATTTCGCCGGTATCTCTGCCGACTTCGGAAGTTTGAAGACGATCGCACAATCCGAGGGGGTATATCTTCCACGCTATTCAACGGGAAACAGTAATGGCGCTGCGTATTGGCACGGCTATCATCTTATTTTCAATGCAAACGGCACGATCACGGTACGTCGTGTATCGGCAACGACACAGCTGAATGTGACACCGATCAATCCATCCGATAGTGGAACCGATCGCGCCCTCATTCAAAACGAGACCTTCTATCAGACCATCACGCCACCAGCAGGCTGCAAGCTCATCTTCATTGAAGATAATGTTTGGATTGAAGGAACGGTGTCGGACAAATACACGGTAGTTGCAGCGAATGTGACCACGAGCGGCATTGCACCTAATGCGTATCTCCGCGGCAACACGATGTATCAGACGACGGACGGTTCGGATGGGCTCACGGTCATCGCCGAGCACAACATCCTCGTCACGCCGGACTCTCCGAGCACTATGACTCTAAACGGTATCTTCATTGCGCAGGGAGGGGCATTTGGTCGGAACTACTATTCGAGCTGTAATAGCGCGTATGAGCCAAAGTCCTCACTTACCATCCGTGGCACAACGGTTTCGAACAAGCGTACCGGCACGAAGTGGATAAATGGGTGTGGCAACTACGCAGGCTACAACAATCGTGTTGATGCTTATGACCGGCAGCTGGCGACCGATCCCCCGGCATTCACCCCGGTCGTGTCCACCGACTATCAGTTCGTCGATTGGCGGGAGGAGTAGGGGGGGTTGTTTTATTGACTCCTTCTCGCTACCCGGATACCGTAAGAACGTTCGAGCACCACTGGGCTGCGTAGTGTCTACGAGCGGTGCAAGGGTTCAAACCCCTACCAGTAACCAGAGATTGAAGAAGCTTGCTCTGCGACTCCGCCACCTTTAAATAGGTACGCTCCTGAGAGCAGTGCGTCGTTCTCAGATTTGATCTAGGGATTGCATACGTTCCTGGTAACAAATCTCTCGGTGCTCGAGCACACATCTTAAAGACCGCCCCGGGCGGTCTTTCTTTGATTGCTGGCAGACTAGGTATCGAACCATCGCTATCTAACATGCTACGATTCCATACATGTTGATCGTCTCGAACTGGAAGGCATACGTAGAAAAGCTTGATAAGGCAAAGGCGCTTTTAGCAGCTGCTAAGCGCGCGGCAGGGAAGGGTGGGCATGAGCTGGTGCTTGCGCCACCTGCACCATTCCTTGGCTTATTGACGGGCGTACGAACGAAAGTTCGATTTGCCTCTCAGGATCTCTCCCTTAGTACGGGAGGAGCACATACCGGAGAAGTGACCGCTGCGGCGGTTGTTGGGGCAGGGGCCTCCTATGCCATCATCGGACACTCTGAGCGCCGTGCTGCGGGAGAAACGGACGAGCAAGTGCTTGAAAAAGTACGGCATGCGATTGCGCACAAGCTGACTCCCATTGTTTGTATCGGAGAGCGTGAGCGGGATGAGGATGCGCAGTATTTGAAATTCGTTCGTGAACAGATTGGTGCCGTCTATGCTCCGCTTAGTCCTAAAGAGCGGCTCCAGGTGGTGATTGCGTATGAGCCGGTGTGGGCGATTGGGAAAGCGGCAGCAGATGCGATTACCTCAACCGATCTTGCAGAGATGATTGCGTACATCCGCAAAGTACTCGCTGACTATATTCCTGGTAAGGGGAATCAGAAGGTCAGGATCATATACGGTGGTTCGGTAGAGCCAGGCAACATCCGCATGCTTGCAGGTGGAAGCGGGGTGGATGGGTTCTTGATTGGGCATGCGAGCGTTGATGTGCCGACGTACTCGGCCTTGGTGAAGGCGCTTTCGTAGTGGTATTGTCTGCCTGGGTTTGTAGGGGAGAGTCATGATCTGCATTGAAGATCGCGTACGCTTCCTCGAGGAGCGGTGCGAGCGCATTTATTCGCGCTCAAGATCGAAGGTGATATGGCGGGGAGACCAGTGGCCGAACATTATGCGTGCCTGTATTGCGACCAGGTTTGTCTATTACCCTAACCGAAGTGCGGTTCGGGAGGCGCCGACAATGGAAGCAGTAGAGTCTTGCGTCCGATATCTCGAACGTCGTCGCAGCATACATTTACGCATGCCGACGTTAGAGCGGGAGCATGAGCTTAAGGAGCTACTCAAGGTCTGGCATATCCAACAATGGAGGAAGAAACGTAAAAAAGCGGCGGAGTAACATCCGCCGTTTCCCTTTGCGCGGTATGATGCATGCATGCATCTACTTCGTGACATCCCTCATCTTGAAAACGCGCCGGTACTCGTGCGCGCAGCACTGAATGTACCGGTCGCAAGTGGGAGAGTGACTAACACCTTCCGATTGCGTAGTGCGCTTCCAACCATTGAGTATCTGAGAAAGAAACATGCGCGCATTATTCTCATTGGGCACCTGGGTGACGGCGGCACGGAAAGTTTTGTGCCGGTGTATGAGGCACTTAAGGAACTTGTTCCGGGCATCAAGTTCTGTGATCAGGCGATTGGCGCTAAGGCTCGTCAGGCAGTACGAGATTTGGTGCCAGGCGAAGTGCTGCTGCTTGAGAACCTGAGGAGACATAAAGGAGAGAAAGAAAACGATCCTGCGTTTGCTGCAGAACTCGCCTCACTTGCCGACGTGTTCGTGCAAGATTCCTTTGATGTCTGCCATCGCACACATGCATCAGTGGTGGGGGTGCCGGAGCTGCTTCCTTCTTATGCGGGATTTCAGGTCTCAAAAGAGCTCGAAGAGCTTTCAAAGGCAGTCACCCCAAAGCGTCCTTCGCTTGCGATCATTGGAGGTGCGAAGTTTTCTACCAAAGAAGCGCTTCTTTCCGTACTGCTTCAATCCTACGATCATGTGTTTGTGGGTGGCGCACTCGCGAATGATTTTATGCAGGCCTTAGGGAAACCGGTGGGTGCCTCACTTGTTTCAAATGGAGACCATGAAGGTATTGAAGAACTCCTGGAGAACAAGAAGCTTCGTCTCCCGGTTGACTATGTGGTTGCTCCTAAAGGAAGTCAGAGGGAAGAGGGGCATCTGTCAGGGGTGACGGTGGTCGCACCGAATGAGGCCATTTTAGATAACGGACCAAAGACCATCGAGATGCTCGCTGAGCTTGTTGGTAGCGCTAAGACGGTGCTGTGGAATGGGCCACTTGGAAACTACGAGCATGGGTTTACGGAAGGCACCGAGGCACTCGCGAAGGTAATTGCGTACTCGAAGGCGCATTCAATCGTGGGTGGGGGAGACACGATCGCGGCTATCGAGAAGCTTGGCCTCGATGATCACTTCTCCTTTATCTCAACGGGAGGTGGCGCGATGCTTGATTACCTTGCCGACGGATCTCTGCCCGGCATTGAGGCGTTACAGTAGCGCGCGGATCTTTGCGGCGACACTGTCTGCCTCACCTTCGCCATAGCTACCTGCCGGAAAGTGCGTAAACCCGTCTCCTTCGTGGCGGGGAATGATATGGACGTGTGCGTGGAAGACGACCTGTCCTGCTGCTGGTTCGTTATTCATGGCGATATTGATGCCGTCTGCGTCTACAGCCTCTTTAATAACAGGAGCGAGCTTATGGACTGTTTTCATGACGGCAAGCCAGGAATCCTCAGAAATATCGAGAATGTTACGAGTGTGTACTTTGGGGATCACGAGCGTGTGTCCTGGGTTGTTGGGCGCAATATCAAGGAACGCGAGCGTTGCCTCGTCTTCATAAATGATGGTGGCAGGGATCTCGCGGGCAATGATCTTCTCAAAGATAGTAGGTTCCATACCTGAAAAGCATAGCGCATAGCAACTCTGATACAATCACCCCACATGTTTCCGCTCCATGACGTTCTTGATGAGAAATTACGCGACGAGCTTGCTGCGTATGATGATTTCACGGCCTCGCTTCTAGCCAGAAGAGGGGTCACGAGCGCTAAAGAGGCAGAAGCCTTTCTTTCTCCCTCCTACGACGAGCACATTCATGACCCTATGCTCATGACTGATATGCCTAAAGCAGCTGAACGGCTTGCGCGTGCCATTTCAAACAAGGAAAAGATCACCGTCTGGAGTGACTATGACTGTGACGGGATTCCGGGAGGGGTGGTGCTCCATGATTTTCTTAAAAAAGCCGGAGCTGATTTTACGAACTACATTCCGCACCGACATGACGAGGGGTACGGCGTGAACTTGAAAGGTATTGAGAAACTTGCCAAGGAAGGAACCAAGCTCGTCGTTACCGTTGATGTGGGTATTGTCGACAATGAAGCGGTCGCACTCGCGAACGAACTTGGTATGGAGGTGATCGTTACTGACCATCATCTTCCGTCAGGCGACCTTCCGCCTGCGTATGCAGTCGTTGACCCGAAGGCGCGTGCGGATGAGACGTACCCGTTTAAGGATCTGTGTGGAGGGGGAATTGCATGGAAGCTTGTTTGTGCAACACTCCAGCACGGATTTACCGGTCGCGAGAACATTGCACCAGGATGGGAGAAGTGGCTTTTGGATATGGCAGGACTTTCAACCATTGCAGATATGGTGCCACTCAAGGGAGAGAACCGAGTGATCGCAAAGTACGCACTCTTGGTTATGCGGAAGTCACCTCGTCTGGGGCTGCAGCGACTTTGTAAGGTTGCGCGCGTGAATCAGCGCCTGATCACTGAAGACGATGTCGGCTTTATGATCGCGCCCCGAGTGAATGCGGCTTCACGCATGGGAGATCCGCGTGATGCGTTTCAACTCTTCACGACTGAAGACGAAGTTGAGGCAGACGAGCTTTCAAAGAAGCTTGAAGCGATCAATCGGTCACGGCGAGCGGTTGCGGGAGCGACGACGCGTGAAGTACACGAACGACTTGAGGAGCGAAAGCTTCAGGGAGAGTTGCCTTCAGTACTTGTGTTCGGGAACCCTGACTGGAGGCCGGGACTTTTGGGGCTCGTTGCAAACGGCATAGCAGAAGAATACGGACGACCGGTGTTCCTTTGGGGACGAGAGGGGAACGATACCCTTAAAGGATCATGTCGCGCTGGCGGGAAGGTGAGTGTGAATGCACTTATGCACGCAGCGACCGATGCGTTTCTTGAGTTCGGTGGACATGCAGCGTCGGGTGGTTTTTCTATCGCACCAGAGCAGGTCTCGTATCTTGAAGCGCGATTGGTAGAGGCGCTTGCCACCTTGCCTCCAGAGACGGCGGAAGAGTCGAGAGCGGATCGTGAGCTCTCGCCACAAGAAGTGTCTCCGCGGCTCCTCCTGTCGCTTGAGAAGTTTGCACCGTTTGGTATGGGAAACACGAAGCCATCGTTTGCGCTCCACAGTGTGCTCGTGACTGAGGTGTCGTGGTTTGGGAAGGCAGGGGAACATCTTAGGCTTCGGATTCTGCGGGATGAGTTTGATGACACGACGATCGAAGCGATCTCGTTCTATGCAAAGCGAGAGCTCGGAAAGAGTTGCGAGAAGGTGGTGGCAGGGGAGCGAGCATCACTTCTGGCGCATGTGGAGCGAGATACGTTTTCGAGGAAGAGCCCGGTGAGGCTTCGGATTGTGGCGATTAAGTAATGCTTCGCTTAGTTCAGGACGTTAGAATCTTCATATAAAACAGAAGACCCGCTCGGCAGGAGCCAAGTGGGCTTCTGCTCGAACGGGTCGTATTTAAGTTAGGGCAGAGAGGGAGCGCTTGAGATTCTCTCGAGCGCGGGCCTCATACTTGCGCTGGAAGTACTGGAGGTTGTAGATGGTTGTTCGATCGAGGAATCGTTGTAGGACAGCTGCTCTCCCGGATCGGAATGCGTCGGCTGGTACCCACTCATACTCCAGTCGGATCTGCCGCTCGTATTCGTCGAACGCCTCTTCTGGTTGTCCGAGGATGGCGAGATCGACATCGAGCACCAGCTTTTCGTCGAAGAAGAGAGGCTCTTTGGTGTGGGCGGTGACGCGGATGTAGGACGCGACAAGGCCAGGGTTCGCATAGAAGCAGCGGGCTTCGGTGAGAACCTGTTCGGCAAACAGAGCACTACGCTCCTCGTTGTCGTTTGCTCGTGTATCGTAGAACACGTCGTGGTACCAGAGCGCCAGTTCAACGGTGACTCGCGCATTTGAACCGAGCGAGATGCCGTCGTCATCTCTGAAAGCCTCGTTCAGTTCCCGGAAGCAGTGCTCGAGGTGAGCAAGGGTGTGGTACGCCCGGTGCGGCTCAGAATAGCGCCGCTCCAGGTCTTCGTAGAGAGCGAGTGCATCACCTTCATATCCGAGGCCGCTCCAGAGCTGGAGCCACCGATCTCTCAATACTGTGTTCATCTCCAACTCCTGTGGAAGTCTGAAAGAGTTATAGCACACGATATGAATTTGTCAGCTGCCGCTGGCAGGACTCGAATCCTCTGGATTCATTGCGCTATAGTACGCATATGAATTTCACTCTCTACGCAGACGGCGGTGCACGCGGGAATCCGGGTCCTGCAGGAGCTGGTGCAGTTGTTTTCGATAGTCTCGGCAAGCGCGTTGTTGAGGTCTCGGATTATCTTGGTGTAGCGACCAACAACATCGCTGAGTATGAGGCAGTGATCCGAGGCCTTCGGAAACTCGCTGAAGAATATCCAATAGACATACTTAAGTCTGCTCCGCTTACCATCCGCATGGACTCAAAGCTCGTGATTGAGCAATTGAAAGGTGCGTACAAAGTGAAGCATCCCAACCTCGTTCCTCGGCACTTTGAGGTGAAGAATATTCTTGCGCGCTCATTCGGTACCGTTGCCTTCGAGCACGTGTATCGCGAGAAGAACAAAGACGCGGACGAACTCGCCAATCGAGCGATGGATGCAGGGAAGTAGTCTTCAGGTTTCTCCTATCTTCAAGTGGTAGCGTCGCGGCATGAGCCGCTTGTTTCTTTTAGGTATCGGAGCGTTTGCGCTTGGCGTTGCGATGCAGTCGCTGTATCCCGTGTCGCTGCCACTAATCGCATTTGCTGCACTCGCTGGCATGGTGCTTATTTTCTTTGCGCGAACAGACTGGTCGATGGGTGTGGGTGTCGTGCTAGTGCTGTGTGCGCTTGGGGTAGGGAGGGTGGCATTCATGCCAAGCAGCCCTCCTCCTGTATTCCTACCGCTCTTTGATACGAAGGTGGAGTTACTTGGTGTGGTGGTGGGCGATCCAGACATTCGAGAAACTACCCAACGCGTAACGGTTGAAGTCGCACATGAGGATGCGCGAATGCGAGTGCTCGTGGTGGCATCCTTGTATCCCGAACTTGCGCATGGCGAGGGAGTAGCAGTCATCGGAAAACTTGAACACCCTGAACCCTTCGACACGGATGGTGGCCGTGTTTTTCGCTACGACACATTCCTCGCAAAAGACGGCGTGTTCGGGATTGTGAGTTATGCAAACGTCGAAGTGGTGAGTAAACCATCCACACTCGATACATTTCGAAGTTCTTTGTACGCAGTGAAGCACTGGTTCACGCGTGGACTTGAATACGCACTTCCAGAACCCTATGCCGCGCTTGCTGCAGGCATCATCACGGGCGGGAAGCAGGGTCTTGGGAAAGAACTCCTTGATGCGTTTACGACTGCCGGACTCATACATATCGTGGTCCTCTCTGGATACAACGTAATGATTGTGGCGGAGGCAGTGCTCCGGATGTGTGGGTTTCTAAAGAAGCGTAGCGCTGCAGTAGTGGCAGGGATCGTGATCGCACTCTTTGTTATGGCAGCGGGAGCAGGAGCGGCAAGCATTCGTGCAGGCGTGATGGCAGGGGTCGCGCTCTTTGCGAGAGCGTCCGGGCGTACCTATGACGCACTTCGAGCACTTCTCTTTGTGTTTGTGGCTATGCTCCTCATCAATCCGCTTCTGCTTATACATGATCCGGGATTTCAATTCTCCTTTGCAGCAACGCTCGGACTCATCCTTGCAGCTCCCTCGATTGAGGCGCGATTTGCAAGGGTGCGTCCCGCCTTTGTGCGCGATATTGCTGCTACTACTATTGCCGCGCAGCTATTTGTCTTACCGCTTCTGTTGTATCAGACAGGTAATCTTTCGTTTATCGCGTTTCCCGCAAACATTCTCGCGCTTCCGGTTGTTCCGCTTGCCATGCTTTTCTCAGCCATTGCAGGGGTGGCGGGAATTCTCGTTCCTTTCATTGCTCCCGTTATTGCTGTCCCCGCACTTCTTTTACTTGCGTATCTTATTGAGCTCGCGCAGATTGCCGCGTCACTTCCATACGCCACGAGTGTCGTCCCGGTATTTCCGTTTATTCTGGTACCCGTTATGTATGCAGGCCTTGCGGGCCTTATCTATCTTCTAAAGAGAAGTGGCTAGGTGGCTGCGTTTGCGAAGCGTTCGTTCACGAGTTTCCAGTTCACGTTGTCGAGGAAGGCATCGACATAGTCTTTCTTCTCTGCAGGGACGTAGTCGATCATGAACGCATGCTCCCAGAGATCGATAGCAAGGATGATGGGAAGACCGGCAAGCTGCCCCAGCTCATGATCATTTACAAAGGCGGTGTGGAGGGTGTTCGCACGAGGATCGAAATAGGTCACCACCCAGCCGATGCCGCGGGTGCCCGCAACTTCTTTCAAGTGGGTGAGGAAACTGGCCCAGTTGCCGTACTTTTCTGAAGCGGCGTTCCCAAGCGCAGAGTCCTCTTCGCTCTCGGTGGCACCTCCCTCAAATTGCTCGAAGTAGTACTCGTGCATGCGCATGCCATCGAACTCGAAGCCGAGACGGCGGCGTAGCTCATTAATGACGAAGGCGTTCTTCTCAGCGTCCTCCTCCTTAAGGCGCTTGATGGTATCGAGGATGAGGTTTGTGTGCTTTACGTAGCCCTCGTAGAGCGCGAGGTGCACGTCGATTTGTTTCTTTGAAAGTCCTTTGAGTTCTGGAAGGGTGAAAGTGCGTGGGGTGTAGGTCATAGTCATGTGGTTAGTTTAGAAATTGCGATAGGTGGTGTCATCTCGTCGCCCAACATCAAGTATGCGAATCTGCTCGTCTTTCCTATGGAATATGACGCGTATACTGCTGATCCGCAATCGATAGATATCATCGTGGCCCTTGAGCTTTTTGATGTCGAGCTCGTCTATGTTTCCTGCAAACAGGGCAGCAAGCGTTTTTTGAAGGTGACCCCGTTCCTTCAGATCTAGTTTCTTGAAAAACTTTGCGAGTTTATCCATCGAGTTTCTTAAGAGAAGCAAGAACTTCTTCAATAGGGACACCTCGCGGATCGATCTTCGTGAAATCAATCACCGTCTCCCATCCCATCTCTTCCTCATCTACAGGCGTGAGTCGGAATAGGGGAGTCGAACGGCGCATGACCGTGATTGATTCTCCCTTATTCACGCGCTTGATGTACGTCTCCGTGTTCTCACGGAGCTCTTTAAGTCCTATGATGTTCTTTGCTTTGGTAGCCATACTCTAAGATTATCTTAAGATAATCTTAGAGTCAACAGGCTGAATGTTTAATGAGGGGTCTCGCGGGCTGAGGTATACCGATCCTTATCCCGTTCCGTCACCTTATCGATACTCTTTCTCATCGCGTCATCGAGATTGATGTTGTGTGCGTTCGCAAAGCAGATCAGGGTGTAGATGATGTCGCCAAGCTCTTCCTCCATATCCTGCACCTCCTCCTCAAGCTTCTTTTTCTTTGGTCCGTAGACATGGTTCACGAGGCGGGCAAACTCACCACACTCTTCAAAGAGTCGGGTGGTAATGGCAAGGGGTTCCCAGTAGCCCCAGCCCTTTTGCTTAAACCATGCATCGACTTCCTCCTGGTACTGTTTCATACCCCTATACTATGGCATAGCTACTTATGTGCGCACTTCAGTCCTGGCCCTTGGCCCTCCTCATCGTTTCGCTCCTTGTGGCGCTTAATGCTGCTGTTGCGTATGCCATCTTCGAGCCTCGTGACGAGACCCTCAAGGTGTCGTTTCTTGATGTGGGGCAGGGAGATGCGATTCTAATTGAAAGTCCTGAAGGTATAGAGCTTCTGATCGATGGCGGTCGGGACCGCTCGGTGCTTCGCGAGCTTCCGCGGGTTATCGGACCCTTAGATCGATCTATTGATATGGTGCTTGCAACCCATCCGGATGCCGATCATATCGGCGGACTTCCTGATATATTCTCTCGCTACCGTGTCTCGTACTATCTCTCGTCCGGGATTGAAAACGATACGAGTCCTACGGAGCGTCTCGAGGCGTATGCGTCTGCAGAAAAGGGGATGCAATCGTTTATCGCACGCCGTGGCATGCGCATCCATCTTGGGAAAGACGTATATGCAGACGTGCTATATCCCGATCGGGACGTATCCAAAGGAGAAACGAATGCCGGATCGGTAATAGTGCGACTGGTGTATGGCGAGACCTCGTTTTTGTTAACGGGAGATGCGCCCGACACCGTCGAGAATTATGTGGCTACACTAGGGGTCGTTGATAGCGATGTGCTGAAGGCCGGACACCATGGCTCGCGCAATTCCACGAGTGCCGTATTCCTTTCTGCAGTTACGCCCGATACGGTGGTTGTATCAGCAGGTAAAGATAACTCATACGGTCACCCACATGCGGAGGTGGTACAGCGAGTACGAGAGAGTGGGGCAGAGCTCGTATCGACTAGTGAGGAGGGGGCGATTACTTTCGTCTCAAACGGGATAGATATTGTACGGAAGTAAGTACGTGCTACTGTTGACTAAGGTTAGTTGTGGGAGGGTTCAGATGCGTTGTCCATGCGTGATTAAGGCAGACTTTATGTTCACTGCCATTTCGCAGGGCAGTGTCGGCAGCGATCTTGGTTGGCTGCGTGATCTACGGAAGCTCATCGATGCGGACCTTGCGAACATGCCGCCCCCGAGCACGATTTCCAGCGCTGTATTCGCTGAGATGTCCCAGGAGCTCGAAGTTCTCTGTGATGTCGATAGGCGTGTGGTGCTCGCCATGCTCGGCGAACGCATTGATGGTCGGCTTGCCGTCGTCTAACGTCGCCGATAAATAAAGAAAGCGCCCGGATCCAGATGGACCCGGGCGTTTCTTCTGCCCTGCTTACTTAACGATTCCTGCCTTTTTCAGGGTGGCGTAGGCGCCGTTCTTCTTGATGATGCGCATGCCCTTGGTGGAGATGTCGACGAGGATCATCTTGCCAAGCTCGGGGACAAAGATGCGGCGCTTGGTGAGGTTGGCGCTGCGGCGAACCTTACCCGTTGGGTTGAACTGGGTAGCACGGGTGCGGTTAGAATACCGCCCGCCAATCTGCGTGCTCTTTCCGGTTACTTCGCAAGCTCGTGCCATAGTCCCCGCATGCTAGCATAGGGACACGTAAATCGGCAACTTTCTATGGAATTCATCATATTCGGCGTCATTGTGCTCATTCTTTCGATCATCGTGCATGAGGTGGCTCACGGGTATGCCGCCTACGCGCTTGGGGACCCGACCGCAAAGCTTGAGGGCAGGCTTACCTTGAACCCTATACCGCATGTGGATCCTATAGGATCGATCATTTTGCCTGCGCTTTTGGTCATGACGAACGCAGGGATTCTCTTTGGTTGGGCAAAGCCCGTTCCATATAACCCGTATAACCTGAAGAATCAGCGATGGGGTGAGGCGATTGTGGGAATCGCAGGAGTCGCGACCAACCTCTTTCTCGCGGTCCTCTTTGCGTTTGTTGCGCGCTATGCGTATGGCGCAGGGATGACTGAGTTTGGGGATCTCGCAGCGATCGTGACTCTAACGAACCTTTCGCTCGGGCTCTTTAACTTGATTCCGTTTCCTCCGCTTGATGGGTTTACGGTGCTTCGTGGCCTCTTGCCGTTCAAGGCATCCATGGCGATGCGTGAGTTTGAGGACCGTATGCGTGCCGGGAGCATCTTCACGCTCGTTGCCTTCCTCTTTATATTCAGCTATCTGTTTGCAAAGCCCTTCTACGCCGTCATCACCTACCTATTTAAGATGTTGGTCGGCGCATAACATATGGAGAAAAAAGTAACTCCCGCGGTAGTCGATAAAACGCTGGAGCTTGCATCTCTCATGCTTGCGTTCGGGCGAACGCTCCGTGCAACCCATCATGAGGATGGTGAACGCAGAGAAACCGATAGCGACCATACCGTCATGCTCGGTGTTATGGCGTGCGCCTACGCCGATGTGTTCGCGCCACAACTCGATAAAGGAAAGATCGCGCAGTATGCACTCGTGCATGACTTGGTTGAAGTGTATGCGGGGGACACAGTTACCTTCGGTAAGCTCGACGGAAGCGGCGACAAGGAGAAGGAAGAGCGGGAGACAGCAGCGCTCGTGCGTATCAGGGAAGAGTTCGATGTGGTATATCCGTGGATTGGTAAGACGATCGAGGAGTACGAGAGCCTCAACTCTTACGAAGCGCGCTTCGTGAAGGTGATCGATAAGGTGATGCCGAAGCTCGTACATATATTGAATAAGGGTGCGACAGTGCGAGCACTCAATCACGACGATAAGAGCACAAAGGAATTCCATGACTATCAGTTCAACAGGCTCACACAAACCTATGGTGCGGACCAGGCGGAGGCGATGGAACTCCTTAAGTGCGTAAATGAGGCAGTGCAGAAGGCGCGGAAAGACTGGGACGACGAGCTTGAAACTGCCTGCACCTAGATTTGGTTCTAACAGGTAATGAAGCACCTCATTGCCGCAGTCGCACTCCTGGTTCTAGGCTATATCCTCGGCCGACAGCAGAGGTAGCTCACGCATACTTCAGTCTCGCTGCGTAAGACTGCGCATGTAGCAGCTAATAAGGCGCGTATGACACAGATACAGACCAATGGCACAAAGCGCACGACCGACCATGACGAGATCGAGCGCTGGGCAGAAGAGCGACAGGGCACGCCTGCGATCGTGGAATCGACGTGGGATGGAAACACTGCAGTGCTTCGAATTGACTTCGGCGAGCCGAACGAAACGCTTATGGAAATAGGGTGGGATCAATTCTTCCAGATCTTTGATGAGGCTGATCTTGAGTTCCACTACCAGGGATATACCGCAGATGGAGACATCAGCCGCTTTCATCGGTTTGTTGAGCAGGAATAAGCTGTAATGGCTATACTGTCGTTATGGAGATAACGAAGTACGGACATGCTTGCCTCCTTGTTGAGGAAGGGAATGCCACGATCCTCCTTGATCCGGGGGTGTGGAATCCCATGCCTGATGCAACGGGTATCGATGCCGTGCTGATTACCCACGAGCATCAGGACCATATCGATATTGAGCAATTGAAGGAGGTGTTAGAGAGAAACCCTGATGCCGTCGTATATACGCACGAGGCTGTCGGGAAGTTGCTTGAAGAAGCGGGTATTGCATACACTCTGATTACAGAAGGGGAGGTGGTGTCCGTGCAAGGTGTTTCCATACAGAGCTTTGGTCATGACCACGCCGTTATATATGGAGGCGTGTCTCCCTGCAGGAATACCGGGTATTTGATAGCGGAGAAGCTGTATGTGCCGGGAGATGCGTTGCATGATGTGCCTTTGAAACAGGTAGAGGTGCTCGCGCTTCCGACCGGGGCGCCTTGGATGAAGCTTTCTGAGGCTATTGATTATGCGAAGAAAGTACGGCCAAGAGTCGTATTCCCCATACATGACGCTATGTATACGGAGGACTATCAGCGCGGCCTAGTTCCAAGGATTATCGCTAGCAATATAGGTGATATCGAGTTTAGAGACATGCCCATGGGAGCGGTGGAAGAGTTTTAGGTAAGTGGAAAGAGTACAAAACGTCCCCATAAGAGCGATACACTGTCTCTACGACACTGTGTGTCCATTACACTAACCATTTGCAATCCATGATGAAAGTATTGGTAGCATCGGGTGTTGCGCTCGGCCTTTTGATTTCGGCCGTGCCAGCACCGGTGTTTGCGCAGACCTCGACATCGAACACGGTGCAGGTTGAGACGCTCTTGAAACAGATCAAGCAGCTGCAGGATCAGCTCGCAGAACTTAGCAAGCAGCGCGCTGAAGTCGGCGTTGAACTTAAGGACGCCCTTGCGCTCGCTGCTGATCTTCGTCAGGGCATGACTAGCGAAGAGGTGAAGGCACTTCAGGAGATCCTTGCCGCTGACCCTGAGATATACCCTGAGGGTGTAGTGTCTGGTTTCTACGGTCCGTTGACCGCGAAGGCCGTCGCTAAGTTCCAGAAGAAGCATGGTATTGAAGGTGAGGCTGCAGTCGGCATGAAGACTCGCGCTCGCATCAACGCACTCGCTGATGATAAGGACTTCCGCTGTAAGGCGTGGGGCAAGCTTATCGCTCCTGGCCAGATGAAGAAGCGTCTTGGTAATGCAACCATCGACCTCTCTATGTGCGGAAAGGTTCCTGAGGGCATTCAGAAGAAACTTGATGGTGACTGGAGGACGGGTACGTCATCGACCGCTACCTCGACCGATCGATTTGCGCCGGTTATCTCACGCGTCGACATTGATGACATCACTGATGATTCAGCGATGCTTACGTTCTGGACGAGCGAGCCTGCACAGGCTGCTATCTGGTACAGCACCGAGAACGATCTCGATGACGCGGAGGTGGAGGAAAACACGAAGTTTGTGAAGGAGCATGAATTCGAATTTGAGGATCTTGAAGCGGATACGGACTACTACTACCGTATCGTCGTAACGGACAAGGCAGGCAACAGTGCCACCTCAACCATCCGAGACTTCGAGACTGAAGAGGAGGATTAATCGATTGTAGTGAAGAAAGGTAAAAGCCCCGCTCACGCGGGGCTTTTACTATCCACTCCCTCGAGGAAAAAATCATAAAATCTTTATATAAATTTTATCGCTCTTGGGTAGAGTGCGGGCATGAAACTCAATCAACTTTCTGCCTCTGCACTTATCGGTGTACTTATTATTCTTCCGTTCGCGGCGCATGCCGATATCATTCCGGGTGATCCCGTGCTCTCTACCTTCGAGAATCAGCAGGGACTCATGGTCTCGCTTGAGGTGGGTGGCGAAGTGATTACTGATGCAGCCTCAAGTTCACTTCCCGTAGGTACGCCACTAGAAATTGAGTATCAGATCAAACTCGGGAGCAGAAACTATCCAAATGATTCTGAAGAAGTACGAACAGAAATACTGTTGAGTATCCTTGAAGACACGCGAACGTATCTCGAGCTGTGGCGGGGCACACCGTTTACTGCCGACGCAACATTCATCGATTCAAGAGAGTTGTCGGCTACACCTGAGGGTACGGTGAGCATGAGTGTGCCGGAAGCTGGGGAGTACTTCTTCTTACTCTATGCGGGAGATCAGATACGGGATATGGATGCGTATTGCG
Source organism: Patescibacteria group bacterium (assembly GCA_038062175.1). Taxonomy (GTDB): domain Bacteria; phylum Patescibacteriota; class Minisyncoccia; order Phycocordibacterales; family Phycocordibacteraceae; genus C7867-001. The sequence goes on from JBBTXR010000001.1 coordinate 59,201, forward strand.
AAAAGTATCAGGTCGAACCAGAAAACTGTGCTGACCCTGAGTTCATACAGCAACATACTCCCGAAGAAGTGCATCCGTACTTCACCTATGAACTCGACTCAGATCCATGGAATGAGTTTCAGTTTCCGCCTATATGGGGAGGAGTACGTTTTGCAATTGATGCGCCGTCGGTAGGGGCACCGAATATTCTTTTCATTCCAGGATTCACCGCAAGCCGGCTGTATATGACAGATACCGATGGTGATGAGGAGCCCTTGTGGGAGCCGCTGGGGAGCGAGGACATCAAGAGGCTCGCTTTTACGCCTGAAGGTACGAGCAAGGAGGTTGTGTATACGCGCGATATCGTTGATTCGATTAAGAATCTTCCGTTTGGGTTTACGGTCCACGAGGAATTTATGGAATATCTCGATGACCTTAAGGAAGACGAGAAGATCGCTGACTGGAAGGGATATCCATACGACTGGCGGTATGACGTGTTTGATGTGGTCGATAACGGTGCACTGAAGGAGAACGGTTCGCGCGAATACCTTATTGATGTTGTCGAAGAGCTCGCAGCATCTTCAAAGAATGGAAAGGTAGCGATCGTTGCTCATTCAAATGGTGGACTTGTCGCAAAGGCGCTTATGGTGCGACTTGAAGCGCAGGGGAAGGCAGATCTTGTAGATAAGATTGTATTGATTGCATCACCGCAGGCGGGGACGCCCAAAGGCATGTTCAGTCTCCTGCATGGGCGTGAGAAGCTCCTCAACTTCATCGTTCCGGCAGGCGTACTTCGCTCTGTGCTTGCGACCCTTCCGGGCGCATATTCACTCGCGCCTTCAGGGATGTACTTCGAACAGGAATCTGAGAAGCTTGCCGAATTCAAGAGTGGATCGAAGACTGATGCTTTGGTGGCAGCGTTCGGATCTGCAATTGATTCAGCAGTAGAAGCACGGGGATTTGCACTCAATACACCAGAGACAAGATCGACTCCAACCGAAAGGGATTCGGGCACACCGCTCCCACTTTCTCCAGAATTAATCGCAAAGACTGAAGCGACGCACGCAATCCTAGATGCGTGGGTGCCACCCGCAGGCGTAACGGTGCATGAGATTGCGGGATGGGGCCAGCCGACCGTCAGTACTGGTTCCTACTACACGCTTAACAAAACCTGCTTGCTTGGAATATTCTTCTGCAGCCAACCAACTATTGAATACAAGCCACTCACTTCTAGTGATGGAGATGAGACGGTGATGTCATCGAGTGCATTGATGGGGGAGGGTGGGGTGTATTTCAACCTGCATGAATTGAGGGATCAGTTTAGAGAAAACAAAAAGCACCATAACCTTACCGATTCTAAGTTCCTGCATCCATACATATCTAATTTGCTTGTCGGTACGACTCCGTTTGAAACAGATTTATTCCCTTATGAAAAACCCGATACAAATCTTGCAAACACAGTCGTTGGTATCCACTCTCCTGCACTTATATCGGCAGAAGATACAGAAGGTAATGTGACAGGCATATTCCCACTCACGAATAGTGATCTGATGTACGTGCGTGAGGAAATACCAGGCAGTAGTGTCGAGTTGGGAGGAGAAGGTAAATACCTTGTTCTTCCTAAAGAAGGTGCGTACGACCTTACTATTGATGGAACTGGTGCCGGGACATTCGGTGTTTCCTTCTCAGATGAGGACGGGAATGTATTTAAGGAGTTAAAAGATCTACCCATTTCGACTTCTACTGAAGCAACTCTCACCATTGATGACGGAAGTGCAGGATCGCTCATTCTGGATCTCGATGGAGATGGAAAGACAGATGGTGTCGTAAAAGACAAGCTCGCCCGAAAAGATGCTATAGCTATCTGTAAGAAAGAAATAGGCCTCGTCCGTACTGTGTTCGTGAAATTGTACATAGCTCTTGTTATAGGCAGTATCGAATCTCAGGGAAAGGACAATGCAAAGTTTCAGAAGTTCGTCACAGAACTCAAGAAATATGTTCAGGCACACCTGAGCTCTATCCCCCCTGAGCGTGCTGCAGCTATTGCTACCTGCATCCATGCGCTGGAGAATAGTAAGAAATGAAGCAAAAGCTCTTATTAGTAGGTGTAGCAACTCTGGGCGTAATTGCCGTTACTTATTTGATTTGGCCCGAATGGTTCGGTTTTTGCGAGAAAATCAAAACCGTCACTCGCGGTGATATATGTCGCGCACCATACGCTGCCCTAGTAGGTAAGCCACTGTTGCCGTTCACATTAGGTTTTCTGCTAGCCTCACTCTTTGCCTTCTTCGTTACCCGAAAGACTCACCACCACTGGGCCTGGTTTACCCTCTGGTACAGCATTGTAGCTGCCATTCTCATGCTCCTGGCTATCGCTTCTGAGATTGATGTAGGCATGCTTACCATTCAGCTCTTTGATATAGAGAAGGTGGCCTGGTTCCTGGCGGGTATATACGCCGTTATCTCAGTCCTTCTCCTCGGTATCTCCGACTTTCTGATCCGTCGGAAGCGATAGGAAGGATGTATTTGCATTAATCTAGGCCTTTCTATATAGTGTGCCTAACTCCCACGGGGGAGTTTTCATTTACGACATGGCAACCATCCAGCAGCTGACAAAGTCTCCTCGGAGCAAGAACAAGCGAAAATCAAAAGTCGTGGCTCTTGGTCGTGGTTTCAACACCTTGAAGAATCGTCCAACCTTCTACCCAGCGCCATTTAAGCGCGGTGTTTGTGTGAAGGTGACGACGAAAACCCCCCGCAAGCCTAACTCGGCTATTCGTAAGATCGCCCGTGTCCGCCTTACTAACGGTATGGAGGTTACTGCCTACATCCCAGGTGAGGGTCACAACCTCCAGGAGCACTCAGTGGTCATGCTCCGTGGTGGTCGCGTGAAGGACATTGGTGTCCAGTACACCATCGTTCGTGGACGCCTTGATACCGCCGGTCTTGATAAGCGTCGCCGTGGTCGCTCACGTTATGGTGCTAAGCGCCCGAAGGCATAATTTTAGAACATGCGTCACCCTGTAAAGAACAAGTACCCACGCCGCCCTGACCTCGTCTACGGATCCGAGGCTATCTCACGCTTCATCAACACGGTCATGTGGGACGGTAAGAAGGACACGGCTCGTAAGCTCGTGTATGGAGCGCTCGACAAGATCAAGGAGCAGGAGATGGATCCGCTTGAGACCTTCGAGACCGCCATCCGCAACGTCGCTCCCCTTATGGAGGTTCGTTCCCGCCGTGTCGGTGGCGCTAACTACCAGGTGCCTCGCGAGGTTCCTCAGCAGCGCCGTATCGCTCTTGCATACCGCTGGCTCATCAACGCTGCCCGCAACAAGAAGGGGAAGCCTATGGCCGAGAAGCTCGCAGAGCAGATCCTCCTTGCCGCAAAGAACGAGGGTGACGCAATTAAGAAGAAGGACGACATGCACCGCATGGCAGAAGCAAACAAGGCATTTGCTCACTTCGCGTGGTAATTCCTTACCAATAGGAACTGAGAAAGGCGCTCCGTACGGAGCGCCTTTCGCGTCGTATATACTAAGGAAACATGAGTGATGAGGTGATATTCGATGGAGAGAAAGATCCGGTGGCATCGCGCCGCTCAAACAATCAGCGTACTGGCAGATCCATAGCCGAACTCATTACCCCAGGACCGCGTAAAGAGCAGGGCATGAGCGACAAGGTCGTGCTTGGTGTCCTAGGAACGGTACTTATAGCCTCAATCCTTATTGCGGTTAAGACAGCACCCAAAGAAATCGTGCTGCTGACGCCCATGGACGCGCCGCTGGTTAATCCGCCACCGCGCCAATAGTTATGAAACAATCTCCACGCGGATTCACGCTTATTGAGCTCCTGGTCGTCATTGCGATCATCGGGATCCTGTCTTCGGTCGTGCTCGCGTCATTGAATGTGGCGCGTAACCGGGCGAATGACGCAAAGAGAAAGTCTGACGCAGGTCAACTTGTTCGGGCAATCGCTAACTTCTACAGCACTAACGGTTCACTTCCGCAGGTTACTAACTTCTGCTCAACGGTGACGCATACGACGGGTGGCCCGCTTCTTACGTCAGACCTGGTGCCAGGCTATATAGCAAAGCTTTCAAGTGATCCGACTCGTGGGGGTGGGGCAGGTGACTATATCTACAGAAATAGAGATGATCATAATGGCGGATATACGGTGTGCGCTGCTCTTGAAACCGATCCGGGTACGGAGGAGCCTTCTGATATGTCGTCATGTGCAGGTTGGTCGGCTTCGTATAACCACTGTATTACGCAGCGGTAAAAGTGAGCGCGCCCCGGAAAGGGCGCGCGAAGCATAAATTTCTCAGTGACGTTTCGGTCGTAGTCCGAGTTGTTCACTCACGGTCCGGACCCTCGCCGATGTGTTTTTAAAGCCAAGACTGGTCAGGTCATGGCTACCTACCGCTGTCCAGGATTGTCCCGTCTCATCTGTCGCAAAAGTAACTTCAGGCATGGCACTGAACGTCGGGCCATACTTTGCTTTCTCAGCCTTTGATCGTGCGATGCTTGGCATGTGGGAGAAACCGAGTTCGCGAAGCTTTGCGGCGTGTTTACTCTCTGCGTCCATGAATTTATCTCCTTCTGTCGAAGACCGTACCATCCCGTTTGCTTTTTGTCCCCCAGTTCCGTATCTTATGGGTAACGCAACTGCGGGCTTTTTTATTTACTTTCACACCTTATGAATCGCGATTATCCCCTCGAGAAAGTGCGCAACTTCGGCATCGTCGCCCACGTGGACGCTGGTAAAACCACGACCTCTGAGCGCGTGCTCTTCTACACCGGTTCCCAGCACAAGATTGGTGAGGTGCATGAGGGCGAAACCACTACCGACTGGATGGAGCAGGAGCGTGAGCGTGGTATCACCATCACCTCAGCTGCTATCACCTGTTTCTGGAGCAAGACCCAGGAGACCGACAAGAAGGATCCTGCGAAGAAGTATCGCTTCAACGTCATCGATACCCCAGGACACATCGACTTCACTGCAGAGGTGAAGCGCTCTATGCGTGTGCTCGACGGCGCAATCGTCGTGTTCGACGGCGTTGCTGGAGTTGAGCCGCAGTCTGAAACCAACTGGCGCTATGCTGACGAGGCGGGTGTGCCACGTGTGTGTTTCATCAATAAACTTGATCGCACGGGTGCCTCCTTTGAGGACTCCTACAAGTCGATCCTCGATCGTCTTTCAAAGAAGGCGGTTCGTGCACAGATTCCTATGGGCGCAGAAGGGGACTTCGAGGGTGTGATCGATCTCCTTAAGATGAAGGCATACACCTTCTCAGGTGCTATGGGTGAGGACGTAATTGAGGGTGATGTTCCCGAGCAGTTTAAGGCAGAGGCCGAGAAGTACCGTGCTGAATTTATCGAGCGCATCGTTGAAAACGACGACGCTCAGATGAACGCGTACCTTGAAGGAAACATTCCTTCCTACGAGGATCTTCAGAAGACGCTTCGCAAGGCAGTGATCGCAAACCAGATCTTCCCGGTCTACACGGGTTCGGCGCTTAAGAATAAGGGTGTGCAGCTCGTACTCGACGCCGTTGTCGACTACCTCCCCTCACCACTCGACCTTCCTCCGGTAAAGGGCATTAACCCAAAGACCGACGAAGAGATCTTCCGCAAGCCTGACGACTCCGAGCCATTCACGGCGCTTGCCTTCAAGCTTCAGACCGACCCATTCGTCGGAGCGCTTACCTTCTTCCGCGTCTACGCCGGAACGGTGTCAGCTGGTTCGTATATCTACAACGCAAACACGGGCTCTAAGGAGCGTATTGGCCGCATCGTGCGCCTTCAGGCTGATAAGCGAGAGGAGGTGGAGAAGGTGTTCACCGGAGAGATCGCCGCATTCGTGGGTCTTAAGGACACCAAGACCTCGCACACTCTTTGTGACGAAGCTAATCCAATCATCCTTGAGCAGATTGTGTTCCCTGAGCCAGTGGTCTCGCTTCGCATCGAGCCTAAGACCAAGGCCGACCAGGAGAAGATGGGTATGGCACTCAAGAAGCTCTCTGACGAGGACCCTACCTTCAAGATCTCTTCTGATGAGGAGACCTCAGAAACTATCATCGCAGGTATGGGTGAGCTCCACCTCGAGATTCTCGTTGATCGTATGCAGCGCGAGTTCAATGTGGGCGCTAACGTGGGTAAGCCGCAGGTGGCATACCGCGAGACCATCATGGGTACCGCCGACGTCGACAATAAGTACGTAAAGCAGACCGGTGGTAAGGGTCAGTACGGCCATGTGAAGATCAAGGTGAAGCACCTTGAGCCGGTAGATCCGGAGGCGAAGGTTGCGAAGAACGTAACTCGCGAGGATCACTTCGAATTCATCAACAACATCAAGGGAGGTGTGATTCCGCAGGAATACATCCCGGCGGTTGAGAAGGGTATTCGTGAGTCACTCCACCGTGGTATTCTCGCGGGCTACCCAATCGTAGACGTCTCCGTCGATCTCTACGACGGTTCGTATCACGACGTGGACTCCTCTGAAATCGCCTTCAAGATTGCTGCATCCCAGGCATTCCAGGAGGCAGCCCTTAAGGCAAAGCCGGTTATTCTCGAGCCGATCATGCGTGTTGAGGTCGTTGTCCCTGAGCAGTTCATGGGTGACATCACCGGTAACCTCTCAGGAAAGCGTGGTTCGATCGAGGGTATGGAGGAGCGCGGCATGAACAAGGTGGTGAACGCGAAGGTTCCGCTTTCGGAAATGTTCGGATACACCACGACCCTCCGCTCTATGACGGAAGGACGCGGCTCTATGACCATGGAGTTCGATCACTACGAGGTTGTGCCAAGCAACGTTGCGCAGGAGATCATCGCAAGCAGGAAGTAAGTATCTGCTACCTCAAAAGAACATAGCGCTGTCCTGCGACAGCGCTATGTTCTTTTATATGCCTCTCGTAACGCAACTACGTCGTCACTTACGTTCTTCAGCGTAGGAACGAGGTGGTCGTAGAGTATATCGATGAGTTTGAATGTCTCTTCGAAAGCAGTGCGAGATTGAGGGAGGCTATGGAGTGAGAAGATGTAGATCTTTGTTCCTACACACTCAAATCCATACGAGCCAAACGAATCCATATATGAGGCCATGAATGCAGGATCCAGCACCGTGAGTGCCTCCACTTCCATCTCGTGAGAGGTGTACACATCAAATTGGTCATTAAATGGTCCTTCAAGCCGAAGGATTCTTGTTCCATGAGGGCTCCAATCTCTAGCTCCACTCCAACGTTTTGGTCGCACTAGCAGATCGAGCATGGGAACTGCGCACTCTACCTCCCATACGAGCATCTGATGATATGTCCTGTGCTTGTGGCTACCGGTGGTGTAGTGGAAGGTGAAGAAGCGTGTCGGACGACCTTCGTAGGTTCCTGAGAACACGTCGGCGAGTCTGCGACTGTGCCCGAATGAAAAGATCTGTCCGGTAACGGTATTCATGGCAGCGGATTCGCTGTACGCGAAGCCGTAGGATGCGGCAATCTCCTTATAAAATTGTTTCTGGACGACACGTCGCGCAAGTCCGTATGCAATCAAAAAGGGTGCGATAGGTAACGAAAGTACGAGGACCACACCCGTTGCGTTGCTTACGAAGGTTTCTAGAGATCCTAGTGCGAATGCGGCTACGACGAGCCCTGCAATAGCACAGAGTTCAAAGACTATGGCGATAGTGGCGAGTACCTGTGTCCGTCTGCGGTGTGTCACCCACAGATGCGTCATAAGGGCATCCTCAACGCTTTCTATGCGAGATTCCATGATTTCCTCACAGTACCTTGATTCATATGGACGACCTTCTCTTATGCACAGGATTTCTCATGCTATGCTCAGCCGCAGAACAGTAGGAGGAAGGTTTCAATGGCAACCTATTTCTTCGAGACGATCACAGACGGACAGGCACTGAGATTCAATGATGATGACGTACTCGTCTTCGGGGCAGTCAACAATGATCGATTTCCCTTCAGCGAGGTCTGCATCTTGGCTCGACCGCGACTTCCAGCACCGCCACCCGTACTCGGCAAACGGCTCCTGATGACGCAGACGGTGCTCCGCAGACCTGAACTGTGGCAGAAAAGGACACGAGGCGACCCCTAGGGTCGCCTTTCCTTGACCTTTCATTTCACGGCCTGTATCTTTACCCCTAACGCGAGTACGGCGCTCTTTTTAGTATTCCTTCTCCATAGGGGACAGGGGTTTCTGAAAGGCGCTGCGCGGGGAAATCGCCCAACGCCTTGGTCGCCTGCCATTCTCTGAGGGGAAGCAGGCAGGCGCGGCAAAAAGTTATAACTTTAGCTACCAGTAATTTACGTACCTATGGCAGATGCATTCGATCGCAGCAAGCCGCACATGAACGTAGGAACCATCGGTCACGTTGACCATGGTAAGACCACGCTCACGGCTGCTATCCTCAACGTCCTTAACCTTAACTCTGGTGCCGGCTACAAGGCTCGCGCTGAGAAGGTTGAGAATATCGACAACGCGCCTGAAGAGAAGGCTCGTGGTATTACCATCGCGCTCCACCACTCGGAGTACGAGTCACCGAACCGCCACTACGCGCACATCGATGCGCCGGGCCACGCTGACTACATCAAGAACATGATCACTGGTGCCGCCCAGATGGACGGCGCAGTCCTCGTGGTTGCTGCAACTGACGGCGCAATGCCTCAGACCCGTGAGCACATCCTTCTTGCAAAGCAGGTTGGTGTGCCAAAGCTCATCGTCTTCCTCAACAAGGTGGACATGGTTGATGACAAGGACATGGTGGACCTCGTTGAAGAGGAAATCCGCGAACTTCTCACCAAGCAGGGCTTCGACGGTGCTGCTACCCCCGTTGTTAAGGGTTCAGGTTTGAAGGCACTTGAGGCAACCTCAGCAGATGACGAGTACGCACTCAAGGTGAAGGAGCTCATCGACACGATGGACTCATACTTCCCAGATCCTGTTCGTGAGACCGACAAGCCGTTCCTTATGGCAATTGAGGACATCTTCTCGATTGAAGGACGCGGTACGGTGGTCACCGGTCGTATCGACCGCGGCATCGTAAAGGTGGGTGAGGAAGTCGACATCGTCGGTCTTCATGACACCGCCAAGACGACTGTCACCGGTATCGAGATGTTCAACAAGCAGCTCCAGGAGGGTCAGGCAGGCGACAACGCAGGTATTCTTCTTCGCGGTACGAAGAAGGAGGACGTGCATCGCGGCCAGGTGCTCGCAAAGACTGGTTCTGTGAAGCCACACACCGAGTTCGAGGCTGAGGTCTACATCCTCTCCAAGGACGAGGGTGGTCGCCACACCCCATTCTTCTCAGGTTACAAGCCTCAGTTCTACGTTCGTACAACCGACGTGACTGGTGAAGTGACCCTTCCAGACGGAAAGGAAATGGTTATGCCAGGTGACACCGTGACCTTCAAGGTCAAGCTCACCGCGCCTATCGCCATGGAGGAGCAGATGCGCTTTGCTATCCGCGAGGGTGGCAAGACGGTTGGTGCCGGCGTCGTGACGAAGATCACCGTCTAAGGTATCATTCTCACAACGCACATTGACTCGTATGGCAACCGCAACTAAGAAAGTATCCAAGAAGAAGGTCGCTGAGGCAGGTCCTGCCGCAGAGCCCAAGCTTCGCATCCGTGTGCGCGCCTACGAGCACAAGATTCTCGACCTTTCGGTGAAGCAGATCATGGATACGGCTAATCGCTTCGATGCGAAAATCGTCGGTCCGATCCCGCTCCCGACCGAGATCAAGCGCTGGACCGTGAACCGCTCCACGTTCGTGCACAAGGACGCACGCGAGCAGTTCGAGATGCGCATCCACAAGCGCCTCATCGACATCATGTCGCCGAACCCTAAGGTTATCGAGGCTCTCACGAACCTCAACCTTCCTTCAGGAGTCACGATTGATGTGAAGATGGCGTAAGTCAAAAGATGCAAAGCAAAGCGCCCCGAAAGGGGCGTTTTGCTTTTGTCTGTCGCTAATGATTATCTATCGATAGGAGGTGTCTCATGTTCTTGATCTATTTTTTATCTCCCCATGAAAGGTGGCGGCGATTCTGTGAAAGAAATCGTGAGTTCCAGCGGGCGCGTCGTAGATGGTTGCGGCAAACTCCTGGCACGCCAGAGGAGAGAGCTGCGGGCAGAGAACTGAGTCGAATTAGAAAGAAGCTTCACCGACTTGGGGCATCGCTCGGTATGGCAGAAGTCGCCACTGAGCTCCTGCTTCCGCGGGAGTTTCGTTCACGCGGCACGCCCCCGATTCCCAGGTGGATTCTTGCACGTTAGTTAGCAAGGGCGCCTCGGAAACGGGGCGTTTTGCTTTTATATATTTATGTGTTATTATTGACCTGAATTATTTGGAGGTCTTTAGATGAGCACGTTTTGGGTTTCTGAAGCAGTGATCAAGGAGACGGTTCGGAAATACCAACTTCCCGAACACGAGGTCAGATGCCGGTTCATTCAGATTGATGGGTACCTGAAGGACGCGACCAGGTTGAGCGATGCAACGCTCAAGAGCACGATGTGGGACTATCGCCTCCGTGGAGATCACTACCAGGCCTCACTTCTCTGGACGGTCTGGACCTGTAGAGCCTTGGGCTTCACGGAACAAGAGATGGTCGACCTGATCATCCCACTGACGGTCTACCCAGCTGATGACCTGGTTCAAAGGGTCGCGTAGTCCCTCAAGATCAACGTGCGACGCCTCGAGCAATCGGGGCGTTTTGCTTTTACCCATGCGCATGCGATAGTCGCCACAGAAGAGGAGGTGATCCATGACTGGATTCATCAAGACGCACGAGCGACTGTCAGCATTTGCGGAAGTGATCAAGCCGAGACATATCGCGGTTCCTTTCCACGCCTTCGGCAAGGCGGAGATCGACGAGAATGCAGGTCACCTCGTGAGTTTCTTCCAGGAGCAAGACGCATGGGTGCCGTTCGAAATGTCGGCCTTCAAGGAGTTTTGCACACGCTTCAGGCCGAATGGCAGTCCCATCTTCTACGGTCTTGTCGGTGACGGGTTCGATGAGGGTGATCCTACTATCCATTACGATCCGCATCTCATCCGGCTTCTCGATGATGGTCGATTGATTGTGACCGACCGATTCATCCTCCGTTGTAGCGGCATGAGTTCGGATCGGATTAGCGGTCTGACGCGAGAAATTGCAGCCTGATCCTAAGCGACGCCCCGAGCAATCGGGGCGTTTTGCTTTTCTCTTCATGTGAAATGCGATATTCTCATCCTCTGTTCTTTCGAAAGGAGGTGATATTCGTGAGCAGAAGACCAATCGGATCTCGTGTCCTGTGGGGTGAAGCTAGGAGTGCTGCACAACATCTCGATGCTGCGATGGTTCAGTTTTACCCTGATCCTACAACGTATAAAGGATTTGACGGTAAGCTAGACGATTCCAGTCTTCCCCAAAAGAAGAACTTCGCGCGTTGGAAACGTCCAAAGCGTAAGGATGGAACCCGTAAACGGGGAACTCAAGTTCGGCCTCTCGTCATTCGCGAAATCAGAAACGCGAAGGATGAGAAGGGAAGATCGGTGCGTGGGAGATTCGTCTCTCTTGCTGACTACGAGCAACGCGCTGCGAAATACCGTGAAGATGTGAAGAAATATTTTGAAGAAAACAAGAGGCGGTCGCGGAGATAGGTCCGCGACCGTAACGCCCTCGAGCAATCGAGGCGTTTTCTTTTCCATAGATACAAATTACGGTATGCTCTTCGTCTGTTCCTTGTTCTAGAAACGAGATTAGGGGAGTCGATAGTGACGAAAAAGATCAAGAAAGAATTGAGCGCCGAGGAGCGCAGAGATTGGCGGGAAAACAGTCAGAATGCAGCGCCCAAACCGCCGGTAGGGGTCCTCAAAGATCTCAAAGAGTCTAACCCTCGTGATTGAGTGCTCAGTGGCCGCCTCGCAAGGGCGGCCTCCATTTTATTCTTGCGGTATATCTAACTCTGCGTTTAAATAGATGAAGGTGCTCTTTGTGCCACACGCCGCAAACGCGGCGATTCCGCGTTTCTACGAGGGGTTTGTGTGTTTCGAAGACTGCAAATGCGAGTCGAACAACGGCTAGTCGATCTTGAGTGTGAGCATCGTGTTGTGAAGCGCTTCTCGCACGTTGCGAGACATCCGAGCGATATACAGTATCGACGCGCGTTCTGGTACTTCGTATGCAGATGCTTCGGCATCTGCCCAGAAAAAACGCTCGCAGGAGCGTAAAAGAGAATGGGCTCCGCGATTTCTCGCGGAGCCCTTCTTGGTTTGACCTATCAGTTGGTGGCTAGCGACACCCTGTGTCTCAGATGACTACATCGCGTCGAGAAGATCGTCTTCCGTGTTCCAGGCGCCGATATAGACGCGATCGAAGCCTCGAACGGCGAGAACGAACGGATCCTTGAGTGTATATTCGACGAGCACATACGCTCCGGCTGCTTCTGCCGCCCTGATCCTTCGATCGAAGCGCGCTGGCGGCTCGATGATCCAATCCTTTCGTGCCGCTGATAGGTGCAGCTGCCGCCAGCTCCAGGTGGTTCTCGGACCTTTCCGCTCCGCATAGATCCATAGGCAGAACGTTAGAATGCAGCCGATGGCGGGAGTGAGAAGGAGAGCCGCGTGTAGTTGCAGACCAGGCATCGAAAGACAGGCCAAGCCGGCAACAGTCATCGCGACGACGACGTAGAGATAGTTGTTCGAGTACTGCCGGCCGGTGTACCGCTCGATTATCCTCGGCACGAAGTAGAGTCTCGGTAGCCAGAGCAGGTAGTAGAGGGTCTGGAGCAAGGCTGGCAATCGGTCCTTGCGCTGATGTGCCTGCACGAGGTGCTTTGGAATAACCGGCACCCCTTGTGCACGCAGCTCGCTCTCAAGCTTGCTGCAGGTTCTTGCGCCCTTCTCGAAGGCGCGTACTGCATCCATCTTCATGAGAACCTCTAGTGCTATGGGGGAGAGGCACCCAATGTGCTTCTCCAGAACTCCCGTGGTAGTTGTAGCCGGAAAGCCTCGTAGAGACAAGAAGTTGCATTGCCTGAAGGCTTCGTGTAGAGTGCCCCTATCGCTACGTATCCCCTCGGGGAGACCAATGGCCGGGAAGCCCTTCGGGGACGAACGCGCTGTTGAGGCGCGCTTTATTTTTTTCATGAAATTCCTACTCGCCAAGAAAGGTCGTATGACCCAGATCTTCGATACCGATGGTCGGGTCTTTGCTGGTACCGTCCTTACGACTGCTCCGATGACCGTCACCCAGGTGAAGACGGTTGAGTCTGACGGGTATGAGGCGGTTCAGGTTGGTTTTGGCGAGAAGAAGGAGAGTCGCGTGAATAAGGCCGTCCTTGGACACACCAAGGGTAAGGGCTTCCAGACCATCAAGGAGTTCCGCACCGAAGCAGGAGACCTTGCGGTAGGTTCTGAGGTAACCGCAGACACCTTCGCTGAGGGTGATGTGGTTGAAGTCTCGGGCACCGTGAAGGGTAGGGGCTTTGCCGGAGTGGTGAAGCGCCATGGTTTCCATGGTGGTCGTCGCTCGCATGGTCAGAAGCACTCTGAGCGTGAGCCAGGATCGATTGGTGGCGGTGGTCGTGCCGGTGGTCGCGTCGCTAAGGGTATGCGCATGGGTGGCCGCATGGGTGGTAACCGCATCACGGTAACCAACCTCAAGGTGCTCAAGGTCGATGCAGCTCGCGGCGAGATCATCATCTCAGGAGCCGTTCCTGGCGCTCCTGGTTCACTCGTCGAGATCGTCTCGAAATAAATTTACGTACTATGGCACCAGCTAAGAAAACCGTCGCAAAGAAGGCCGCTCCTAAGAAGGCAGTTGCTGCAAAGGCAACAGCTCCTAAGAAGGCAGTTGCATCTGAAGCGAATATTTACACCATGGCAGGGGGAGAGGCGGGTACTATCGCACTTCCTGCGGAGCTTTTCGCACAGCCTTGGAAGGCAGATCTCGTGCACCAGGTAGTTATCGGTATGCAGGCAAACGCACGCCCAACGGTCGCGAACACCAAGTTCCGCGGCGAAGTTGCTGGTGGTGGTAAGAAGCCATGGAAGCAGAAGGGTACTGGTCGCGCACGACACGGCTCTAACCGCTCTCCTATCTGGAAGGGAGGTGGTGTGACCCATGGTCCTCGCGCAGAGCGCGTCTACGCCGTGAAGATCAACCGCAAGATGCGTGCCGCAGCGCTTGCCTCTGTGCTCTCACGCAAGTGGGCAGATGGTCAGATTGTCTTCGTTGATTCTCTCGCGTTCACCACCCCAAAGACCAAGGACGCGAAGGCAGCACTCGTTGCGTTTGCAAACGCTGCAGGGGTGCCTGAGCTCGTCTCAAAGCGTAAGAACGCAGCGGTGGTTGCCTTTGCGAGGAAGGACGTGAACGCCGAGAAGTCCTTCCGCAACATGGGTAACCTCACTACTGAGGAGGTGCGCAACCTAAACCCGGTCGACCTCATGAACAAGCGGTACCTCATTATCGAGAACCCGAAGGAGGCGCTTCCACAGCTCGCCGCTAAGTTCGCTAAGTAATACGCGTATGGCACTCTTTTCATCCGACACCAAGAAGAAGACCGCAAAGGTACCCGCAGTACGTCGTGGCATGCTGCATCCTGAAGACGGTCGCATCGCAAACGTACTCAAGAACCCCTGGTTCTCTGAGAAGGCACTTATCGGCACCGAGAACGGCGTCTATGTGTTCGAGGTTCCTCCTGCAGTCACCAAGCACGATGTGATGAACGCAATCGAGAAGACCTACAAGGTTAATCCCGTAAAGGTAAACATCGTGAATCTTCCTGCAAAGAAGAAGTCGCTTCGCACCAAGCGTGGTGTAGGTACCCGCGCTCGTCGCCACAAGGCCTACGTGTACCTCAAGAAGGGTGACACCATTGCGTTCACCTAAGCCCTCGACCTATGAAATCATTTAAGCCAACCAGCAAGAGCCGTCGCCAGATGACCGTTGTCACGTACAAGGGTGTACTTTCAGGCGACAAGCCGATGAAGAGCCTTCTCGCGTCGAAAAAGAATCGCGCAGGACGCAACAACGCAGGACGCATCACCACCCGCCATCAGGGAGGTGGCCACAAGCGTCGTCTTCGCGTTGTCGACTTTAAGTACGACAAGAAGGATATTCCTGCTCGCATTGAGACCGTTGAGTACGATCCGTACCGAACCGCGTTCATCGCTCGTGCTTTGTTTGCTGACGGCGAGCGCCGCTACGTGGTCGCTCCGAAGGACACCAAGGTAGGTGACACCTTCATTGTTTCTGAGAAGGCGCCCGTAACTGCAGGTAACCGCCTTCCGCTTGGAAAGATTCCTTCAGGAACCTTTGTGTACAACGTTGAGATTCAGCCAGGAGCAGGAGCACGTATCGCTCGTTCCGCTGGTATCTACGCTGAGATCGTGGCGCATGACGCAGGCTATGCGCAGATCAAGATGCCTTCGACTGAGATCCGTAAGATTTCTGATCTCGCTTGGGCATCAGTTGGTGCGGTAGGTAACGAAGAGAAGCGCCTTGAGGTGTACGGAAAGGCCGGAAAGAGCCGCTGGAAGGGTATTCGTCCAACCGTTCGCGGTACTGCCATGAACCCGGTTGATCACCCACACGGAGGTGGTGAAGGAAAGCAGGGACGCGGTCTCCGTCGTGCCAAGAGTATGTGGGGCAAGCCAACCGGCAAGGGACAGAAGACCCGTACGCCGAAGAAGTACTCCAACAAGTTCATCGTCTCTCGTCGAAAGGTCGGCAAGAAGCGAGGATAAGAAAAGCGCCCCTCGGGGCGTTTTTCTTTTACGGATCAGCTGTATATAGTTACCTCGGGCGTCAATCAACCATGGAGACCAACGCTATGTACCAGGCGCATGTAAAGGAGCTCGAGCGCCTTGGTGCGCTCTACGTTACGTACGATCCTGCGCTGCGCAAGATCGTAGCGGAGGCCATGAAGAACTGGGATGCGTTCTGTGAGCTCCCTGACGAGCAAAAGGTTCTTTTCAGCTACACTCCCGACCATAAGGTCAGCGGAAACGGCTACGAGCTGAAACGCGAAGGCGGTATCGACTTCAAAGAAAACTGCCATCTGCGTATGGATGCGCGCGACGAACTGCTGCGCGGTTCTGCGCTTGCACATCCTACGCTCGGACCGGCATTCGTTGAGTCCGCGCTTGCTGTCAACGAGCGCATGACTGAGGTCGCGCGTGACTTCTCGCGGCTCGTCGAGCAGGAATATGGTCTCGAAGGCTTCGAGGACGATGTGATGCGGATGCAGTCCAGGTGGCTGTTTCGTTTCCTGCATTACTTCCCGGTCCAAACGGAAGGGCAGGAGATCGCTGCACCACATGTCGACAAGGGCGGCTTCACGCTGCATCTCTACGAGAGCGATCCTGGCGTCGAGTACTACGACTATAAGACGAGGGCCTGGGAGGAACTTCCGCTTGCACACGACCAGACGGTCATGTTCCCGGGCATGTTGTTTCAGCATCAATCCCGTTGCAGGCTTCGCGAGTTGGCTCATCTGTTCATGGCAACGAAGAATACG
>JBBTXR010000001.1:75700-135761 GCA_038062175.1 Patescibacteria group bacterium
AAGAATACGGCAGTCACGGGACGCACGTCTGCCGTATGCTTCTTTGAGTTCGATAACGCTCGTTTCTACGACAAAGACGGGCGTGGCACAACTCAGAGCCTGATCAAGGAATACGGCCCCGATTATTTCTACGACATGCCGTTTCCTCAGTTCAACGAGTTTTTCATCGACTAGCGTCTACACGGAACGCAAAAGGCCCGGAGCGATCCGGGCCTCTTCTTTTACTGTACTCGAAACTCAGGTTTCAGAATATCGTTCAACTCCGTTCGATCGAGACGGAAGATAATCGTGCCTGCTGCGTAGGGCGCTACCTGATATGGCGGGAAGAGGAAGACAAGATCATCTCCCTCAAGGTAAAACACTTGGAAGTTTTCCTGTATCGGTCGTGTACCGTCCTGGATAAAGTCATCGTTGGTGAAGTCACCCGTGAGGCCTGGGAGCTTGCTACGAGCAAGGGTTGAAAGGCGAGTAAGATAGTCTGCCTGTGGAAGGAAGAGATCGGCAAGAGCAAGTCTCGTTCCGGTTGTCGCATCGAAGGTGAAGGTGGTTGGTGTCTCCATGCCATGTGCGCCTCCGATGTAGCTTGCGGCGTTCAGAAGGTAGGTAACGGTACGCGGGGTCTCCTTACGCTCGTAGACGACCGTGAGCTGCATGGAACTGAGTGAGGCGGGGACTTCCTCGCCTTGGCTTATAAAGTCCTGTATTGCAGCCTCGTTCTCGCCTACATAGCTCTTGAATTGAGCGATGTTCTGATCTACCCAGGCTTTAATCGTGCGATCTGCAGTTGCGCCTGCGTCGCTGCGGCTACTGAGTGGAAAAGAGATCTGGGTGGGGTACGTAACGTCTATGGTGTAGTAGGTACCTTTCTCGCTGATCTTCTTCGGTACGTCGGTACCAAGCGTTGGAGGAGTAACTTGGGGCGAATAGGGGACTGGTGCTGGGTGTGTCGACATATACCAGCCGGTAAGGCCGAGAATAAGCGCGATAAGGCCGAGAGAACCGATGAAAGCAGGACTTTTGATGTTCATAGGAGAAGTATATAGGAAGACCCCGCGGGGGCGGGGCCTCTCAGAATTCAGAAGCTACAATAGATCGACGTTCCAGGGCTCTCTGTCAGGAGATCCATTTCTGGATAGACCCATAGCCATACCTTTGTGGCAAAAGATATTCGTTCTACCAATTCGTGGTGCTCATCACGATTGGAAATGCGAAACGGTCCTGCCGAACTGTCCTCAGTGGCAATGAGTCTTCTCTGGGCCAACTCAGCACGTATGGCACGGACGGACACTGCAATTTTCTTCGGTTCGAGTCGCAGCATCTCGCCAGCGACTGATTGGGATCGTCGACCAATACGGTGCAGCCGTGATCCCTGCGCAGACGTGGCGTCCCTCCATAACTGCCAGTTAAGTATTCTTAGCTCTTGATACCTTCGGGCGATTCGTGTCACTGCTCCTCTACGATCTATGAATCTGACGACGGTTATAGAGCGCATTCTGTTCCGTGCACGCTCATGTACGTCGGCGAGAGTCTTCTCGAGCGTCTCTTTGCTGGGCGGAAAGAACTCAGCCTGAACGAGGCGCGGCCGGTGACTAAACATAGGTACACCCCTTTTCTGGCAAAATTACCCCGAAAACCCTATCACGACCCCCTAAATTTGACACTCACAGTCGTTTCATATAGATTTTACCTATCCCGCGCAGCGGGCTTTTCACTACTCATGTCTCGATCACTGAAGAAAGGACCCTACGTCGACGTTAAGTTGATGAAGAAGATCCAGGATAAAAAGGCCTCCTCAGCCGGGGTCATTAAGACGTGGGCACGGAACAGCCAGATTGCGCCTGAAATGGTCGGCTTTACCTTCGGGGTACACAACGGCAAGAGTCACGTCGAGGTCCTCGTTTCTGAGGAAATGGTGGGTCACCGCCTCGGTGAGTTCTCGCCAACCAAGAAGTTCGTCCGTCACGGCGGTAAGATGCAGAAGCAGCTTGAGCAGAAGAAGCAGCAGACTGAGATCGCAGCTGCAAAGGCCGCTAAGGCAGCTCCCGCTCCCGCTAAGAAGAAATAAGGTATGGCAAGCAAGGGACTTTTGAAGAATAAGGTAGAGAAGGTCGTTCCGATTGCGGAGGCTTCACTTTCTTCCTACAACCAGTCGCCCCGCAAGGTGCGCCTCGTGACCGAGCTCGTGAAAGGGAAGACCATCGAGGAAGCTATCAAGGCGCTCACCTTCCTTCCAAAGCGTGCCGCTCTTCCAATCAGGAAGCTCATCGAGTCTGCAGTCGCAAACGCGAAGGCAAAGGGAGAGGACACCGAGGGTCTTAAGATCAAGGACATCCGCGTCGACTCAGCAGGCATGCTCGTGCGCTACATGCCACGTGCTATGGGTCGTGCAGCTCCTGTCAGGAAGCGTCGCAGCCGCGTCATCGTTGCGCTCGGCAAATAACTTTTACTATGACTCACACCGTACATCCCTACGCGCACCGCCTTGGCATCATCCGTGACTGGAAGAGCCGCTGGTTCGCTACCGATAAGAAGAGCTTCCGCGAGAACATTGCGGTGGATGCGGCTATCCGTGCCTACCTCAAGAAGAAGCTTCGCTCGATGTACATCTCTGACATTGAGATCGAGCGCACCGCCGCTGAGGTACGTATCATTTTGAACACCGGTCGTCCGGGTCTCGTGATCGGTCGCTCAGGTGAGAATGCAACCAAGCTCCGCGCTGAGCTCACCAAGCTCGTTAAAAAGCACTCACCAAAGTCAGCACGTGCCGTAAAGCTCGACATCGTTGAGATTCGCCAGCCTGAGGCTGATGCAGCAGTTGTTGCGTACATGGTGGCTGAGAGCCTTGAGAAGCGCATGCCATTCCGCCGCGTGCTTAAGATGACGGTGGAGAAGGTGATGGCGGTTCGTGAGGTGGTTGGTGTGCGCATTGTGGTGTCAGGTCGCCTTGGTGGCGCTGACATGAGTCGTACCGAGCAGATCAAGCGTGGTCGTATTCCGCTTCAGACCTTCCGTGCAAACATCGTCTACGCTGAGGAGCGTGCGTACCTTCCGTACGGCGTGATCGGTATCAAGGTGTGGATCTACCTCGGCGAGACCTTCAATGAGAAGGACCGTGCGCAGACCCCGCGCCCAGCCGCTAAATAATTTTGTATGCTGTTTCCTAAGAAAGTTAAGCACCGCAAGTGGCAGACCGGACGTAAGTCTCCGGAGAAGCTTGCGCGTCCCGAGACTCGCGGCATCACGGTAGCCTTTGGTTCCTATGGTCTTAAGGCAACGAGCCCATCGCGCGTAACCTCGAACCAGATCGAGGCAGCTCGTAAGGTGCTTACCCGCGTTACCGGTAAGGGAGGCAAGATGTGGATCCGTATCTTCCCTGATCGTCCAATCACCAACAAGCCAGCTGAGGTGGGTATGGGTAAGGGTAAGGGAGATCCTAAGCACTTTGTGTTTGAGGTACGTCCCGGACGTGTTCTCTTTGAGCTTGATGGCGTAGATGACGCAAAGGCTCGTGACGCACTTCGCCGTGCAGGTGCGAAGCTTCCACTCAAGTCCACCATCGTAACTCGTGGCGTATAGATATATGGCAAAGAAAACTTCATTCAAGGACAAGAACGCAGAGGAGCTCAATAAGCTCCTTAGCGAGAAGCGCGAAGAGCTCCGTCTCGTACGCTTTTCTGCTACCGGCGCTCGCGTCAAAGACGTGAATCAGGCAGGTAAGATCCGCAAGGATATCGCTCGTCTTCTCACAGAACTCACTGCCAAGAAGGCATAACATTTACTATGGAAAACAACACCACCAAGCCCCAGACCTTCCGCGGAACCGTCGTAAAGACGGCCATGAAGGACACGGCCACCGTCGCGGTCTCACGCTTTGTGAAGCACCCGAAGTACAAGAAGTTCCAGGTCCGCACCAAGAAGTTCCTCGCGCATGACCCGGGCAACACGGTAGAGGTCGGCCAGGAGGTCACCATCGTTGCGACCGCGCCTATCTCAAAGCGCAAGTCCTTCAAGATCGCTAAGTAATTATTTATGGTACAGCCCCAGTCAATCGTTAAAGTTGCAGACAATTCAGGCGCCACGGTAGCGCGTGTCTTCAAGGTGCTCGGGGGCTCAAAGCGCCGCTACGCTGAGATCGGTGACGTCGTTGTCGTATCGGTCCAGACCGCGCAGCCTCGTAAGGCGGTGAAGAAAAAGGATATCTACAAGGCAGTGGTGGTTCGCCAGCGAAAGCCATTCCGTCGTGCTAACGGTATCTACGTCCGCTTTGATGACAACGCCGTTGTCCTCATCGAGAAGCAGGGTAAGGAGATGGGTCCTAAGGGTAACCGTGTGTTCGGTCCGGTACCTCGTGACCTGGTTGAGCGCGGATGGCAGAACATCGCATCGCTTGCGCCTGAGATCGTCTAACTCATTTAC
Source organism: Patescibacteria group bacterium (assembly GCA_038062175.1). GTDB lineage: Bacteria > Patescibacteriota > Minisyncoccia > Phycocordibacterales > Phycocordibacteraceae > C7867-001. The sequence goes on from JBBTXR010000001.1 coordinate 80,117, forward strand.
GTATGTCTAAAGCAAGCAAGGGAATTCAGACCGCAAAGTTCAAGGTAAAGAAAGGCGACCAGGTCGTGGTGATTTCAGGCAAGGATAAGGGGAAGACCGGAAAGGTCCTCACCGTCCTTCCTCAGGAAGCAAAGATCGTCGTTGATGGTATCGGCATGGTGAAGCGTCACGTCCGCAAGGTCGGGAAGCAGTCAGGTCGCATCGTCGAGCGTCCTCGTGCAATCCACATCTCAAACGTCATGGTCGAGGATCCCAAAGAGAAGAAGGGAACTCGTGTACGCCGTGAGACCAAAGATGGCGCACGCACCCGCGTTACCGTTAAGAGCAGCACTGCACTCTCCTAAGTACTAGACCTATGATGATTTCTAAAGAAAAGCAGGCAAGCGCATTTACGACTCTCAAGGAGCGATTCGGTTACACGAACGTCTTTGCATCTCCACGTCTTATGAAGATTGTGGTGTCTACCGGAGTAGGTAAGGCCGACAAGAACCGTAAGGCACTCATTGAGGATCGTCTTTCGAAGATCACTGGACAGAAGGCAGCGCCTCGTGCTGCTAAGCAGTCGATCGCACAGTTTAAGATGCGTCAGGGTGACATTGTGGGATACCAGGTCACGCTTCGTGGCGCACGCATGAACGACTTCCTCGACAAGCTCGTACACATCGCGCTTCCTCGCACTCGCGACTTCCGTGGATTGAATGCAACCGCAATCGATGACATGGGTAACCTCACCATCGGTATCAAGGACCACACCATCTTCCCCGAGACTTCCGACGAAGACTTGAAGGACGTGTTCGGTATCGCGATCACGCTTGTAACCACCGCAAAGAACAAGGAGGAAGCAGAAGCATACTTCCGACATCTTGGGCTTCCGCTTAAGGAGACTGCGTAAGTGCTTATGAAGAAACCACCGAAAGGTGGTTTCTTCATAAATCGAGCAACTTTTTATAACTATGGTAAAGTGCGCCCGGATCCAGGCAGCTGATCTGGAAAATATATATGTGCGGAGAGTTCACATGGCCGACAAGGCACCGTATAGGGTGGATAACCCGGAACCTGGAAGAGACTACACCTTTGTACATATGGCGCCCGAGCTCTTCACTGACCGGCCCCTTGTGTTCAGAGGGACATTGAAACGCGACGAGAAAGAACCGGATCGATCAAAGGCGTACAAGTTCGACCAGTTCAAAGAAGACCAGCAGTACGCGCTTCGGCGCTACTATCCGCCGCCGGGAACAACGTTTTATGAAGGCTTCCGGCGGCGTGCTCCAAGCAAGAGCGTCGTCATCGGGCTGAGCTTCTTGCAGAAGCTCGAGAAGGGGAGTGCCCAGGCTGTGGGGAGCATACTCCCTTCCATCACCCTGCTCACCCGGGAGACCGGCTGGATGCGGGTCCTCAACGTAAATGAGGACTTCTGCAAACGGGCGAAGATCGACCTTGCTGATCGGAATCGCGTATACGCTCGGCTTCATCCGGTCAGTCCGGCCGAACGCTTCTACGAAACACGTGTCGAATTCTTCAACGGCGCGGAATTCCTGCTGAGCGACATTGCCGATTCTTGGGGGATGACCGGAAGTCACTGGAATCTGAAGCTAAAGCTCGTCCCGCTCTCGAGCGATGACCAGGACTTCTTTGGTGGTCTCGCGGAATTCGAACAAGCCACAGCCTCAATCGCCGGCATGCTACCGGATCGGGAAGAACTCCCGATCCAGCTACCAACAGCAAAGGCCTTTCCGTTGCCGCCTCAAAAGGCAGTGCCGAGGATCGAGGCACCGCCTCCGCCCATCGAGCAGCTCCAGCTTGAGCTGATCGCGGACCATCGGCAGGCTGCCGAATAGACCTATCGGGCGCTCGAATCCTACTCAAGGGTTCGAGCGCTCTTCCTTATATAGCCTTGGTTTGACACGCTTAATCGGTACTGATACATTACTTGCACGCTCCTCGGAGCTATTTTTCTTATGGCTAAAACCTCACAGATCGCCCGCAATCGCAAGCGCGAGAAGCTTGCAGAGAAGTACGCTGAAAAGCGTGCCGCTTTGAAGGCTGCAGGTGACTGGGATGGTCTCCAGCTGCTTCCGAAGAACTCCTCACCAGTTCGCATCAAGAACCGCTGTGCCGTTTCAGGCCGCCAGCGCGGATTCATGCGCGCCTTCGGGGTATCTCGCATCGTCTTCCGCGAACTCGCGCGAGACGGTAAGATCCCGGGCGTTAAGAAGTCTTCCTGGTAATTTTCGTATGGTAAGTGACCGCGTAGGAGATTTCATCATCCGTCTTAAGAATGCCGGCGCAATCGGCAAGAATGTCGTTGTCGTTCCGTATTCAAAGCACGTAGAAGAGATTGCGCACAAGTTGAAGAGCCTCGGCTTTGTCGCTGACGTGCAGAAGTCGAAGAATCCATATGAGTTCGAGGTAACCCTCGCGTTCGACGAGCGTGGTCGCTCGAAGATCAAGGGTGTAAAGCGCATCAGCAAGCCTGGTCGTCGCCTTTACACTCCTGCTACTGAGGCGCACACCGTGAAGAACGGTTCTGGCTCACGTCTTCTTTCAACCAACCGTGGTGTCCTAACCGACTCTGAGGCTCGAAAGGTAAAGACAGGAGGGGAGGACCTGTTTGAAATCTGGTAGTCATTTATATATGTCGTTCCGCATCGCAAAGAAACCCATCGCAATCCCCGCAAAAGTAGAAGTATCTACTGAGGGAGGCAACCTTTCGGTCAAAGGATCGAAGGCTACGCTCGTGCGCCCTATCCATGCAGCTGTCTCAATCGAGGTGACTCCTGAGGGCGTAATGGTATCTCCAAAGAATGACTCGAAGCTCGCTCGTGCACTCACGGGTACCTTCGCTGCACACACGGTTGCGATGATTCAGGGTGTCGAGACTCCGTTCAAGAAGGTGCTTCAGCTTAACGGTGTCGGATACAAGGTGGAGCTTCGTGGTACTGACCTCGTGTTCTCGGTTGGTTTCTCACACCCGGTCACCCTTGCGATCCCTGGCAACCTCACCGTCACGGTCGTCAAGAACACCATCACTGTTGAGGGTTCCGACAAGCAGGAGGTTGGTCAGTTCTCCGCTGAGATTCGTGCCGTAAAGCCACCCGAGCCGTATCTCGGGAAGGGCATCAAGTACGAGAATGAGGTTATTCGCCGCAAGCAGGGCAAGAAGGCCGTCTAATATTTTATGCCTACTACTCAACTCAACAAGAAGGAACTCCGCGATCGCCGCCACAAGCGTGTGCGTGCGAAGATTAGCGGCACTGCAGAGCGTCCTCGCCTTGCGATCTATAAGAGCAACAAGTTTGTGTCCGCGCAGCTTATTGATGACGAGGCGCAGGCCACCATTGCAGCTGCACACGGTCGCTCGTTCCCTGGATCCCTTTCAACGCAGTCAGTTGCGGTCGGAAAGGCAATTGCGGACGCGGCGAAGGCAAAGGGCGTAACCGCGGTTGTCTTTGATCGTGGTGGCTACGAGTACGGCGGCCAGATCAAGGCGCTTGCCGATACTGCACGTGAGAATGGGCTCACTTTCTAATACTTACTATGACTGACACTGCAACACTCGAGACCAAGACTGACGCTCCACAGACGGGCGCCGTTGAAGCAGCTCCTGCTGCAGCTGAGGGAGCACGTCCTGAGGGTCGTGGTCCTATGCGTGGTCGCCGTGGACCAGGTGGTCAGCAGGGCAGGGGACGCGGACCTGGACGCGGACGCGAGCCTCGCGAGCGAAGCGAATTCGAGCAGGCAACCATCGACGTGCGTCGCGTGGCCCGTGTTATGGCCGGTGGTCGTCGTTTCTCCTTCTCCGTTACGGTTGTTATCGGCGACAAGAAGGGTCGTGTCGGTGTGGGTATCGGCAAGGGTGCTGATACTGCGCTTGCAATCGACAAGGCAGTTCGCGACGCGAAGAAGCACCTCATCACGGTCCCTCTCACCAAGGACAACTCCATTGCGCACGATGTGACGGTGAAGTACGCGTCCTCAGTCGTCACCATCATCCCGTCTCCAGGTCGCGGTATCGTTGCGGGTTCTGCAATGCGTACCGTGCTTGAGTACGCTGGGGTCACCAACGTCGTCACCAAGATCCTTTCTCGTACGAAGAACAAGCTCACGATTGCTCGCGCAACCGTTGAAGCGCTTAAGCAGGTTAAGAAATAGGCTTATGCAGTTGAACACTCTCGCACCCGCAACTCCTCGCATCACCTCGGCCCGTGTTGGTCGTGGTGGTAAGCGTGGTAAGACCTCAGGTCGTGGCACCAAGGGTCAGAACGCACGCGCCGGACACAAGAAGCGTCCTGAAATGCGCGACCTTATCAAGAAGCTTCCGAAGCTTCGCGGTCATGGTAAGAACCGTTCTCGCACCGTTCGTACTAATCGTCGTAGCTACGTTCCGGTCAACCTTGCCGTTCTCGAGTCGACATTTGCCGCAGGGGACGTTGTTACCCCAGAGACTCTCTACAAGAAGGGACTTATCCGCGCACGCGGAGGAAAGCTTAGCTATGTAAAGATCCTTGCGACTGGTACCCTTACCAAGGCACTCTCCGTATCGAACTGCGAGACCTCGGCAAGCGCAAAGACAGCTATCGAGGCAGCAGGCGGTTCGGTGGTTGCCTAACCCCTCCATGCTCGAAAACGCACTTAGGAAACTCAAGACCATCGTCACTGATCCGGTCATCCGCAACCGCCTCCTTTTTGTCGTGGCGGCCTTTGCCGTATTCCGCTTCCTCGCTTCGATCCCGATTCCAGGTGTCGATCAGGTAGCACTTGCGTCATTTTTGAATAACAACCAGTTCCTTGGTCTTTTGAACATCTTCTCGGGTGGTGGTCTCTCGAACCTCTCGATCGTGATGCTCGGTGTTGGTCCCTACATCACTGCGTCGATCATCATGCAGCTTGCAACCGTCATCTTCCCGAAGGTGAAGGCGATGTATTCAGAAGAAGGGGAGCAGGGTCGTACGAAGTTCATGTCGATCAGCCGAATCCTTTCGGTGCCGCTCGCCGTCCTTCAGGGTGTTGCGTTTCTTACGCTCCTTGAGAACCAGGGCATCGTGACGACGCTCACCCCATTTGATTTCGCGATGAACGTGATCTTGATCGCTGCTGGTTCACTCCTTCTTATGTGGATCGGTGAACTGATCACCGAGTACGGCATTGGTAACGGTGTCTCCCTTATTATCTTCGCAGGTATCGTGGCAGCCCTTCCAGCAGGTATTAGTCAGGCGCTGTTTACGGCAACTGCCGCAAACATCCCTGCGTACGTGGGCTTTGCACTCCTTGGTCTGCTGGTCATCTTTGCAGTGGTGATGGTCACCGAAGCTGAGCGCTCGATCCCAATCCACTATGCACGCCAGGTACGTGGGAACATGGGTGCACCAACCTATCTCCCGGTCCGCCTTCTTCAGGCTGGTGTGATTCCAATCATCTTCGCGCTTTCTCTTCTCCTCCTTCCGCAGATGGTGCTCTCAGCACTCCAGGCGTTTGGAGTTGCGGGTATGGGAGGCGCAATTGCGGCCTACACTGCCTTTAGCAACAATCCATGGGCCTATGGCGCCCTCTACTTCGTGCTCGTGGTGATGTTCACCTACTTCTACACGTCGATCACCTTTGAACCAAAGCGTGTCTCCGACAACCTCCAGAAATCAGGTGCCTTCATCCCAGGAGTTCGCCCAGGTCCCGAGACCGAGCGCCACATCGGTAACATCGTGGGTCGCATCACACTTCCAGGAGCAGTCTTCCTTGGCGCAGTTGCCGTGATTCCATTTATCATTCAGGGTCTCACCGGCATCACCGCAGTCCTTGTTGGCGGTACCGCACTTCTCATTGCGGTGAACGTCGTGCTCGACCTCATCCGGAAAGTGGATGCGCAGGCATCGCTTCGTGAATATTAGAAACCAAAGCGGCCTCAGGCCGCTTTGCTCGTGATACTTTAGATCAAAATGCAGCAGGGAACGTTTATCGTACTAATTGGCGGGATGGGAAGTGGGAAGAGTATGCTCATGAAGCATGCGATCGCGACTTATCCTGATCTCGTAATCCCGTATTCCTATACGACGCGTGCTCGTCGTCCTGACGCCGTTGAGAACGATCACTACCGTTTCCTTAGTGTTCCTGAGTTCGAGACCATGATCGAAGAAGGCGCGTTCCTTGAGTGGGCGCGCTTTGGTGATAACTACTACGGCACCCTAAAGGCAGAAGTAGAGGAGGAGCTCGCTGCAGGGAAGGTGTTGCTTAAGGAGATGGAGGTGCAGGGTGTGCGGCAGGTTAGGGATCTACTTCCGAAGGAGCGGTTCGTGACAGTCTATATTGACGCAGGTCCCTGGGAAGAGCTTGCGGAACGAGCTCTTAAGCGCGCGCCCATGTCGGATGAGGAACTGGCAAAGCGTAAGCAGCGCTACGATGATGAGCTTACCTTCAAAGACGAAGCGGATACGGTCATCGTAAACAAAGAAGGAATGCAGGAGGAGGCGAAGGCAGCGTTTGAAGCAATCATCAACGCGGCGCTCTAAATTTGATACACTCTAGGTCTCATGCCACAAACAAAACCTGACATCGTTCTCATTATTGGTCGCCCGGGCTCTGGAAAGGGAACACAGGCGAAACTACTCGCAAAGCGTCTTGGATGGATGCGTCTATCATCCGGTGATCGTATTAAGGAGATTCGCGACGGTAACGAGGCCTTCTCTGCACGCGTGCGTGAGATGTACGACAAGGGCACGCTTCTTCCTGACTGGTTTGCAGACTACCTGCTTGAAGCAGGGCTTCTTGAGCTTGAGTCACATGTGGGAGTTATTGCAGAAGGATTCGGTCGTACCGAAAGTCAGGCAAAGCATTTTAATGAGATTGTTTCTTGGCTCGGGAGGTGTCTCCTTGTGCTCAACCTCGAGGTTTCAGAAGATGAGGCACGTCGCCGTATCACGGAGCGCGCGAAGAGCGAGGACCGTCCTGACAGCGCAGACGACAAGATCACGGAGCGTTTCACTAAGTTCCGCGAGGAAACGGAGCCAGGACTTAACTTCTTTAGGGAGCTTGGGCTTGTGGTGGAGGTCGACGGTGAGCAGTCTCCTGAGAAAGTGGCCGAGGACATCGAGGCGGCTATAGCACGCGCATGATCGTACGCACGCCAGAAGAACGAGAAGCACTCATCGAAGCCGGCAGAAGGCTCGGAGCGATTCTTGAAGAAGTCGGGAGCAAGGTAGCTCCTGGTGTGACCACTGACCTGCTTGAGACCCTTGCCAACTCCCTTATCAGGGCAGGAGGCGACAAGCCTGCCTTTGAAGGGTATACGCCAGAAGGAGCGCGTCGTCCGTATCCGGCATCACTCTGCGTTTCTATTAACGAGGAGGTGGTGCATGGCATTCCGAATGAGTCACCGAGGACGTTGAAGGAGGGAGACATCGTTGCGCTTGATCTTGGCCTCATCCACGACGGCATTGTCGTTGATTCTGCAATCACCGTTGCGGTAGGGAAGGTATCCAAAGAAGCCCGGGAACTTATGCAGGCAACGCAGAACGCACTTGAAGCGGCGATAGCCGCTGCCGTTCCTGGTGCTCGTATTGGTGACATCTCATATGCTACGGGAGCCGCTTTCAAGGGCACCGACTTTTCGGTGGTGAAGATGCTCGGAGGGCACGGTGTTGGCAAGCACGTGCATGAGGAGCCGTATATCGCCAACGACGGCCATCCAGGCACGGGCCCTGAGGTAGTTGCTGGTATGGTGCTTGCGCTTGAGCCAATCGCAAACGCGGGGAAGGCGGGTGTGCAGCTTGCTTCTGATGGGTATACCTATCGCACTAAGGACGGATCGATCTCAGCGCACTTTGAACATACGATTCTGGTTCAGGAGGGAGGGGCACTCGTGGTTACGCAGCGACCAAGTGAGGTACGCTAACAATATGGCCCAGTACGAAAAGCTCGTACGCGATCGCATTCCGGAGATTCTCGATGAAAAAGGTGTGTCCTACGAAAAGCACATTGCCAACGACGTTGAATACCGCACCGAGCTAATCAAGAAGCTTGTCGAAGAAGCAGGGGAGTTCTCTGAAGCAGGAGCCATTGAGGAGCTTGCTGACGTGCTTGAGGTGATTGCGGCACTTAAAACACTACCCGAATATGCCGAGGTTGAGGCGGTGCGCACCCAAAAGGCAGAGGAGCGAGGAGGCTTCTCAGACCGCATTATCCTGAAGGGAGAGAAGTAGCGGGGGAGGGGGCTTCGTAGTATAGTCATCGCATATCAACGCCCTAGGGCGATTTTTTGTAAACCACCATGCCTATCCCGCACCCAAAGACTCAACGGACCTTTGTGATCATCAAGCCAGACGGCGTACAGCGTGCACTCGTCGGTGAGATCATCAAGCGCTTTGAGCGCACTGGCCTCAAGCTTGCTGCGCTTAAGCTCACCATGCTCGACTCAGATCGTATCTGGAAGCACTACAATAAAGACGATGCTTGGTTTATCAAGAAGGGAACCAAGATTGCTGAGGACCGTGCGGCGGCCGGCCTTTCTTCAGAGAAGGAACCGATTGAGTACGGTAAGGATATTATCCGCGCACTCGAGCGCTTTATGACCTCAGGACCGGTTGTGATGATGGTTTGGGAAGGGAATGAGGCAGTGAACGTCGTGAAGAAGATTGTTGGCGAGACGGAGCCTGCAACCTCTGATGTGGGTACGATCCGTGGTGACCTCACTATCGACTCCTATAACATCGCAGCGATCGATGATCGTGCAGTACGTAACCTCATCCACTGTTCGGATGAGCCAGGTAATGCGGAGGATGAGATTAAGCTTTGGCTTACAGACGACGAACTCATCACCTATCGCCTCGTGGGGGACCAGATCCTCTACGACGTGAACCTTGACGGCATCATGGAGTAAACCAAAAGGACCCCGAAAGGGGTCTTTTTGTTTATTCTCGCTAGAGGCAGTACCCGGTCGGGTCTTCCATGATCTTTCCAGAGGCCCGATCAACAATCCCTGTCTCGTATTCCGCATCATTCGTACGGCAGTAGGTGATAAGGGAAACGGGCACCGAAGCAGCCGTAAGCGCTTTGCAGCTCGGTGCGCAGTACTGTCCGGCCTCGATCTCTCTGACTGAGTTTCCGAGCCGCTGCATGACGCTCCAGTGGCCTCCGCCACCTTCGATACGATCGGCGTAGAGCTCAAGTAGATAGAAGTCGCCCTCCTGCTTTCGGATATAGACACCCGCAACACCTGGTTCAAGGTCATAGAGGTCCTCTACGAGACCGCGTAGCTCTGCATCAGCTTCGGTATAGCTGTCAGTCTCTGTAGGCGCAAGGAGCGAGATACTGTAGGCGACAAGGAGTGTAAGAATAAGGAGGCCCAGCACAGCAGGGAGTTGTTTTAGTTTCATCGTGGTTGGTGGGCGAATATACCCCGATGATATACTACCCACAGAGCCGTCCTCTCAAATGCAACTTGCTACAACTTCGGGAGGCTTATATTCACGCGTGCTCGAGAAGCATTTCATGCTCTGACAGTCGCGATGCGGCCACCCACCTGGCATACGAAAGTTGCCAGAAGGGGACGGTTCTATGAGTGAACCCACGCGAAAGCGTGGGTTCACTCATAGTCCCCAAAGGGAATAGAAAAGAAGTGCGAATCCAAGAACGAAGAATGCAACGATCCCGATGCCTATTTTTCCCACATCGAGTTTGTTGCCTAGCAGAGAGAGTACTGACCAGGTAAGAAGCAGTAGTCCAATAAGTGGAACTGAATAGAAGAACCACGGCGACTCCCATAACAAATTTCCACCGATATAGAACGTGGTCAGCAGAAAGACTCCTGTGAGAATGGAGAGTCCATGGAGCACTTTCATTGCTGGCGGCATATAGAAGGAGTATAGCGCTGATAATACAGAAAATTGCAGAAGGAGCGTGGTAGATTTTAAAGGAAATGCCTCTTCGACTTACTTTCCACGGCGGCGCAGGAACTGTAACCGGTTCTAACTTTTTAGTAGAGAGCACAAAAGGAAAAGTGCTCGTCGATTGCGGTCTTGAGCAGGGAAGGGACTTTAGTGAGAAGCGGATGTATGAGCCGTTTCCGTTCGATGTGTCATCAATTGATGCGCTCGTAATTACGCATGCGCACCTTGACCACATCGGCAGGGGACCAAAGCTGATGCGAGAAGGATTCCGCGGCGACATTTACATGACCCTTGCGACCCGGGATCTCACCGACCTCATGCTCCGTGACAGTCTGAACATCCTCACCATGGAGGCTGAGAAGCGAGGGCTCCAGCCTATGTACCGAGAGGAAGATGTTGCTGCCTTTATGGCCTGTGTAGAGGTGCTGCCGTATAGAAAGGAACGAGAGATTGCGCCTGGGATAACCGTGACGCTCAAGGACACGGGGCACATCTTGGGGTCGGCGAGCGTGACGCTTCGTTCTGATGACGGGACTTCACTTGCGATCACCGGTGACCTTGGAAATTCGCCGTCACCCTACCTACCTGACGTAGAGCCTATTACCGACGTGGACGTGCTCGTGATGGAGAGTGTGTACGGAGACCGTCAGCATCCGCATCTCGATCAACGGGTGCCGCAGCTTCGCGATACCTTGAATCGCGCCATCAAGCGTCGAGGCACCATCCTTATGCCGGCATTCTCGATTGAGCGCACCCAGCTCATGCTCTACGAGCTCTCGAACCTGATGGAGTCAGGGGAGGTACCGGAGATCCCAGTCTTCCTCGATTCTCCGCTTGCGATCGGGGTTACCGAGATCTATGAGAAGCATGCGAAGGAGTATTTCAATAACGGTGCAAAAGAAGAGTTAAAGCGAGAGCAGAGTATCTTTAGGTTCCCGTTCCTTTCCCTTACTCACTCTCGAGAGGAATCAAGAAACATCGATGCGGTACAGGGACCAAAGCTTATCATCGCAGGGGCGGGCATGAGTCATGGCGGGCGCATAGGACGCCATGAGGCAAAGTACCTCCCTGATCCCACAACCACTCTCCTTATTGTGGGCTATCAGGCTCCTGGGAGCCCTGGACGCTTGCTGCAGGACGGCTCGAAGAACGTAAAGATAGATGGGAGACCGGTACGGGTGCGAGCGAAGGTAGAAACGCTCTCAGCGTGGTCAGCTCACTCAGATCGCGATGGACTTCTTGAGTTTGCGAAGAAGGCGCTACCCAAAGCACATACGATATTTGTAGCTATCGGAGAACCATCAGCGGCACGATTCCTTGCACAGCGGATACATGACTATCTAGGAGGGAAGGCGGTGGTGCCGAGTCTGGGGGATTCGTGGGTGATTGAGAAGGGGAAGGTGATAAGAGAACGATAATTCTTTATATGCCTCCCTATATCCGTACTGCTCTTATTGAACAAACGGTATTCGGTGTTGCCGCCATCTCAAGTTATTGGTTCGCAAAATTAGTACCCCTGCTCTGGCTTTTTTCAGCCGGAATTATCCTGGTTGTGACAGCACCATTCTTTTTTATGTGGTTTGTGGATTCCATGATATCTGTCTATCTTGTCGTACGAAATAGATTCCGGGGGATCAATCCTATTGTCGGATTTTATATCTTAATTTCACCACTACTCACTATCCCGGGTTGGATCTTCGTCTGGGACGTCTTCTTCTAGACGAGTGTCGTAGTAAAAGGCCCCGGTGATTCCGGGGCCTTTTAGCTAACTTACTTTCTTCACAATCCGTTCGAATGTCTCTGGATGCTTTGCAGCAATCTCGGAGAGCACTTTGCGGTCGAGGTCGATGCCTGCCTTAGTCTTCGCATCGATGAAGGTGCTGTAGCTCTTGAAGCCCATCTCGCGGAGTGCGGCGTTCAAGCGAACGATCCAGAGCTGACGGTAGTCAGTCTTCTTGTCGCGGCGGTGGTTAAAGGCGTTCTTACCAGCGTGGACCAGAGACTCCTTTGCAAGGCGCTCCTTAGTTGAGCGACCATGACGGTATCCCTTGGCACGCTTCAGGACGTTCCTGCGACGCTTAGCTGAAATGACTCCTCCTTTTACTCGTGGCATATATTAAAAAGTTATACGGCAACCTTGCCACCGTTTGGGCGGCGGGTTCCGGGAAGGAAGCGGCGGCGTACATGGTTGGTCACGGTGAGTGACTGCGCGCGACCCTTCTCGTTCTTAGTGCGTCCACGCTCCTTAGCGTTGAAATGGTCCTGGCCCGCCTTACGCACTACCAGCTTACCGTTCTTGGTGGAACGGATGCGCTTTGAGTATGACTTATTTGTTTTCATGGGTATCTTCTTGTTTTGGGGCGGACTTCACCGGTGCCTTCGTATCGCGTTCGATGATGGCTGCGAAGCCCTTAGGGGCCCTCGTTACCGGCTCAGCGATCTTGTACGAGTGCGGGATCAGGAGCATGAACTTTTCGAGCCGGGTCTTGAGGAAGGCTTCATCCATCCCCTTATACCGGCCCTTGAGGAAGAGCTCCATACGGACCCGATGGCCTTCTTCAAGCCATTCGGCGGCCTTTTTAGCCTTCAACCGCATGTCGTTCTCTCCAGTACCCACCTTTATTTGGACCTCCTTGGTCTCTGAGACCTTGGCCTTGGCCCGCTGGGCACTTTCTCTCTTCTTCAGCTCGTACTGAAACTTACCATAATCCATCACTTTCGCAACGGGCGGGACGGCGTTTGGGCTGATCTCGATGAGGTCCAGTCCGGCCACCTCAGCAGCCTTTAGAGCTTCCTCAACAGAAATAACGCCGAGGTTACCCCCGTCGGCGCCTATGACACGGAGTTCGCGTGCACGGATCTCCTTATTGATTCTGACTCGTTCGGTACTCAAAGCAATTAGTAGAAGGATAATAGCACGGAAACGTTAGGTATTCAAGGCATCGTAGCTATGCTACGGTGTCGATAGATAGGGAGAATACCCATGAATGATGATCGATTGCGTCTCATTCCAACAAACGAATGGGAAGCGAAGGATGAAGAGGACGAAGATCTCCTTTCACTCCTATCCAACCTGTTCGGGAAGGTGTGCCGGAGTCTCTCCAGACCAACTTGGAAGATATTCCGAAAGAAGATTTAACTACTGAAGGCGGCCCCCAGGGGCCGCCTTTTCAGTTGCGCAGTAGAATCCTGTTCTACTGCGTAAACTCAACCGTCGAAGAGGTGGTTGCGGTTAGGTCAGTCGCGTCCCCACCCATGCGCTCAAGTCGCTTCTCAAAGCGTGCGAGAAGTCTTGCAAGATCTTCAAGGGCAGCGCGGCAGCCTTCGGTCTGAAGGTCGTCTGCGGTGCGGCACTCTTCAGCCACGCGCTCGCGCTGCGAAGCAAGGTCGCCTCCAAATACCCCTGTCTCGCGTGCCCACATGACGGTCATGACGATAAAGAGGACGGCGAAGATGCCAGCAACAGCCCAAGCGGTTCGTAGTTTGTTATCCATGGTGAATATTAGTTCGCAAATTAGCTCCCTCCGGATGATAGAGACGTCTACCTAAAGCTTCCGTGACAGCGCTACCCTCTATCATTACCCCAAATGGGATGAAAGGGAAGATGAAGCGAAAATCATTAATCTGTTTCTCATCCGCTAGGTCGTACAGTACGCGCATATCAGCTCATAACGTAGGCAGATCTATATGGCAACCATAGTCAACAATCCCGGGAATTCAGATAGCGGCGCAGGAGCAACCGCAGGGCTCGTAACCGCAATCATTGTCGTGGTCGCACTCGCACTCATCGCGCTCTTCGTTTGGCCTGGCTTTGGAACAGGAGGTGGCGGAGGCGGAACCAACGTAAACGTTGAGGTTCCCGCACTTGATGCAGGTGCCGGTGGTGCAGCAGCAGGACAGTAATACGGGATACTGACGTAAAAGATGAAGCCCTCGCACTTGTGAGGGCTTCATCTTAACCTTTCGCTCATCCTTAGCGTCATACCATTGTCCTGTTTGATCACTAACACTTGATATATACGGATATGGCAGACATCATAAATAACCCGGGAGATAATCGAGGTGGAGGCTCGACGGCATGGATCCTCGGACTGGTCGTTATCGTGCTTCTCGTTCTCTTCCTCATCTTCCTCCTCCCTACGTTTGCAGATAATCGGGAGACAACGACCGATACAGCAAACGATGACGCAGCAGGGGATACCACAAACAACACTATTCTCCCGCCGCCAGTGGTGAATAACACCATCATCAACTCAACGTCGACGATCAATAACTCAACGACGACAACGCGCTAGACAGTATAAGAAGAAAAGAGTCCCTCGCTGAGGGACTCTTTTCCTATTCCTTCGCATCAAGGGTAAGACGCAACACTTTGCTAAAGGCGTAGGGATCAAGCGTGCCTGCGTAGCCAATGCTTTCTCGATACTGCGTCAGGTCATAGCGCATCTGGGTTCTTGCTTCAGAGGCGTCCTCGAGCTGAATGAAGCCTTCGCGCATGAGGTAGGTGTCGGAGTACCCAGTCAGGATCCAGGAGTAATGGCGGGGAAGGGTGCCGGGGTAGTGCTTGTTTACGATCTGCGCGAGGAGATTCGTGCAGTTGGCGGTCAGGGTATTGTAGAAGCGAGGATTTGCTGCGAGCACATTCGTTTCCTCGGCAAGCGAGTGCAGGAGTGATTCTTCGGCTCCTTGAGGCAAATCAAGCGGGTACATGCGTACCGGATGATTCAGGTACACCAGGCGACGGGTAATGAAGTCGCGCTCAGTGCCCCACTGGTAGGAGAGGTCGTAGGCACGGAACGCTCCTGCAAGTGCTTCGTACTTCTCGCCCTCTTCACGCCTTGCTTCTATCGAGAAGGAAATTGTTCCGCCATCATTAAATTCAAATGTAAGGAAGGTATGCCCCACGGCCTTCCAGTCCCCAAACGGTTCGATAACGAACCAGACCTGCTTCACATCCTTCGGGTTGATTGCAAGATCTACCCATTCTTTGGTGAGGGGGCCGGTTGCGTCGTAGGTCCAGTCACGAGCGTTACGAATGATGATCTCGTCCTCGCTAATTTCTGCAATAGCTGTCTTTGACTGTTCTTCGATCCAAGGGCGATCAAGCTTTGCCTCGAGGGTGAAGTAGTTAAAACCAAGGATCACCAAGAGGGTGAGGACGATGCCGGCGATGAATTGAGCCATAGGCCTAAGTATAGGCCATTCATCTCCCGTTCATTCGAAAGCCGTATGCTCACATCGGACGGCGTCTATAGTGATGCCGAACAGGGAAATAGGGGAGCTCAGTAATGAGCGAGTGGGCGATAGATGAACAAGAACAAGCTTTACTTGAAGCGGCTGACCTGGCCGTTTCGATCATCAAGGAAAACAAGGTCCCTTTCGTTAAGGAGATGAAGGTGGGGGTGCAGGGTCGGAAGGACTTCTGCACCTGGATTGACCGAGAAATTCAAAAGGAGGTCGTCTCGTTCCTCAAAGCACGCTATCCGGATCACGGATTTCTGCATGAGGAGGCGGATGCAACGATTAAGCCGTGGGATGGGGAAAGCCCCTACTTCACGATTGATCCGGTAGATGGGACGCAGGCTCTCATCGATAATCAGCTCCATCTCGTCTGCGTCATGATCGCAATGGTGGATGCAGACGGTCGGGAAGTGGCCGGCTGCATTAAATATCTAAATGGAGATGCGTATAGTTTTGGTCCATCGCATCCGCACGTCTTCTACACCTCGGAAGGGAATCGGCGACCGCTTGATGCCTCACCGAAGGATAGTAGTGGATTAGTACTGTTGCGGCGGCCGTTTGAGCTATACCGTTCGCTTACGTATAAACTTATCGAGCAGGTAGATGCCTTCCGGTTCTTGAAGGAGTGCCTTGGCATTTGGACTCCCAGACTCTGGCAGCGTGAGTTCTGTGCTGGTGTGCTCTGGCATGACTCCGCGCATACGCCATGGGATATGACTCCGATTATCGCGATGTCCCGCAGGCTCGGGTACGTGTTCCTTCGCGCGACTAGGGACGGTAAGCGGTTCGAATGCTTTGATCTGAAACTTCCAACCTGTGCAACGATTCGCGGGTATGACCTCGTCATCATCCATAAAAACGATCTTTCTCTGGTAGAGCCTCTTCTGCGAAAGTGACTGCAGAAGCTGCCGGAACTGACCCTCGCGCAAGCGAGGGTCTTCACTTTGCCTCATTGACACTTCATTCCTCCTGGAATAACATTCAACCGTATGGTTAAACATCCCATGCACCTGGATACCGTATTCCATTCACTCTCCGACCCTATCCGTCGGGATATTCTTGAGCGCGTAACGCATAAGGAATGGTCCGTTGGTGAATTGGTGGAGCTGCATGAGGTGAGTTTCGCAGCGGTCTCAAAGCACGTGAAGGTGCTCGAAGAAGCCGGACTCATCAAGAAGCGGAAGGAGGGACGGCACCATATGATCTCGCTTGCGCCCAAAGCGCTCAAAGAGGCAGATGCGTACCTGGAACGGTATCGACGTATGTGGCAAAGCCGCTACGACAAGTTAGATGCATTACTCAAAGATAAGTAGAACACTATGGATAAAGTACACGTCACCAAAGATCTGGAGAACAAGATACTCACCATCGAACGATCGTTTGATGCGCCAAAGGAGAAGCTCTGGAAGGCCTATGCAGACAAGCAATGGTTTACCCGTTGGTGGGGTCCTGAGGGATGGGAGACAACGGTGAAGGAATTTGATTTTGTCCCCGGTGGTAAGATCCATTACGGTATGAAGTGTGTGGATGAGAATCAGGGTGAGTGGTTTGGGAAGGAGTCCTGGGGTCTCATGGTTCTTGAATCGATTGATGAACCTACCAGCTTCTCAGCCAAGGATTACTTCTCTGATGTTGATGGAGTGGTAGATCCAACTCTGCCTGCGCAGAAGTTCACCGTCGAACTCATTGAAGAGGGAGATAAGACTCGTCTGGTTACTCGCAGCATAACCGACTCGGCAGAACAGCTCGAGCAACTCGTTGCGATGGGTATGATTGAAGGATTCAGCAGTCAGCTCAATAAGCTTGAGAAGTTGCTAGGGGAGTAAGGTCAAAACTATATTCAACAAGAAAACCGCCCGAGGGCGGTTTTCTTCTGTATAGGGTGGACATGGCTGATCAATTATGGAACCAGTTAGAAACCTTTGCCTTTGGGTCAGAAGCATTAATTAAAGAGCTGGGAATACGAGTTTTATCACGGTAAAGCACCCGATAGGAGCCACAGGTAGGCAATAGAACACTCATGTATGGGGGGATGGTAAAAAAGTTCATGAAGAGTAGAGTTACCGCACAAACCTATGCATGAGACGGCCTCCACCAGTCCTTACATAATTCCACCCACTAATCCATTTCCTTGGAGTGACCTCGTGATGGAGCTTGCGCGCTCGGGGCCATTCTGGGGTGCCGTCAGTGTAATAGTGATAGTACTCAGTGCCCTTCTTCTCTTCAGAGAACCCATCAGTGTTTTTTTGAAGAATGTTAAGCGTGCCAGATTTGGTAAGGACATGGTGGATCTTTCATCGGGGGATGCGGCAACCCAGGATGCGTCAACAGATACGGGGGAGACCGAAGTTTCTGACAAGGAGTACGAAGAAGAGAAAAAAGAAGATACGAAAGGCGATGCTGAGGACGCAGAACGTAGTACTTACGTGGAGTGGCGTACAGAACTCTTCATTGCAGCCATCATCACCCAGGATCGTGATCGACTCGAATATGCATACACGCAAATGTTGAAGTATGCAGAGGATGATCTGACCAAGAAAAAGGCGAAAGTCATATACCTACAGATGAAACAAGGTCTCGGGAATAACGATGCCTTGGTTGAATTGAAATCAATATCCGGAGACATTGATGTGCAATTTGAGGTCAATATGGCACTCGGTCATTGTTATGTGAACGCAAATGATTTCAAGAGAGCAATTTCTCATTACGAAATAGCACAAACACTTGCGCTGGGTGATGAAGAGAAAACATCACTCGCTGGAAATTATGCTTCTGCACTCTATCGAGACGGTCAAAAGGAGACCGCGATTACTCTTTTAGGAGAAATGATCTCAAGGGTTGAGTCCGATCCTGCCAAGGGAGAACTTTATGCTGAGTTAGGGAAAATTTATGAGAATGAGGACGATTATGAAAACAGAGCTTTTGTAATGGATAAAGCGCTAGCCTTGAAGCCTGGGAATACAGGCCTCCTTTTCGATGCTGCGTACGCTTATTCTAAGAGTGGATATGAGGAGCTTTCGCTCCTTCACTACGTCAATGCAAAAAGGATCAACCCTAAAGATAGCTCGGTAAGGAATAATCTCGCTGTTCAGTACGACAACCTGAAGATGCCCTTCAGGTCGGTCGAAAATTATAAGAAGGCTGAGGAAGAAGGTAGTACATTAGCCTCGGCTAACCTGGCATACCGCTTAATGGGCGCAGGATTTGAGACAGAGGCTACCGAAATTCTGGATGCGGCAAAGGTAAAAGAAGATGTTCATCCAAATGTAGGTTCCGCTGTTTCTGAGATCGCAAAAAGGAAAGATGCTGAAGATGATACTGAGAAGAAGGTCACCAAAAGAGCTTTGGTGCAGAGGAAGTTTTTTCTCGAATTTGCCGATGCAAGACATATCCCAGGCGCTCTCTTAGAGGCAGTGTCTGGAAATTGGACTTCTGACTCCGAAATACCATTTTCAATTGAAGTTAAAGACGGGGTTGTTACCGGTATTTGGATAGAGCCAGGATTCGGAGATTACGTGCAGGAGTTCAAATTTGAGGGCCTAATTCAGAACAATAGCTCAAAGCTTTTGATTTCAAGGAAGGAATACAATGCGGCTTATGAAAGGGTATATAAGTCGAAGGGTAAGGGTGGTTATCTTTTCGCTACCTCGGATGTGCAAATGCAACTAATGATCATTGGAGAGTACGGTGAGAAAAAGGTTCTACATCTGAAGAGGGTATAAATCGCAATCACTTAAGTTTTGCGAGAGCTTGCTTATGGAACTGCAGAAATGTCAGTGCCTATAAAAATTTTCGCCCTTGTTCAGGGCGAAATGTTACTAGATGTGGAGGTGGCGAGAGTCGAACTCGCGTCCGAATCCGTTTCTGAGGACGAGTCTACGACGCATAGCTAGTGTTGGTTGTTCGACAGAAGCATAGGAACGCTAGCGAAAACGCTTCTGCCTAATCCTGTTGTTTAGATCAAACGCCTAGGAGAACGTCGATCGATCACGTAGGTGATTCCGCCCCCACCTGCCGCTACGTGAACCGGGCAGGGAAGACGTCGCATAGGCGAAAGCGCGAAGCTTTTACGCGTAGGCGAACGCAAAGTCCTTAGCACCGAAGTACGGGGACTTTACGCTTGCATTCGAAGTGTTTGCAAGTATTGGTGTTTGCGTTGATATAGCGGTCAGCAAACTTCCGCTGCGTCGCACGTCTCTCAAAGTACAGACCGTCAAAGCCGGTCACCCCCGTTCTGGACACTCGTCAGGAGAAGAGTGTCCAGAACGCGACTGGCCCGCTTATCGTTTCGCGCGCAATGCTCGCTCCATGTCGAGCTTTGCGTCAGCACGCTTCAGGTCCTCTCGCTTATCGGCTTTTCCTTTACCTTTTGCGATAGCGACCTTCACCTTTAAATACCTACCCATATTATACACCTCAAGCGGGACTGTTGTCAACCCCTTTTTCGATTCGGCATCAGCAAGTTCTGCGATTTCTTTCTTAGAAAGGAGAAGACGGCGCACGCGCTCCGGTTCATACGACTCAGGGGTGTTCTTTACCTGGTACGGCGGGATAGTCATGCCAACGAGATACGCCTCACCACCTCGCACAATCACCCGGGCACCCTCAAGAGACCCGTGCTTGGCGCGCAGGCTCTTTACTTCGGCACCTGAGAGCTCAAGGCCCGCGACATAGGTGTCGAGGATCTCAAAGCGTAGGCCCGCTTTCTTGTTTACTATGAGGCTCATAGAGCTACGGTATCGCGCGCAGGCGATAAGCGGAAGAGCTCCTCGATCTCGTCACGTTTAGCGAGCAGGTCCTCGTATCCCATGGTGAAGGCTTCAACGACCTTTCTGCGCTCACGACTATAGAGCACTGTGGGAAGCGTGAAGGTGGGGGAGACGAGGGTGAACTTAATCCCATCCGGCCATTCAATCGTTTGACCTCGCTCCATGTCACGCAGCATTGCTTTTCGTAGACCCGGAGAGAGAAGTGCGCCATAGGTGCGCAGGATGAACTTGCCGATCTTGGTTGGCGCATCGGTGTTCGTGATGCAGAGAATGCGGGTAGCTCCCGCCTTGATCGCCACATCAATCAAATCCACCATCCCGCTTGAGAAGTCGCCATCAAGGTATGACTTGCCGCCCAGGTTCACGTGTCCGTTGTACAGAAGTGGGATCGCGGTTGCTGCGCGAATGATCTCGTAGGGATTCATCCAGAGATGGTTGTCGATGAATTTGGTTTCTCCGGTTTTGGTATCGGTCACCGGTACAAAGAATTGTGTGTTGCTACTCTCTGCTTTCTCAACATCAAGGGGCAGGTACGTCTTTGAGATCGTATCTACTAGATAATTGATACGAAGTGCAGGGAAGGGGGCATAGCGAATGAACTGACGTGAGGGAATGAACTTGGTCCATGCTTTCTCGATGTCGTCATATTGCTCTGCGAGGTAATAGAACATGGCACCCACCGAGCCCGATGCGGAAACAAAGATGTCGGGATTCGTGATTTTGAGTTCACGAGCAAGCGCGACAAGCGCGCCTGCAGAATAGGCACATTTCATGCCGCCACCTGACGTGATAATGGCAACCTTTTCATTCTTCATCGTTTCCATAGCAATTCCGCTTATTGTATAGTGATCTCTACTAAGAACAAAAAATGGCACCAATCACTCCAAACAAGAAAGGACCGCAGAAAGTGACTCAGGGGAAGAAGGGAGGCAAGGATCCCTTGAAGGGAAAGGGTTCCCAGTTCATGCGACCGGGTACGCCTGGGTTCATGGGCAATCTCCTATCGACCGTTCTCGTGTTCCTGCTTCTGATGAGTCTGTTCTCGCTCTTCTTCGATCCGGGACGAACAAAGGAGGAGATCACGCTTTCGCAGGTAGCCTCTGATGTGAGGACGGGTGCGATCACCGCCATCAAGGTTGAAGGGAATACCCTCAAGCTCTCCTATGCTGAGGGCGTCGAGAAGAAGTCGATGAAGGATCCTGATCAGGGACTTCCCGATACGCTTGCAGTGTATGGGGTGACTCCTGAAGAACTGACCCGCACTCCGATCACGGTTTCAACCGAGTCGGGGTTCAAGTACTGGTTCTTCAATCTTGCACCGATTCTGCTCCCGATCATCTTCCTTGCAGTTCTCTTCTGGTTCCTTACGCGTCAGGTACGGGGTGCTGGCATGCAGGCGTTTACCTTCGGACAGAGTAAGGCGCGCATGATCGATCCGGCAGATACCTCCCAGCGCATCCTCTTCTCAGATGTTGCAGGAGCCAAAGAAGCAAAGGAGGAACTTGCAGAAGTTGTGGACTTCTTGAAGAATCCGAAGAAGTTCCTCGACATTGGTGCACGTATTCCAAAGGGAATACTTCTCATGGGTGCACCGGGAACGGGTAAGACGATGCTTGCACGCGCCGTTGCGGGTGAGGCGGGGGTGCCGTTCTTTTCCATCTCAGGTTCTGAGTTCGTGGAAATGTTTGTGGGAGTGGGAGCGTCACGGGTGCGTGATCTGTTTAACATGGCGAAGAAGGTTGCTCCGGCGATTATCTTCGTGGACGAGATCGATGCGGTGGGACGCGTGCGTGGCACCGGTGTTGGTGGCGGAAACGACGAGCGCGAGCAGACCCTGAACCAGATTCTGGTTGAGATGGATGGATTCGATCCGTCAGAGAAGGTGATCATTCTCGCAGCAACCAACCGTCCTGACGTGCTTGATCCGGCGCTTCTGCGTCCTGGTCGCTTTGACCGTCGTGTGGTGCTTGATCTTCCAGACCGAAAGGATCGTCTTGAGATTATGACCGTGCACTCGCGCAAGAAGCCGTTTGGTCCTGACGTGAATCTCGAGGTGATCGCAGAGCGCACGCCTGGGTTCTCAGGTGCGGAACTCTTCTCACTCATGAACGAGGCAGCGATCCTTGCTGCACGAGAGAATCGCAAGGAGATCACCCAGTACGACCTCATACGCTCCATTGAGAAGGTGATGCTTGGTCCAGAGCGTAAGTCGCATCTTCTTTCGAAGAAGGAGAAGCTCGTGACGGCGTATCACGAAGGAGGTCACGCACTCGTTTCCTCCGTGCTTCCGTACGCCGACCCCGTGCACAAGATCTCGATCATCAGTCGTGGTCGCGCAGGTGGGTACACGCTTAAGCTTCCGTTTGAAGATAGGAAGATGCAGTCGAGGAAGGAATTCCTTGATGACATCGCAGCAACACTCGGAGGATACGTGGCCGAGGAACTCATCTTCGATGACCTCACCACTGGTCCTTCTAACGACCTCTCAGTGATTGCTGATCTCGCTCGCAATATGGTCGCGCGCTACGGTATGAGCGAGAAGATTGGTGCTGTTGCGTTTGCGACTGATCATAACAATGCCGGAGCCTCTTATTCGCAGGAGGTTGCGAAGCAGATCGACGCAGAAGTCTCCCGCATCATTGACGAGGCAAAGGTGAAAGCGCACAAAGTGCTCGTTGATCATCGTAAGGCACTCGATGCAATTGCGATGAAGCTTGTCGAAGTTGAGACCCTTGAGCGAGAAGAGTTCGAGAAGCTCCTGATTGCAAACGGCATTACGCCGAAATCAAAAGAGGAGGAAGAGTCACCGAAGGTGGATATCTAGAAAGAAACCTTGCTGAAAATCGCCGGTCCCAGGACCGGCGATTTTCAGCTTTTCTCTATCAATTCTTTATAAAAATTTGAACTCTTAAATCATAGAGTTCAGCCATGCACATTAATGTTCATATCATATATGTATGGCAAAACGCGAACTTAAAGCTCGAGCTATCCAAATGCGAATGCGGGAGATGAGTTATAGCCAGATAAAGGCAGAGCTGGGAGTGAGTAAGGGAACCCTGAGTGGATGGCTACAGGATTACCCACTGTCAGAGAGTCGCATTAGTGCGCTCCGAGGATGGAATGAACAGCGAATAGAAAGATGCAGAGAAACAAAGGCACTGAAGAAGGAGAAGCGACTTAAATCTGTGTATGAGCGTGTAGCTAACGATATTGGAGTGCTTTCAGAGCGAGAAATTTTTCTGGCGGGTCTATTTCTTTACTGGGGTGAAGGGAGTAAGACTCAGAGCGCAATGACTGCTATTTCGAATACTGATCCTGCGGTATTAGTTTTCTTCATCAAATGGATACAACTACTTGGAGTATCAAAGGAAAATTTGCGAGTATATCTGCATCTATATGCAGATATGGATATCGAAACCGAAATGCGGTACTGGTCAGACGTGCTCAGTCTACCGAGAGCGGCATTTCGCAAACCCTACATCAAAACATCTAATCGAATCGGTCTTACATATCCACAAAAGTTTACGCATGGTACCTGCAATCTGCTCTACGGAAGTCGAGATACCTGCGAGTACGTACAAGCTGCTCTCAAAAGAATCCGCCATCTTGTTTGCGCGGACTCTACCTCCGTGATTCCATAAGGGGGCGCCCGTAGCTCAGTTGGTAGATGCAAGCGTCTTATACACGCTAGGTCGGGGGTTCGAGTCCCTCCGGGCGCACAAATTGACCGTATATGAGTGACATGATTTAGTTCATCCGGATTGAAACAATAAGGAGGATGTCATGTCCGCTCGTATGCTTTCACGGATGAAGTCCGAAGAAATCACAGCCATCATCGATGATCATGCGGCTATCATCAAGGCTGTAAATGATGAGCAGAAGATGCTCGAAGACCGGAAGCGGTTCGCTGCGGAGGTTGAGCAGAAGCTCGGGTATAAGCATCTCAAGCAGGCTGTCGATGCAGAGAAGCACGATATGCCTGCTGATGTTGTGCTCCTTAAGACACTTGCTGCTCTTGGTATTCGGCCGCTCGATCGGTCATCGGTTGATCGGTACAAGGCAAGGGAAGTCAGGAACCTGATCAACATCGTGACCAAGTTCTTCGGCATCCCACTGATGCTCGTCGGCGGACTGGCGATAGCGATCGTCCTGATCTCGAACTGGCGCGAGCCGAAGATCGAGGCGGTGATTGATCCGTGGTGGAGTCTTATGTTCGGAATCGGACTCTTTCTCACCTGGGCTGAACATGCCCTCATTCCGCGGCGCTCGTGGAGTGTGGACGGCATCCAGCATCTAGGTAGCGGTTTAAGCAGGAAGTCTGATCTTCTTCCTCGCGAGCTTCTCCAGTTGGTGCTTCGTGTCCGCGAGGCGTTACCTGGAATTCGATTCCTTGTTCATACGCTTCATAGAGAGCATGGGCCCTGGTTTCGAATCATCGATTCGGTCGGGCGATTCGTGAACGACCCGGATCCATTTCTCGAGGTTCGGTTCGGCGGCGAGTCTTATTATATCGCCGTCTGGGATGAGCCGGGCTTTGACGGGAAGCTCATGCAGGTTGATTGATTATCGTAAGCTGGGTCCTGGCGAAAGTCAGGGCCCTTCTTCTATTCCGGATGCACGTGCTCCATTACCTCACGAGCAAGCTCCTTCAGGGCAGGGTACTGAGTAAGATCAGGGTCCTCTTGGATAAGTCGTGCAGCTTCGGTTCTCGCGGCCTCCACCATCTTTATGTTCTTCAATGCCTCCATCGCAATGTCCGACACACCCCACTGACGTGCGCCATACAGTTCTCCCGATCCTCGAAGCGCGAGATCATACTCAGCAAGCTCAAAGCCATTCTTTGCGGTGACGAGTGCCTTGAGACGATCTTTGGTTTGACCGGAGGACTTTTCGGGAAGCGCGAAACAGTATGCTTGTTGCGAGGAGCGGATCACGCGGCCGCGTAGCTGATGCAACTGAGCAAGGCCAAAGCGTTCTGCGCCTTCTATCAGGATCACCGTCGCGTTCGGTACATTCACACCGACCTCAACGACCGAAGTCGCCACCAGTATCTGCACCTCATTCTTTTCAAAGCGATTCATCACATCCTCTTTATCCTTCGGCGTCATCTTGCTGTGCAAGATATCAATCGCGGCCTCGGGGAATACTTCACGTTTTAAGCGTTCTGCCTCTGCTTTCACAGACCGTGCCTGTATCGCCATTTCTTTTGTAGGGTCCGGTTCGTCGATGCGGGGACAGATGACATACGCTTGGCGACCTTCTGCTAGTTCGCTTCGGACCCGCTCATACGCCTTCTCGCGGGTCTTCGGATCAATGATCTCGGTAATAACGGGTTTACGACCGGCCGGCATCTCATCAAGCAAGGAAATATCAAGATCTCCATAGATGGTGAGTGCGAGGGTGCGGGGAATAGGAGTCGCGGTCATGGAAAGAAGGTGCGGAGAGATTCCATCCTTCTTCACGAGCTTTTGCCGATGCGCCTTACCAAAGCGATGTTGCTCGTCGATGATGGCGTACGCAAGATTCTGGAACTCAAGAGATTTGTAGACAAGTGCATGGGTGCCGATCACGATCGGTATCTCGCCATTTTTTACCCACTTACTAAACTGCGCCCTCGATACTTTCGTAGATTCTTCCTTTCTAATCTTGGAGGGGAACTTCCGGCATTCGCTGCCTGTGATAAGACCAATAGGTATTGGGTGATCCTTGAAGTAGGAAACGAAGGTAGAGAAGTGCTGCTTGGCGAGGATTTCGGTCGGACACATGTAGGCGACCTGGAGCGTTCCGCTCTTTCTCCCTGGTGGTCGAGAGGTTGCGACCATGTATGCGGTAGATGCAGCAACGGCGGTCTTTCCGCTACCCACATCGCCCTCAAGAAGGCGTCGCATCGGATGCGACTGCTCGAAGTCGAGTACGACACTCTCGATTGAGCGTGACTGAGCTTTTGTCGGCGGGAAGGGGAAGGAAGCGATGAATTCATTCAATGCTCCTCGATCTACTTCAACCGAGAGCGCCTTCTCTTTGACGGCAGTGAGTTTCTCGCGCTGCATGCCAAGCTGGATCGCGAATACTTCTTCAAAGGCAAACCGTTTGCGTGCTACCTGTGCATCTTCAAGTTTCTTGGGCGCATGCATCCATATGAGCGCGGTTGAAAGGGAGGGGAGGTTGTAGCGTTCAAGTATCTCTTTAGGGATTGGATCGGATGTCACCTCATGCAGTCCACCTTCAAAGAGACGCTTCTGCGCATGCAGGAACCAAAGAGAGGAGATTCCTTTGGATTCAGGGTATATGGCATAGAGGGTGTGCTCTGCCTCACCAGTCGCATCCGTAAAAAGGGTGTCGTGTACGTCTTCGCTCGTGACTGGGGTACGGTCAATCTCAGGGTTCGCAAGATAGCGCTTTGCGCCTTCTCCCGTAACTTTTCCAGTTGCCTTTACGACCATGCCGTCGGCAAGGGTCTTGGCGATGTAGGGCTGGTTAAACCACATGAGCTTGATGCGCCCTGATGCGTCTTCAAGCCAGGCTTCGGCAATGGGTCTACGGCTCTTCCACGCCTTACGGGTTTCGGGTTTCCTCACCGTTCCATAGAGTGTCACGTCGGTACCGGTCGCAGCTCCCGCGATCGTGCCCGTAGGGCCTGCCGACTCATAGCGCGCAGGGAAGTGATAGAGGAGGTCCCGGACCGTTTCAATGCCGAGCTTGCCGAGCGCTTTCTTCTGGTCGGGCTTCAGGCGGGTAAAGTGCTTTTCGATGGAATCGAAGGGGTGCATGCAGGAGCAGTATACGCTTTTCGGAAAGAACATCAGTTCTTCATCGTCATATGACGTATAGTGATCTATATGTCTCGGTACGCACGCCACTGGTCAATCGCTCTCACGGTCCTTTTGATCGCATCGTTTCTGTTTGCGTTCCCGATGTCGTATCTCCAAGCGGCATCAAAGCCGAAACTTGCCGGAGCAAGCGCACTCACCGTTGAGGATCTACAGACTGCCTACGAGGAAGCGCAGGCAGGTGGCGACAAGGTGCGTATCATGGTGGTGCCGGGACACGAGCCTACGTATGGTGGTGCACAGTACCAGGGATACTACGAGCGTGAACTCGTGGTCATGCTTTCAGAAAAGCTTGCGACCGAGCTCCGAGCTGACCCCAATATCGAAGTCATCGTCGCGCGTGACGAGACTGACTGGAATAGTACGCTCGAGCGGTACTTTGATCGTAACGAGAAGGCAATTGAAAAGTTCGTTGCGACCCACAAGAAGGAATTCAAGCGGCTTTTGAAGCGCGGAAAGGCAGATGAGAATGAGGAGCAGGCAGGACACAACGCTGCACCAAACGATGTGGCATATCGCCTTTATGGCATCACCAAGTGGAGTAATGAAAACGACGTTGATCTCATGATCCATGTGCATCTCAATGATGCGGGTGGCCGAAGCGCGGACGCGCCTGGTGCTTACACTGGTCTCTCCATCTATGTGCCGTACCAGGAATTTGGTAATTCTGATGCGTCTATAGAAATTGCAGAAGAGGTATTTGATCGACTCACAGACATAGCGGCAAAGTCGACTCTTGCGATTGAGGACAAGGGTATTGTTGAGGACCAGGAGCTGATTGCGCTTGGCTCGCACAACACCTCTGCCGTTCCAAGCGTTCTTATTGAATACGGCTACATTTACGAGCCTAAGTTTATCGAGGCAGGAGTCCGCGACATAGTCTTTAGCGACTACGCCTACCAGACGGCACGAGGACTCGCTGATTTCTTTGGACGAAACGCAGGAGGCACCTACAGCACTCGTGTACTTCCATACACCTGGACCGGTGACGTAGTCGCGCAGGCAGGCGGGCTACCATTTGCGTCCGCTCTTGTTGGCACGACAACGACTACTACAAGTGAGGCGACCGTTCCGCTCTACGCACTCCAGCATGCACTCAAGCAGGAAGGATTTTATCCACCTGCGCCATCGACTCTCATCAACTGTCCGATCGATGGGAAAATGTCTGCATGCGTGACCGATGCGCTCAAGGCATATCAGAGTGCGAAAGGCATCACGGTAAGCGGCACACTCGATGCGGCTACGCGCAACGCGCTGAACGCGACCTATAGCATCGGATTCACTCCTGAACCGGTGGTAGCGGCGCCTGTAACTATCACTCCTGCTCCTGCTGCGCCTACCACTTCGGTAGTCACAAACACCTCCTGCACTCCGTTCACCACCACGCTTGAGCTCGATAGCACTGACGCTGATACCAAGGGCGAGGTGACTCGTCTTCAGAAGATTCTTGCGCAGGACAAGACCATCTATCCAGAAGGGAAGGTAACCGGATACTTTGGCCCGGCAACCGATAAAGCGGTTAAGGCCTTCCAGTTGAAGAACAAGATCACCACTGAGGGAAGTACGGGATATGGTCTGGTAGGTCCTGCAACCGGGAAAGCACTCGCAGCGCTTTGTAAATAAGGAAAAGCCGTCCACAGAGGCGGCTTTTTCATTTACCTATATACTTCTTCGCATGAAGAAGAACCCGAAGCAGATCGTCGACGCGTTCAAAAAAACCGGTGCTCGTATCGAGACACGGTCACGAGTGAAGATGAACACGAAAGAGGCCTTTGCGCTCTACTACACTCCGGGTGTGGGTGCAGCGTCCATGCATCTTGCGAAGAACCCCAAGGACACGCGAGCAATGTCAGTGAAGAAGAATTCAGTTGCGGTCATCTCCGACGGCTCTGCGGTGCTTGGTCTGGGGAACATTGGTCCGTATGGCGCACTACCGGTGATGGAAGGAAAGGCACTCATCTTCCGTGAGCTTGGCGGCATTGATGCATGGCCGATTGTTCTCAACACCCAGAACGTGGATGAGATCGTGAAGACCATCACCGCCATCGCTCCTGGGTGGGGCGGTATTAACCTCGAAGACTTCAAGGCGCCTGAATGCTTTGAGATCGAGCGTAGGCTTATCGAGGCACTCGATATTCCCGTGATGCATGACGATCAGCATGGCACGGCAATCGTGGTGCTCGCAGGCCTCATTAATGCGATGCAGGTGGTTGGAAAGAAATGGAATGGCTCCTGGATCACGATTGCAGGAGTAGGGGCTGCGGGTGTCGCAATCATCAGACTTTTGAAGCGCTACGCCCCTGGCGTGAACATCATCGCCGTCGATCGCGAAGGTATCATCTGGGACGCACGAAAGGATTTAAATAGTACAAAAAGAAAGTTGATCGAGGACAAACTCATCTTCGCGGAAGAGGGAGGAGATCTGAAGACTGCGCTCATTGAGTCTGATGTATTCATCGGAGTCTCAGGACCTAATCTCCTTACCGCTGACGATATTGCACTTATGGCAGACAAATCAATTGTGTTCGCGCTCTCCAATCCCGTTCCGGAGATTCTCCCTGAGGAAGCAAGGAAGGGGGGTGCGGCGGTAACGGCAACGGGGCGGTCTGACTTTGCAAATCAGATTAATAACGCCCTCGTGTTCCCGGGTGTGTTCCGAGGTGCGCTTGATAAAGGAGTGACGCGTATTACTGATGAATCAAAGCTCCGTGCGGCAAAAGCACTTGCAGCATTGGTTATAAAGCCAACAGCAACAAAGATCATCCCCGATATTCTCGATAAGAGGGTGGTGAAAGCAGTTGCAGCTGCGATTCGCTAGTCGCGCTGGATTGCGTGCCGCACGCGTTCGAAGACGGTGGTGAACCAGGCGCGGTCGGCCGCAAAACGTTCAGGACGTTCCCCGACACCAAGAACGTTCATGATACGTGAGAGTGATGTCCACTGTGCATCATCGATTTCTTTGGTCGGTGCCAGTTCGCTTTTTGATGCTGCGGCAAACAGGAACATGCGTATTTCCTTTCCGGGTCGTATCACCCCGTCATACTGATCGTAGGGGCGGTGGAATACTCCAAGATCATCAATGTACTCAAGATCGGTAAGACCGGTCTCTTCGGCAATTTCGCGTCGTGCTGCCTCTTCATCGGTTTCGCCTGGTTCAATACGTCCCTTGGGAAATAGCCACGTACCGCTTGCACGGCTTTTCACGAGAGCAATCGTGCCATGGTCTCCAAGTGCGATCCCGCCTGCACACTTTTCTTCAGGGGGAATTATCATGTGCGACGAGGGAAGTGCATCCACACAAGCGCTAGTGCCATAAGCGCAATCGATACATCTCGGAAGAGCACGTCAAACTGACCAAGATTGAAGATAACAATCGCAAGTAGCATGGCTGCGGCAGCCGCGCTTGGAATCCAGATGCGCTTTCCAAAGAGAATCCAGAGTGCGATCACGATCTCGATGGCACCAAAGACATGCAGTGCCGTCATCGACGCTGGGATAAAGGCAGGGAAGTACCCAAGCCAAGAGTCAGGATCAAAGAAAGCTGCAATCGGGGGATATAGGAAAGAGAACGCAACCCCGAGGCGTAGGAGGAGTTCGGCAAGCGGGACACGCATAGGGCTACTCTACAACCACCGTGCCGCCATGTGCTGCGCGTGCATGGTTGTGGTAGTCGAAGGAGCCGGCCTTGGTAAAGGTATAGCTCCAGGTGGTGTTCGGTGCTGAGCGTACGCACTGATCGAAGGATCCGTTGGTGTTCGTTCCGTCGGCACAGTGCTCACGAGTCGATGTGCCGTCGTAGTTCGTGTGTGTAGGGTGTTCATCCGCACCGACCCACATGTCGCCGCTTGAGGTATTTGTAAATGTGACCGTATCACCCACGGCAACCCGAACGGATGAAGGGGAGAACCCTGTATCGCTATAGGTGATCGTCGTGGACTCCAGAGTAGTTCCAGACGGCTGCTCAACCGTGCCGGTAGGAGTGGTGGTCGCCATCTCTTCTGCGGTCGGCTCCATGGTGCGACCAAAGGCAAACCAAGCACCGACAATAACGATGACGACGATAATAAGTATCCAAAGCAATCGAGCATTCATAGACGGAATAATTATAGGTAACAAGTGTACCGATACTATATACCTCGCGTCACGTATCTGCTGCGGGGATAGTTAGGCGGTAAGCGGCGGAAGATGCGCCCAGTGCGGTCGCTGTTCTCGTACGGAGCGCTCTGGCATACGCAGATCAAGTATTGCTGCGATACGTTCGACGATGGTCTGCTTTGTAGTGGTGCGTGCAAGTGCGCGCTCCATGCTTACCGATTTATTTTTCATACCCCTGCATCGTAGATGCTTTGGTATGAGTGCTGTATGAAGCTAACGAGGAAAGACGTCTAAGAGCTCGTCAGAGCGATAGAACTCACCACCTAACACGCCAAACGGATAGGACCTGCCTCCTACGCTAATTGCGGCACCTGCGGCCTGCGGAGAAGCGTTTGGGTTCGAGCGTTCAAATCCAATATTAAAGAGTGTCACCAGAATCTCCGGCTTTCCTATAAGCGAGTGTCCCGCAGCCTGCCACTGCGCCTCGATCTCTCGAAGATAAAGTGCGGTGTAGAGATAGGAGTAGTAGTGATTTTTTGCGTCAGTGAGACGGTTGTAAAGTTCAGCATCCTCATCGACTCCTTCGGGGTATGCAATAAGTGCAGCGTAGGTAGGGCCTGGGTAAAACGGAGAAGTCGCGTCACGCGCATGTCGCTCAATCTCCCGCGCCGTTTCCTGCTTGATGCCTGAGACACCAAGAGAGAACTGCGAAAGGGAACCGAGGATCTTAAGTGGTTCAAAGTATCGCTTGAACACTTCGCGTTCAGAGGTGAAAAACCGAATCTGCTCAGGGATGACGGTTGCAGCGATCAGGCGTGCATCGACACCGGTCTCACGAGAGACGCGTTCGATAATCGCTGCATCTTTCCTGAGTCCCCCCTCCACCACCTTCCATTCCGGCGTGTCCTGCCATGTGCACTCGGACTTCTTTGTGTCATTGCAGGGAGCGGATGCTGGTGCATGCACTGCCGCTGCAGAGACGAAGAACGAGTTGCGTTCCTCGATCGCACCGCGGACATTTAGGAGCCCCAACTGCATGGCGATAAATACCGCAGTGAAAGCGAGGCCGATGAGGGCAAATATGCCCAGAAGTATGAGTATGATCTTTTTAACCCAACTGTTCATGTGGTTTTTCATTAAACGCTATGCGAGCACAACGTTGCGGAGTCGCAGGGATTCGAACCCTGGAGGGGCTTTAACACCCCTACGTCATTAGCAGTGACGCGCTTTCGACCACTCAGCCACGACTCCTCGTGTGTTTCAAATTATCATTTAGTACTCGTTTTCGCCATTTAATGAGCAAGAGCGAGTAGCTCAATTCTCTTTGTGCCCGCGGATCTAAGCGCCATCGCGGCCTCTCGTAACGTTGAACCAGTGGTCATCACGTCATCAAGGACGAGGTAAGGGGTTGAAGGATCAATATCTGTCGCTACAAAAGCGTCCCTCACATTCTCCTTGCGATTTCTGCCTGACTGCTCGGTTTGTGGCAGGGTCTCCCTCGTGCGCTTCAATATATGAGTGTTCACAAGAAGACCACTTCTCTTTGCGATCTCTTCTACCTGGTTATAGCCGCGTTCCTTCTTTCGCTTTGATCCAAGGGGGATGGGCAGCACTATCACCGACGCGTTCTTTATATAGGTACGTAATACCTCTCCGAGGAGCTGTTGCGCATGACTATTACCCTTGAATTTTGCTTCCAGGATACAGGCGCGTACACGTGGGTGTCGGTAGGGGAGGAGGGTGGTGCGGGAGCCTTGCATCTCGGGCTTCATAAGTATCAGAAGATCTTCTCGGGTTGTGCTGCGCACGAGCGCTTCCGTATCCCGTAAGGGGAAGAGGATATCGAGTATTAGAGAAAGAAGCCGCATATACCTGCATGATACAATCGCTACATGGGCTTTTTCTCAAAGCTGTTTTCATCAACCAAAAAATCACAGAGCGTAATCGGCATTGATGTCGGTTCGTCGTCTTTGAAGGTGGTGCAGCTGCGACGTGAAGGCGGCACTGCCATTTTGGAAACCTACGGTGAACTCGCACTTGCCCCTTACTCTGGGGGAGAAGTGGGAACCGCAACGAATTTACCGGCTGCCACTATCGCAGAATCTTTAAAGGATCTTCTTCGTGAGGCGAATGTAACGACGAAGGAGGCTGGTATTTCCATTCCATTCTCTCGTTCGTTGCTCACGCTCGTCTCACTCCCGTATCGCGAGAATGAAGCTGAACAGAAGACGGTGATCGAGCTCGAAGCGAGGAAGTACATCCCTGTACCCGTCTCCGAAGTGCAGCTTGATTGGTTTATTCTTCCCCGACCTATTCCAGAAGGGCAGCAGACGCAGGCAGAAGCGCCGCAGAAAGTCGACGTGCTCCTAGTCGCGGTGCATAACGACGAGCTCAAGCTCCTTGAGCAGGTCGTGAATGGGGCTGAACTCACCGCATCTTTCTATGAGATTGAGATCTTCAGTACTATCCGTTCAGTTGTGGATGAGCCAGTGAAGCCGGTATTGGTGCTTGATATCGGTGCGTCTGCGACGAAGGTGTATGTCGTAGAGCATGGAGTAGTTGCGCTCTCGCATAACATTCCGAAGGGTGGTCAGGATGTGACACGCACGATTGCGACCGCGCATGATATGCCGATCGCCAAGGCGGAAATTCTGAAGAAGGAGCACGGCTTTAATACCGAAGGAGTTCAGTACGATCGTAAGACAATTGAGTTGGTATTCTCACGTATTTTCGAGGAAGCAAAACGGGCTATGGCGCAGTATGAGGTGGGAGCAGGAAAGTCAGTGTCTGCACTTATCCTTACGGGGGGTGGTGGCGTCACCAAAGAACTTTCAAGCTACGCTAAGTCTTTCTTTTCAGTACCCGTGCAGCTTGCCGATCCGTTTAGCAAAGCGCAGTCTCCTGCGTTCATGCAGCCGGTCCTCAAGGAGATCGGGCCTGAGTTTGCTGTTGCGGTTGGTCTTGCACTCCGCAAGCTCGAAGAGCTCGAATAGTCAGTCGTGTGTATAACGGCAGGTACTTTGCATACGAGACGCGTATACTAATACCGTGGCACTCCCTCCAACCGTACCAACTTCGTTTGTTCCGAAGCAGCCCGTTGCAACGACACGGCGTGCGAAGCGTGGCAGCGGAAGTCTTTTTCTTACTATCTCTCTGATTGTCATGGGGCTTGCAGTCGTTGGTGCTGGCGCAACGTTTGCCTATGAACAGATTCTCGAATCGGTTCGCGACAAGAAGGCAGCGGAGCTCGCAGCTGCCGAAGCAAGTATTAACCGTGAGACGGTAGATGAATTTCTTCGTTTGCAGGCACGACTCGATGCTACCGAGAAACTCCTTGATGAGCACATATCCCTCTCACGTTTCTTCGCAGTACTCGAGACACTCACGCTTCAGACCGTTTCCTTCCAGTCACTTGAGTTGAGTATTACTGATACGGGAGACACGAAACTGACGCTTGAAGGTACAGCACAGAGCTTTAACGCGCTTGCAGCACAGTCAGCGGCATTTGCAGCTGAGCGACGCATCCGCGAGGCTATTTTCTCAGACATCAGAGCGCTTCCAACGGGTGTCGTTACGTTCTCGCTCCAGGCGGTCATCCATCCATCACTTATCGCTTGGGAGGGTACCCCGCTAGCTCCAGAGCAAGTCGACACCACGAATACGTCGTTGCCTCAAGAACAAACGGATACCACTACTACGCCATAGCCTATGTCACGTCTCCTCCCTATCGTCGCCATCCTTATCGCCCTCGGACTCTTCTTCGGGTATATCAATCCGACCATGTCGGGTCCTATCGCCGCAGTTAAGCAGGAGATTAAGAGTTATGAAAGTGCGCTTGAGGCTGCCGATCGTTTCAGGGAGAAGCAGCAACAACTCGTTGAGGAACGCGCGAAGATTCCTCCTGCATCGATCGTGCTTCTTGAGTCTTTCCTCCCAAATGGCGCAGATAACGTGCAACTCATACTTGATCTTGATGCCCTTGCATCTCAGGCAGGTCTTTCACTCTCTGAATTCACCATGGCCGAGCCGGTCGAGCAGGTACCGGTAGATGGCATTGTTATTCCAGAGGAGACCCCGGTTGGTTCGATCGAACTTACGACTAGTGGCACCGGTAGTTATGAGTCCTTCCGTGCATTTTTGAGTGCTGCCGAGAGCAGTCTTCGCCCGCTCGACTTGGTTAACCTTTCTATCGCCGCTAACGCGGCAGGTGCGTATACCTACGATATGACCTTCCGCCTCTACTGGCTTCGCTAATACCTATGAACCTCAACTCGCTTCATATCTCCCGCACCGTCGCTATCGGCATCATCCTTGCGATCGTTGTAATCGCAGCGATTGCATACACGCTGATGAATGATGGTACCGATGAGACCATTACTGTCTCGGATCCGGCAACGACCGAAAGTGAGGCGAATTTTATTACGCTTGCAAGTGAACTTGATTCGATCGCCTTTGATGCAAGCGTTCTTTCCGATCCTCGTTTTACTTCGCTCGTAAATATCAACACGGCAATCACTCCAGAACCAGTTGGTCGGAGTAATCCGTTCTCACCGATTGGGCGCTAACCACAGTAGCGAAGGCAGTCACGCGAGAGTTGTGCGTTATCATGAACGGGTGAACGTTCCGTGCTGGAACGTATGGCGCATCTCATGAACATCCTTTCGCTACTCGTCGATGCAAAACTCCTAACCGGGGAGGATGTCGCTGCGATCACTGCTGAAGCCAAGGGGTCGGCAACATCGGTTGAGACGTTGCTTGAGAAACGCGGCATCTCCACCGAGCAGATGCTAACCGTAAAAGGTAAGCACTACGATCTGCCATTCCGTATTCTGCCGTCGCAGGATATCCCGCATGAAGTACTAGAGTTTATTCCTGAGGAATCGGCCAGGCATTACGGCTTTGTGCCGCTTTCCATCAAGGATGCGGCGCTTGATGTCGGTATCATCGATCCTGATAACCTTGAGGCGCTCGATGCGCTCCAGTTCATCTCCACACGTGTAGGGATGCCGTACAAGCTCTATCTTATTAGTGAGACGGATTTCGATAGAGTACTCAAAGAATATGAGGATCTTTCCGGAGAGGTGGGGGAGGCGCTTACCGAATACGAGGGATCGCTTGAGATAGACCAGCAGCAGGATAAGGCGGGGGACGCTGCGGTGGAACAAGAGGCAATTAAGGCAGATGCGCCGGTCACCAAGATCGTGGCGACTGTGCTCCGGTATGCAGTTGAGGGCGGAGCGTCCGATATTCATATCGAGCCTACTGATGAGAAGACGCGCGTCAGGTTCCGTATGGATGGTGAGTTGCATACCTCACTTGAGCTTCCTGCCAAAGTGCATCCGGCGGTCGTTGCTCGCATCAAGATCCTTTCGCAGATGCGTCTTGATGAAAAGCGTAAGCCACAGGATGGTCGCTTCTCGGCTACTGTTGAAGGCAGGCGGATCGACTTCCGCGTGTCGACCTTCCCGACGTCAGGCGGAGAAAAAGTTGTGATGCGTATCTTGGACCGGGCAAAGTCTATTGAGACACTCGACGATCTTGGTCTTTCTGCCGCCGACCTTGAGAAAGTAAAGGACATCATCCGTCAGCCCTACGGCATCATCTTGGTTGCAGGTCCGACCGGTTCGGGTAAGTCGACGACCTTGTTCGCTATGCTCTCAGCACTTGATCGTGAGACGGTGAACGTCGTGTCGGTGGAAGATCCGGTGGAGTATGAGATTCCGGGAGTGGCGCAGTCACAGGTACGCCCGGAGATTGGCTACACTTTCGCTTCGGGACTCCGCTCCATTCTTCGTCAGGACCCGGATGTGATTATGGTGGGAGAGATCCGTGATAAGGAGACGGCGCAGCTTGCGATTCAGGCGGCCCTTACCGGTCACCTTGTGTTTTCCACCATTCACACTAATACCGCAGCGGGTGTGATTCCGCGCTTGATTGATATGGGTGTGGATCCATACCTGATCGCTCCTACCCTGATTGCCGCCGTTGGTCAGCGTCTCGTACGTAAGCTCTGCCCGGGGGCAGGGGAAGCGACTCCGGTTTCAGACTCTATTCGGGAGCTTCTTACGAAGGAATTCGCCGATCTTCCGGAAGAGGCGCGCAAGGATCTCCCCGCATTCAAGGACATTTACCATGCAAAACCAACACCAGACTGTCCAAACGGTACGCGGGGACGCCTTGCCGTGTTCGAGTTCCTTGAGATGGATAAAGAGTTGGAACAGGTAGTTCTGAAGCATCCGGATGAGGAGAGTGTGTTTGCTGCCGCTCGCGCCAAGGGCATGTTTACGATGCGCGAGGATGCTATCATTAAAGCACTCGCGGGCCAGATCCCGTTCGAGGAAGTGAACACACTCGGCGGGACCTATTTTGCAACCGAAGAATCACCAACCACCCCTGAAGAACCCGTTATATGAACCCCTATCGCCTCTATCTAGTCGATGACGATCGTTTTCTCCTCGACATGTACGCTGTGAAATTTAAAGCAGCGGGGCATGAGGTGACCGCCTTTAATAAGGGAGAGGAGTTGCTCGCGGTGCTTCGTGAGAAACCGGCTCCAAACGCCCTGCTTCTCGATGTGGTTATGCCGGGTATGAGTGGCTTCGATATTCTCGACGTAATCCGTAAGGAGAATCTTGGCGAAGGAATGAAGGTCATCATCCTCTCCAATCAGGGACAGGATGCAGATTTGAATCGTGCGAAGGAACTCAAGGCCGACGGCTATATCATCAAGGCATCAGCCATTCCATCAGAAGTGTACTCAGAGACTATTAAGATCATAGAAACGAAGACAGCATGAGCGACAATCGCATCACCGGGTTACTCGATACAGTCGTAAAAGAAGGAGGATCCGATCTCCATCTCTCACCAGGCTCACCGCCGGTGATTCGTGTCGCTGGTGCGCTCGTGCCTCTTGTACAGGAGAGCGTACTCACGCCCGCAGACACTGCGGGCATACTGAAATCAATTGCACCTGAGGCTACCTGGGGAAAGTTTGAAGCCGATCAGTCAATCGACTTCTCACTCGCTCACACCGACGGCAATCGCTTCCGCGTGAACGGGTACGTGGTGCAGGGCGCGGTTGTTATCGCGATGCGACTTATCCCAAAAGAGATCCGTACCTTTGAGACGCTCAATCTCCCTCCCGTACTCGAGGTCTTCAGTCAGAAGCAGCAAGGCTTCTTCTTGGTGGTAGGACCGGTAGGGCAGGGTAAATCAACCACGCTTGCCGCTATCATTGATCGCATTAATGAGACCCGTGCCGAGCACATCGTGACGATTGAGGATCCGGTCGAATACATTTTTGAACAGAAGAAGTCCCTCATTCATCAGCGTGAAGTGCATATTGATACCCCTGACTTCGCGGCAGCACTCACTGCTGCCTTCCGTGAGGACGTGAACGTAATCATGGTGGGTGAGATGCGTAACTACGAGACCATCTCAGCTGCCGTCACCGCTGCAGAAACGGGACACCTCGTGCTTTCGACCTTGCACACCAATAACGCGGCGCAGACCATCGACCGTATCATCGATATGTTCCCGCCGAATCAGCAGGATCAGGTGCGTGTACAGCTCGCAGGCTCGCTTGCTGGCATCTTCTCGCAGCGTTTGGTGCCGAAGATTTCGGGCGGACAGGTTCCGGCGTATGAGCTATTGATCAATAACAGTGCGATCGCAAACCTTATTCGTGAGGGACGTACCCATGAGATTTCAACGGTGGTACAGACCTCAAGTCAGGAAGGCATGATTGATATGGATCGCTCGCTTGCGGAACTCGTCCGCAAGGGCGAGGTCACCATCGAGCATGCGTACGAGCGTGCGATGGATCCAAAGACCTTCGAGCGCTACCTCTAATCTTTTATGCTTTTCTCCTACCGAGCACTTGATACCGATGGGCATGAGCGCCAAGGCTCGATTGAGGCCCTGTCGATGGACGTAGCAGTTGCAACCTTGCAGCGCCGCAACCTGATCGTCTCGTCGATCGAGCCGGTGGGGAAGAAGGGTCCGCTTCAAGTTCAGTTCAGTTTCCTAAAGCCGGTATCAAATAAAGATACGGTTATTCTCTCGCGACAGATCGCAACACTGTTTGAAGCCCAGGTCTCAGCACTTCGCGTGTTCCGTTTGCTTGCGGCTGAGGTTGAGAACAAGCATCTTGCTGAGGTTCTTACGCAGGTGGCAGATGATATTCAGGGAGGTAGCCCGATCAGTAAGGCACTGGCGCGTCATCCACGCGTGTTCACTACCTTCTATGTGAACATGGTGCGTTCGGGTGAGGAGTCCGGAAAGCTCTCAGAAACTTTCGGCTATCTTGCCGACTATTTGGATAGAACGTACGAGGTGGCAAGTAAAGCACAGAACGCCCTCATCTATCCGGCGTTCGTGATCGCGGTGTTCTTTGTGGTGATGGGACTCATGCTCACCATGGTGATTCCGAAGGTGAGTGCGATTCTTATTGACTCGGGACAGGAGATTCCTATCTATACGCAGGTCGTGATCGCGCTCTCGATGTTCCTCGTTAACTACGGCGCTTTCTTCCTCGTCGCACTCGCGGTTGGTGGATTCTTTATGTTCCGCTATGCGCAGACCCCGCCCGGACGACTGTTCTTCGATGATCTCAAACTTGAAACACCCTATATCGGTGACCTCTATGAGAAACTCTATCTTTCTCGTATTGCGGACAACTTTGCGACCATGCTCATGTCGGGCGTGCCCGTTGTTGAATCAGTGGAGATTACGGCATCCGTGGTTGGAAACGCTCGCTACGAGGAGGTGCTTAAGGATGTGGGGGAGCAGGTCAAAGGTGGTGCATCAATCTCAGATGCTCTCAACCGTCACCAGGAGATTCCCGGTATCATGAGTGCTATGGTGCGCGTGGGTGAGGAGACAGGTGAGCTTGGTAACATTCTCACCACACTCGCAAAGTTCTATCGCCGTGAAGTCAGTAATGCTGTCGACACCCTCGTTGACCTCATCGAGCCGATGATGATTGTGCTCCTTGGTCTTGGTGTGGGTATTTTGCTCGCCTCCGTACTCATTCCGATCTACAACCTCGCGGGCTCGATCTAGCTCGAGTATCCACAAAGCTCAAGTATTGTCGCTGTGCATCGCGTACAATACATACAGCGGATATTTACTCGCCGCGTAATCCTTACATTTCACCAATTATGAATCTCGCATCTACCAGCGTTCGACAAGGACACCTCCGAGGTTTCACCCTCATCGAGCTCCTCGTCGTTATCGCTATCATCGGCATTCTCTCGTCGGTGGTGCTCGCATCTCTCAATACCGCGCGAAACAAGGGTGCGGATGCGGCCATCAAGTCGAACCTTTCCGCAGCACGTGCGGAGGCTGAAATTTATTACGATAGTAAAAACAATGCGTACACCAGCTCGGTAGCACCTACTAGTGTCTGTGCAGCTACCGGCGCAAACGTCATTGGCGACAGTGTCACTGCAGCTCTCACCGCAGCAGGAAGCAGTGTCACACTTGCGAA
Source organism: Patescibacteria group bacterium (assembly GCA_038062175.1). Lineage (GTDB taxonomy): Bacteria > Patescibacteriota > Minisyncoccia > Phycocordibacterales > Phycocordibacteraceae > C7867-001. The sequence continues at coordinate 120,417 of JBBTXR010000001.1, forward strand.
TGCCTGCCAGGCAAGCGCCAGTGCATGGGCAGCCGTTGTCCAGCTTAAGGCGGGCGATGGCGACACGGTGAACGACTGGTACTGTGTTGACTCTGCTGGGTATGCAAATACCATCGAGCTGGCCACACAGCCGGTTATTACGGACTTTGCTTGTCCATAGTTGTTGCAGAGTTCTATTTGCAAAAGGCCCCGCATGGGGCCTTTTGCATTACTTGACTCAACTCTTATTGGCAAAACACTATCGCTTCTTCTTATTCATTACATTCTTTATCCACACACGTTACAGCGGAGGGGGTGCATTCACGTACAATACATACAGCGGATATTTACTCGCCGCGTAATCCTTACATTTCACCAATTATGAATCTCGCATCTACCAGCGTTCGACAAGGACACCTCCGAGGTTTCACCCTCATCGAGCTCCTCGTCGTTATCGCTATCATCGGCATTCTCTCGTCGGTGGTGCTCGCATCTCTCAATACCGCGCGAAACAAGGGTGCGGATGCGGCCATCAAGTCGAACCTTTCCGCAGCACGTGCGGAGGCTGAAATTTATTACGATAGTAAAAACAATGCGTACACCAGCTCGGTAGCACCTACTAGTGTCTGTGCAGCTACCGGCGCAAACGTCATTGGCGACAGTGTCACTGCAGCTCTCACCGCAGCAGGAAGCAGTGTCACACTTGCGAATGCCTGCCAGGCAAGCGCCAGTGCATGGGCAGCCGTTGTCCAGCTTAAGGCGGGCGATGGCGACACGGTGAACGACTGGTACTGTGTTGACTCTGCTGGGTATGCAAATACCATCGAGCTGGCCACACAGCCGGTTATTACGGACTTCACTTGCTCGTAGGCACTCGTCATAGTTCGAAACAACAAAGCCCCGCAGGGGCTTTGTTTGTTGTTGATGAAGCCTCCCAGCTTATTTTATTAGGCTATACTTGAGCCATGAGATCATCTTCCGGTTTCACCCTCATCGAGCTCCTCGTCGTTGTCGCCATTCTCGGCATTCTTTCTTCGGTGGTGCTGGGGTCGTTAAATACCGCACGTGATCGCGCTCAGGATGCAGCCGTCCGCTCTAACCTTTCGTCAGTGCGTTCCCAGGCACAGCTCTACCATGAGGCTAACGGCAATAGTTACAACGGTCTTTGTGATAACACGGGAGCAGTTGGTGGGGTTGATACCGTCTATACCCTTATCTCTGCAGCGGTCTTTGTGACGGGGGGTTCAACCATCGGTACCGGTCCCACCACCCTTACGGATGGTACCTGTAATGCAACTCCGGATGATTGGGCAACTGAGGTCGCGCTAAAAACCGAAGGATTTTATTGTATCGATAGCATGGGCAATGCAACAACCTCTGATACATCATTTCTCGGAGCGGGGGAGTTAATCTGTGAGTAGTATGGATATCTACACAATCGGATTTGCAGTTCTCGGTGCCATACTCGCAAGTTTTGTTGGTGTGTTGGTTGAGCGCACACATACGGGCGAGTCGTGGACAAACGATCGCTCGAAATGCAACTCTTGCTCGACGGCACTTGGTCTACTTGATCTCATCCCTGTTGCGTCATGGCTTTCAACCTACGGACGTTGTGGCCATTGTGGAATACGGCTCCCACTTATGTATCTAGTGAGTGAGATGATGCTCGCGGGCCTCTTTGCCCTTTCCTATAGCGTGTTCGGACTCAGTGTGTTGCTCGGTCTTTTCTTAGCTGCGCTCTGCGTACTCCTGTATATCGTCCTCTACGATCTTCGACATACGGTCGTACCGGTTGCAGCGTCGACGACATTAGTGCTGCTTTCGACTGCGTTTGCATATGCAGCGTCTTTTGATCTGATGGATTTTGGACTCTCGCTCCTATTCGCTGGTGTGATTGGACTTGCATTCTTCCTCCTTCACGCGCTCTCCTCGGGGCGACTCATGGGTCTCGGTGACAGTCCGATTGCACTCGCACTCTCGCTGTTGGTGGGGTTTGGAAGTGCCTTCTCAGGTCTTCTTTTCTCCTTCTGGATTGGGGCGTTATGCGGAATCGCTATATTGGTATGCCGGCGGGAAGGGCCTAGAATGGGTATTGAAGTACCCTTCGTGCCGTTTCTCGCTGCTGGGTACCTACTCGCCTACTTTACGCAATGGAATCCCTTTCTCCTTTGAATACGAACAAGATAGTTTCCATGCGCGGATTCACTCTCGTAGAGATGATGGTCGTGCTTTTTATTATCGTGATCGTGACCACGGTCGCGGTTACGGGGCAGGGCGCTTTCAATCGTTCACTTATCCTTACCGATACCGCATATACGATCGCGTTCTCGTTGCGTGAAGCCCAGTCCTTTGGACTGTCGAGTCGATCGGTAACTCCAGGCGTGTATAACGCAGGATACGGTATTCGCTTCTCGTCACAGACTCCCAGTGCATATGTACTTTTTGCAGATACAAATCCGGTGAAGCCTGGAAATGATCAGTCGGCGCTTTGTCCCGGACATCCGCCAGACGAGACATCGCCGGACTCGCATCCAGGCGATTGTATCTATGACCCTTCGGCAACACCCGCAGAGCTCGTTAGAACTTACACGCTCAATCGTGGATACGAGATCTATCGTTTCTGTGGCGGAGAGTGGGGAGGTGGTGAGGTACGCTGTTCGGGTGTTGACTTCGAGACGATGCATATCACCTTCATGCGTCCGTCGACCGATACTGTGATATTCGGCATCATGCAAAACGGGAATCTGCGTCGGCTCACTAATGCAACGATTTACTTGCGCTCTCCTGATGGTGAGGCAGAACGCTGCATTACGGTATCGAAAGTGGGGCAGATAGCAGTTGGAGATTGCTCATGACATATCTAACCAAGTCACCGAGAGGATATACATTACTTGAACTCATTGTTGCGGTGGGTCTCTTTAGTATGGTGATGATGATTGTGATGGGTGTCTATCTTGCCCTCATTAGTTACGATCGTCAGGCTCGTGCTACTAATCAGCTCGTTGCGAACCTTTCATTTGCTGTTGAGAGTATGTCTCGCAATATTCGTACGGGTAGAGATTATGAGCCGGCTGGTGTAAGAAATCTCTTTGTCTTCAAGGACGCGAGCGGTACTTCTGTGCGATACATTAGACGCAGTGACGGCACGATTGGGCAGTGCACTGGTAGTGACGCACTGAGTGCGTCTGCGTGCACTGCACGAGCGATTCCACTCACTGATCCGCGTATTACCATCAATACGTTGCGCTTCAATACACGAGGGATTGCGCCTGACGATGGGATTCAACCATTCGTCGTCATCTCGGTAGAAGGTACAATGAAGACTGACGCAGGGAAAGCTATTGATTTTGCAATCCAGACCACTGCCGTGCAACGTGTACTTGATATTCCTTAGACATGAAAGCCTTCACGCTCATCGAGACCCTAGTCGCCATCACCATAGTGTTGCTTGCGGTCATGGGTCCATTCCAGCTTGTACAGCAATCACTTTCAGCCTCCTATGTAGCTCGTGATCAGGTAGTCGCGACCGCGCTTGCCGAAGAAGGCCTTGAATACGTGCGAGCTATCCGAGACAACAACTATCTGTACAATCTCGCAAACCCAACCACACCTCGCTACTGGCTCTATAGTCTCGATTCAACGGCAGGCGAAGGCGCCGACTGCTTTGCCACGCGAGGATGCACAGTGGATCCTACACGGCATGCAACACCTCAGGCGATCGCGGCATGCACCAGTGCCTGCCCGCCGCTCTATATACACTCGACAACAAATGTATACACCCAGCTCGCTAGTGGTGCTGCTCAGTCACGCTTCAGGCGTACGGTACTGCTCGAAGAGGTGCAGGGCAGTTCAGATAAGGTTGTGAAAGTCTCGGTGACTGTAAGCTATGCTTCCGGGCACCGTACCCGTACGGTCACCGTGTCCGATTACCTCTACAATTGGCTATGATGACCGAATCACCTCGCGGGTTTACTCTTCTCATCGCCGTCATTCTGACGTCGGTCTTAGTTTCCGTCGGTCTTGCACTTGTAGACGTTACCTACAAGCAACTCATTCTCGCCTCAACTGCTAAGAATTCACAGATAGCGTTTTATAACGCAGACTCGGCACTTGAGTGCGGTCTCTATCATGATCAGCGGTTCAATGCGTTCAGTCAGGACGTAGCAACGACAAGTATTACCTGTAACAGCGCAACGCCGATCAGTGTCACTGTTCAAACCTCAGGTGCCCTTCGGACCTCTACATTCAGTGTTCCTTGCGAGTCCGGAACGAGCGCGGGTGTGACGGTTATGAAAAACACCACTGGAGCAACCGCTATCTATGCCAACGGGTATAGCTCCTGTGACACGACCGATGTACGTCGTATTGAGCGAGGCCTCAAGGTGACGTACTAGTAGCTCCCGCGCGCAAGGCGGCATACAATACAGGTATGAGCGTTTCAGAAGAAGTACGGCTGCGTGCCGCACAGCTGCGAGAAACCATCGCTAAATATAGGGCGCTGTATCACGAAAAGGACGAGTCTCCGATTAGCCCCGAAGCACTCGATTCTTTGAAGCGCGAGCTCGCGGAGCTTGAGGGGGAGTATCCCGAGCTTGTCGTTGCTTCTTCGCCGACTCAGACAATAGCGGGGAAGCCGCTGGCCGTCCTTCGAAAAACCAGGCACGTCATACGGCAGTGGTCCTTGAATGATGCGTTCACCGAAGAAGATATTCGGAGTTTCGATACCAAGGTGCGTCGTGCGCTTCTAAAAGCGGGAGATGCAGACGAACCAGAATATGTTTGCGAATTAAAGATTGATGGTCTCCACATCATTTTGACCTACGAGCGTGGGGAACTTGTGCTTGCAGCAACGCGAGGCGATGGTGTCGTGGGCGAGGATGTCACCCACGCAATACGCACCATTCGAGATATCCCGCAGACGCTTGCGCGTCCCGTTGACCTCATTGTCGAGGGCGAAATCTATATGAGTAAGAAGGGATTTGAAAAGATGAATCGCGTTCGAGAAAAGGAAGGACAGTCCCTATTTGCCAATCCGCGCAATGTTGCAGCAGGCTCAGTACGCCAGCTTGATCCGGGCGTGACGGCTGCGCGTCCACTCCATGCGTTTTTGTATGATGTTGAACAGGTGAGTGAGAAGAAGCCAGTAACTCAAGAAGCCGAGCTTGCCTACCTACGAGAACTCGGGCTACCGGTAAATCCGCATGAGCGGAGAGTGAGCGACGTCGAGGGAATTATTCGCTTCTGGAAGAAGTGGGAAGGTGCGGAGCGTGAACAGGAGGACTACTTGATCGACGGCATTGTGGTGAAAGTGAACGCACGCATGCAGCAGGAGACGCTTGGGTATACAGGTAAGGGTCCTCGATACGCCGTTGCGGTTAAGTTTGCGGCCGAGCAGGTCACTACCGTCGTTGAAAGCATCGAGCTCCAGGTCGGACGCACCGGGAAGCTCACTCCCGTTGCAAACCTGCGTCCGGTATCGGTTGCAGGCACCACCGTTGCGCGCGCGACTTTGCATAACGAGGACTTCATCAAAGAAAAGGATATTCGGGTAGGGGACACCGTCGTGATCCAGAAGGCCGGTGACATCATTCCTGAGGTCGTACAGGTACTGACTGAATTTCGGACCGGTAAAGAAAAGAAATGGAAGTTCCCGACGCACTCACCACTGTGTGGTGGTGATGGTCTGATCGAGCGTGTGCCGGGAGAGGCAGCACATCGCTGTATGGTGCGTGGGGGGAATGTGCAGGAAGAGCGCAAGTTCGCCCACTTTGTTGGGAAGTCCGCACTTGATATTGACGGCATGGGTCCAAAGACGGTACGTCTCCTCATGCAGGAGGGACTGCTGCGTTCCTTCGACGATATATTCAAACTGACCTACGAGCAGGTGGTCGCGCTTCCGGGCTTCAAAGACGTATCTGCACGCAAACTCATTGATTCGATTAAGGACGCACGTAGTGTTCCACTCAATCGACTCTTGGTCGGTCTCTCAATCGATCATGTGGGTGAGGAGACCGCACTACTTCTGGCGCGACACTTCAATACCCTAAAGCGTCTCAAGGACGCTAACAGAAAAGATCTTGAGGAGGTGCCGGGCGTGGGACCAATCGTGACACAGGCAGTTGCGTCGTGGTTCGATGATCCTGAACACCGAGCGCTGCTTGAGCGCCTGAACGAAGAGCTCTCCGTGTCTCGAGTTGCGCTGCCGGATCGTGATGGCGCCTTTGAAGGGCTCACCATCGTCGTAACGGGAACACTTCCAACTCTGTCACGTGATCGAGCAGAGGCCATAGCTAAGCGTGCGGGTGCCAAGATTTCCGGCATGGTGTCGAGGAAGACAAGTTTTGTGCTTGCGGGCGAGAAAGCGGGAAGCAAGCTTGCAAAAGCGTACGAGCTTGGCATTTCCGTGATCGACGAGAAAGAGTTCAAGAAGCGGCTCGGCCTGTGATAGAGTGGCCCCATGGCAACCCCGGAAGACGTTAAAAAATTGGCTGCGCTTGCGCGTATCCAGATCCCGGACGAGTCGTTGGACTCCTTCACAAGGGAGTTTGATGCGGTACTTGCGTACGTGGGTACGCTTGATGAACTCGCTCTTTCCCATGACACTCCTTCAGCGGGGGTGGTCAGGAATGTGTTGCGCGAAGATGGGGATCCGCATGCGACAGGCGTACATACGGAAAAACTAGCCGCACAATTTTCAAGGCGCGAGGGGAATCATCTTTCAGTGAAGCAGATTATTTCCTATGACTAGTCCGGCGACGTTTACTATTACCGAAGCGGCGAAGAAGCTTCGCGCCAAGGAGCTTACTGTGCGTGAGCTCTGGGACGCTTGTCGAGCGGAAGCAGATGCTCGTAACGGCGAGCTTAACGCATACCTCGAGCTCTTTGAGGCAGATGAGGCGGCGATTAGTGCTTCCCAAAAGCGCATTGATGAGGAAGGAGAGGTAGCGCCAATCCTCTGTGGTATCCCGCTTGCGATGAAGGACAATATTTTGATTGAGGGGAAGATCGCAAGCGCTGCGTCGAAGATGCTCTCAAACTACCAGGCGACCTATGACGCAACAGTGACAAAGAAGCTAAAGGAAGCGGGTGCGCTTTTCCTCGGACGTGTGAACATGGACGAGTTCGCGATGGGGGGATCGACCGAGCACTCGGCATTTGGAAATACACTCAATCCTATCGATCCGACGCGTGTCCCGGGTGGCTCATCAGGAGGCTCTGCTGCAGCCGTTGCAGCGAATATGGCGCTTGGCGCGCTTGGAACTGATACCGGTGGTTCCATCAGGCAGCCGGCTGCGCACTGCGGGCTCGTTGGACTCAAGCCCACCTACGGAGCAGTTTCTCGAAACGGACTGATTGCGCTTGGCTCCTCACTTGATCAGGCAGGACCGATTGCAAAGACTGTAGCTGATGCGAAGGTTCTCTTTGAAACACTTCGCGGGAAGGATCCGCTTGATGCAACGACGATTGATGACACTACGTACCCGAAGAGGGAAGTAGGAGAGAAGCTTCGTATCGGTGTGCCGTATCACCTCCTTGCAGAAGGCATTGATCCGGATGTGCGTGCACAGTTTGATGCAACGATCGAGGGGTTGCAAAGTGCAGGACACGAGATTGTGGAAGTATCGCTTCCCACGAGCCTGTACGCTCTTGCGACCTACTACGTCATCATGCCTGCGGAGGCGTCAGCTAACCTGGCGCGCTACGACGGCATTCGATACGGACAGTCTGCGTCTGGCGATAACCTGCTTGAGGACTATGTGCAGGCACGTACTGAAGGCTTCGGCGAAGAAACGAAGCGCCGCATTCTCCTTGGTACTTTCGTACTCTCCTCGGGCTACATCGATGCGTACTATCGCAAGGCAGACGCCGCGAGGAAGGTGCTTGCCGCTGAATATAATGCGGCCTTTGAGCAGGTCGACGTAATCGCGTTTCCGACCACCCCCGCTCCCGCGTTTAAGTTCGGTGAGAAAAGCGACCCGGTTGCAATGTATCTTGAAGATGTGTTTACCGTCACCGCTAATCTGACCGGTATGCCTGCAATCTCCGTGCCAATGGGGAAGGTGGAGCGTGACGGTGTATCACTTCCGATCGGCATCCATTTCACGGCACCCCATGGAGCAGATGATCTTCTGTTTAAAGTGGGCGCGCGGGTGACCGGTGAGACGCTATACTAAAAGGAATGGAAGGAGACTCCTCGATCCATTTCCTTAACCTCTCGTATTTTTTCCGCATCATTTACGACCTCCTTACTGGAGGACGAGTAGTGACAGGGGAAAATGTATGGGCCGATCTCCTCGCTCTGGCAGCGAGTATCTGGGTGGTGATTACCATCCTCTCGTTTTTGATCTCACTTGCAGCGCTTGCGGTACTTATTCATTCCACCGTGCGCATGCTCGATGCTAAGCGTAGAGAGGCACCGTTGTATGCTACGCAGCATCCGGCAGTTGCTGAGACACGAAGAGACCATAATCGCTGGAACCATATCATGACGCTCATCGAGAGTGCACATGAAAATGACTGGCGGCAGGCGATCATCGAGGCCGACATCATGCTCGACGATCTTCTCTCGCAGCTTGGGTACCACGGCATCGGGGTGGGGGAGAAACTTCGAGCGGTTGATCCCGCTCGTTTCCGGACACTGCAAAATGCCTGGGAAGCACACAAGATCAGGAATGAGATTGCGCACCAAGGCTCAGCCTTTCCACTCACTGATCATGTGGCGTATCGAACCATCCATAATTATGAGGCAGTGATGCGCGAGCATGGAGAAATCTAGGTTGCGAAGTTACGCAAAATCGCGTATAACGTTCGAGATAGCGGGGTAGAGGAGAGGTACCTCGGGAGGCTCATAACCTCCAGACGCCAGTTCGATTCTGGCCCCCGCAACACGATACACAACACCCGGCCTTGGTCGGGTGTTGTGCCGTGCTGGGGTACAATACGCATTAATCTATGAGCCTTGCGACCTCGATCGGCATCTTCTTGCTCTCACTCTCCGTGCTCTGGTTTTTTGCCGGGCTTCTTCTTGATTCGGTGGGAAGGCTTGCGTCGAGACTCTGCCGCTCCGGATTCGGTACTGCGTTCTTCGTGCTCGGCATCCTTACCTCTATCAGTGAGGTGGCGGTTGCGATTAATGCGGGCGTGACCGGGGTACCGGGTGTGTCCGCCGGGAATCTTGCTGGAGCTTCGTTTGTGATACTTCTCCTCATCGTGCCACTCCTTGCGGTTGCTGGCGGCGGCATGTCGATTAAGGGACTCGTCTCAAAGCAGACTCTTGCGTTTACTCTGCTCGTCATTTTGATCCCGGTACTACTTCTGGCGGACGGACGGGTGACAATGATCGAGGGCGGGTTTGCGATCCTTGCGTATCTTGCGCTTGCATACTCAATCCATAATCGGCCGGAGGGGCAGGTCTCAAATGTCTGTATTCCGGAGACAGGGGGACGCAGGGAACTCTATATCGATATCGCCAAGATTCTGGTTGGGGCTGCGGCAGTATTCATTGCCTCACATTTCCTTGTCCTGGAGAGTGTTGCAGTTGCAACCCACCTCAGCGTTCCTGCATCGCTTTTTGGACTTATCCTTCTTTCAATTGGCACCAATATTCCTGAGATCGTAATTGCGATCCGTGCAGTACTTGCGAGGAACAAAGATATTGCGTTCGGTGACTACCTTGGTTCAGCGGCGGCAAATGTACCTATCTTTGGCGCACTCGCTCTTTTCACGGGCGGGTTTGTTGTTGAATCAAGTCAGTTCGTTGGTACGGCACTTCTCATGTTTGCAGGATTCGTACTCTTTTACTTCTTCGCGCGATCGCGCTCCGAGCTTACCAGAAGGGAGGGTATCGTGCTTCTCCTCTTCTATGCGGGTTTCATTCTCGTACAGGTGGTGAATCTGATCCGATTTGCAGCGGCCTAACGGGTAGGTCTAAGCGGGAGGTATATATGTACGCTCGTGCCGCTTCCCTCTACACTCTCGATTGAGAGGCGACCCCCATGCTGCTCGATAATGCGTTTTGATATGGGAAGTCCAAGTCCGTTGCCACTTGGAAGCATTGAGGTATCACTGCTTCGGTAGAAACGATCAAATATGCGAGGAAGATCTTCTGATGATATGCCTCGACCGGTATCGCTGATGCGTAGATGGACCTCGTCATTCATCTGAGTAAGTGAAAGGGAGATTCGCCGTTCACCCTCGTCTCTCAGATACTTAACGGCATTACTAGCGATATTGAGGATCGCCTCACGAAGTCTCCGTGCGTCTCCCAAAACGGATAGGCGAGGTGCAATCGTTGTCTTGATTACTACGTGCTTGCTCCCTGCGATCACGGTCAGTTCCTCAGCGATCTCGTCAACGAGTTCAGAGAGTGACACCATGTCTTGCGTACTGGGCTCTTCGCTCTCGAGTTTCGCAAGTGAAAGTAGGTCATAAATGAATCCCGAGAGTCGTTTCAGGGGGAGAGAAAGCGAACGTGCATCCTCACCAGTGAGCTTTGCCGGGGTCAGTTGATCAAGGCGCGTCTGTATGACGGTGAGTGGTGTTTGGAGGTTGTGTGATAGGTCAACGAGCATCCGTCGCTCATGTTCCTGTGCGCTACGAAGCTCTCGAGTTCGTTCCTCGACCGTGCGAGCAAGTTCATCAGCATGTTGTTTAGTTTGCTCGTAGAGGCGTGCTCGCGAGAATGCGGTCGCTGCCTGGGAGGCAAAGGTTTCAAGGAGCTGGATGTCACGACGCTCATAGGGGGTATTTGTACGTCGGTTTCCGACGACGATGATACCGATTTCCTCCTCATTGAGATGGATAGGAACAGTAAGGGTGCCGCAACCAAGAAAGGAGGTCGCTCCGTGCTGCTCCTCTGGAATGCGTGAACGTAGTGCAATACGAACGAATTCAGCATGAAGGTACTCGGCAAGACACTGCTCCGCTTTGGTTTGAAGTTCATTGAATTCGAGATGGGTATAGAGGATGTTGCTCAACGTTTGCACTGCCTCTGCATAATCGTAGCTCTCCTTGAAGAAGAGTGGATCGGTAAGGCGTGAAAGTGTCTCCTTCAAGAGCGGAAATCCGACAATGCCGAGGATGAGGGTAATGGCTGCGCTAAGGTAGATAGCATCAACCGATGGCTCATGAAGCGTAAAAAGAGACACAAGGACTGCGTAGAATATGACAATAGCGATCAAGGAAGACAGGTACACGAGACTATTCTTAAGGACGAAGCGTATATCCAGGAAGTTGTGTCGGACAATCGTATATACCGTCATGCCGACCATGAGGATGGAGAAGAGTGGTCCGATCTTCGAGAGATTTACGAATGCCGGAATGAAGAAGGGGAGGACTGCGCCCACTATGACCACGCAGGCGATAAAGGAGAACCAGCCAAGCACCACAAACGAGATCTGGTCACGGGCGGGTGACAAACTCCTTCGTTTCTTTAGGATGAGTTCCGTAATACCGCCACTAACACCAACGAGCGCCGTAATACTGAAGAGTAGATAGAGTGGTCCAAATTCAAGCGCGGCAAGTCCTGCAGGACCGAGTGTTGCCGAGACGAAGACAAGGTCAGTTGTCAGTGTAAAGAATATGATGAGTCCCGCTATCGCGTGAGTGAATGGTAGGAGTCGGGTAAGGATGGATTCCCGTGAGAATGGAAAGCGATGAGAGAATTCAAGAAACAGGGCGATAAAGCCAAAGGTGATGGCGTAGAAGATCTTGAGCCAGAGAAGGGATGCGGCATCAGTTGTGCTCGTATCGATACGAAAATTTGCATACGACCAAACGATGATGAGTGCAATCATCACCATGAAAATACGAGAACTCGATGTCTGGGGGTGATGGCGCACCACCATCACACCGAGTATTGCGTTTATGAGAATGGTGATGGTGACGACCGCGAGGTCAAGAGTCATAGAGATATTGTAGAGGATGGGCGGTACCCGAGGAGGATACCGCCCATTACGCTAAAATCCAGCTCGTGTTCGATAATAGAGATACAGTAGAGGATCGCTCTTTTCGAGCATGTCTTCGAATTCGCTCAGAAAGATGACCGTTGGGACGATATACCCGCCCGCATACCACCGCCTGTTTCCGAGGGGACGTTGAATGCTCTGAAAGAGCCGATTCACCGACGTATGGAGGGCGGGGCTTACGAGCGCAAGAAGTCCAGTACACCCCTGCTCTCGTATGATGCACATCGATTCGATCACTGCTTCACATGCAATGTATTCAGTTGGTGTGCGGTCGTGGTGCGATCTTTTCGTCTTTCGTGAGGCCAATCGAGTTGTCTCGCAGAAGTGGACTATATCGATTGGTAGAGCGATATCCGGACAGATACGTGAGAAGGGAAACGGCGGTTTTGTTAGAACACGGAACGTTCCTTCGATTGCATCGGTTGGTCCCCGCACAAGGCAGTAGATCGCCGTCGAGTTGTCATATCCATCGATGAGCTCTGCGGGAGCGGACTCGGTCGTAAGATAGCCTTCCTTTTTATACACCGACAAGGTGAGGGTGAGATGGGTCTGGAACGCCGCTGACCCGAATGGTGCTCGTTCGATTCGATAGTGAGAGGTATATTCGGTCTCATGCATACTTTGTTCCTACCACTACTGAACGTGTTGGGACGATGGTAATCGTAAACCGGAGCGCATCAATAACTACATAGCCAGGAGCGGCCGGAAGCGTGGCCACACTCCTTAGTGCAGATCGCGAATCATCTGCAAGAAGGCGCAGCAGCGCACGATCTGCGACTAATCCCGCTGCAAGCGGAGGATTGGTCGCAAGGATTGGGGCCTTACCCTCTTCTTGCAATCGGCGAAGCACAAAGGCATTGCGCTCCATGCTGCCTGGGCCGGTGAAATACTGTGGTAGATCAGGAACGAAGACTGCCAGGACGGCCTGCATGACCCGATCACGCTTGCTCTGCGAAGCGGTGCGATTGACGAAATGGTGCTCAAGCGCGAGCGCTTCCTTGCGCGAGAAGCCGAGCATGGTCTCAACTGCCATGCTTTCTGGCTCGAAGAGATGTAGGTAGCTTGCGAATCCAACGGTCAGTCCATTTACAATCGGAATACCTTGTGTACGTGCCGCCTGATGTAAGACAATGCAGGAGCCGACATTCCAGAATTCGATCTCGTCGATGATGAGATCGCATCCGTCGACAAAGGACTCCACTGTATGTTCGGTGAGTCCCTGGGGGTACACGACGATCGTTGTATCGTCACTGATTGCCCGAAGCATGTGAGCTGTGGCAAATGCCTTTGATTGACCAACGGTATCCCTGCGCGCTGCAAATTGCCGATTGATATTCGAAACTTCGAATACTTCGGGGTCTGCGATGCGGATCTCGCCAACGCCAAGGCGAAGAAAGATCTGGGCAATTGCAGCACCCATCCCGCCGCAGCCCGCGATTCCGACCACCTTGTCGAGTAGGGCATATTGCTCGGCCTCGGTGATCCACGGGATATTACGATCGGTTCGCTCAGCGTAGTACAACGGATTAGGGTCTTTGGGTTCGAGTCGGTAGATCTGCGCGGTATCCGGATGGATAGGCAGTTCGGTGAGACTCACAACCCCGGGGGAGGTATGCACTTGGAACTCCTTTCATTACAAGGAACTAGGGGAACTGCTTTCTAGAGTAGTAATTAAATATGAAATTTTCCTCGAGAAATTATGAAGAAAAGCTCTAGACACTCATCCGGTATCCACGACCTGAGACGGTCTGAATGAGACGATTACGTCCCCGATCACCGATCTTTCGACGAAGCGACATAACATGCGATTCAATAGTATTGGAAAAGATATCAACGTTCATATCCCAGACATGCTCAAGGATCATTCCTCGTGAAAGCACGATACCGGCGTTCCGCATCATGTACTGCAGGAGCATGAACTCCTTGCGAGTGAGGTGAAGCTCCTTTGATCCTTTATGTACCGTACCGGCTTTTGAGTCGAGCACGATGTCCTCGACATGGAGCACGTCGCCCTCAAGTTCGGGCGGACGACGAAGGAGTGCGCGCACGCGTGCCATAAGTTCCTCAAGCGCAAAGGGCTTAGTGAGATAGTCATCGGCACCCGCATCCAGTAGATCTACCTTATCGAAGGTGCCGGTTCGGACCGAGACGATGAGGATGGGTACGTTCTTGCCAGCGTCGCGAATATCACGGCAGACCTGTGCACCCTCTTTCTTTGGAAGGAGGTTATCAAGAACGATGAGGTCATAGTCGTTAATGCGTGCGAAGTAGGAACCCTGCTCACCATCAGTTACCACATCAACAGCAAAGTACTCCGCCTCAAACGATTCTTTTAGAAATGTGGCAATTTTTTGCTCATCCTCGACAACTAAAATTCTCATGGTGTACCGTTATTGTAGCAAGGGTGCTGGAATCGTACCCCTTGCACTTGGGTAAAACAATGTTAGAACTTCAGCTTCTCACTATCTCATTTTCAGAATTATTTTATCTTCGCTATGATGCCCTGTATGCAGGCAGTTATTCTCGCTTCCGGTCGCGGCACTCGTATGGGTGCGCTTACCGATATGGTACCCAAGCCCATGCTCCGCGTGGCAGGGAAGACGCTTATCGATCACAAACTCGATGCACTCCCTCCCGAGATTGATGAGGTAATCATAGTCATTGGGTATCTTGGAGAGGTCATACGAGAGCATTATGGCGATTCTCATGCTGGCAGGCGTATCCGCTATGTGCAGCAGATAGAAATTAACGGTACCGCGTCCGCTCTCTGGCTTGCGCGCCCACTTCTCTCGGGCAAGTTCCTCGTACTCATGGGAGATGACATCTATCCTCAAGAAGATATCGAACGCTGTATAGCAACTGATGACTGGTCTGTACTTATCGAACGTACGGATACGATGGCGCAGGGAGGAAGTATGGTGGTTAGCGAGGAGGGGTTCGTGCTCGGTATTGAAGAGGGAGATCATCGTGGGAAGCCGGGCATCATGAATACGAATATGTTCGTGCTTGATGAGCGCGTATTTGCGCAGGAGCCGATTCCAAAGGCACTGGGGAGCGATGAGTACGGCCTCCCGCAGACGGTGGTTGAAGCATCGAAGCGTTTCGGGATCCCGCTTCACGCGATTGACGCAACTTCTTGGATTCAGATCACTACTCCTGAAGACCTTGAGCGGGCAGAGAAGCTACTCCGGACGCGTTGAAGCAAAGCCTGCTTCATAGTAAGGTGCTTCTATTGCCGGCGTAGTTCAAGAGTTAGAACGAGGGACTCATAAACCCTAGACGGTGGCGCGACTCCACCCGCCGGCACCAAAATCCCTTCAGGAATATTTTATCTGCGTGCGCTACGGTAGTCGGGTGCCAATACCTAGAACGCTCAATCAAGACTTCTTTAAAACCTGGA
>JBBTXR010000002.1:0-57333 GCA_038062175.1 Patescibacteria group bacterium
TCGAACCATTTCTTATCCCCACTTTTCTCCCCACCTTATGCCCAGTATCCACCTGTTGTTGCTTTCCACACCCTTGCTACTCTCTATCTACCGATAGAGGAAACTCTGTTGGGGCTCGGAAGCCTTAAAACTTCCCAACCGAAACGTTTGACGAGTTCAGTGAACATCGAGTGCGGCTTGTGTGCGACTCTCCGCTTCTTCGGAAGCAGAGAACCGCAGTAAATCCGACAAGTCACTAGTGCTCCGGTTCGAGATGCTGACAGCCTCCGGGTTCGATGCAAAGGAAGACCTCACGGTATCTTCCCCAGGACAACATCAAACGTTTACGTAAAAACCGCCCTCGGGCGGTTTTTACGTACCTGTATTAGTACCCGAGGGTCCAGGTCGTTCCAACAATCGGGAAGATGCTCGGAAGCTTTGCGGCAGTATTGATCGATGCAACATCAAGTTTGAGCTGTTGCCCGATGTTCATGTAGGTTGTGCCGATTCCTGCCTTGATCGTAAAGATACGCATCTGGCCAGGAGCAAAGGTTGCGGCAAGCGGAACGTATGCCGAGTTGCCTCTCCACGAAGCAGGAACGATGGCGCGTGACCCACTCTTATCATCATTCGTCGCGAAGGTTGTGACCAGTGAGGTTGGTGCCGAACCGTTTTGCACGAGGGTGAACCCTTCAATGGCCGACTCCTTAGTGCTCGTATTCACAAGCTTTATGTACGCAACGGGAACTGAGGTGTTGGCGCGTGCGGTGCCACCAAAGAGAAGTGGAACGGAAGCCGCTGAAAGCGTCGTACCGTTTCCAGCGTTCGTGCTCTTCTCTGTCTTCCCTACTGTAAGGGTCGCTTCATCAAGAAGTGCGGACTTCTTTGAGGTCTTTCCGGCGTAAAGAGCAAGGTCATACTCGCCCTTCTTAAGTTTCTTGCTAACCTTCGCCTTCCACTCCCCATCCTTTTTAATGCGAACGTCCTTTTTGAACATCTGTTTGCCGTCGTCGTTACGAACAACCACGCGTACATACTTTGTATCCTCTGCGTCACCCGTCAGTGTCGGCTTGGTTGAGGTGGTAATAAAACTTTCTTCTTCAAAGGAACCAGTTGCGTCTGCCGCAAAGGCACTAAGAGGAGCGATAGCGAGCATTGCGATGAACGCAATACCCGTGAGTCGTGTAAGTGTAGAGATCATAGGGGTGTGGTTAACGGAGTATTACTATACCGAGAGGAGAAATGATTGCGAGCTGAGCAGTAGTGTCTTCTTCATGAAGCGCAAAACCCTCGGAGCGGATGCTTCGAGGGTTAAGACGTTTGAGGTGGGTTCGTGCTTACACGCCGGGAACATCATCGCCGACAACCTCGTCTGAGGTGGTGGTGATGAGCATCACACCGCTGTGCTCGTCGATCCCTGGGGCGGTGGTGAGCGCCTGCATCGCCGAAGGAGATTCAGTCGTCATCACCTCGCCGCTCTGATTCACATAGGCAAATGTTGCGGCGAAGGAGATCCCTGGTACGACAATTGCAGCTGCTGCTGCGACCGCACCGAGAAGTAGCTTTTTCATGACAATCGTAAGGTTAGCGTTAGCGCTAAGCTGCTAACCTCTACGGTATACCGCGTCGAAGGTGAGCGTCTCATGAAGGGACCACACACCTTGTAGCCAGTAAAGAAATTATCTAACCATTTACATCTCCCAGATGTCTGGTGAAATGCTTTTTGATGGTCGCATCGAGTGATCGGGAGAAATCGATCGCGTGCTTTGGCGAGAGCATAATCTCAGAGATCAACTGACCCGAGGTCGTATTCGGACGCACATACGCAAACTGAATGATGACCGCATCATCCGACACCGTCACCTGCGTGGCATTCGTGAACGCAGGCTTTGCATCTGGCGGAACAGTAATGGTGACTTGTTTAGGTTCTGACATAGGGTTAGCGACCAAAGGTTATAGGCTGAAATAGTGAAGCAAGAAAGTCCTTAAAGGCATCCCAGGAGTCCTTCACTACCTCCCAGCCCTCACGGACCAGATCAAAGAGGAACCCGAAGTTCTCCTGTCCGGTAGGTGAATTAACGACGCTCTGGATTGAGATACCGAAGAACGAAAGAACGAGCACAATGACGAGAATGAGTATGATGGTCCGGATCATGTGCCATTAGTATACTAGGCCTATGCAGGCTAAATCCAGCATGAAGGGAAAAGACCCCATGCAGCATTTTAAGAAGGTAGACCCCGTCTTTTATAAGGCTGCCCTTCCCCACCACCCCCATATCACTGGTACCACCCGCCGTGGATATAAGAAAAACGACCTCTTCGCAAAGCTTGCTGGCTCCATCGTTTCTCAGCAGCTCTCAACCAAAGCCGCAGACACTATCTGGGAGCGACTTAAGGTTGCCTGTAAAGGTGAGGTGACTCCTGAGACGATCAAGAAACTTCGTACCACGAGTATGCGCAAGGCGGGGCTCTCGGCAGCAAAGACTAAGACTCTCAAAGAGCTGTCGCAGGCGATTCTGTCGGAGAAGCTTGATTTGGTATCGCTCAAGAAACATCCCGAAGAAGAAGCGGTCGCAAAACTGTCCGAGGTCTGGGGTATCGGTCGCTGGACGGCAGAGATGTTTCTTATGTTTGCGCTTGAACGCGAGGACATCTTCTCTCCTGGTGATCTCGGACTCCTACGCGCCATGGAGGAGCTCTACGGCATACCGAAGAACTCAAAGATCACTGTCTACGAAGAGATCGCCGTGAAGTGGTCACCGCACCGCACCTTTGCCTGCCGCGTGCTCTGGCGACTGCGAGATGTACCAGGAGACAACAGTATGTGGGATTAGCCGTCTTATCGGCGCCCCGGCTTCAGAAGCTTAGATAAGAGCATGAGAAGTTCAAGTCCTTCCTGTCGGGTGACATGCATCTCCGTATCGGAGTCGGGACCCGCTACATAGAGAAGGATGCCTGGAACACCGTGTATAGGTTCTTCGTTAACCCGAAGATATACATCATTACCTCGTTCGTTTCTGAATCGGTTTGAGACTACTTTGCCAGTTGCCATGGGTGTAGTGTAACGCAATTTGCTGGGGTCTGGGACGACGTTAGAACTTTTCTAATAAACTCCTCCTGTAGAACTACTTGACAAATTAATCTAAATATGTATATTATGAATACAGAATCTAGGGCATCTAAATAGCGGAATGTGGCTAAACCTTGGCTTCACCCCGCTGTTTAGATAACAGCTCCCTAACGGGATTTCCTAGATGGAAAGGACCTTACAATGGAAAAGAAGTACGAAGCCAAGCTTTGCGGCTACAGCGCTCTTGCGATGCATATGGCGACCATGGGTCTCCAGCATATCCTCGGCGGCATTCCGATCTGGTCGAACATCGACATCAATCTCGACCCGATCCTCTGCACCGACGATTCGATCATCGTTCGACTGCGCGGCAACCGTATCCACGTCGTGGGTACGCGCCACCTCTACAAGCCGACGGCTGAGGTTGCCCTGGTCAAGAACTCCGACGGTCACTGGCAGTTCAGGAAGATGACCATCTTTCTGCACCATCCGCGCATCGGCGAGTTCTCGAACGACCACAGCATCGACATTTCGCTCGAACCCGGCATCGAGATGATCACAGATTTCAGCTCGGACGAGTTCGAAGTCGCCGATCCTCATCTCAGCTACAGCGTGCTGATGCCGGCGCTCACGACGCACTTCACCATTCCGGAATAATGCGCACCGGACAATTTGCGCAAAGAGGCGACCTTCTGGCCGCCTCTTTCCTTTGAACACTATCGAACTTCATTTATTTAGGTGAAATAAAGCCGTCATCTTACTCAGCACTACTTTTCAAGAAATGCTGGCACGCCAGCTGTCAAACTTACAAATACGACATTGGGTTCAGGTACGCATCCTTCGGCGCAACCGGCATCGATACATTCGCACACGGAGTGGTGGCACCACGATACGCGCCAAGTGTAGTGATCTGCACACCGGCAGAAGCGTACACACCAAAGTGAAGGTGAGGACCGGTCGCATATCCCGTCATGCCTGAGTTCCCCACGACTTCTCCGGTGGCAACTGCCTGACCTTTGGACACTGCAATGGATGAGAGGTGTGAGTACAGGGTCGAAAGACCGTTCGCATGCTTCACCATCACCCACTTACCAAATGAGTAGCAGCCAGGAGCGGCGTCGGTGTTGCCGGTTGCAAGGACGGTACCGGAAAGCGCGGACAACACCGGTGTGCCCACCGGCATACCGATATCGATCGCGTTGTGTCCGTTGCCGTTATAGATCTGAGCGTTCTGTGTCGCGAACGCTGTGTTACCAAAATACTGCGTGATGCAGTACGCGTTCCCCAAGGCTCCCGCCTTCCCATCACAGCTTTGCTTGAATGACGCCGAGTACGGCCAGGCAAGAATGCCCGTACCAACGGCAGGTACCGCTGCAGCGCCCACTGACTTCAGGCTGTTCTCAAGTGCTGAGAGCTGACTCTCGAAGGCCTTCTGCTGTGCGCGCTTCTCCGCGATGATGCTCTGGTACGTTGATTCTTGGTTCTTTGTAACCGCAAGCAATCGATCCTTCTCTGCCTTCTGTACATCGAGCGTTTTCTTCTCGTTTTTCAAAGTCGAGTTATGACTCGAAAGCTCCTGCTTCTTCCCATCCTCCTCACTCTTTTTGACGGTGAGTTCCTGTTTGTCCTTGGAAAGTGCGGTTGCGTGTGCACGCAGCGCCTGACCAAGCATTGCTTTGGTGTCCATAGATTCCCAGGCGTCGGCAAGCGACTGTGAGGAGAAGAGCTGTTCGATGAGGGTGTTATCTCCCTCCGTGTCTATGTCCCGAATCGATTGCGCAAGCGTCTGCTTATCAAGCTGTATCAAATATTCCTTTCGGCTGATCTCGCCTGAAAGCTCCTGAAGCTTCAGGTTCGTTGCTGCAATCTTATTCTCTGTCACCTGGATCTGGGTACCGGTCTGCTGTCTTGATACGTCGATAGTTTTGATTACAGACTGCAGGGTCTGCTTTTGCACGCCGAGCACGTTCAATTCCTTCTGATACGTAGCAATCTCACTCTCCAGCTGCTTAATCGCACTGTTGTGCTGCTCGATACGAGCTTTGATCTCCGCTTCAGTTTCTGCAAAGGTGTTTGTCGGAGACACAAACGCAAGCATAAGGAGTGCGAGGATGAAAAACGAGAGGAGGGTGTACATGCGAACGCGGGCAATCATATGAGAAGTATAACAAAAAGACGTGGAGGAGGGACGTCTCTTTCTTCATGAAAGAGGTGCTGGCTACGAAAGGAGTGCAATTGCTGACGTCACACGTGACTGCGCCTCGGCGGGTCCAAGTAGCGAGATGAGGGTGAACGGATCTGGTGATCGCTCTTGTCCCGAAAGTGCATAGCGGAGAGGCCAAAGCACTCCTCCACGTCCTCCCTTCCCTTTAGCTTCCTCAGCGTCCGCAAGCGGCATAAGTACTTCTTTCACCTCATCAGTAGATACACCCTCTGCAAGCTCAGAAATGGGCCCAAGAAGGCTCTGTAGTGCCTCCCTAGTCATTCCTGCACGGTCAGTAGGCTCCTTTGCCACAAGCGTCTCAGGATTAAGGGTGGGCGCTGAAAACAGGCAGGATAACTCTCCCGAAAGCATCTCCCTCGCCTCTCCAAACGTGCGTGCACGCTCCTTCAAAAGTGGCACCGCTTTCTCCACCATCTCGCTCTTCTCAAACTCCGCGCGTGAAAGAAACTCTTCGTCAGACAGAGTCCGCATCCATCTCTGATTCACGGACAACAGCTTCTCCCGATCCCATACCGCACCTGACTTCTGTACGCCGTCTAGGTCAAAGAGCTTGGTAAGGTCATCGAGTGAGAAGTGCTCATCGTTTCCTCCAGGGCTCCAGCCAAGGAGTGCGAGATAGTTCACGATGCCTTCTGGAAGAAATCCCTCCTCCTTGTATGCCATCAAGCTTGTCGCGCCACTTCGCTTCGACATCTTCGAGCGATCCGTGTCGAGGATGAGTGGGAGGTGTGCATATACCGGACGCGGTGCGCCGAGCGCCTCCTGAATCAATATCTGTCGGGTCGTATTTGAAATATGATCCTCTCCGCGGATCACATGCGTAATCTCCATATCCCAGTCATCAACGACAACCGCGAAGTGGTAGAGAGGGTCATCAATTGCGCGAGCGATAACAAAGTCCTCAAGCTCACCCGTATGGAACGTAATATCACCACGCACCTCGTCTTTAAAAGTTACGTCTCGAGAGGGATTCTTGAGGCGCACCACCTTCGCTACCTCCCCAGGCCGCATCTTGCTCTCCTCTTCGGAGATATATGCAGTACCGTTCTCAACCAGAGAATGCAGAAGCTCCGTATGGCGCTCCTGTCGCTCGCTTTGCCTGACAAACTCGTCATGCTTAATACCGAGCCACTCAAGGCCCGCGATGATCTCCTCCTCATGCTCCCGTAGGCTTCTTGCTTTATCGGTGTCCTCCACCCGCATGCAGTACACGCCCCCATGCCTTTTGGCATAGAGATAGTTAAAGAGTGCAGTGCGAACCGTACCGATATGCAGGCGACCGGTCGGGCTTGGTGCTATGCGGGTTCTAACGCTCATACACTCTCTTCTACCACCTCATGCGAAAGCGCGATAGCGGTAATCTCATCCGCAATAATGCGAGCGGCGTCCGACGGTGCAAACGTTGCCGCAGCGGCTCCCATGGCGGCAGACGCGTTTGCGTCCGAGACAATCCGCTTTATCTCTGCCGCAAGCACGTGTGGTGCGAGGTTCCCTTCCTCAATCACGACCGCCGCACCCGTGTGTGCATACGCATACGCGTTGGTCCTCTGGTCATGACTCACGCTCTCAGGAATGGGTATGAGAATTGCGGGCACTCTCCAGAGCGAGATCTCGGTGATTGCGGTGGAGCCTGCACGCGACACGATTACGTTTGCCGCTCCCGCCACCCGACGAATGCTTTCTGCGTTTAGGTATGGGAATGGGTGGTAGCGAGATGCGTTCGGGTCATCTTTCAGAATCACACGCACGGTCTGCTCCACTCCTGCAAACAGGTCCTTACCCGTCTGGTGTATCACGTTTGCAAACGAGACGAGCTCAGGAAGCGCTGAGAGAATTGTCTCGTTGATGCGTGCGCTTCCAAGCGAGCCTCCGAAGATAGCAACCGTTGGCACGGTAGTATCAAGTCCGAGTAGCTCACGAGCTCCCTCACGCTCGATACGCGACACTTCCCGCCGGACCGGAATACCCACTCGCGCAATCTTATGACGCACCTTTGCTGGGAACATCTGCGCCGCGCTTTCAAACGCTACCCCAATGCGGTATGCCATCTTCGCTGCATACAGATTCGCTCTTCCGGGCTTTGCGTCTGACTCATGGATGATGATCGGGATACGGAGAATCCATGCTGCGGTTACCACCGGCACACTCGCAAATCCACCTTTAGAGAACACCACATCCGGATATATCTTGAGGAGGAGGAAGAAGGCCACAAAGAAACCCCAGATCGTTAGAAATAGATCGAGGAAGTTCTGAACGCTGAAATACCTCCGCACCTTTCCGGCTGGCACCTTGATGAATACCAAACGATTCTGAAATAGTGACTCGTCATCAAAGGGCTTGGGTGCGAGATAGTAGAGCTGTGGAGCAACAAGACGCTTTTCGGTCACCACCTCCTGGAGCGCCTCCGCGACTGCGATGATGGGATAGAAATGGCCTCCTGAGCCCGCGCCTGCGAATACGACTTTCATAGCCTACCGATTATACCCTCCTACGCATGAGCGCGCTTCTTGCCCCGATGCGCCGCCACGTTCAGGATAATGCCGACTGATGCCAGAGCACACAACAGTGCTGTACCGCCGTGTGAGACAAACGGGAGCGGAAGACCGGTAAGTGGAAGCACACCGAGCATAGCTCCTATATTCATGAACGCTGAAAGCGTAATAATCAAAGTCAGCCCTGCAGCGGCATAGCTCCCAAACGCGTCTTTAGCCTGTGCTGCGATCGCAAACCCTCTGGCCGCAAAAGCAGTAAACAGAAGCACAAGGAATACTGTTCCTAAGAACCCAAACTCTTCCCCATACACTGCAAACACAGAGTCGCCCACTGGTTCTGGCAGATAGTTAAACTTCTGCACACTCTGCCCAAACCCGCGTCCCAAAAATCCTCCCGACCCAATTGCAATCAAGGACTGCTGAATCTGATACCCCTTTCCAAGAGAATCCCCTGCCGGATTCATAAAGGTCGTCACACGATTCACGAGATACGGTCGTGTCATCAAAAGCGCTCCCACTGCTATCACCGCAATCAGGGCTAAGATCGCAAAGTCCCTCCAGGGAGCACCTGCAAGAAAATAGAGTGCGGCGGTTGTTGCTCCAAGAATGAGCACCGTCGAAGTGTTCGGCTGCATCAGGAGAATCAAGCATGGAATACCGACGATAAGTCCGTATGCCATGAGCCCGTAGCGGGGATCCTTGATCTTGTCCTTCATTCTCGCCAGGTAGAGTGAAAACATAAGCACCACCCCGATCTTAAGGAATTCCGCAGGCTGTACGGTAAATGGACCTACATCAATCCAGCGGGTCGCGCCTCCTGCATGCACACCAAGTCCAGGCACAAATACAAGACAGGTAAGAAGTACCGCAAAGAGATAGAGTGGAACCACAAACTTCATGAGCAAACTAGGTGGCATGAAGCGAAGCATCAGAAGCGCGATCACGCCCGGGATAAGCCCAAGCAGTAGCTGCGTCACCGCAATGTGTCCGAGAGATACATTCTCTCGTGCGAGAAGACCAAGCGCAGCGGAGAGGAAGATGCCAGCACCGCCGATCACGAGTGTAGCAACAATAAATGCAAAGGTCTGGTCTCCGAAGAGCTTCATGGTTCACATTCTAACGCATAGACCGATATATATGGTTGGTCATCCGCTCCCGAGAGCTTAAATTGGTCATCTCTCTACAGTATTGCCTTTCATGCATGAGCTTTGTACTCTCTTCATGTTAGGGGTCACAAGGGGTGGTCCTGTTCTTTGGGGCTAAGAGATGAAATCTTTAGGATTAGGGTTTTGTGTTGTTTCGGTCATCGCGGCGCTTGCGGTTCCGCACGCCAGCATGGCTCAGTCCAATGATGGCAATAACCGGCGGATCGATATCCACAATCACACCGGCAGCACCATCTGGGAGTTCTACGCGTCGACCACAAATCAAACATCGTGGCAGGAGGACATCCTCGACGATGATGTGATCGTGTCCGGCGATACGCAGCTAGTCAACCTCGACGACGGCACTGGCCGCTGTCTCTACGACGTCAAGGTCGTATTCAAGGGCGGCGGTGAGCGTACTCGTAACCGAGTCAATGTGTGCACGACTTCGGTCATCGATGTCTACCCAGACGGCATTTACCTGAAGTAGTTGGTCTCTGGGTCACAAGGGCTCTCACGGAAGTTCGCTTCCGTGAGAGCCTTTTAATTTCGAGTACAGCTACTTCAACAACGCAATCGCCAGTCCAAACACTCCCGCGATAATCGTAATGACCCAGTACCGCATCGTGACCTTGTACGCAGGCCACCCAATCGCTTCAAAGTGATGATGGATTGGTGCGATACGGAAGACCTTCTTTTTAAATACCTTCTTCGAGACCGTCTGTATTACGTTCGTTACAACCGTCACGGTAAGTGGAAGGGCGATGATCGGAAGAACCGATACCCCCACTCCTTCCCCAAGCGTGTCTGCCGAAAACGCCGTCACGGCAAGAGCTACCGTTAAGGCCATACTCCCCGTCTCAGAGAGATAGAAGCGGGCAGGCGGGATGTTAAACCAAAGAAAGGCAAAGAGAGCTCCCGACACGGTTGCCGCAAATGCTGCGAGTGAGTACTGCATCTGCGCAAAGGCGATACCCGCATAGACCATGAAAATAATGGCGAAGATGCCACCGGCAAGTCCATCGATACCATCAATCACCCCACCGGCGTAGAGCGCGAGCGTCACCAGCACAAAGAAGAGAATAAAGAATCCACCAAGTGGGAGCGCTCCCACAAACGGAATACCTACCGTTGAGACCCCGAGTTTCGCGTAGAACCACCAGCCACAAAACGCACCAATCATCGCAACCACCAAAAGGCGATAGCGGAGGCTGAGTCCTCCCGTTGAACGAGTTACCTCAAGAATGTCATCGATAAGGCCAACCAACGCGCCTCCCAACAGCGCAACGAGCGGAAGCCAGGTCTGTCCACGATTCACAAAATCAAAGGAGGCAAACGGTTCTCCAAAGAAAAGCCCCAGAATCATGATCAGGAGTGCGGTAATAACCACCGATCCCCATACAACGATCCCGCCCATGCGGGGTGTCGAGACCTCCCGCTCCTTATGCAACTCGTTAAACAGCGGCGTCCCGTTCGCATCCCCCATACCGGTCTTCCCTCCCTTCTTCTTCCACGCCCGGTGTTTATACAAATAGTGCGTGATCACGGGCGCAATCGCGATACCAATCACGAAGGCAACCACAAACGGAACCATCACTCTCGCCGCATCGAAGATCATATCCCGGCAAAGTGTCTCGAGGTACGAGCGAGAAGGGTCTCAACATCCACAAACCGTCCCTCACGTGTTGAGCCAAGCACGGCAATCGCAACTGGATGCCCGATACCTGCGTCATACACGACTACAAGATTCCCTCCCGCAAGATCCGTGAATCCGGTCTTTGAAAGAAGAATGTTAGGCACCCGCACTACGTCTGGATTGGTGTTTGGGAGCGTGTGCGCAACACCTGCGTCTGAGTAGATGGTGATGGAGGTCTGGGTGCTTGCGCGCGCGATCTCAGGGGCGACCTTAAGAAGTGCTCCTGCTAGCTTTGCGACATCAGTAGCCGATCCGTATCCACCCGACACGGACCCGCTCTCATCAAGGCCGGTACCGTTCAGTGCATAGGTCTGAGAAAGGCCGATTGCCGCAGCAGCACTTGCGAGAAGATTCGGTCCTGACTGTGCACGCTTGTTTTCAGCGGCAAGCGCAATCGCTTCGGTCGCATCGTTTGAGGACGACACGAGTGCAAGGCGCGCGAGGTCATCAAACTGGAACGTCTCCCCTGCCGAGAATCCACTCTCCCCATCAGCCAAAAGTGCTTCCCCAGTCACCGTGACTTTCGAGTCTCGTGGAAGTGAGGTGGCAGCTGCATAGACCGTGAGGAGCTTGGTGAGTGAGGCAAGCGGAAGCTGCGCCTTTGCGTTGCGTTCAAACAGCACTTCACCCGTTGCCAGGTCATAGACCACGGCCGCCTTACCTATAAGTGCGACTCCCTCATACGCATTAATGTCAGGAGCAGGTGCCTCTGCAACGGCTACCATCGCTTCCTCGGCAGCAGGCTTAGGCGCAAGCAACACGGCAAGCGCAAGGATCGCGGTACCAACTAGAATAGCCACACCCATCTGACGATGCTGCTTCGCCTCGTACTTCTGGATGAGCGCCCTTAATTCTTGTTTCTTGTCGTTCATGACTGGTCTGCGGTCGCCTTTGCTTCCTGTTCGGTAAGTGCTGCGGTGAACTCAGCATAGCGCGGAAGTTCTTCTCGCTTCCCCACGCCAAGATGCGCAAGCGCATCTACCGTTGGAAGATACTTCGCACGACGTTTGTCAGCAGGATCATCAATGCGCTCGACAAGGCCACGAAGCAAGAGTGTACGGATAGCGGCCGCTGAGTTCACTCCGCGTACGTAGTCGATCTCGCCACGGGTCGCTCCTCCCCGGTACAAAATCATCGCCATGGTCTCAAGCGATGCCTTTCCAAGATCCCGCGACAACTCGCTTTCCCGGAGCACCTTCACATCATCAGCCGCCTCAGCCGCCGTCCGTAGCTCAAGCTCCTCATCCGTTTCGATGAGTGAAATACCCCCGTCATGCAGGCGTTCACGAAGAACCTCAACCGCTCCGGTAAGGTCCGCCTGTTCTACGTCCAGAAGTGTAGCGAGACGCTTCCTCGGGAGCGCCTCGCCTGCAGCAAAGAGAATAGCCTCAAGACGGGCATCGAGTGCTAGTGCCATAGTCACTTCAGGATACCCGCTTGCCGACTGGACTACAACCCTTATTTCGTGTGCTTGTGTATGGAGGGCCAGTGATACACTCTGATGCATATGACCCTTTGGGACACCATCATCTTAGGAGCGATCGAAGGCTTCACAGAGTTCCTTCCGATCTCCTCGACCGGTCACCTCATTCTTGCCGCAGAGCTTCTTGGTCTTCCTTCAACCGAGTTCCTCAAATCATTCCAGATTGCCGTGCAGCTTGGTGCAATCTCAGCTGTCATTCTTCTGTACTTCCGCTCCTTCCTTAACTTCGAGCTTCTCAAGAAACTCTTTGTTGCGTTTCTTCCAACGGGACTTGTTGGCTTTCTGGTCTATCCGTATGTAAAGGGATTTCTCCTAGGAAATGCGACCGTGGTGGTGATCTCACTCTTTGTGGGCGGTGTCGCTCTCATCATCTTTGAGCTCATGCATAAGGAGAAGTGGTCTGACGCCATAGACCTCAAAGACATCTCATACAAGCAGGCAGCACTCGTTGGTGTCTTTCAGTCGATCGCCATCATCCCCGGTGTCTCACGCTCAGCGGCTACGATCGTGGGTGGTCTTCTGGTCGGTCTCCCTCGTGTTTCCATCGTTGAGTTCTCCTTCCTCCTTGCGGTGCCGACTATGATCGCCGCAACCGGCTACGATCTGCTTAAGAGTGCGCACCAGTTCTCTGCAGCTGACGCTGAGCTCATGACCATCGGCTTCATCGTCTCACTTCTGGTAGCGTTCGCTTCTATGAAGTTCCTCCTCGGTATCGTCAGGCGCTACAGTTTCATTCCGTTTGGTATCTACAGGATTGTGATCGCCGTGCTGTTCTTCTTCGTGGTGCTGATGTAGTGCGGGGCGCGGATTTCTCCGCGCCCCGTCTAATCCACCAGGTATCGTTCTGTATGCATTCGCATCTCGTGTAATGCTGCAGCAGACGCGTGTTCGAGTCGTCTGATGTCCGCGAACGCCTCTTCAGACGGTCTTAGTAGGGTCTCCAGAATTGCCGGGTCCGTTATCTCACCTCGTCCGGATGAGTCCTGAACATCACCAAGTGCTTTGTGTGGCATTCCATTCTCCTTCTGGTGCAGAGTCTAGCAGGAATTAAGTTCCTGCAGTACAGGTCCTATAGACTCTTTATCATCTCTACTAGCTCAGGGAATGTTTGTTCATTGAAATGACCTCGTCCCTCAAGCACTACCGCATGTGCTCCCGGCAAATCTCTCACATAACGCTCAAAGTTTGAAAACGGAACTACCTCATCATTCGGGCTGTGATAGAGATAAATCTCTCCGCCCTGAGCGAGAAACTTATCGAATGGCTCGATGATATTGAAATCAGCACGAGGATGCTCGGTCAGTGTGTTGTATGGAGCTGCAACCAAGATGGTAGCTCGTATTCTGTGTGGGAAATCTTCTTCCGAAAGATATTTTGCTAAGAAGATACCTCCGAGCGAATGTCCTACCAATACGACATCGTCAGTCAAAAATGGCACTAGCTTCTCGAACCAGATCTTCCACTCAATATATTTAGCATTCCTATTGTTTGGCATCTGAGGCCGGAAGACTTCGCATGCGCCTTCGAATTCATCGACAAGTGCATCCTTCCATCCATGCTTGCTCTTGAAATCGTCTACCGTCGGTGTCCGTTGTATCAGGCGCTCGAGATATTCCTCGTAGGAGTTTTGGGCGTTCCCGCCGTGGATGATTACGAGTTGTTTAACCATAATGCGGCACTCCCGTACTCGTATTTGTAATCTTAATATCCGAAAACGACTCTCCCTGCTCTGCTCCAACCGCTCCTTCCTTAACAAGCTCAAGGAGCGCAAGGAACGAAACGATAATCTCCACCTTCTCCGTGCTTCCGGCAGAGAACTCTTTAAACGACATCGTCATCGCTTTCTGCACACGAGCAAGAAGAGTGTCCATCATCTCCTCGATCGTCACTATAGGACGCACCCTCGCTTCCGGTAGCTGCTCTTCTTTCTCAAGCGCAGCAAGTGTCGCTTCAAGCGCGCTCTCAAGGCGCTCAAGGGTAAGATCACGAGCGGGAGAAAAGACGACCTCAGGAGCTCGCTCCCCTGCTGACACCATAACCCGTCTCCCGAAGATCTTCGACAGCTCCCGCATCATGTCCCTGACCCGCTCGTATTCTTTAAGACGACGCTTCAGATCGTCCATGTCCTCCTCTTCGTCTCCGGTAAGTTCAAGCTCAGGAATGAGTGACTTCGATTTAATCAGAAGAAGCGTGGCCGCAATGCCAATGAACTCAGCCGCATCTTCCATCGGGAAGGTGCCATGTCCACGCACGTGCTGGATATAGTCGTCGGTAACCTGCGCGAGTGAGAGCTCGTTGATCGAAAGCTTACTCTTCTCAATAAGCTCGAGGATGAGCTCAAAGGGGCCTTCGTAGGCCTCAGTCTTAATATGAAATGCTACCCGTTCCATTCGTTAATGAATGATAGCAGGAGGCGGACCGGTGCTCCGGCTGCACCCTTGGCAAGTTCGTCTCCGGGAGCTGAGGTCATTCTCGGAGCGATATCGAGGTGTGCGTATGGGCACTCAAGTTCTTTAGCAAACTGCCAGAGGAACATAGCGCCATTGGTCGCTCCACCGTATCTTCCCTGTCCGATAGAGTGGTTCTGGATGTCCGCAAACTCGCTCTTCACGATCCCCTCGTACTCGTCCCACATAGGAAGGCGCCAGAGATAGTCACCACTCTCCTCGCTAAGGCGAAGCAGACTATCCGCAAGCCCATCGTCACGTGTCATAAGTCCTGAGGCGTAGTGCCCAAGTGCAACGTGCGCTGCTCCCGTGAGTGTCGCCACATCAACCACCACCGCGGGCTTAAAGCGCTTCGCGTACGTAATCGCATCAGCAAGCACGAGCCTTCCTTCTGCGTCCGTGTCCGTTACTTCAACCGTCTTCCCTGAAAGCGAGGTCTGGATGTCGCCTGGTCGCGTGGCGTTGCTGCCGAGCATGTTCTCAGCGGCAGGAATGAGGCCGATGACGTTTCGCTTTAGTTTCAATCGTGCAGCAAGCGCAACGGTGTGTATGACTGCAGCCCCTCCTGACATATCCATGTGCATCTCATAGATACCGTTTGAAGGTTTAATATTGAGACCTCCCGAATCAAAGGTGATGCCCTTACCCGCAAGCACGATCGGAGCTCCCTTCCCGCCCTTGTATTCCATAACGGTGAAGGTGGGTTCGTTGGAAGAGCCTGCACCTACACCCGCAAGAAGTCCCATCCCAAGCTTCTCGATCTGCGTGCGACCGAGAGTCGTGACCGTAACAGGAAGACTCTTCACTGCGTCCTTTGCCGCTGCGGCAAGTTTCCTTGGAGTGATATCACCACCAGGGGTGTTCGCAAGTTCCCGACACGCATTCACTGCTTCTCCGATAACCTGTCCCTTCTTCGCCCCCGCAGTCGCCTCCTTCGTGACCGGTCCGTACACGGTTAGCTCCTCAACCTGATTCCATCCCTCCTTCGGTTTGGTCTTGTAGCTTTTGAACTCGAAGTTCGCCATCTCAAAATTCTCCGCTGCAAGCTGCGATATGTGCGCCGGATCAGTCTCTTCAAGTCCTTCCCAGAGTGCTGGTGTGTCAGCAAACGAGACTGCGATCTTCCTCGCTTTGAATTGTTTTGCAGCAGTGATGATTGAGCGGCAGAGTATGACGAACTTCCTTCGGTTCATTCCCTCGGGTATAGAAAGCTCGATGGTCTCCACCCCATTCTCACGAACCAAACGCCGCACTCCCTTCTCAGGAACAAAGGCAACGCGAACAACGCTCTTGGGTGATTTCTCGAGCGAACCGTTAGTCAGTGTCAGTTTCATTTTTAGAAAGGAGAGTGTCGATACGGTTCATGTCGCGTGGGAATGACGAAGCTTCCTTCACGTTTGCGAGTTCAAGCATACGAGCGGTGATGCGCTCAAGACCAGTTGAGCAGCCGCCATGCGGAGGAAGACCATATTTGAAGGCCTGTAGGTAGAAGGCGAACTTCGATGGATCCATGCCGCGCTCCTGCATCTTCGCGACTAGTTCGTCATGGTCATGAATACGCTGTGCACCGCTGTTGATCTCAAGACCGCGGAAGAGAAGATCAAACGAAAGTGAGAGTTCTGGGTTCTCAGGATCTGCCATCGTGTAGAAGGCACGCTTACTCGTTGGGAAGTGTGTGATGAATACAAAGTCAGAGGAAAGCTCCCGCTTTGCGTACTCGCAGATCTGTCGTTCATGTTCAGGCTCAAGATCAGGTTCGCCAACTGCTTTGCCGCCGAATTCCTTCTCGATGATCTCCTGCGCCTCACGGAGCGTGAATACCGGGAAGGGAGTGGATGGGAGAAGTGCGGGCGCAACGTTGAAGCGCGCAAACACGTCGGCATGCTTCTGCGCAACCGTTGTTGAGATGTCGCGAACAACGGCCTCAAGCACTTCCATCACATCTGCAGGTCCTGCTACATATCCCATTTCAAACTCAAGCTGAGTAATCTCAGACAGGTGACGGGTGGTCGCACTCTTCTCGGCGCGGAAGGTCTTCGCGATTGTCATTACCCGCTCCATAGGTCCCACCATGATCTGCTTGTAGAGCTGGCCGGAGGTCGCAAGGAATGCACGCTTGCCGTAGTAGTCAGGAATCTCAAATACAGCCGCACCGCCCTCAGCGTCACCACCTACGAGTGCAGGAGCAATGAACTCTGTGAAGCCCTTAGTTGTGAGTGAGTCATGGAACGCGGCAAGAACGGTCGACTGCACCTGGAAGATGTCACGATCACGTGTACTTCGAAGAGTGAACGGACGATAGTCGAAACGGGTCTCAATAGTCAGGTCCTCCGCATCTTTATCAAACGGGAGTTCTTCTGCTCGAGAAAGAATCTCGACACCAGTCACCTCAAGCTCAATGTCACCATTCTGTTTGTCTGCCTGCACATTCTTCTCGGGACGCTTATTTACGATCCCTTCCACGCGCACGATGTATTCATTGCGAACTTCCTTCGCTACTTCAAGTGCGGCTGAGCCTGGAAGTACCACACCCTGTACCACTCCTGAACGATCCCTAAAATCGAAGAAGACGAGCTTCCCCTGATCGCGACGTACCTCAACTGAGGCGCCAATAGCGACAGTCTCTCCCACATGGGAGGCAAGCTCCCCTATCAGTATTCGGCCCTGCATATGGCTATAAAGTAGCACGCCCGCGCAGATTCTGCGCGGGCGCTTTCAGGTGCCTAGGGTTGAGGCACCAGGGCAAATTCTCCAGAAATTTCATCGAGTGCTTCGTTATCGCGGATAGAAACCAACCAGCGACGACGGCCATCCACAAAATCGCAGCGAATTTCTAGGATCTCGAGCATCTCAAGATAGCGATTGCTGACCGCCAATCTCAGTGCATTGATGCTCTCGTCATACTGCACACCGAGAATAGTGCCTAGCAGGAAGTGGTGATCGGTCTCCTGCGGATTCACATCATCATCATCGTTGACCGTCTCGCACTCAAAAGTGAAGTGCATGCCCAGCAAGCGGGCTGGACCACGTGTCATGAATGGCGAGAACCCGGCTTCCTTGACCGCTTGTTCTAGTGACTCAATTCTTGCCCGTTCCTTAGGCATTGAACACCTCCATGTCTGAAGGCACTATGCCTGATCTTTATAAGAAGGCAAACCGAACTTACAGCGACACCCCAATCGCTCTCCGCACCTCCTCCATCTTCGCCCCCGCTCGCTCTCGTGCCTTCTCCCCCCCCTCACTAAGCACTTCCTCCACCTCGTCACTCAGTGACTCATACTTCTCTCGCATCGGAGCGATGAACGTATCGAGATCCTCGATCAGTGCCTGCTTCAGTGCCGCGTACTTTCCTTTGTGTTCCTCGTAGACTGGAGCAAGCTCGTCTTCGCTTCTGATGAGCTTGTGGATTGCGTACACGTTTTCAGGACGCTCTCCTGACGAATCCGTCACAATCGACATCACCACCTTCTGGATCTCCTCACGAGACGCAAAGAGTGGAATCGTATTCCCGTAGCTTTTAGACATTTTCTGTCCGTCGGTGCCCGGAACCACCGCTACCTCAGGCATGATCGAGGGCTCTGGAAGTCGGAAGGTCTCTCCAAAGATACGATTGAACTTCTCAGCCGTATCACGCGCATACTCGATGTGCTGCTTCTGGTCCTGACCTACCGGCACTACCGCTGCGTCATACAACAGAATGTCTGCCGCCATGAGCATGGGGTAGTTGAAAGTACCGACATTGATCTCCTTGTCCTTTGCCTCTGCGTCTTTGAACGCGTGTGCGCGCATTAGGTATGGCATGGTCGTGATGGTGTCGAACACCCAGGCAAGCTCGGTGTGTGCGGGCACATCTGACTGCTTGAAGATCGTTACGCGCTTTGGGTCGAGTCCGATCGCAAGGAGTGTCCGTGCAAGCTCGCGAGTAAGAGCATGCATCTGTCCTGCATCTTGAATGAAGTTAAGCGCGTGGTAATCCGCGATCATGAGGTAGCAGTCATGCTCCCCTGCTTCCTGGAGATCCACCCACTGCTTAAGTGCACCGAAATAATTGCCGATATGTGCAATACCGGTCGGCTTCATGCCGGAGAGGAGAATGGGCTTCTGGGTCATGGAGCTACGATACCACAGCCTATCAAGAGAAAAGCAAAAGCCCCCGAAGGGGCATTGCAGTGTGTGCGCCGGGAAGGATTCGAACCTTCGAAAGCAGAGCTAAACGGTTTACAGCCGTCGTCCTTTGACCACTTGGATACCGACGCGTTCCGGCATTCTAGCAGGATACCTAAGGGATTTCCACACTTCAGTGTATTCATCTTGCCCTCACCACAAGCCTTGGTATACTCTATTTAATCACCACGAAAAGGGTTCCCTCCGGGTTCTGTCCCGTAGGGAGCCCTTTTCACTTCCCCTTTAGCTCGAGATTTTTCCTGAGTGGATTCATAAAATCAAATAGATTGCGTTCAGGAGTACTTAATTTCTTAAGTAGTGCCGAATACTTATGTTGATTGGGAATAAGTACCTTCAGCAATTTATGTGTGTTCCGTAAATATTCGACGAGACAGTGGAAATCGCCATCTCCGGTCACTATGACCGCTCTGTTAAAAGATTGATATTCGATCATGGTGTGTAAGACCAGTTCGGCATCCACATTACCCTTTATTTTGCCGTCAGTACTCTCCTGCGTTGGTTTAAAAATGCAGATATATCCGTAGCGTTGCAGGCGGGCATATAAACTTTCATTCCCAGGTATGTAACCAATAAAAAGATATGCTTTTGTAATGGAATATTTTTCTGATAGATAGACTCGAAAACGTTGGAAATCGAGTCTCCATCCCTGGTCACGAATAGCCAGATTCAGATTCTGACTATCGATAAACGCATAATTATTTTCAGACGGCTGTGACACTCCAGCACTATCTCAAACTGAGATGATGAAAATATAAAATCTTTACTTCGCCACCAACACGCAAATATCCCGCTTCCCTTTCTTCATAAGCCCCAATCCATTCACAAAGTCTGAGGCGGTAAGTGCCTGATCCGCTGACTCCACCACCTTCCCATTCACGCTCACTCCCTTAGCTTCGATAAGGCGACGAGCCTCTGATTTGGACGAAGCAAGGCCTGATTCAACGAGTGCATCAAGCACGGGAGTGCCAACACTCGTCTTAAGAGTCGGAGCTTCAGCAAGCACGACCGACTTTGCTTCTGGAGGAAGGTTCGCAAGATCGCCACCAAAAAGTGCAGAAGAGGCTGCTGCAGCAGTAGCAGCCGCTGCAGGACCATGCACCAGTTCCGTGACAACCCGTGCAAGCGTCTCCTGCGCTTCTCGAGCGCCTGGGTTCTCACGGTGCTTTTGCATAAGCTCATCGATGCCTTCAAGCGGAATGAAGCTGTACATCTTCAGGTACCGCTCTACCACCTCGTCAGGCTGATTGAGCCAGAACTGATAGAACTGGTACGGAGAGGTCTTCTTCGCATCAAGCCAGATAGCATTACCTTCTGACTTCCCGAATTTCTTCCCGGCAGCATCAGTCACTAGGGGCACGGTAAACACAAATGCTTCCTTGCTCTGCTTGCGGCGGATAAGCTCAACGCCTGAGAGAAGATTGGTCCACTGATCGTTCCCGCCAATCTGGAGATCTGCTCCATGCTTTTGATTAAGCATCATGTAGTCGTAGCCCTGCAGGAGACTGTACGCGAATTCGGTGTAGGAAATACTCTCATCGGGAGTCTCAAGACGTCTTCGGATGATGTCGCGCTTCACAAGTTCGTTTACCGTGAAGTGCTTACCAATGTCTCGCAGGAACTCTACGAGTTTAATCTTGAGGAGCCAGTCCGCGTTATCAACGAGCATGACCTTGGCGCCCACAATCTTCTGCATCTGTGCCTTTAGGGCCTTCTTATTCTTCGCGACCACCTTGGGTTCTGGAAGCGATCGCTCACCTGATTCTCTTGGGTCCCCGATCATGCCAGTCCCTCCACCCACCAGGAGAATGATTTTATGTCCTGCCATCGCGAGCCTGCGCATCATCAGAATCACCACGAGATTTCCGGCCTGCATAGAGTCGGCTGACGGGTCAACCCCCAAATACACGGTCCGCTTGGTGGACAGTATTTTCTCAAGGTCTGCGGAAGACTGTTCAACCAATCCGCGTGCTTTTAGTTCCTCAGTGAAAGTCATACAGGTACTATACCAACACTTGACAAGAAACTCTTCCGTAGTATGTTGATTACATGACTTACGTCATGGCAAAGGTGTGCATCAACAACCCCGGTTTTCTAACCGAGGCGCTTGTTGTTTGTGCATAGCCGTGACGTTTCTTCTCTCCTAGGTTCTCACTAAGAAACACCCCGGCTCTGCAGAAGCCGGGGTGTTCCCGTCTCCAGAGCTGTTCTTTGAAAGGAATCTATCGTGCTGAAACACTACATTGTGTACGAAGGCGTCTATGTGGCACTTGCGGTCATGCACAAGGGCTATATTGGCCCGCTCATGTCCTGGATCAACAATCCGAAGACAACGGCAGGAGTCCTGACTACACCTCCGGTCACGTATGAGGCTGAAATTGCGTGGATCGAGGGTCTCGCGAAGCGGGGAGATACCGATGTGGTACTCGCAATTCTTATCCGCGAAGGTAAAAACTGGCGCTACATCGGGCACACGGGTATCCATCGCATGACCTGGCCTGATGCGCGGGGATCAACAGGCTCCTTTATCGGTGACGCGTCCGTGCACGGAAAAGGCATCGGCACCGAGGCAAAGCTCTTGCTTTTGAACCATGCATTCCTGGTACTTGGTCTTCGAAAGATTACGAGTGAGGTGAAGGCCTTCAATGGTAACAGCCTTGGCCATCTTCTGCGCTGCGGATACAGGATTGTAGGGGTGCGCAAAGAACAGCACTTCTACCAAGGTCAGTACGTGGACGAGATTCTGCTTGAGACGTTTCGAAACGACTTCATGCCGATCTGGGAGCACTATCAGGAGGCGGGCGCGCTTCCGGGTCTCACCGAAGCGCAACGAGAACTAATCAAAAAATATAGTGGAGAAAAATAACTAAAGCCGCCCCCTCGGGGGCGGCTCACTTTACACTGCCGGAAGTTCGAAAATAAACCGACTCCCCTTCTCAAGTCCTGCTGACTCAACCCATATCTTGCCGCCATTGCCCTCGACGAGCTGCTTCGCAACATAGAGTCCGAGACCGGTACCTGTTGTGTTTACTCGGTTAGCGTCGCGTGCGCGGGTGAACTTAACGAATAGATGACCTATTTCGTCCTCGGCAATACCAATGCCGGTATCGCTAATGGTGACACGTGCCTGCTTCCCTCGCTTCTCAACGGCAACCGTCACACTGCCGTTCTCGGTGTATTTAATTGCATTATCTATGAGATTCGTGAGTACCTGCTTCATCTTGCCAATGTCGGCCTTGATCGATAGCGGCTCTGGCGTGGCAAGAGAAATAGTAAGACCTCGCTTTGTTGCAACAGGAGTCAATTCATTTACCACTGTTCCAGCCAGTGCAGTCAGGTCGAACACGCTCCGTTCGTATTTCATGCGGCCCTGCTCAATGCGAGAGATGTTCAGGTAGTCTTCAATGGAGTTGGCCATGAGTCGCGAAGAATCCTGAATAACCCGGAGTGGTTCTTGGAGATACTCCGGTATAGGGCCATAGCTACCATCCCGTATATTAGAGGCATATCCGCGGATTGCTGTGATTGGGGCACGAAGCTGGTGCGCAGCAATTGAAAGGAATTCATCCTTCAGGCGATCGATCTCAGCGAGATTGTCCGCTCGACGCTTCCAGAGATAAATGAGTGTCGCGGCAAGGACCGAAATAACAAGAATGAGGAAGACGATGAATACCAAGAATGGATACAGTGTCTGTCGCGTTACGTCGAAGAAGTCATCTGCCTTAATATCGGTTGCAAGCACGGCGACAACATTCCCCGCGTCATCACGGATAGGTGCGTAGCCGGTCAGCACCTCGCCATAGGAGTCTTCGTACAGCTCACTCGCAGTCAGAGGGCCATTGTACGCTTCGTATGTTTCCGGGATATCGACTGCCTCTTCATAGTCCTGGCCTGGCCACTGCAGGTAATCAGCTCCTTCAGGATCGACAATGCCATCCCCATTCGCATCCACGTCATTTGTCGGGTCATCATCCGAGTTCGCATACGGATTGATGGATTCCGCGTCCGCCACAAATTCCATTTGGCTCGGATCTTCCGCCTTCATGCGGTAGATATACATGAACACAATATTCGGGTTCTGGTCCTTTGCTCGCTTTAGGCTCATCACCACCTCACGCCACTCCGGCTTTTGCCAATCCGCCTCTTCCTGCAGAGCAGCGAGGTCCTCAGCATCAATATTCGATGCCTGTGTAATGGATATAGAGAGAAGGCGCTCGCGAAGGTTTTGAGTGAGAAGCTCGATGGTCTGCTGGTACAAGAACCATGAGGCTGCAACTGCAATTGAGACCGCCAGAAGAGCGATCAGACTTCCAAGCCAAATGAGTGATCCGAGTCGCCTCCCTCCCGCCTTTGTGCTCATATGTTCTCCTTACCGTACCACGGGTCCGGGCACTACACGTCAAGCAATGCACATACCTTTTCTTGGTCGACCTCGGGGAGGAAACTTCCAAGTCGGGGACCCGAACCTTTGCCAAAGAGGAGTTGGTAGACATGGCGGAAGAATCGAAGCTGACGTTCCTTCCGGCGTTCCTCGTCTGTCTCGCCTGCTGCGGCGATTGTGTAGAGGCCTGTCGGGAAATCTTCCGTACCAGAAGAGATGAGTGCCCGGAGTTCTCGTACCTGTTCAAGATCAGCGACATCGAGCGTGGCGATATAGGCGGTATTAGGATGATCCAGTAACTGGAAAAGCTCCTCTGAACTTATTTCAACGTACCGGTTATTGTTTGCGTTAAATGCTTGAGTATCAACAAACACATTGCGGGTAAGTGACAGGGTGCCGTGCTCAACTGGCTGGATTTGCTTTGTGCGGAGAATCTTTTGCACGTTCTTATGATGGATCTCGGTAAATCGAGCAAGTGACTCACGTCGCTCCTCATAGAGATTTCCGGCAAGAAGCGGTTTCGCGATTTGTTCATAGATATCGCGTTGCGGCAGTGTTGGTGTGCAGATAATCTCTCCGTCGATACTGAAATTGGATGCGCCGTATCCGTATCCGCCGTATGGTTGCGTTCCCCGTTCAGCACCATGCATATGGAGATGTGTGTTATGTAAAAAACGACCCTCGTCATGAAGAAGCTTTCCATTGATTTCCTTCCCAATGAGCGAGTGCACATAGGTGCTTGAGCCATAGAGTGTGACGTACATAGCATTCAACGCGTACCGTGCATCCTCGAAATAGGAGGCAAGCTCGCTATCTTTCTCATATCGTTGAATGAAGATAACTGGTGCGAATATTTCACTATAATTCCCGCCCTCCTTAAGTGGCTTCACGATAAGCGTTGGCTCTAGAATTGCCTCAGCGGATCGAATAACACCCGGTGTCGTGGGATCGAGCCACTCTCGGTTATCAATCAAGAAATCTTGTACGCGCACCAAGTCCTTCGGATCACTAATAGGTCCTACGCGGCACTTGCGATCGCGATAGTCGCCGACTCGAACGGTGCGGATTTCATCCCGTATGGTACGTAGAAATTCATTAAATATCTTTTTGTGGACCAAAATCGTGCTTGGAGCAGCACAGTCCTGTCCCTGGTTATACAACTGGAGCGTAAGTACTGCCTCAGTTGCCTGCTCGACATCAGCATCCTCGGCAATCACCACGGGATTATGCCCTGAGCCATTGGTGATAAAGAGCGTCCGTTGATCAAACGCCATGCGCAGCTGATCGGCATGGGTGGGTGTCCCGGTGAAGATCACTGCGTCGGTCACCGGCACGCTCTCCTTTGTTCCTGGGTTCACTCGTAGCGCGGTGCGCTCAGTGATGAATTCCGATCGTGTCAAGTGGGATACGGACACATTCGGGAACCATTCGTAGATATTGAGAAGCGTCAAAAGCTTTGGAAAGAAATGGCGCATGCTGTGCGGTATGCGGAAGTGCACCTCGCTCGCCATGAATGAGGGAACTAGGACAAAACACGTAAGTGCATACAGTGGCTGATTGCGTGGAAGAAAGGTCGTTACTGCTCCAATGCGGAGCTTGAAATAGTCTTCGTTCTCGGAAAGGTTACGAAGAATATCGAGGGTACGTTCTGTTTCATCGACGACAACCTCATAGCTTTCGTACTCAAGCAGTATGTGCGCAAGTTCCTCAAAATGCCGCTCGATATGGTCAGCAAGCTCATTTGCGCGCGCCTGGATGTCTGCAAATGCAAGTGGCGTGTACGGCTGTATTATCTCAGGGCTTCCTGACTTCGGTTTTGCTTTCCTTCTAAAAAAGCTGAGCACGCCCTTCTTGGAGTTAGACATAATAGTCCGTAGCTCAACCTTAGTGCGTTGGCGGTAGGTATGTCAATGCACACTTCCGGATATAGAAAGGGGCCGCAGCATTTGCCGC
Source organism: Patescibacteria group bacterium (assembly GCA_038062175.1). Lineage (GTDB taxonomy): Bacteria > Patescibacteriota > Minisyncoccia > Phycocordibacterales > Phycocordibacteraceae > C7867-001. The sequence continues at coordinate 25,053 of JBBTXR010000002.1, forward strand.
GGCCCCGTGCACCAGTTCGGTACAATTACAGTATGACGATCAGTGCCACGACCCCGTGAGTGATGGCGTAGTTGATGGGATTAAGGAGCGTTGTCCGGTCTTCCCATCGCAGCCAAGCACAGAACGTCTGCAGGACAAACGCCAGCGTCCAGATCATCCATGGCCAGAAAGGTTCTGACGTCGGATCATCAAGTACGGTCCGCCAGAGCGGGAGAATCGCGGTCAGAAGAGCTGCCTGGAAAATCCAGAGCGCTCTCCGTGACGCGGTCTTGCCCTGCTTCTGGCTGCGCCAGTAGTAGACGAGCGCGACGATCGCAAGGATTGCGACCAGGTAGTCAATCGGCTCGACCGTCTGCCACACTGTCCCCCCATTTCCCTGCATCGGTTGCAATACAAAGAGATGGAATGAGATACCGATCACGCCGATAAGTGAGACCGCCTCTGCGGCCCACTTCGCGCGATCGCCTGTGTGGCTTCTGTAAAGCCAAAGACTGACTCCTGTCTCGACGAGCCAGAGTAGCCAGGTGACCGGGTTGGTCTGGGTCTCGCCAATGACGAGGAAATACCAGACAAACCCGATGGCGTTAAGGACGGCTGCGGAGTACCCACAGACCGCCCCGAAAGTTCGAAGCGATTGCTGGGTCATTCCCAAGCCTCCAAGAAAAGGTCATGCAGCACCTCGTTGCTGCCAGATGTATACTATAGCACAAGTATGCTAAAAAAGCAAGCTCTACTCAGCCAAGAACCCTCCCGCCTGAATACTCCAAAGCTTGTGATAGAGACCTCCCTCCTGCGCGACTAGTTCGTCATGGGTGCCCTCAGCAATGATCTTGCCTCCTTCTATCACCACAATCCGATCCATGGACATGATGGTTGAGAGCCGATGTGCGATCACGACCACCGTCTTTCCTTCCATGAGTGTTCTGAGTGCGTCCTGGATAAGCGCTTCGGATTCCGAATCGAGTGACGAAGTCGCTTCATCAAGAATCAGAATTGGCGCGTTCTTTAGAATTGCACGAGCAATCGCAACACGCTGACGTTCTCCTCCTGAGAGCTTCACGCCGCGCTCTCCCACATAGGTGTCGTAGCCCTGCGGGAAGCGGGAGATGAACTCATGGGCATGCGCCTTCTTTGCGGCTTCGATTACCTCCTCAAGAGACGCATCTGGTCTGCCGTAGGCAATGTTGTCGCGAAGGGTACGGTGGAAGAGTGCGGGCTCTTGCGGCACAAAGGAAATCGCCTTGCGGAGACTCTCTCTTGTGACGGTACGTAGCTCATGTCCATCAATACGGATTGTCCCACTGGTGACATCGTAAAGCCGAAGAAGGAGCTTGGTGATGGTCGACTTCCCCGCGCCTGAAGGTCCGACAAGGGCAATCTTCTCACGTGCGGTGATCGTAAGTGTGAGATCGTCAAGAATAGGACTTGCTTGTTTATACGCAAACACCACTGATTCAAGCGCTATTTCTCCTGCGGTAATCGCAAGTTCTCGTGCATCCGGAGCGTCCTGAATGGCGTGCGGCTCCTCCATGATATCGATCATTTCGTTTGCTTCTGCAACGGCATCATAGAGCTGACGCATGTTACTTCCGATATTGGTGATCTGGTCCATGAGCGAGAAGATGTAGACCTGAATGAGAACAACATCACCAACCGTGATACTCCCCTTCCACCAAAGATAGAGTGCAAGAATGAGGAGTCCGATCTGTGCAGTACGCGTAAGAAATCCTTGAATAGCATAGTTTAGAACGTCTGAATTCCAGGCCTTCATCGTAGCTCCAAACCAATCAGCAACCACTCCAGCCAGTCGTGCCTTCTCATGATCCTCAGCAGCAAACGCAGCAATAGCTGAGTGGCTACCCACGGCATCTGAGAGTGCTCCGGTGACCCGACTGTCTTGAATGGCTCGCTGAAGCTTGTACTGATACCGCCACTTCGTCATGAGGTACTGGAGCAGCAAGAAAAATACCGTCCATACGAGAAGCCCGAGACCGAGCCATAGGTTTTGCGTGAAGAGCACGACGATTACACCAACTGCAAAGAGGAGTGTCGGCACCATTCCCTCCATAATGTTGTTGAAGATCTGCTGGTAGGAGCGTGCGTAGCGATTCACGCGACGGGTAAGCGTACCCGCGAAATTGTTCGCAAAGAAGTCATGCCCGTGATGGATTAGATACGCAAATGCCTCATTCGTAAGATCTGACTGAATCTTCGCTTCGATCCTTGTCACTCCGATTACCTGTAATCGAATAGAAGCCCAGTTTGCGAACATGGCAGCTGCGTAGAGGCCGAGTGCGAGAATGGTCGCATCAATGACCGTACGTGAGTCATCGTTTGCAATGAGAAGATCGATAAAATCCTTAAGAAACAGAGGCGCGATAAGATTTGTCGCCGTTGCGGCAAGAATTGCACCAACAACAAGCGTAAAGAGCCACGGGTAGCGAGCCGTTGCCTTTGCGTAGTACTTCAGCACCGGAAGTACGTCCGTATTTATTTTCTTTTCCTCTGCCGATGACATAAGCGGCTAGTATACCACATGAGCTTTACATTCCGACAAATGGTTACCTGGTGTCGGACAGATAGTTTAGTTGACAGTGAACGCTAGCGTAGATACTCTTGAATTATGTTCAAGAGTATTGGCGTCGAGCATCATTCAATTCTCTCTCGTGGGAGAGGATTGAGTTGATGCGGCCGTATTCCAGCACCTCATCAAACCAACCCCCTCTCACGTGAGGGGGTTTTCGCATTTACGAAAGCACGTTCTTTATGGAGTTATACGATGCACTTGTTCGATAGTGATGAAGAGTGGCTACTCTACGGCGCAGGATCTTTGGCAGGAACCGGCAGAAAAACTAGCCTCCCCCAGTCCTCGCCCTCGCAGAGTGTTGAGGAATTAATCGCAGAGGCTAATGAAGATCAGAAGGTGTGGACCTTGCCGAGCGGTGGTCATCGAATTCCATTCTCGTATCAGTCCGGTGTGCTCATGCCTGCTGAACATACTGCACACTGTGGGTGGCGCGAGCTGCCGAATGGAAGATGCGAGAGTGTGCAGTACTATTTCGGATGGGGTTGGCTAAACGAAAAAGAGTTATTTGAACTGCGTCAGACCGATCCCCGAATTGCACCGTAATCACAAGCTAGCTGCTCCGGGGTCCGGAGCAGCTTTTTGCATACAGATAAATCTTTAGGGGCTGTAATGAAAGAGCGGGCGTGCGTGTAAACCCTCGCACGCCCGCAGTCTAGATTGGCTTCTCACCGATCACGATGATGTAGGCTCCCATCGAGGAATCCACAAGTCCTGCATCGATTGCAAGCACCGCTTCTTGTACTTCCAATTGGCTGCACAGCTCGTGCGGTAGGATCGCGCTCACAGCCGGATAGGTCTGGAGCGAGACCGCGAGGCCCGAGCGGCGGAATAGATCGGTAACTTCCTCACGCGTGTAGGCTCGAGCAAAGATCGGGATCACCTCGTCCTTTTTCTCTGTCGATCTTGAGTGCACGTCGAGTGAGTCGCGATGAGTGTTAACGGTGGCCGCAAGCCCTATCTCCCATGGCAGGAATTCCCACCGGTAGACGAGCGCCTCGCGATTGTAGAACGAGAAGAAGCAGCGGCCGCCTGGTTTGAGTACTCGGACAGTCTCGTCGATTACCTTCCGAATATCGCGGACATCGCCCCCGGTGCCGAGGGTCATTGCCACGAACGAGACGGAACCGTCCGGCAATGGAATGCCGTCTTCGAGATCGGCACACTCGAACGAGACTCGGTCTTGAACCCCGCGCTGCTCAGCGATGTTGTTCGCCCAAGACTGCATATGCTGACTGATATCGAGACCAACGACGCGTTCGAAGAAGCGTTCGAGGGTAAATGATACCGAGCCAGTAGCGCAGCCCAGGTCGAGCATGCACGAGTGATCCTGGAGCTTGCCGACTTCGACTTCGAGTAGTTTTCGCTCAAAGGCGAGGTACGCCTTGGTTGCGAAGAAACTAGACTCATAGTCGGAATCGTACGTCGCGCACCATCGTTCCGTGAGGGTAAGAAGGTTGCGTTTCAGCTGTAGGTACCACTCATCTTCCGACTGCACCTCCCCTTCCAGCTTTTCTTGCTGCAGCTGAATCATCTGAAGCTTGCAGGATTCGTTGATGAGGGCGTAGAGGATGAGCTCGGCGAAGTGCGGATTCAACCCATGTTCGGTTGCCCAGTCGCGAATCGTCTGAATACGACGGTCCTCGATTTCGGCGCGAAAAATCGGTTCGTCCTTCTGTCGTTTGAATTTACCCACCTGCTCAGCGAGTTCCATGCGACGCTTGATGAGCTGCATGATGAGGACGTCGGTCGTCGCAAGGCGGCGACCGAGCTCTTCAAGATTCAGGAGTCGTTCCATGTACCACCTTTCTTGTACAGAATGGATGTCCGGTGTCAAAATACAACGCCAATGGCAATTAGTAAAGTTTGACTATAAAATATATATTCAGTACTATCACGTCGGATTCTTTTCGTTTTAGGAGCTATCAAATGCCACATACGGTGCTTTCAGGTATCCGGGCCACCGGACGCTTGCACTTCGGGAACTTCATGGGTGCCGTGAGGCACTTTGTGGAGTATCAGAAACCAGAAAATCGCTCGATGTATTTCATCGCCGATCTCCACACACTCACAACTCTCAAGAATCCCGAAGAGCTTCGGGGCAACATCACGGAGATTGCCAAGGATTATCTCGCTGCCGGTCTCGATCCTGAGCACTCCATCATATACGCTCAGTCGAGTATACCGGAAATTTCCGAACTCTCGCTGCTGCTGTCGATGGTGCAACCGCTCGGCGAACTCGAGCGTGTGCCGACATTCAAGGATCTGGTTCGCAAGAATCCAGATAACGTGAGTCTGGGGCTTATCAGCTACCCCGTCCTCATGGCTGCCGATATCCTGGGGCCACAGGCGACGCTGGTGCCAGTTGGTGAGGATCAACGTCCCAACGTCGAGCTTGCGCGTAACATCGCGCAACGCTTCAATCAGCGGTACGGTGACACCTTTGTTCTGCCTGACATGCTCGACGAGGATCAGATGGTCAGGATACCGGGGCTCGACGGTGAAAAGATGGGTAAATCTGATGCGAACAACGCGATCGACATCGACGCGTCTATGGAGGTGATTCGCAAGCGGTATCGCGAACGGGGTATAACCGATCCTCAGCGACTTCGGCTCTCTGATCCTGGAGATCCATACAACCGCTGTCGATCGGTATACCGCCTTCATGAGCTGATCACCCCAGGTGAATCTATCTCTCGCGAGATAGCAACTGCTTGCCTCGCTGGTCAAATCGGTTGCGCAGCCTGCAAGGAGAAACTCTGCGATAGTATTGGGACCGTCCTGGAACCATTCCAGGATCGTCGTCGAGCTTTGGCGGATAAGGACGCATACGCTCGAGAGGTCCTGCATGAGGGCGGCAAGCGAGCGCGTTCCGTCATCGTCCAAACGCTCGAGGCTGTCCGTGAGAAGATGGGTGTAGTAATCTACTGACGACTACTCAAGCTGGCGCCTGCCCACTGATGATGTGGGTGGGCGCCTTTTTTCGTCCTTGACACACCTCTTTTCGCTCGGTATCTTCCTACTAGGTAACGCCCCTGATTCCGGTCCCGCAACGCTGCGGGATTGGGCCGGAATCGCCGTATGGCAGGGTGGCTTCTGCGCTAGTGGAAGTCCGGAATCCTCCGTAATCATGGGATACCCGATGTCGGCCGTAAGGTGTCTGAGTCGGCAAAGACTCCTCTGGAGTGAAGTAAGGTGGCACCGCGGAAACCCGCCCTTACGATGCAAGCGCCAAGGCGTTTGTCTCGCGAGGGCGGGTTTTAATTAACCCGTACCACCGCTCTTTGTTAGAAGGAAGGACTCGCTGTGTCTGCGATTCAACTGTTCAAGAACCGCTATCAATTCCATCCTGAACGCGCATTCTTGGTTGGTGTTGAACGCGAGTGCTTCATCACCAATCAAGGTGGCGTTATTGTCCCTGAGGCGTTGCGAGTATTGGAGTACGTCAAAACGCATGGGTGGCAAATGTGCGTCGAAGCTACTGATCTTGACCGCATCATCGGTTACGAGCTCTCTGCCTGCCAGGTTGAAACTCGAACTCGACCGCGCCCGATTACTGAAATCGGCAGTGAGCTTCGGTGGATCGACGAAGAGCTCTCGTGCTCGCTTGATGCACTTGGCCTCTCGTCCTCTCACAATGAGGTTGCGCCCGCAACGATGCCACTTGATGTCTATCCAGATCCGACTGGCCGATATTCACGCATCTCGAAGGATATGCCACACGAGATACTACTCGCTGCTTGTCGTGTGATTGGCACGCACGTGCACGTGGGTATGCCGGACCACGAAACGGCAATGCGGGTCTATGACCATGTAACCGAAAAGTGTGAAATGCTCTGCAGCCTGGGCGACCACTCGTCGGGAGAGCGTCTTGCGATCTACCGCGTTGTTGCTCCGGATGCGACTCCATTCCCGTATGGAACGTGGGAGCGTTTTTACGAGACTGCTTGCGAAAAAGGATTCGAAGAAGATCCCCGCAAGTGTTGGACGCTCATTCGAATCTCGGGACATGGAACTATTGAGTTCCGAATGTTCGGAACTACCTCAGATATCAGCCGTATCGAGGACTGGGTGAAGTGCTGTTATGAACTTTGCTGCGAGGCGGCCGGGCGGTAAGCTTGCGGGAGAAGTGACCCTTCTCCCGCTTTCCGTAACTAATACATGTCATATAATCTCGCTACATTACAAGAGACATTTAGGGCGATGAGGGCATCTACCGTTCATGGTATTCCCGGCGTCATGTTATTTGACAGTGGTGCTCCAGGGCCTGTGCTCGGCATTACTGTATGTACACATGGAAACGAGCCAAGTGGACTTGCTGCAGTCGCATTTCTCAGAGAAGTATTATCTCACCAGCCGCTATTGATGGGAGCGGTGTATGTGGTCGTTAACAACCTTCGAGCCACCGAGCTTTTTTTCCAGGCTACTGACGATCAGACACGTAGAAACACGCGTTATGTCGATATAAATATGAATCGGCTTCCAGTCGACACGCTCGAGTTATGTGAGGATGACCGATACGAAGTTCGTCGAGCGCAGGAGCTACGATCAATCTGGGAGAAATTCACTGTCGCACTTGATGTGCACAGTACCACCTCGCCCGTTGATCCGATGATCATAAGTAAAGGTACTGACTTCGGTCGTGTCGCTTCCCTGGTCCACGGCTTTCCTATCCGTTCACTCCTTACAAATATTGATTCAGTACAGCTGAATCGACCCGTGCTTGTCTTCTATGGGTCTCGAGAAATTAATGTTCCGGCGTTCGCTATTGAAACCGGTCAACACACTTCACTCGAGGCGTTTGAGCGTGCGGTAGCGTGTACGCAGGCACTTCTTGCAAACCTTGGCATGCTGCCTGGAGTGTCGCCAATGGCCACGCATGAATTTATTGAATATCCAATCAAGGCCTCACTATTTTTCTCTGATCAATCCTTCGACCTCATACAGGACTTCAGATCGTATGATTTGATGCGTGAGGGCGACGTTATCGCTCGGAATACCGTAGGTGAAGAGCTGTATGCGCCGTTTGATGGACACCTCATATTCCCGACTGAGCAACGTGGCGCAGACAAGGATCTTACTGAAGAAATAAGTTTCTTCTCATCCCCATCACGCATTTGGAATGCATAGTTATGAGGTCATACTTTTGTTGCTAAATCAAGCCGGGCTGTTATAGTTCCTGCGGATCAACGCGCATGTGCGCACATGAAAGGAGGCATCCATGCCTGGACCATCCGACCTCTCGGGGGACGGTTGGCCCGCGCCGGTCTTAGATCGTGCGGGGCAGCAGTCGTTCTGGGACCGGCAAGCAGTGAACTACGATCGGGCAGATATGACTCGTGACAACGAAGGAGAGCTCGCGCTTGTACGTGCGCTCTGTCAACAGTTCTGTCTTTCGGGGTACGAGGCTGAGGATGTGGTGACGCTCGGCGGTGCCGTCGGTTCGAGAGATCCGAAGGTGGTGCTCGACGTACTTGGTCAGCACGGCAACATGCCTGAACACATTTACTTCAACGACCTCTCAGTTGAAATGGCACAGCAAGCCCAGAGGATGAATCTCGGTGCAAATCGCGCTGGATCAATCGAAGTTAATACACTCGTCGGACCAATCCACGAGATCTGTGAGCACATTCCGGTGAAGCCACGCCGTGTCATCATCGGCGTGTATCGGGCGGAGTCGCTGGTTCAGGCGGTCCCCCATTACGGGTATCCGCTCACCGGTCTTGAAGAGTACGAGCGGAATGCGCAAATTGTCGGGTCACGACTCATCATCGAGCCAGTACGGCTGGAGAGTGCCGTGTACATTCATATGCAGATCCGCATTCTCCACTCGTCTGATTATGCAGAGGAGATCCGCCTGCAGTGCAGGCGGCAGATCGAATCCTGCGCCCGCCTCCCTTCGCTGCATGCCATCCGTGTCGTCGGTCAGCATGCAGACCAGGAAGGGTTCTTCCTCTCGCACTGGTTTTCAGAGGTTGGCATCCGGGCATTGGTTGGGGCGTCATTCAGTTCCGATCGTCTCGGTACGCTCTCCCTTGTTCCTTGTGCGAAGGGATACGTCTTATGCATCGATCCAGTCGAGCCGCCGCGAGGTATTGTGACGGTTTTGAACAATGTAATAGGCAATGTTCTGCCTGGTGAGCAAGTCGCAACTCTCCGTTCTATCGACCGCATCTCGCGTTGAGATTGCGAACAACTTGGGCCCGCTGGTGGAAACTGGCGGGCTCTTTCTAATGCACAAGAAAGAGAAGGCCAAGGAGCGGCGCGATGAACCAGTAGAAGAAGTAACCCTCGGGCGCAAAGAGTTGATCGATCGGTGCGGGGAATGAGTAAATGTCTGAAATATCGAAGACGTGGTACGCAAGCGCAAGCAGGAATGCTGCTGCAAGAAACGAGAGTAAGAAACGCGGGAAGAAGGAGAGCACCCCGAATCCCCCGCTTGAAAGACGCTGTACGAAATGGAATGGAATGAAAGTCGCGATACCAAAGATAATGATGCTGATTATCGCCTTCATCATCGGGGTGCCTCCTGCCGCAATAATCTGCTGCGTATACGGAAAGACCATATAGATTGCGTAGCCTGCGTAGAAGGCAACGAGAAGTGAGATGATGCCTCCCCTCCCTGCCTTGTACGAGAACAGCAGCATCACTACAAACAGACCAACGAGAATGAGGAAGTTCCCCGCAAGAAGCCAGGCGCTGGCAGCTCCTGTGGTGGCGAGGTCGGAGACCTGGGTTGCTACCGAAGTAACGTCCATGTCTCTAGTATACCTCTCGGAGATACCTCTGCGTCTCCACGGGTGTACGAAGGGTAACGATCTTCTCTTTCGGGACCTCGGCAAGATACTTCAGCAGCGATACGGTCTCCTGCTTCGTCCATATGATCTTCAGGAACTTGAACGCGAAGTGATCATAACAGCCGGGAAGCTCGGGTCTTGGATCTTTCCGATGGCGCCATGAGCGTATGAGATATCGCCACGCAGGAATATGGCGCGGATAGTCGAGATAGTAGATCAGGTCAGCGTGAGCGAACACGTCGCTACGGGCGCTTTTGGGTATATAGCCCTCAATAATCCATGCAGGCTTCTTACTATGTGCAATGAGTGCTGCGGCGCTTTCCGCCTCGTCTACCTGCTCCCAGCCTGGCTTCCACATGACTGAGTCGGTATGGATAAGGGGTAGATCCAACTTCTTTGCTAGTGCGCGGGCAAAGGTCGTCTTTCCGGACGCACTGACTCCAACGACTGCGATGCGCGCTGCGGTAGGCATTAAAGGCCTTCGCTCTTCAGCTCCTCAAACGCACGCTTTGCCTTCGTGGAAAGCTTCTTTGGGAGACTGACGGTGAGGCGGATCAAAAGATCTCCCTTATTGTCATCAACGACGACTCCCTTCCCCTTGATACGGAGTGTCTCCTCAGGAGCTGCCATGGGCGGGATCTTCACCTCAAGCTTCTTCCCGTCGATGGTTTCAACGGATGCAGTGGTACCAAGAAGTGCGTCGGTAAGCTTCACGGGCATATCCATGATCAGATTCATCCCATGCTTCTTGAAGATCTGGTGCGGCTTCACATGCACCTTCACATAAAGATCTCCTGACACGCCTCCCTTTACCGCCTCGCCAAGTCCTGGCATGCGGATCATTTCCCCGCCATCGATGCCGGCTGGGATAACAATCTTGAGCTCCTCTTCTTTCTTGAGAACTCCTCGACCGGCACAGGTAGAACACTTCTCCTTCGGAATCTTTCCGGTAGACTCGCAAGTCGGGCAGGCGCGCACGCTCGCAAAAGTACCAAACGGTGAGTTACGCGTCTCGTGCACCCTCCCCGCTCCGTTACAGGTCGTACACGTCTCCATCTCAGTTCCAGGCTTTGCACCAGATCCAGTACAGATGTCACACTTCCCTACTTTCGTGATCAGAACCTGGCGCTTCGTGCCGAGTATCGAATCCTTGAACGGAACCTCAATGTCTATAGAAATATCGCGCCCTCGCTTCATGCGGGTACCGCCTCGCGCGCCACCGAATATGTCGCCAAAGCCCTCAAATAGATCTGAGAGATCGAACTCAACGTTGCCGTTTTGAAAGCCGGAGAAGTCAAAGCCGCCTGCCCCTCCCTGCCCGAAGGACTGGCCGTATGAGTCGTACTCACGGCGACGCTTCTCGTCCGCGAGGGTTGCGTACGCTTCGGTAATCTCCTTGAACTTCGCCTCGTCGCCACCCTTGTCGGGGTGGTGCTTCTGGGCGAGCTTACGGAAGGCTTTCTTGATGTCGTCTTTGGTCGCCTTTTTATCAACCCCAAGAATATCGTAGTAGTTTTTTGCCATAGTTGCTCATATAGTACTCCTCTTCATTTTGTGTGCAAAATTCGCAATTGGAGCCAGACGCTTTGGATTGCTTCGAAGAAGCATTAGTATGGATTGAGCAATTCTGCTGCTCGGCGCTGGGATCGATACTGTTCTTCTGTCTGAGACAGCATAGGTTGGGCAGTCGAAATACTACTTAGGCACTGATCTTTCTACCTTAGGAAGGCTGCCATGTAAGTGGCTCATTTTGTTACTGTGCTCGCCAGATCTCGGAATCGAAGAACTGCTCCTGGAAACGCGTCGAGCTGCGTATCTCTTCATCGGAGATATCTAGCTTATCCTTCGACACAACGATCAGCTTATCGTCATCATCGTTTGTACGATGTATAACCGCTACGCAGGTTCCTGTAAAACTTGCGATCGGTTGATCGGCACCAATGACATAAGCATCAAGCTCTTCGCCATCAGGCGACATCGTACCGGGAACGAAACCATAGTTCAGCATATAGGACCACCCATGTTTAGGGTGCTTTGATTGAAACGGTCGATCGATAGTGACCTCCACTACCCTACCAAGATATTCACGCGCATCGGCAATCAATGTGTGTTCCATATGGTGTGTATGGTTGTCGTTTTACGCTGAGGTACGTCCTCGCGGAGGATCCAAAACTCTCTTCGGACGGGAGAAGATTCTGCACCTTAAAGCCCTTACTGGCGCTGTCCACGACCTCACTTGAAACATGTCGCTTTTCCACTTCTTCGGATAAAGGCAATAACTATTCCGTGAAGTCAGCGTCTTTTGTATTTTTGTTCTCTTCCGTCTTCATATCGCCCGGTTCTGCAGGGCGTTCTGCTTCCGGCTGATCTTTCATCATCGCCTCCCCAATCTTCGAGATCGAAGCGGAGAGCGCCTCTGAGGCAGACTTAATAGCTTCTAGATCATCTCCCTCGCGTGCAGTCCGAAGTGCTGCAATCTTCTCGTTCACTTCTTTTACAACTTCCTCCCCTGCTTTCTCGCCGTTATCCTTCACGGCTTTCTCTGCGGTGTAGATAAGCTGCTCGGCGATATTCTTCGCTTCAACCAGATCCTTTCGCTTCTGGTCTTCTCCTGCGTGTGCAGCGGCATCAGCCTGCATGCGTTCGATGTCTTCCTTGGAGAGTCCGGTAGATCCTTCAATGCGGATCGACTGCTCCTTGCCGGTGGTCTTCTCTTTCGCTTTCACGGTAAGGATACCGTTTGCGTCCACATCGAATGTCACCTCGACCTGCGGCATGCCTCGTGGTGCGGGAGGAATACCCTCGAGCATGAAGCGACCAAGGTCCTTGTTGTCTGCGGACATGGCACGCTCACCCTGCGTGATATGGATCTCCACATTCGTCTGGTTGTCAGACGCAGTTGAGAAGGTCTGGCTACGTGAGGTTGGAACGGCAGTGTTGCGCTCGATCAATTTCGTTGCAACGCCCCCCATAGTCTCAATAGAAAGCGAGAGTGGGATCACATCGACAAGAAGAATATCCTTCACGTCTCCCTGAAGAATACCGGCCTGGATCGCCGCACCGATAGCCACCACCTCATCGGGGTTCACGTCGCGATGTGGCTTCTTTCCAAAGAGCTTCTCTACCTCCTCCTGGATCTTTGGCATACGGGTCTGACCACCCACGAGAATGACCTCGCTAATCTCCGATGCGCTCATACCAGACGCCTCAAGGGCACGCTTCGTGATATCGATTGAGCGAGTAACGTACTCCTCAGAGAGCGATTCAAGCGTTGCGCGCGAGAGCTTCACGAGAAGGTGCTGCGGGTTGCCGCCACCGTCCACCGTGATGAACGGAATGTTGATCTCAGTCTCGTTAGCACTTGAGAGCTCGTGCTTTGCTTTCTCTGCTCCCTCATCAAGGCGCTGGAGTGCGAGCGGATCTTTGGTGACATCGATACCGCTCTCCTTCTTGAATTCGTCAGCAAGGAAACGAACAATCTTCTGATCGATATCGCGACCACCCATATGGCTGTCACCGTCCGTACTCTTCACCTCGATAACGTCGTCACCGACTTCAAGCACGGACACGTCGAAGGTGCCGCCTCCAAAGTCATACACCACGATCTTCTCGTCTTTCTTCTTGTTAAAACCGTAGGCAAGTGCGGCAGCGGTAGGTTCGTTAATGATGCGCTTCACATCAAGACCTGCTACCTGCCCTGCAGCCTTCGTAGCTGCGCGCTGTGCGTCATCAAAGTACGCAGGCACGGTAATGACCGCTTCGGTGATGGTCTCACCAAGCTTTGCTTCTGCGTCAGCTTTAAGCTTTGCCAGAATCATCGCGGACACCTCTTCAGGACGATAGTCCTTCTCACCAAGGTGCACCTGCACTCCGTTATCAGGTCCTGCCTTAATCTCATACGGCACGACATCTTTGTCCTTCTGCACCACCTCATCCTTGAATGAGTGACCCATGAACCGCTTGATGCCATAGATGGTGTTCTTTGGGTTGGTAACTGCCTGACGCTTTGCGAGGGTTCCGACAAGGCGCTCGCCGTTCTTTGCGATTGCGACTACCGAAGGAGTGGTGCGTGTACCCTCTGCGTTTTCGAGCACGCGTGGCTCACCACCCTCCATGATCGCCATCGCGGAGTTGGTTGTACCAAGGTCAATACCAAGAATCTTTGCCATGTGTGAAATGATTACTTTCGAATAAGCCTGTGAAAAGCGCCCAAGTACCCGCATTCTACGCTTCCGCAGTGAAGGCTTCAAGTGCTTCGACCGGCCTCCCAGTAGAGGTCCATTTGACCGAAATTAAAATTTATGTCATTAATGTTTTAGATAGCTGATCGCCTCAGGTGAGGCCTAGCAGAGAGGGATGCACTATGACTGCTCTCAAGCACACTGCCGCACAACCTGCGCTTCAACACTACACCGTGCCGTTTCTCGGTGCGGGCACCGCAGACAAGCTGCTCGAACTCATCCGGGATCACCCGAACCGCTCTGTCTCCTCGGAGACCGTCGGCGAAGATGCCCTTCGAGCAATCAAGGACACTCGCTTTCGCTTCACGCCGGTAGGCGCGGAGCGTATTGTCCAGACAACGCCGCGAGAACTCGGTTTCGCTGTACCCAAGCTGGCGGTTGAGATCGTGATGGGCGCCCAGGGGCAGTTTGGTCTTGCGCCTTGTCCGCACGACGGCGCGGTTTACACCATGCTTGGTGTCCCGCTCAAATACGGTCGTCCCAACCTCTTTTTATCGAGCATCGCGACGTTCAACGTCATGCAGGAGGAGGATCGCGGCCCTTACGAGCTCGGCGTCTGGGAGTTCGAGCGTCCTATCAACCCAGACTACAACGTCTGGTTTCTCGGTCCTCAATGAGGATCATCGCTCCGTTACTGAATCGCCCCGGCGTTTTGGTAACGGAGCGATTCTTTTTATTTATTACTAGGACGCCGGAGTGAAGAGGTTGCGTGCCCTGAAGGACGGCACCAGGAGACTCTGTGCATTGTCAGGATCTGAGGTTCCCCAAAGGAAGCCGCCAAGTCCGGAACTGGTGTCGAAGTATGGTGACTTGCCTCCGACGTCTGAGAATGGCGTTCGTGTCGCTGGGTTTCCAGAGGCATCGAAGAGCGCTCGTCGATTTGCCTCAGTTGACCAATCGACATAGTCCGGGAAGACGACAACTGGTCCAAGACCTCCCTTCACCACCGATAGTCCATCATCGTAGAGTTGTGGCTCGCGTACCGAGAGGAAGCGCGGGGTCATATCTGCAAAGTTAAGGCTTGAGGTGAAACTCGTCGTACTGAGTGTAGCGGCCGTGTCGTTTATATAGACCTGTGCGGACGGTGCTGCCAAATCAATCGAGAAGAGTACCCACGTCCAGGTGTTAAGTGGAACGGTAACGCCGGCTGCCGTTGTCGCATTTATCGCAAGTGTGCTTGAGGCGGTATTTCCTACGAACCGAATGCGTCCTGAGGTATTGATCTGCGCAAGGAACGTTGAGTCACCTATACCCTTCGAGAAGTTCATGAGATATGAGGAATCGGAGAAGCTTGAGACCTTGACGAGGAACGCACCGCTAATTTTAGTGCCGCTTGGGAAGGCGTGACTCTCACGGCCATAGAGCGCAGCTCCTGAGCCCGTAATATCAAACTTCTGAGGAGCTGCAGCTGCTGGCTTGTCGACGTAGATATCGACGGCGGAAGAGAGCATGCCGTGCGCATTCGCCGCCCATACCGTATACGTCTCCACACCTACATCGAGCGTGCCGGTGCCGCTTCTCTCGATGAGGCCGGTATTACTGATGGTGTACAGGCTCTGCTCCGAACCGTCCGTATTCGTGAGGTAGAAGGCGGTTGAGGTTCCAGTGTATACGAGTTGACCCACGGTCGCTCCTCCCGCGATATTACTCGTAATGAGGTATTCCTGCGGCCCTACGAATGGTGGCCCGTCTCCCTGGCTCGCCATCATAAAGTCCGCCACCATACGTGCGATGCGTTCGTTTCCTGCAGCCGAGAAGTGCTTACGGTCAACCAAGTCCCAAGAGCCGGTGCCCGATGCGCCCACCTTTCGGTACAGTCTCCTGTTGGTCGTATCCCAATACGGCTGCATGTCTGCGGCGGCAAGGTCGCTTGGTGTACCGGCACCGGTAAGCGGCTGCGCGTCGCTGTACGTAACAGCAACTCCACCGCTTCCACGAAGACTTGTAGGAAGTGCGCCGTCGGTATAGGTCGAGAAGTAGTCGGTACCGGTTCCTGGTTGCGGATAGTCACGAAGGTAGCGCTGCATATCAATGACGTGCCGGCCATAGGTGGCGATCATGTCTCTTCGGTTAAACACATGGGAAGCTCCCTGTTGCATGCCATCCGTTCCGTCGTCTGTTGCTGGTGCGAGTAGGTAGGCGTAATCACGGCCACCGCTGATCTGAGCGATCTCGGTTGCGAAGTCCGCCTTCACCTGCGCGGGCCAGTCGCGTGACCAGCCGGTGACGGCGGTATTAAAGTTGTTCAAGCCGCCCGAGAAGATCTGGGGACGTGCCATCTCGGCGGCGTTTGCGCCTGCTGCAAGCGTTGAAACACGGCCGCTGATCGTGCCGGTATTCTCTCCGGCGATACCGTTGTTGCACACGTAGCTCTTCGTACCCATGTTGCCTGACGTACCGGACGAACAGCTGATACTGCTGACGCCTGATGCCACGATGTCGCGAAGCTTCTGAGGATAGTCCTCACCAGTTGGTGCACCGACGCCAAAGGTCGTACTGTCACCCCAAAGATTCCATGCCTCATCAAGCGCGACTGTCGGTCGGTCAACCGCAAGCACGACTGCGGCCGAGTCAGTTGTGAAGGTTCGATCGCTTGAGGTTGCGGTGTTGCCTGCACTATCGAGTGACTGAACCTGGAAGTGGTAGGTAGTTGCCGCGGTAAGTCCGGTGAGCTCAATAGAGTGGGAGGTGACAAGCGTCGCTGAGGAGGAGGCAGAACCATAGGATGCAGTAGCGCCATAGTTCACAACCGATGTCGCCGCTTCATCAGTGGTCCATGAGATGGTTGCGGTGGTCTCAGTCGTGCTCGAAGCAATGGAGCTAATGACCGGAGCGGTGGTGTCAGGCGTTGCGGTAGTCGTGAGTGTTTGGTCGGACGAGGTCGCGAGATTTCCTGCTGCATCCCTTGAAAGGACGCGGAAGTGGTATACGGTCGAGGGCGAGAGACTCGTAAGGGAGACGGAGTGCGAGGTGGTCAAGGTAGTGTCGAGTGTCGTCGTAGCACCATACGAGGAAGTAGCACCATACTCGACCTGTGAATCGGAAGTCTCATCGGTCGTCCAGGTGATGGTCGCCGACGTGTCGGATGGGGAGGACGTGATCGATGAGAGCGTGGGTGCAGTGGTGTCAGCGACCTCATTATTATTGTTCCCTCCTCCGCCTCCTCTGCGTTCGCGGGGAGAACTGTTGGTTTCGATTGACTCAACAGCGCGCAGTGTCTTCATATCAAGCGTGCCTGTTATAGCTCCCTTGTAGTATCCATGTTCCTTAAGAATCCTCTGGAGCGTCGATATGATCGAGGCGAGTGTCACTGAGGGTGACGATACATTTCCACCGTTCAAAAGAGCACGGGTTGCAGGACCCACCGAACCCACGGATTCAAGACCGGTAGAGCGCTGATAGTCAGCGACTGCCTGTGAGGTGATCGGTCCGTAGTATCCCGTTATGACCGGGTACTGGTAAAAACCCTTTTCTTTAAGAATGGTCTGAAGTGCAGAGACATCGGGACCTACGGAGCCAAGTGTGAGAGGTCGATCGAAAAGTGCGGCTGAGCTTGATAGCGGTCCTATGCACGATGCTGAGATGAGTACGAGTGCGATGAGTAGAGACCTCCTGAACATACAGAGGACTATAGCACATAGGGCTTTTCCCCTTACTGCTGATACTCCGCCACGCGCACTCTCGCAGGCCGCAAGACCGTCTGACCTACCATATATCCCTTCTCGAGGACGGCCGTGACATGGTCGTCCTTTTTCGCGTCATCGGTCGGATCTATACCAAGTGCTTCATGTCGATTAGGATCGAACGGCTCTCCTTCTATCCCAAGCTCGGTGACACCAAGCTGGACGAACGCTCCCTCGATCTGCTTCATGATGCTCTCAAATCCCACCGGCACCTCTCCATGCTCCTTTGCACGCTCAAGTGCGTCATATGCCGGAAGGAGTGTCCTAATGGCCTTCACCACTCCCTCGTCTTTAGCGGCAAGCTTCTCGCTCTCAAAGCGCTTTAGTGCGTTCACATAGTCGGCCTTGGCTCGCTGCCAGCCATCCAAATGTTCCTGTCGCTCCCGCTTTACGGTTTCAAGCTCTTTCTTGAGCTTGGTGAGCTTGGAGTCTGCGCGTGATTCTTGCGCTTCAAGCTCCACTTCACTCATACCGTCCTCTTCCTGGCCGTCTCGCTCGACGGTGATGTCATCATCTCGATCCATATGTATGAAATATGCCGGAAAGGAGGGAGGGAGTCAAAATTAAAGACCCTGAGAGATTGCTCCCCCAGGGTCGGTGCTGTCTTAGGGTGGTCACATGCTTTCGCAGATGAGTCGCCTGAAGCAGCGATCGCATAGGTCGTGGTTCTTGTCGGGTGGACCGGTGATCCTCCCTCGAATGAAGACGACGATGCGTTTCGTACACTCGCAGTATGTGGGCATAGCAGCCTCCTTCTGCAGCTTTAGTTATACGTCGTTCGTATGAATTTGCAAGGGAGCAACCCTTCATCGAGGTGAAGGGTTGCTCCAAGAGTGGAGGTATCTAGGAGCCTTCTCCCTCTTTATCTATACGGCCACAAGCTCTCCAGGAATCAGACGCTCTGCCAACGGAGCAAAACTTCCCCAATTCTTAGAAGCATTCAATATCTCGATGCCTATTACCTTTCCGTCATCAGAAAAATCGAGTAGTAGCCAGTCATTGAGCTTCTCGGTCTTGGCAACTACAACATTACCCTCCTCTTTGTTGAGGGTGATGTATTTCGCATCTGCTGTTTTGTCGTAGGTGATGTTCATAGATAGTCGGTGGTAACAATTGCCGTGCGTCCCTGTTTTTACTTCACCGGCTTCAAGTATTGAAACGGCATAAGATCTTGCTTTGAAAGGATCCTCTGGATCGAACTTTCGCGGATCATTCCAAATGACGGTGACCCTGCAAAGCCAATGTACTCAACCGTCTTTCGCTTGTGACGTGCATACTTAATGGCTGGAATAAGGTCTGTATCTGAACTTAGTACGATCGCTGTGTCGTAAAGATCGTCAGAGGCACCCACGACCACATCAATCGCCAATTTTACGTCCACGCCCTTCTCGCGAATGCGACCACTGTCGTACATAATATTGCCCGTCTTTACATCAAAACCGCTGTTTTTGAGTGTATCTAGAAACTGTTGTTGTTTCCTAACCAATTCCTCGCTCTTGGCTGATTTATCAAAATTACGCACCTGCCCAACATAATATCGTTTCGATATAATCGTTCGACCTCCTGCGAGATGTGTTATGAGGGCATCGTAATCAAAACGCTTACCAGACTCTGGAAGATCGAAATTCTTGAGCTTCCGGTACATGTTCCCACCGTCTATATAGACCGCAACTCGTTCCATAAACTTAAGTATATAACAGAAACCACCCCTGCCCGAGGACAGAGGTGGTGCTGTTAGATCTTCATTATACACGTCTTGAATGAAGGGTCAATGATATCCCCAGGACGAATAAGCCCCGCTTCTGCGGGGCTTATTGTTCTATCGCTTACTCCACTGCGGCCTCTTGCGGGCCTTCAAAAGTCCCGGCTTCTTTCGCTCCTTTGAACGAGGATCGCGGGTCAAAAGTCCGGCCTTCTTCAAGGTGCCGCGGCTTCCCTCCTCAGCTTCGGTTATCGCACGAGCGATGGCGTGGCGAACCGCTTCAGCCTGAGCTGCGATACCGCCGCCCTGTACGCGTGCCTCAACTGCATAGTTCTGCTTCATCTCAAACGCGCTGAACACGTCCATGGTGACCGCATCGCGTTCCTTTGTCTTGAAATAGTCGAGGGCAGACTTGCCGTTCACCATTACCGAGTTCTTTGCGGCTGGGGTGAGCTTCACGCGAGCAGACGCCGTCTTGCGACGACCCACTGCAGTGACATAACGAGAATCAGTAGCCATACAAAGAATTAATCGGTAATGGTAAGACGCTTCATGCGCTCCTTACGAAGTTTGTTGCGCGGAATCATGCCGTCCACGGTCTTGCGCATGACTTCGGTGAGACCCTTCTTCTCAATCATCATCTGCATAGACGTGGTGCGAAGACCTCCTGGGTAGCCGGTGTAGTGCGTGTACTCCTTGTTCTTAATGCGCTTCTCGGGAAGTGAGAGCTTCGATACGTTCACGATCGAAACCTCAACCGGAAGCACTTCATTTTTGACGAAGAAGACGGATCGCTTTCCAAGAAGACGAGACGCAGCTTCAGAAGCTACGCGGCCGAGAAACTCGCCCTCTGCATCGATGGTGTAGCGTGTGCGATCTCCCTTCTGTTCGGTGATGATATTCATAGGTCTATACGAAAGCGATGTAGGCAGTCTTGCGTCCGTCAGTAGCCGTTGCAGCACGCTTCACGATGCGAGTGTAGCCACCCTCACGCTTAGCGTAGCGAGGTGCAATGGCGGTGAAGAGCTTGTCGACGGCATCAGGATCTCCTAGGCGCGCGGTCACGAGGCGACGGTTAGCAACCGTGTCCTTTCGTGCGCGGGTCACGAGCTTCTCGATGTGTGGACGGAGCTCCTTGGCCTTAGCCTCGGTCGTCGAAATACGCTCATGGATGATGAGTGAGCGCATAAGACCTTTCAAGAGCGCCACGCGCTGGTCGTGGGTCCTACCGAATGTTCGTCCTTTGTGATGATGCCGCATAAGATTCCTGTTGTAACACTTTTCTTGCCTATCGTCGAATTATTCGGGCTTGAGCTCGAGACCAAGCTGCTCAAGTGCCTCAGCGATCTCCGTGACCGCCTTGTCACCAACACCATCAAGCTCCTTAAGAGCTGACGGGGTCTTGCGGACAAGTCCGCCTACCGTCTTCACGCCACCCTCCTCGAGAGCCGAGACGATACGTGCTGGAAGACCAAGCTCATCGAGCTTAAGCTTCGCTGGGTCCTTAGCACCACCTGCGACGGCCTTAGGCTCGTCAGCACCCGATACGGTTGGCTCTGTCTCCTCCTGGAAGCCGATAACGGACTTCAGCTGGTGGATCATAATCTCGATCGAGCGCTCAAGCGCCTCACGAGGAGTGATGGTGCCGTTGGTCTCGATAAGGATGCGAAGGCGGTTGTAGTTGGTGCGGTCACCGACACGCATGTCCTCCACCTCGTAGTTCACGCGGCGAATTGGAGTGAAGGTCGCATCAAGTGCGATGGTGCCGATATCAACCTTCTCCTTGGTAAGCGTCTCGCGGGGAACGTAGCCGAGTCCGCGCTCAATCGTTGCCTCAAGCTCAAAGGCAATCTTGCCTGAGATGTCAGCGATGTGCTGCTCAGGGTTTGCAATCTCAACCTGGGAAGGAAGATTGAAGTCTGCGGCAGTTACCTGCTTAGGACCTTTTACTGAAAGTGAGATTGTCTGTGGCTCGTCACCCTGAAGTGAGAAGTGAACGCGCTTAAGGTTCAAGAGAACCTCCATAACGGTCTCGCGAACGCCCTCGATGGTCGCAAACTCGTGCGACACACCCTCGATCTTAACGGCCGTCACCGACGCGCCAGGAAGCGAGGAGAGGATAATACGGCGAAGCGAGTTGCCGAGCGTGTGCCCGTAACCTGGGTAAAGCGAATCGATCTCGTAGATGCCCTGAAGGCCCTCTTCGTTAACGACACGCGGCTTAGACGGAAGTGTGATGTGGTATTCCATAACTCAATCAATTACCAATTCAATTAATAAAACTAGCGGCTGTAGAACGAGAGCACTGTCGTCAGATCACCGGCAACCGGTGCCGAATCTACCGTCGGGTACTCCTCCACGCCACCCTGCATGCTCTTTGCATCAAACGTGATCCAGGTCGTAAGGCGAGGATTCTCGTTGAAGCGCTCTGCAAGACCCTCGAACATAACTGCCTTCTTAGAACCATCGCGGATAGCGACCTTGTCACCCGGGCGCATAGCGCGCGACGGGATCGTGGTCTTCACGCCGTTTACCGTGATGTGCCCGTGGGACACCATCTGGCGAGCGGCACGACGCGAAGGCGCAAGACCCATGCGGTAGATCACGTTATCAAGACGAAGCTCAAGACGACGATGAAGGGTGTCAGCAGGGTTAGCTCCATGGGTACCCATAGCCTCAGCAACGTAGTTCGAGAACTGCTTCTCAGAAATACCGTAGGTCATGCGCACCTTCTGCTTCTCAAGAAGCTGCTTACCGAATTCAGTCGCGTTACGGCGCATGCCGCCACGCTTCTTGTTCATCATCGCGCGCTCCTCAGAGAGAGCGAACTTCTGGGTCTGCGTCTTCGGGAACACGGATGCTCCGAGGCGCTTAGCGATCTTGTACTTAGGTCCGATTTTCATAGAGGGTTATACGCGACGAGGCTTAGGTGGACGAGGTCCGTTGTGTGGCACGGGGGTTGCGTCCTTGATAGCGCGGATAGCGATGCCCTTTCCGGCAAACGCACGAAGTGCTGACTCACGGCCGGCACCGATGCCGCGAATGACAACGGAAGCCTCCTTAAGACCAATTGCCTGTGCACGCTCGCCAAGGAGCTCGCCAACCTTAGCGGCTGCGTAGGGAGTCGACTTACGGGCACCGGAGAAGCCAAGAGCTCCTGCCGAGGTCGCCATGAAGGCATTACCCTTCTCGTCGGTGAGTACGGCCTTCGTGTTGTTGAAGGTTGCCTCAACATGGAGGACACCGCGCTCGAGACGCTTTTTGACGGCCTTACCAAGGGCACGCTCTTTGCGTCCCTGATCCATGCCCCTGCCCGACTTCTTGATGATACGTTTCTTACCCATAGGAAATTAATGAAGAGGATCAGGATTAGGTCTTCTCGAGCGTGCGGCGACCGCTACCCATGGTCTTGCGGGTGTTTCCGCGGACCGTACGGGAGTTGGTCTTCGTGCGCTGGTTCTTAACCGGAAGGCGGCGCTCATGACGAATGCCACGAGCAGAACGGATGTCCTTGAGGCGCTTCACGTTCTGACCCACCTCACGACGAAGCTCACCCTCGATGGTAAAGGCCTCGGCAAGTGAGCGGATAGTCTGCTCCTCGTCCGGAGTCAGATCCTTACCCTTTCGGTTCTCAGCAATAC
Organism: Patescibacteria group bacterium; assembly: GCA_038062175.1. GTDB lineage: Bacteria > Patescibacteriota > Minisyncoccia > Phycocordibacterales > Phycocordibacteraceae > C7867-001. Next base: position 47,701 of record JBBTXR010000002.1, read on the forward strand.
CTGCCTCCTTCAAAATGTCGCGAGCACGGGTAGGGCCGATGCCATAGATAAGCGGCAGCGCATAAAGGAGCTGCTTGTCATCGGGGAGGGTAACACCTGCAATACGCATAGGAATGTAGTACGGAAAAAATTAACCCTGACGCGCCTTACGACGAGGGTTGCGCTTATTGATACGGTAAAGACGTCCACGACGGCGGACAATGATATCTCCAGGCTGCTGGACTTTAACGGATGCGCGGACTTTCATCGAAGTGGTTAGGTAAGGCGCCTCACGATACGAGCACGTCCTCCGTACGGATCGAGAACCAGTTCAACTGAGTCCCCGACCAGCACACGGATACGGTGCAAACGCATCTTGCCTGCTAGATAGGCAAGCAGGAGATCACCAGACGGCATTCTAACCCGAAACAACGAGTTAGGAAGCACCTCTTCAACGATGCCGGTGGTTGCATCTCCCTCTTTACTATCTACCATGTGAAGCCCTAGTACATTAACAATTCCTTAATAAAGCGTCAACTAAAGCTCGTATCAGCACCTTTGACCAACTGGCTGTCGAGGTCTACTATCCCCACAGAGTACCACCAGCACCCCATTTGAAGGAGAACGTTCGTGGAGAAACATAGGTTTGGTTACGGTTCCAGTAACTCGGACATCGTGATGGCTCACGCCTGGGCGGTCTCAGAGGAAACCAGAAGAATGGATGCCCCTGCATCCACGATTGGATGGTTTCCTGACACCGCCTATTATGGCGGGATTCTGCTTGCACGGCTCGATGGCGTGAAGCCACCATTCCGCGAGAATGACAAGCTGCACGTGACCAGTCCTTGCATGCTTCGCCTCGTGTCTCCGGGCACCCTGACGGACGAAGAGCGCGCAAAGCTTTTTGGTCGAAGCTACATGATTCTTCCCACGGTCGAGCGCGTCTACTACACCGACCGAGGCTGGGCCGTTTCGCTCAAGGAGCTCGACGCTCACCGACTCCTTGCTGCTGATGCGTTCCGGCTCTATCAGCGGGCAGCTGCGTAGCGTGAAGAAGGGCCGAGCTATCCGCTCGGCCCTTTCACTATTTCTCCCCCTCCTCTCCCTTCACCGATACCTTGATCTTCTCCGGATCTGCCGGGAACGATCCAACCCAGAAGGGCTTCAAGACTAGAAGGGCACTCTCAACCTCCGGGAAGCCCTGAAGCGCTACCTCTGCCTGCTCACGGCTCTTCCCTGCAACCGCAGCCTTAACCTTTGCTGGATCCACCTTCCACACGAGGTTCGTGGTACCCGTAAGGGTGAAGGAGAAGGACTCCTCACCCTCCGTTGGGATAAGACCCTCGGCAGGAGCGAGCATAAGGCCCTCAAGTGATTCAAATTTAAGCGGCTGACCAGAGTAGGTACCTACTGACTGATACGCAATCGTACGGGCAAGCATCTCCTCAGGGAAGATGACTCCACGGATTATCCCGCGCATCGCGAGGTCAACGTTATTGCCTGCCCCTGCAGTGTCTGGCTGCTCCTCAAACTGTACGGCAGTCGCACCCGGGACAAGCACATATCCCTCACGCACCTGTCCTGCGATCTCAGAGCGCAGCTGACTATCAAGCGAGGTCTGGAGTGTCGCCATCTCAGCTTCCTTGGTCGCCTCTGTTAGCGTTGGACGAGCACCGGCGAATCCGCCCTTCATGGCTTCAGTAGAGCGAGCATTCACCTTCGTGTAGAGGTCAGGAGAGGACTTCAGGCCCGGAAGTGTGAAGTTGGCAGGTCCTACGTTGTAGCGCTCCCCTGCCTCGTCTGCGTAGACGGTGACGGAAACCGTTCCCGGCTCGCCGTTACGTGCTGCGGGAACCGTAATAGAGTCGCGGATGCGGAAGATAAGTCCCTCAGCCGTCTCAAAGCGTGTGTTCTTGATGAGGGCCTGGGGCGCATCCTGCATGTTTGAAACCGTGATCATGCCCTGCGCTGACTGAGTGACGTTTTCAGTTGACTCAGCGGCCACCGACGCTGTCGCGGTCTTCTCTACCGTCACAAGCTCAAACGGAAGCTCTCCCTGCGCGCGCGTTGCCGCGAAGGTGCCTGACACGGTCGCGGTATTAACCATTGGATTAACTTCAACTTTGGCACCCGAGAACACGAAGAGTGCACCGATCGATCCGGCGATCACCAGAAGCGCAACGATCAGCGTTCCCATTGGGAAGCGTCGAGGACCACGAGAGAACTCATGGCGACTTGGGGTTGAAGGGGGTGGCGGCATGCGTGGCGGCTCGGGCATTCGTGGAGCAGGAGCTGGCTCAGGAGTCGATTCCCTGTTCTGCGTCATAGGAACGGGAGTGCCGGTCGAGTCACCACCCATCGCGCGTCGGCGTGAAGGCGGGATGATGTCGTTGAGGTTTTTTTGCATAGAGCGCGTCTAGAGTAAAAGCCAAATAGGGGTATGTCCCCAAGTATACCGATCTAATCCTTAGTTGGCTTCTCCTGTGTGGATAGGTCGGAAGGTGTCGGCTGCACCAGGACCGGTGCAAAGTGTGCGATGCGCCGTGAATAATAGAGGGCGAGCATGGCCAGATACGCGTCCCCGCTTGCTGTTCCCCGGAAGAGCACTACCTCCGTAAACTGCGCCGGAAGCACCGGTACGATCTTAAACGGCTCCTCTGAAAGCCAGAGGGTACGAAGCGGATCGGAGTCCAAAAGCCGCTTCAGGAAATCACGGGTCTCCCCATCAGCAAGCAGAAATATCGTACGTGGAAGCGGATGACGGGCAGAGAAGTCAGAAAGAGTCGTACGCAGACTCTCAAGCCAGGCCGCCTGCACCTCCGTTACGCGGCTCGCAAAGCGGGCATTTCTCGAAGGATCAATAATGTTCCCTGATTCCGCATCAATCCCCGTTACTCCGGAGGTTCTTGCCGCATGCAGGAGGTCATGCACTCCTGCATCAAGTGTCTTTACGTCGATCAGGAGGCCGCCTTTCACAAACACCACGTCGGTAGCCGTTCCTGCCACATCAAATACGAGGAATTCCTTCTGGTGTGGGTACAGGTCCCGCAGGATCTCATACGCCACGGGCGCAAACGCTGTCATGTGTATGTTGTGCGTGTGGTATGCCTGGCGGAGCGTCTTCTGGATTGCCTCCACAATCGCCCGATCAAGCATCGACGATAGAATCACCAAATCTGCTCGCTTCACCTTCTTCCCAAACGGCTGCCTTGATTCGTATCCATTCAGAATCGTTGCCACAACCGCCTCCCCTGACTCAAGCTTCCCTTCAGGGATGGGGTTCTTGCGCTTTGCTCCCTCGAGATGAAGTTTGGTGAATAGAAACGGGTTCTCAGCCTCAATCATCTCCACACGTACCTCAGACTGCTGCCAGGGAGCACCAATCGAGACGAACACATGCTTCACGTCTCCAGAGCCTGTCATTTCCCGCAACACAGGAGCGCCCTCTCGGATGAGGCGCTCAGAGAGGCTCGCTACACAGGCAAGCATCTGTGCCTCAGGCAGATCTCCCGGCCTCGAACCATCAACTGAAGGATCAATCGCCAGGTATGCGGTGTAGCAGATGATGGGCGGCTTCCCTTCTTCAACACGAGCATAGGCACCACGCACTGAAGCTGAGCTCACATCAATCAAGGCAACGTTATACGCTGTACGCTTCCCAAAAAGACCCATAGATAGAAATAGTATACACTGGTGCCCGAACATGGTATGATCGTTAGGTCAATCGCAGCGCTGGTTTCTAGTTGGTCGTCGACTTCTCGCATTCAGCCTCCTGCACTTGATAGTTATCAGGTGCAGCACTACTACCCAGTTATATGCAGGAAGGAATTATCGCCGGCCTCACGGACAAGGGTTTTGGATTCATTAAGGTCGAAGGAGCAGCGAAGGATCTATTCTTCCACTCCAACGAGCTTATCGATGTTCAATTCGACTCGCTCCAGGAAGGTGACAAGGTGACGTTTGAGCTCGCAGATGGCCCCAAGGGACCATTTGCCTCAGGCGTTCGTCGCGTCTAAGGCACGAAGAGCGTCCGCAAGGACGCTCTCGTCATTTATCACGTTATACTTTCACTATGTCAGCAAACAGTCACGGCGTAAGCCCAAAGAAAATCAGGAAGAGCCCTCCCAAGACCAAGAAGCGTCTTGCTGTTAAGGCAGCGAGACGCGCGGCCCGCTAATCCATGCGCGGTCCCGATCTTGATCGTGAGCGCAGCGAGAAGAAGCTTTCCATACAAGAATTCCTCTCCTCATACAACGACGGACTACCGGCGCAGTTTCCTCGTGCCTCCCTCCCTATCCTCGCTCTCTTCGAGAAGGCGTTCCCCGAGCTTTTCAAGAAGCATGGTTGGTCACTCGATCAGCACCGCAAGAAGGTGATGGACTGGTTGCCCACTCACATACGAGCAAACGAGCGGGAGTAGTAGGTAGAAAAAGAGAATGGCCCCAGGAACAGTCCTGGGGCCATTCGCACATGTGTTACTTCCGTCGCTTTGGGGTGACGACGTAGGGCGGTGCCACGAATGACTCGCAGCCAGCATCCTTACCGTCGACATATTCCGCTGGCGGTCGTGGGACCCCTGTCTGGCTCTGGTCCTCGGGAGGGGTCAGCATCGCCTCGTCGAATTCAGGAGGTACATGTAGATCACCCATTTCCTTTCTCCTTCTGGAATGATTTAAGCACAAACTGCCGTCTAATACAGTATTGCGGCTATCTTTACTGACTATTCTTGGTTGAGCTAATACCAGTCTGGATACTAGTAGATCTGTCAGATCTCTTTACGATCGGCCACCTATGTTGTATCGTTGCGCCAGGTATAGTTGGAGGAACTTATGAGTCTTCAGAATACGGACGGTCAGTCCATGAAGGCAAAATTGGCGGCTAGTGTTGCCAATCTTGAGCGAGCGCGACAGCGGCAGGAAGAAGAGCAGGACGCCGTACCTGTAGCGCCTTTCTCGCTCGGCTGTCGGTATCAGGATCCCGGCACGGGCTGTCGGTGCGGGAAGAAACCGTGGGGCGTACGAGTATCTCGCTGCGAGGACCATAAAGGTTCTGAGCCGAACAAGATCTTCGGATTCGAATCCTCGTCGCTAGACAGGATCTAGAGCAAGCGACTCGGTCGCAAAAGGCGAGGAGCAATCCTCGCCTTTTACCTTGTCTGCATTACACCAACACCGCCTTGATCCTTCGTACCCCTGAAGCCACCGCCTCCTCCTTCTGTATCTTGAACTTCCGATCCCCGTCGTGGATCTCCTTGGTATTCGTTACGTGCGGACCTCCACAGAACTCAAGTGAGAAGGCATTTGGAATATCAGGAGTCTCTTCCGTTGCATGTACGGGTCCTACTGAATACACCGTAACCATGTCCGGATACTTCACTCCAAACTCCATCTCAGCTCCAAGCTTCTCCGCATCCTCGCGTGGCATGACGGTGCGGGTAACGGGAAGATCCTGATACACGACTTCATTTACAATCCGCTCTACCTCAGCCTTCTGCTCATCCGTCATCTTTCCCGGAGACGCAAAGTCGATACGAAGTCGCTCAGACGTAATATTAGAACCACGCTGCTTCACCTCAGGACCCAGTACCATCTGCAATGCCTTAAGGAGAATGTGGTGGGTGGTGTGGTACCTGACGGTTTGTTCCGCATGGTCGGCAAGTCCTCCGGCAAAGCGCTGTGCGCCTCCGGCACGAGAAGTTTCCTGATGCTTTTCCATGAGCTTCATGACCTCGGTCAGATCAATCTCGATCTCTCGCTCATTGCCAAGCTCCTCCGTCATCTCAACGGGAAACCCGTAGGTGGTAAAGAGAGTAAACACGTCCTCGGGAGTTACCGAGCCGCGAGCAGCGAGCTTCTCGAATTCACGAAGTCCGTTCGCAAGTGTCTTTCTAAACTGCTCCTCTTCCTTCCTAAGCTCGTCACGGATTTTGTCTGCATGCTCAAGCACGTGAGGATAGTGGTCGGCATAGACGTCACCATATCCCTTAGCAACATCTGCCAGAATCGCATCTTTAATACCCAAACGATCCGCCTCACGGATAGAACGACGAACTAATCGACGAAGCACGTATCCTGCTTCGGTGTTTGAAGGAGTAATCCCTTCTGCAAGCATGAAAGAAGCGGCACGCATGTGGTCGAGGATGATACGCATTGATTTGGTTACCTGTACGTCCTCTCCGTAGGTCTTTCCTGAGCGCTCCTCGAGCATTGCTTTAGGTGTGGCGAACACATCGATCAAAAAGGCATCCGGTGTTCCAAGTGTGGCAAAGGCAAGACGCTCAAGACCGCCACCAAAGTCCACATTCCTCTTTGGAAGCTCCGCGAAGGTTCCATCCTCCTGCTTCACGAACTGCATAAAGACTGAGTTCCCGATCTCAACAAACCGGCCACAGTCACAGTTTGGGTGACAGTTCTCTCCCCACTTACTGTCGTGTGGAAGCCCGAAGTCATAAAACACCTCAGAGTCAGGTCCTCCAGGCTCTCCTGCAGGCATGTTCGCAGGTACCCCAGCACGACTCCACCAGTTCTTCTTTGCGTCATACGCAAAGATCCGCTCATTCCCCTGTATGCCATGCTTGTATCCGTCTTCTTCAGAGCCAATGTTCGCAAACTCTGCATGGATACCAACGTCCTTAAAAAGTTCCGTCCAGATCTGGGCCGCCTCCATGTCAGGATCCATCCCAGCGCCCTCGTCTCCGGCGAACACCGTTACGTACAGTTTCGATGGATCAAGACCAAGCCCCTCTTCTTTAGAAGTCAGAAACTCAAAGAACCATGGTAGCTGCTCCTTCTTAAAATAGTCACCCAAGGACCAATTACCAAGCATCTCAAAGAAGGTGGTGTGTCGGTTGTCACCAACCTCCTCAATGTCTCCTGCCCGAAACGACATCTGGGAGTTTGTGAGGCGGTTTCCTTCTGGATGGTCCTTACCAAGAAGGTACGGAACCAGTGGCTGCATACCAGATGAGGTAAACAGCGTGGTCGGGTCATTCCCCGGCACGATCGGTGCCGACGGGATAATAGTGTGCCCGCGCTTACGGAAGAACTCTAGATATCGCTTGCGTACTTCAGAGACAGTCATTGATTGAAGATATCACAGTCGCAGCTGCTTAGGGTAGCGTGCCGGCAGCGGCAATGACGAGCTTGTTCACATCCAGTAGAGGAGCAATCTTTTTAAGATCCGCTACCGTAAGTGCCCGCAACAGGTCCGGATACTCCTCAATGTATGAAAGTGGCTTTCCTTCAGCGCCGAGTCGGTGGAGTGCGCGTGCCAGTCCCTGTGCCGTTGAGAGTCCGATAAGGTACCTGCCCACCATCTCATCCTTCTTGTTTGCGAGAGCCTCTTCGGTAAGACCCTTAGCAAGAAATACCCCGATCTCCTTTTTGATCGCAGTAATACCCTTTGGGTACACGGAAGGAGCAAAGGTAGCCCAGATACGGTACGCTCCATTACTTCCGTCCTCAAAGCCGCAAGGAAGTGCGTAGATACCGTAGGTAAGTCCGTCACGCTCTCGTATCGTGCGCATGAAGTGCCCGGAGGAGAGTCCGCGACCACCAAGAAGATCAAGTAGGACGATGAATGGCACGTATCGAGCATCGTCATACGTAAAGCCAACCGGTGTGCCCGCATACACGTCAACGTTCGACTTGTCTTTAATGGTGACGATCTGCTCGGTTGCTTTCACCTGCTTTGCATTTGTTTGCTTTACCGGAACCTCTCCAACACCTGCTGGTAGTTTTCCGAAGATCTTAGACACTGCATCAAGGGTCTTTGCGGCAGAAATATCTCCCACTACTGAGAGTACGAGTCCTGTCTTACCAAACTTCTCCCGATGCGCACGTAGTTCAGCGCGGGTAGCACTCTCCACCTGCTTAATACGCTCGTCGATCGTCGCAGGATAGTTTGGATGATCGGCTCCATATGTAAGACGGAAGTGCGCGATTGATGCCTGTGCCTGGGTGTCTGACTTCGCTTCGGTGAGTTGCCCAACCAAGCGCGCCTTCGCAAGCTTGAGTTCTTTCTCAGGGAACGTTGCGCCCATGAGGCACTCAACAATAACGGAGCAGGTGTAGGACACATCCTCAGGAAGACAGGATGCAGAAAAAAGAAGACGATCACCGCTTGCTGAGAACATAAGAGTAATACCTCGTGCCGAAAGTTCCTCGCGGATTGCGTCCATGCTTCGCTTGGCGGTACCCGCATCAAGTAGTTCAGCAACGAGTGCTGCCACCTGCCCCTTATTCTTTGTAAGCAGATTCTTGCCGCCAAGCACGCTCCCTTCAATGCGTACGACATCGAGTGCGCTTGTGCGTGCTGCAAAGAGCCGCATTCCAGCTAGCTCTCGCTCCTCCATGGTGCTTGTGAGTGTTTTCATACTTAGGTAGCCGTATTGATGAACCAGCCAATGGTTGCTTGATCGTCAGAGAAGTATGTTTTTGCGACACGCTTCACGTCAGCGGCAGTGACCTTCGCAAGAGCCGGACCAAGGGTCACAAACCGGGTCCAATCGCCGGTCGCAATGCTCTCGTTCAAGGAAGACAGGAATGTGTATGCGCCATCGCGCTGATTCGCCATCTCAACGCGCACCTGTCGCTTGATACGAGCGAGCTCCTTAGTAGAGACCGGTGTGCTCTGAAGCTTAGCGAGTTCTTCTTTTACAATGCGCTCTACCGCCTCATGCTTAATGCCCTTTGGAAGGGTTACGTAGGTCATGAGAAGACCCGGATCAAAGAGTTGGTAGCAGAGCGTCTGCGCCTCAGTTGCCTTCGCGGTATCCACAAGTGCTCGGTGCAAACGACTCGCCTTATCTCCCGACAGCAGCGCGCCAAGCACAATCAGTGCCGGAATATCTGCATGATTCCCTTCCGGAATCTTGTGCGCGATACCGACCATGTCCACGCCTGCACGGCGTACAACTGCACGACGCTCACCTTCCTGAGGAGGTTCAGTGGTGTACACAGGAGGAAAGGCCTTCGGTGCCTTTGGATGCACGCCAAAGTGCTTCTTAATGAGAGTGAGTGCCTCCTTAGGATCGAATCCGCCCACCACCGTCACGGTCGCGTTATTGGGCCAGTAGTAGTCGTTATAAAACTGCTGGAGGCGTTCAATGGAGACATTCTCAATGTCGCTCCGCCATCCAATCGTTGAGTGATGGTAGGGGTGCGCCTGGTAGGCAGTTGCCCATACCTGCTTATCAAGCGCCTCGATCGGAAGATTCTCTCCTCGTTCGAACTCATTCCATACAATAGGCATCTCCGACTCCTTATCCTTCTGAGTGATCCGTGCGGTACGCATGCGATCGGCCTCAATCTCAATTGCGAGCGGAAGCACATCTCGAGGAATGATCTCGTAGTAGTTGGTGCGATCGAACCAGGTGGTTGCATTAACCACTGCACCTTTTGACTCAAGCAGTTTATCCATCTGCGTTCCCTTCTCACGATTAAACTTCACAGAACCTTTAAAGAGAAGATGCTCGAGCAAGTGCGTCGAGCCGGTGTATCCGATCGCCTCGTTTCGGGAGCCGACGTGGTAGGTCACCATGAATCCTGTAACCGGAGAAGAAGCGTCCGGCGCAAGAAGAATCTTTAGTCCGTTACTTTTCAGTTCGTACTCGCTAATGCCACCGAGCTCGCGAACGAAGGAGATTCCAGGAAC
>JBBTXR010000003.1:0-8623 GCA_038062175.1 Patescibacteria group bacterium
GAGGGAGTACCTGAGACTCCTGAGGAGATCGCTGCAGTAGAAGCTGTTGAGGCTGAGGTAGTAGCGGAAGCTGCTCCTGAAGAGACGAAGGAAGAAGAGAAGCCTGCGTAAGGCAGGATTTGTAAATACGGAAGCGGCCCGCTATAGTATGCGGGCCCTCCTTATTTGGGAGGAACCTGATGCCCAGGTGATGAAATTGGTATACATGCATCCTTGAGGTGGATGTGCCGCAAGGCGTGGAGGTTCAAGTCCTCTCCTGGGCACCATAAGAATCGAAAAGAGTCACGGTGTCAGAACCTGACCTAACCATATGAAGAAAGCCGCCGCTAAAGCTCTGGAAGTCCGGTACGAAGATTTGGATCAATACGACGGATGGAACGACGAGATTTTAGAGCGTTGGGATGGTCAGTATGCCCATCATATTGGGAAGTTCATGATCGTCTTTAGCGCTCTGGAGCATAGCTTAGACGTGGGCCTGGCGACTCTCATCAACGACCGTTCGCACGATGAGGGCTACGTAATAATCAAGGACCTAGATGTGCAGGCGAAGATCGATCTTTTCTATGATCTGGCTTACCCGCGGGTTCAGTGGATGCAAAAGAAGAGAAGTCGTCGTATGACAGAGCTTGCGACAATAAAGAAGCAACTTCAGGAATTGTCTGAGCTCAGGAATAAGGTCGCGCACGCACGGTGGATGACCATGGATAAGGATGGGTACGTACGAGTTGATGCACGAACGCACAAAGAAAACGGCTTCGTCACGTTTCGGAAAGTAAAAATAACGGCCTCGATCCTCCATAACGCAAGTCGGAGAATGCTCACTCTAGCTGAGAAAGTCTCCGAGTTCCCAGACAATATATGGGAATAGGATCATCTTTGTTCGCTGCGAATCCGTTTCCCAATCCTAATCAGATGCAACGCATACTCCCGAAACCTCTCTCGAGCCAACTCCCGCTCCTCCTTACTCGCATTCGGTAGGTAGTGGTCGAGGATAAGATCTCCCGGGCGTTCCTCTTGTTGTTTCTTCATGCCCGGATTGTCGCATGCTCGAGATTAAGGTTTCTGACGAGTATCGGATGAGCTGGCTGTATACCAACTAGTGTCGGCATCCATTCCGAACGATGGGCACTCCTCCATGGGTGTGGGTGTGCACGTTTCTGGGAACACGACGTAGCAGGCTACTACTATCAGGGCGATAATGCCGGTAAGTGTCGCAATCTGCTTCAGGGTCCGCTTTCGCATATGGATGAATTGTACCAGTCCCCGCATAGTTCAGATCTGTGTGTTAACACGGAGTCATTTCTTGACCCACCGTCAGCTGTTCGAGTTGTGACCCAACACGGTGCACCGAAATGCAAAAGCGCCTTTGGGCGCTTTTGCATTTGTGCTATAAACCACATACATGGCGGCTATGGTGTAACGGTTAACACTACAGATTGTGGTTCTGTCAATTCGGGTTCGATTCCCGGTAGCCGCCCCAGTTTTAAAGCGAATAGTTAATAGGGTTGGGTGATGCCGTTGATAAGTCAGTTGTGTGCTTTTGAATAGGGAGTAGTATCGCTAACGGATCAATAGGGAGAATCCGATGTCTCAAGTACGTGTAGTGCTTCGTTCACAGGCCGTTCGCGGCGGATGCCAAAAGACACGAGAGACTCTGTCTCATGAACTCGGCATTACGATTCCCGACTCGCCGGCGGAAATCGTGCTCCTCGATTCCGAGGTGCCTGATGACCGCAACGACACGCTTCGGCAGACGCTCGAATCGCTCATGCGCAACAAGAAGCTGCAGCCTCGGCTCGGGCCCGTCACGCAAGACGGGTTCACGCTCTATCGCCCGGTTGAACGGGAAGTCGTCTGCGCTGCTGCACGTCGTCTACGCGAAGTGCTCGCGCTCCCGCCGATCGAGGAACCAGAGGTCATCCAGCTCACGCTGGTTGAGAACGGCTGTGAACCGCAGGAGCAGTTCGACATCGTCGTTGGCGCGTTCGCCGGAACCCGCGTTCACAATGTCTCGACACCGATTCCTTTTGGCATCGCTGTCGAATATCGGCACGAAGGCGGCTGGAAGGAAATGTACGCTCTGAACTGATCAGGGCGGAGACTCAGGAAGGGAGGGGCTTCGGTCCCTCCCTTTTGCTTTTCATAATCTCGGGTGTATACAAAGTACATATGAAAACCTTTTTCGAGGAGTTTAAGAAGTTCGCGCTTCGCGGCAATGCGATCGATCTGGCAATCGGTGTGGTCATCGGTGCGGCGTTTACCGCGATCACGAATTCACTCGTGAACGACATTCTTACTCCGCCGCTCTCACTGCTTACTCGCGGCATTAACTTTGGTGATCTCGCGCTCGTGATTCCAGGTACCGACGCGGCGATTACCTATGGTCGCTTTATACAGGCAATCATCACCTTCACCATCACCGCCTTCGCGCTCTTCCTCTTGGTGCGCACCTTGAACAGGGTAGCGGCAGCGGCGAGGAAAGAGCAGGCAGAAGGGAATGCGCCGCAGGAAGAGAAGTCAGCGGAACTTCTCGTCCTCGAGGAGATTCGGGACACGCTTAAGAAGTAGACAGAAGAGCCTCATCCGTACGTCATAGGCTCTGAACTAATCTCATACCCATGCTTTCACTTAAACAACTCATTGCGGGCGTGGTGCTCATCATCGTGGTTGGCGCAGGCGCCTTCATCTATCGCAACATGATGGAGCGACCGCTTGAACCATCTGGAAGCGAACCAGTTGCCTGCACCATGGAGGCACGTATTTGTCCGGACGGTAGCTCCGTTGGTCGCCAGGGACCCAACTGCGAATTCTCAGCCTGCCCCGCACCAAACGTAGAAGTCGCCGAAGCCAAGATCGGATTCGTGCTCCCAGCAGGATACATGCAGGCAAGCGCCGGTGCTCCTACGCAGGAGACGCTCCGTATCTACTCAAAGCCAAGCCTCTCCACTTCAGTGCAGCATGCAATCCACGTAAAATGGTACCCGATCCCTGCAGGGCAGACCGCCGATCAAGTCATTCTTGCGAACACTCGCTATCAGCCGGCTGATATGACCGCGGAGAACTTCTCTCGCTTCACCAATAAGACGATTGGCGGACACACCTTCCGCGTCACCGTGATCGAGCGCTTTGAAGCACTCGTGCAGAGCTCATACTTCCTCGCACGAGGGAACGAGGTGCTCCGCTTCGATGTGATCGAGCATGATGTTATGAACTGGACCGACGCTAACCTTGTTGTAAGCAATCTTCCGGAACATAAGGCGCTCGAGCAAATGCTCGCAACCTTAAAGCTCTACGAGTAAAAGAAAAGCCCCGCGATCGCGGGGCTTTTCTTTATCTATTCGTGTTCGACTGATTCATGTACGCCAGCTTCTTCAGCGCCATGACCGTGGTCTTCTGTTTCGATCGCAAGGAGTCCAACCATTGCCGCGATACCGACAATCACAGCAAGAAGCTGAAGTGCAGAGTGTCGCAGTGACTTTGTCTTGTGCAGCTCAGGAATGAGGTCGGTGAGCGCAATGTAAATGAATCCACCAGCGGCAAGGGGCACGAGCCATGCGGTGAAGAGTTCTGTTGCGCCGCCAAGCAGGAGTGCGACTCCGGCTCCGAGGAACGCGAAGAGGGCAGAGACAAAGTTATAGAAGAGTGCCTTGGCTTTGGTATACCCGGCATGCAATAGGACACCGAAGTCACCAATCTCCTGCGGAATCTCGTGGAGGATGACTGCGATGGTTGTGGCGATACCAACTTCAACCGACACAAGATAACTTGCGGTGATGATGAGTCCGTCTACGAAATTGTGTACGCCGTCAGAAACAAGAATCATCTTTCCAACGGGATGCACGGCAGGCTCACTCTCTTCAAGGCCCTGGTGATGGTGCCAGTGAAGAAACTTCTCAAGAACGAAGAAGATCAGCATGCCGCCGATAATGGTGAGCGAGAGAACGGTCGGGTTTGTGGTTTCTGCAAATGCTTCGGGAATGAGATGAATGAACGCATCTCCAAGCAATGCACCCGTCGCTATACCAACGAGGATGAAGGTGACGCCTTTGATAACACTGTCTTTAAGCGAGAGCGTAAAAATGCCGATGAGTGAGATCGCGCTCACCAGCAGTACGCTGCTGAGGGAAAAGAGGGAAGTAGTAAGCATGGGAGCAACAATACCTCATGCGTATTTCAGTTGCAAATGGTTCGCATGTGGAAATCGTGAAGATGCGCTACCATGGTGGTATGAAAGAGACGGCAACCATTACCGCAGACCTGAAGCAGGCGGGACTTCGCGCTACCAAACAGCGAGTAGCACTCCTCGCACTCCTTCGGGGTGCGCCCATGCCCCTTGGAGTGGAAGATCTCGTGCGTAAAGGAAAGAACTCATTCGATACGGCGACCGCGTACCGCATGCTTGAGGCGTTTGTCGAAGGTGGCCTCGTGCGTCGTCTCGCATTCTCGAGAGACCGTACGCTCTATGAGGCGCAAGGAACGCATCACCACCATGCCATCTGCACGTCCTGCGCAACGATCGTGGATGTCGAGGCCTGTCTTCCGCGCACGCTCGATGAGCGCGTACGTAGTACGGCCGGATTCGCTTCGATTACTGATCATGCGTTAGAATTCTTCGGTCTATGCAAAGCATGCTCACGAAAGCAGTCGTAGGACTCCTTCTCCTTTGTGCGCCGATCAGTGTATCGGCGCAGAGTCTTCAGCCAGATATCGAGACTCTCTCAAAGGCTCGCGTTGTTTCAGTGGTCGCAGAAGGGCCGCAGGCAGTGCCCGGGACCTCACTTACGTCTGAGGTGCAGACGCTTACCGCCGAAGTGCTTGATGGTCCTCAGAAAGGGGAGGCGGTTACGTTCGTGAATGACTTCACTCAGCTAGACGAAGGGGATGTATTTTATCTCCGGCATCTTGAGAGTCCTTCAGATGGAACCGAGTTCTATTCCGTAGCCGACCCGTATCGACTCCCTATTCTCATTGGTCTCGCAGTCGTGTTCCTCGTGCTCCTCTTTTTATTCGGGGGCATCCAGGGCATACGCGGGCTTCTCGCACTCATCGGGAGTTTCGTACTTATTTTCTATCTTCTCCTTCCGGGCATTGTCGCAGGCTATCCGCCAGTCCTGGTCGCGGTCAGTGTCTCCTCGCTCATTATCATTCTCGGCTCCTACATCACACATGGGTTTAACCGAACGACGACTTCAGCGGTGCTAGGGATGATCATCACGGTGATTCTAAGTGGGCTCGCTGCCTGGTATGTGGTTGGCGCGGCGAGTCTCTCTGGGTTCTCTGGAGAAGAAAGTGGGTACCTCCATTTTCAGTATGGCGGCACCCTCGATCTGGTGGGCATACTCATGAGCGGAATCATCATCGGTCTTCTCGGCGTGCTCTACGACATCGCGATTGGTCAGGCCGTCGCGGTCGAAGAACTTATGAGTGCCGGCAAGCATCTTGGGAAGTGGGAGGTGTACGGCAAAGCCATTCGCATCGGCAGGGAACACATCGGAGCCTTGGTGAACACACTTGCGATTGCGTATGTGGGTGCTGCGCTTCCGCTCCTGCTTCTGTTGGAGCAGGCGACTGCATCGATCGGGTACATTGTGAACGGGGAAGTGATCGCCACCGAGATCGTCCGCATCCTGATTGGCGCTTCCGGTATCATCCTTGCAGTACCCGTCACCACCCTCATAGCCGTCTACCTGGTCTCTGCAAGAGAAGGCTCAGCCGTGCGTCATACCCACTAGAGGAACCCCGAACCCGGGTATACTCCATATATCCATTACTAATTTTAGATATACACCATGAATGACTTACTAGCTGACAGGTACATGCGCTTCGCGCTTCTGGCCGTCTTTGTCCTCCTTGCGCTCTTCCTCCTTGCGAAGACCTGGGACGCGGCATTTGGTCGGGGTCCTAATGAGCCTTACAACACCATTACCGTCACCGGTACTGGTGAGGCGGTCGTGATTCCTGACATCGCACAGATTGACTTCACCGTCACCGAAAACGCATCGACGGTTGGCGAGGCACAGACCAAGTCGACCGAGCGCGTAGACGCTGCGCTTGATGCAGTGAAGCAGCTTGGTATCGAAGAGAAGGATATCAAGACTACCTACTACGCAGTGAATCCTCGCTACGAGTACAGCAATCAGACCTGCGGATACGGCATGCCGTGCCCGCCGTCAGGTCCTCCGACGATCGTTGGGTACGAGGTAGCTCAGTCTATCCAGATGAAGGTGCGCGACACTGCAAAGGCTGGTCAAGTGCTTGAGGTCTTGGGCTCGCTTGGGGTGCAGAACATCAGCGGCCCACATTTCACCGTTGACGACGAAGATGCGGTAAAGGGCGAGGCACGTGAGGAGGCTATCAAGGAAGCTCGCGAGAAGGCGAAGGAACTTGCGAAGCAGCTTGGCGTTCGTCTTGGGAGAACCGTCTCGTTCTATGAGAACGAGGGTGGGTACCCGATGCCATACGGCAAGGGAGGTGGTATGGATGCTGCAATGGAGACTCGCGTCTCTGCCGTTGCTCCGACCCTTCCGATGGGGGAGAACGAGACCTCGGTATCGGTCTCGGTTACCTACGAGATTCACTAACACCTGAATTTCGGTGCTTACACACAGACCCCGCGTACGCGGGGTCTGTGTCGTTTGACACCCCTCCCGACCAGTAGTATCCTTGTTTTATATAAGGCCCGCGGGGCTTTTTTATTTGAGAAGCATATGAACTCATTCTTCACCTACCTCAAGAACGTGCGCGGCGAGCTCTCGCATGTCGTGTGGCCCGGCCGAAATCAGACCATCATCCACACCATTCTCGTGGTGGTGATCTCTGCAGTGGTTGCGCTTCTGCTCGCGGGCTTCGATTACATCTTCTCAGGCGTCATCGCCCGGTTCATTGGTTTCTAAGCTTTTCTAATTACACTTTCGCGTATGGACATGAAATCTGCACCGCAGTTCGATGGCGAGGGGCTTTCAACGGAGCCTCGTTGGTACACCATTCACACCTACGCAGGCTATGAGAATGCGGTGGAGCGTAACCTCCGTCAACGCATTGAGAGCCTTGGTATGGAGAACAAGATCTTCGAGGTAGTCGTACCTACCGAAAAGAAGATCCGCGTGAAGGGAGGGAAGCGCATCGTCGAGGAAGAGAAGATCTACCCGGGTTACATCCTGGTTAACATGATTGTGGACGAGGACTCATGGTTCGTGGTCCGCAACACTCCTCGGGTGACGGGCTTCGTGGGTTCCGGCACCACTCCCGTTCCTATGGAAGATTCAGAGGTCACGGGCCTCATGAAGCGCATGGGTCAGGAGGCACCGAAGCACCGCATTGACCTCATGAAGGATGATCCGGTGGTGATCGCTGACGGTCCGTTTAAGGACCTTGAGGGCAAGGTGGGAGAGATTGATGAGGAGCGCGGCAAGGTGAAGGTCATGGTGGCCATGTTCGGCCGTGAGACCCCGGTTGAGCTCGATTTCTTGCAGGTGCGTAAGCTCTAAGGTAGGGTATAGCGACATTACATATGGCAAAAGCAGTAAAGAAGATCAAACTCCAGATTCCAGCAGGTAAGGCAACCCCGGCTCCTCCGGTGGGTACCGTGCTTGGTCCTGCAGGTGTGAACATTGGTGACTTCGTAAACAAGTTCAACGAGGCTACCAAGGACCGTATGGGAACCATCGTGCCGGTTGAGATGACGGTCTATGACGACCGCACCTTCACTCTTGTGTACAAGGTTTCTCCTATGTCCCGCCTTATCCTGAAGGCACTTGGCGTTGAGAAGGGTTCCGGTAAGGCTCCACTTGCAACCGTCGGTACGCTCTCCCGCGCACAGATCAAGGAGATCGCTGAGACTAAGATGCCGGACCTCTCCGCAGGCTCTCTTGAGGCCGCTGAGAAGACGGTTGAAGGAACCGCACGCTCGATGGGCGTAAAGATCGCCTCCTAAGACTGATACAAGAAAGAACCCCCGGCTTTGCGCCGGGGGTTCTTTCGTTTAGAGTGCGCACATGACTGATCAGGGGTACGATCCCATCCGCGCATCCGACGAGGTAATCAAGCGACTGCGTGCTAACCATCCCTCACTCATTGATCTGACGACAGGTAGGGTTGAGCGACTACTCGCGGCACTTGATCGACCTGACCTGAAACTTCCACCCGTCATTCATGTGGCAGGTACTAACGGAAAAGGATCAACGGTCGCGTATCTGCGGGCAATAGCCGAAGCTGCGGGTTTGCGTGTCCACACACTCACATCTCCGCACCTCGTCCGTTTTGCAGAGCGCATTCGGCTTGCCGGAACGCTTATTACAGACGAGCAGCTTTCCGAACTCATCGATCGGGTTGAGGCTGCAAATGCGGGGGAGTCCATTAGCTTCTTTGAAATTACTACCGTACTCGCGTTCCTCGCATTTGCCGAGACGCCAGCCGATCTCTGTATCGTTGAAGTCGGGCTTGGGGGACGCTTCGATGCAACGAATATCTTCGACGCGCCTGCGGTCTCTGTGATCACACCAGTCGATTATGACCACTTAGAGATGCTCGGACCCGAACTCTCAAAGATTGCGTGGGAGAAGGCAGGAATTATCAAACGTAATCGTCCGGTTGTTGTCGCGCAGCAGTCAGAAGAAGCGCTTCA
>JBBTXR010000003.1:8723-45930 GCA_038062175.1 Patescibacteria group bacterium
TTATCAAACGTAATCGTCCGGTTGTTGTCGCGCAGCAGTCAGAAGAAGCGCTTCACGTGATTGAGAAAGAAGCGAAAGAACTTAATGCGCCGATGATTCTCATGGGTCGTGATTTCGATGTTCGAGAAGAAAAGGGAAGTCTCGTCATCGACATGGCAGGAAGATCGCTCCGTCTACCGACACCGAGTCTCGTCGGCACCCATCAGTTCCGTAATGCGGGTCTTGCGGTGGCGGCTGCACTCACGTTTGATCCGACCCTCTCAGACGAAGTACTTGGGAAGGGAATATCTTCCGCAGTGTGGCCTGCTCGTATGCAGAAACTTACCGCCGGACCACTTGCAGAAAAAGCTAAGGAACATGGTGCTGATCTCTGGCTTGATGGGGGACATAACCCGCACGCGGGGCGCGCACTCGCAGAAAGCATACGTCAGCTGGTCACGGACGATCGTCCGCTTGTCCTTATCGTTGGAATGTTCGCACGCAAAGATGCTGAAGGTTTCTTCAAACCATTCGCAGGACTACGGCCGCGTGTCATCACTACTGTGTTTGATAGTCCAAACGCAGCAAACGCTGAGGAGCTCGCAGAAGCTGCACGGCGCGTAGGACTCCCCGCTGAAACCGCAGCTGATGTTACGGAGGCGGTTACGCGAGCACTACTAACCGATGGTCCAGCGCCACACATTCTTATCTGTGGCGGTCTGCATTTTGCAGGCGAGGTGCTCGCGATGAGTGAAGAGACGTGGCCGACGTAGACTATCGCTCAAGTGTAAGCCAGGTGTAGTTGATGCCGTTTTCTGAGTGCTCCTCGCGTTCAATTTCTTTTGTAAATTCTGGATAGTCAGGAAAGGTAACGGTACCGGGTGCAGGGTCATCGACGAGCGTGAGATAGAGCCGCGTCGCGAAGGGAAGGGTGGCGCGATAGATTTCACCTCCACCAATCACACAGATCTCCTCAGCACCTTCTGCTTCACGTGCTCGGTCAAATGCTTCAGTGATGTTGTGGGCAATGATTGCTCCGGGTGCTTCGTAGGTAACATCACGGGTCACTACAATATTTGTGCGTCCTGGAAGAGGGCGGAATTTCTCCGGAAGTGATTCCCACGTCCTACGACCCATGATCACTGGGTGACCATGGGTGACTTTCTTGAATCGTTTCAGGTCGTCGGGAAGATGCCATAAGAGATCGTTATCCTTACCGATAACGTTGTTGTGGCCGATGGCGACGACGAGGCTGATGTGCTGCATGGCTCTAGGATATCAGTTCCGAGCCCTGGTCTCATAGAGGACCGGATCTTCGCCCGTGCGGGGCACGACCACGACATAATCCATTGGTTCATCCCATGACTCTCTCACGAGCGCTTCGCTCGAGAACTGATCCTCGAAGCAGAAACCGATACGTACCCAAGCAGCAGGTACGGCAGCAAGAAATCGGTCATACCAACCAACACCCTTTCCGTGACGGGTTCCGGTTGCATCAAAGCGTCTGCCTGGGATAAGTACCACTGTAGGCCAGTCACCCCCTATAATCATTGCTCGTCGCGCCTCATCATTGGGATCGAGGGTTGCATCAGGCCTAATCTCGTACATTTCTTTCCTTTCGAGGGAGGGGAGCAGATTCTTGAAATCTATTTCCGCACGAACAGGAACGTATGAGATTACAAAAGGCCGCTCTTTAAGAATCCTGTCAAGCATTTCTTGCGCAGCAGACATGTGCCGTATACTACCAGCATCATGGCCATCAACACGGGCATCTTTGGAGACAGTACTGAATTGCAGGATCGCTATATCCCCGACCATAAGAAACTGGGTGAACTCGTGAAGCATTGGAAAGAGCTTGGGCTACGTATTGTGCTTACCTCAGGCACATTCGATCTCTTTCATGTCGGGCACGCGGAATATCTCAAGAAGGCAAAAGAGCAGGGCGATCTCCTTATCGTTGGTGTCGATAGCGACGCAAAGGTCCGTGCACGTAAGGGTCCTCATCGTCCTGTAGTGAATGAAGAGGAACGAGTACTTATTCTTGCTCATCTGCGACACGTGGATGTGATCACGCTCAAGCCGGCAGATGAAAAACCCAATGCGCTGATTAAACTCATTCGGCCCGATGTATTGGTTCTCTCAAAATCAACAAAGCATAAGAAGGACGATGTGACTGAGAAGAAAAAGTATTGCGGAAAGGTCGTGCTACTTCAGCCGCAGGCCCAGACCTCAACGAGCGCAAAGGTACGTCTCTTGCATGTGAGTGGGGCAGGGAGGTTTGCTGAGGAGATCACTCCAAAACTCTCATCATTGATTGAGAAGAAACTTGTTGGTAATTCAAAGGAGCTTGCAGAAGCAATTGCCGCCGATATTCCTCGAGTAATTCAGGAATCACTACAGGGTCTTAAGTAGGGTCTATGCGTACTCTTGTGGCCTATGTTCCGGTACTGCATGAAGGGTACCGTCGCTACTTTGAGAATCATGAGGGTGCGAAAGAGCTTCTGCTTATTGGCTCTGAACTTACGCAGGATTTTAAACCAATCACTAAAGATATTCGGCAGCTGGATGCAGGATTAATGCGCACAGCTATTGAATCACTCGATCTCTTCGATCGAGTTGGTGTGTTGGGCGTAGAAGAGGCTCGAGCATTGAATGAAGAGGGTAGGGAACTCATTCTTACTGACGAAGATATTTCTCGTCACGTCGCTGAGACGTACTTTCCAAAGAGCATTTGTACTTTTGAATCCATTTTTTTGAGATGGGATAAACATAATGCTCTCGCTGAGCGACCCATTGTTCCCGACGAAATGATTGTTCGTACCGATTTGCATCGGCATTTGTTAGCGAAAGCCGAAGCAGACTCTACTAAGAGCTCGGATATTTGGCGGCGTGTTGGAGCGCTTGTCGCACGTAATGGAGAGTCGTTGCTCATTGCTCATAACCAGCATCTCCCAAGCGAACACACCCCTTATGTAAATGGAGATCCGCGTAATAATTTCAGCAAGGGAGAGTATATTGAATACTCAAGCGCTATACATGCAGAGGCAGCTGTAATCGCCGAAGCAGCTAAGAGGGGGGTGATGCTTGAGGGGACGGATATGTACGTAACAGTCTTTCCTTGTCCGCCCTGCGCGAAGCTTATTGCACAAGCCGGCATACAAAATCTCTACTGCGGCGGCGGATACGGAGTACTCGATGGCGAAAGTATTCTTAAGAATGCAGGTGTTCGAATCTTATTTGTGGAATAACGCTACTGCTACTACCTGCAGATAGTTTAGTGGAGAGTGACTATCCTAGTTTTACACGGACTGGAGCATGGTCAGAAGCATCTGCATCGCCCATTAGGAGGTGTGCGTGGAGGTGAGTGACACTCGAACCGGTATATCTAGTTTCCCCGAAGCGCATGAAGAAAGATCCTCCGATGATACTGAACCTGTGAGTCGCCTCGTTCACAAGAGCGAAGAGATCCACAATAGCCTCTGGAGGAAGTTCATCGATGTGTGAGATGTGGGCAGGCTTGTACACAAATATGAAATGGTGTCGGGTCCCTTCGTAGGGGCTCATGTTCTCTGTGAAGAACCAATACTCAGTTTCTTTAAGAATCGGTTTTGGATGGTAGGTGGCGAAATGTTCTGCGCAGAAGGGACAGACCCCGTCTTTTTCTATACGTTCCATCAGTGCCTTCTGTTCCGGGGTGCGTGCGTTCTCGTGATTTAGATAGTCACTCATACTGCTACCGGAATATCGAGCATAGATGGATGTGGATCGTAGTCGGAGAGGGTGAAATCCTCGCGTCGGAAATCGAAGATATCGTCATGCGGAGTCGTCATCTCGACGGTAGGGAATGATCGTGGCTCTCTCGTCAGCAATTCCTTCACGTTATCGATCTGGTCTACGTAAATATGTGCATCCGAGAAGCTGTGTACGAATTCGTATGGAATGGTTTTCGTCGCATGGGCGAGCATCATAAGAAGCGCGGTGTACTGAATCATGTTTGAGGGTACGCCAACAGGGAAGTCGGCCGAGCGCTGGAACATGTGGAGCGTAAGCTTGTTGTCGATGATTCGTAGATGGATCCACCCGTGACAGGGTGCCACCACAACTTTCTGCTGCTTACCGGTACCACGGATGATGTACTGCGGAATCCAGGGAGAAATGAAGTGGGTGCGCAGGTGCGGGAACTCAATCATCTGCTCGATGATATTTTTTACCTGGTTATAGGAGGTGCCTTCCGCAGTCGGGAAGTCATGAAAGGCAGCACCATAGGATCCAGGCCCAAGATCACCTACTTCAAGACCACGCTTCGCGGCCTTTTCAGGTGTTCCCCAGGGAGTCCAGAACTTGCAACCGAATGCTTCAAGCTCCTCAAGCGTACGTGCACCATTGATGAAAGCGCAGATCTCGCCGATAGAGCCGCGCCAAAAACCCTTCACACTCCGTTCGGTGATCATCGGGAATCCGTTCTCGAGTTTGAAATGCATGGGTGGAGGAGCGATGACGGTAAGTGCGTCGGTGCCTTGCTGGCTTTTAACACGTTCACCATGCTCGAGGATATAGGCAAGGCGGTCGCGGTATTGGGTATCGGGAGTGCGTTCGGCAAATGGCTTCATTGGTTCCCATACTAGCATTCAGGGTCCTGGGCAAAGAAGGTGCTAAAATCCGGCCATGAATATACCCATCCGGCGCTTTGATCCTGACGTACCGCTTCCGGAATACAAGACGGATGGGGCCGCAGCTATGGATTGCTACGTGCGTGAAGATGTAACTATTCAACCCGGAAGCATTGGATATGCGTCGTTGAACTTTGCACTCCAGGTGCCTCCCGGTCACTTCACCATGCTTGCTGCGCGAAGCTCGCTCCATAAGCGCGGACTCATGATGGGAAATGGTATTGGAATCTTAGACGAAGATTACTGCGGTAATGACGATGAGTTTAGGGCGGTACTCTACAACTTCACGGACGAGCCGGTTGAGGTGAAGCGTGGTGAGCGTATCGTACAGATTGTCATCCTGCCTTTCGACAAGGTAACGCTCACTGAGGTGGAGAGACTTGGAAATGAGTCTCGAGGAGGGCTCGGTACTACCGGACTCTAATCTTCTTGCTTAGCAGCAAGAATGCTCTTGATGTCGTACACTGCGATCCCATACCGCCAGTCGTTCGATTGCGCGTGTCCGTCCTCCTTACTTCGCGCCTGGTAGAACAAATAAAGCTCCTCACCCTCTACCCACGCACTTGCGTGTCCGTTCTCACCTGACTCCCACCCGTCTTCAGGAGGGGAGAGTACTGGCCCAAGACTTACATACGGCCCCTGCACGTCATCGGCGATTCCAAAGAACACGCGCTGCCTTGTACCGAATCGTCCTTCGGCAAGGAAGCAGGTGGCATTAAGAAGCACCTTTCCGTTTGGAAGCTCTACGACCTGTGGTCCTTCGATACCCCATTCATAGTCCTGACTGTCGCGGCGATTGTGATGCCACTCAATCTCATCATGATCGAGAATCTTTTTAACGCGCTTCCAAAGACCCGCCCAGCGATCCGTGAGGCTCTTTGCAAGATACACGTCAGGCTGAGGGGTGAAGGCTCTTCCTTCAATGGAGGTCACCGGCACACCTGAATACACGAGATACTTCTTTCCTCGTATTTCTGAGAAGTGCGGGTCATAGAGTCCTGCCTCAACGGAACCCTTTGGCTTCACGAGCGTACGCATCTTCGTGAAGACATGGCCATCAGCAGAGACGAGGTAGGCGATGTCACCACCCACGTCCATAAAGTCCTTCTGGACCGCCATATGAAAAAGCTTGTCAGGAGGATCATAGATCACCGAGGGTGCTGCCACATGCGGTCCTTCAACGCCGCGAAGTACCGCTGGTTCGCATTCAGTCCAGGGACCTTCAAGTGCAGGGGCGGTCGCGTGCAGGATCTCCCAGGTCTCTGACACGACGGTGCCGCCTGATCCGTAGATGTGCCACGTAGCGCCATCAAAGGCGATGCAGGGATCCTTCACGTCTTTAAAGCGTGTGGAATCGAAGAGAGGGCCGATCTTTCTGATCGGCTCAAGCGGCGTACCTGGCATATTCGCGAAAGGGTAGGGTCTTTGATCTGAACCAGTCATGAAGTAGTGCCTCATTGTACCCCCGCCTGTCTGCGGTATCATGGGGGCAACCAGCACCATGATCTGACGGTCCACCGGCTCTTGCATTACTTACTAAGCGACACCCGTCATGGACCAGTACGACCACATCAAAGAAGAAGATAGGGAGATATACGACTCAATAATCGGAGAAGAGGAGCGGCAGGCTACGGGCCTTGAGCTGATCCCGTCCGAGAACTACGTTTCAAGCGCTGTGCGTGAAGCGATGGCTTCCACACTCACCAATAAATATTCCGAGGGGTACCCCGGGAAGCGCTACTACGGTGGTCAGGAATTTACCGATCAGGTAGAACGCATCGCAATCGAGCGTGCCAAGCAATTGTTCGGAGCTGGCTTTGCCAACGTACAGCCTCTTGGAGGAGCAAACGCAAACATTGCGATGTACATGGCGCTCATGGAGCCGGGGGACACGGTGCTTGGGATGGA
Source organism: Patescibacteria group bacterium (assembly GCA_038062175.1). Taxonomy (GTDB): domain Bacteria; phylum Patescibacteriota; class Minisyncoccia; order Phycocordibacterales; family Phycocordibacteraceae; genus C7867-001. The sequence goes on from JBBTXR010000003.1 coordinate 15,281, forward strand.
CCTCTCTCATGGTGGGCACCTCACACACGGACACCCCGTCACCTATATCGCAAAGATCTTCCGTTTCGTGCGCTACAAGATGAAGGACCCGGAGACTGGCGAGATTGATTACGATGCACTTCGTGAGACGGCGATCGCTGAAAAGCCAAAGGTCATCCTCGCAGGATTCTCCGCGTATCCGCGCGAGCTTGATTGGAAGAAGATTGCTGATATCGCAAAAGAAGTAGGTGCCTACGCGGTTGCTGATGTTGCGCATATTGCAGGACTTATCGCTGGGGGCGCCGCAAAGAATCCTTTCGACTATGGATTCGATGTTCTCACCTCAACAACACACAAGACATTACGTGGTCCACGCGGTGGCCTCATCCTCTCCAATAGCGAAGAGATCGCAAAGAAAATTGATAAGGCGGTCTTCCCAGGTCTCCAGGGTGGTCCGCACATGCACCAGATTGCAGCGAAGGCGATTGCGTTTAGAGAAGCACTCCAACCGTCCTTTAAAGAGTACGCAGCACAGGTAGTTAAAAATGCTGCAGCCATGGCGGAGGTGTTTAACGCAGACGGTGCACGACTCATAGCAGGAGGCACGGAGAATCATCTCCTTCTTCTTGATGCATTCTCCTCATACGGTCTGTCGGGACATGAAGCAGAGACGCTTCTTGATCGAGCAGGCATCACGCTTAACAAGAATTCAATTGCCGATGATACGCGTAAGCCACTTGATCCCTCCGGTATTCGCTTTGGAACACCGGCACTGACTACGCGTGGATTTAAGGAAGAGGACTCGAAGGAGGTGGCGCAGCTTATGATCCAGGTACTCAAGGAGAAGGAGGCTGCGGTCGAGAGTGTGCGCGCCCGTGTCACCGAGCTCGCTGCGGCACATCCGATCCCAGAGTCCTTTACTTAAGCCTCTACGGTTTCTTTGCTAGAGTGACCAGCATGGAAGAACGGATCCGAGAGGCGGTACGAAGCGCCCTCCAAGAACTAGGGGCGGGAGAGATCTCGTTTGTGGTTGAGTGGCCAGGCGAACTTAGTCATGGTGACTTTGCAACAAACGCTGCACTCGCTGCCTCAAAGGAGCTTGGCAGGAATCCTCGAGAGATCGCCGAGGCACTTGTACCACTCGTGCAAGAAGCGCTTGGTGATCTTGCGCTCAAGGTTGAAGCCGCAGGTCCTGGATTCGTGAACATTACGCTTGCTGCGTCTGCAGTCACGAAGGTGATTGATGTTGCAGCTACCGAGAGCGAGTGGGGGCAGGGGAATACAAACACCGGCATTCGCGCAGTCGTGGAATACTCCTGCCCCAACCCTTTTAAGGAGATGCATATTGGGCATCTCATGAGTACGGTCATTGGTGAAGCAGTGTCGAGGCTTATTGAAGCATCGGGTGCGACCGTGATCCGTGACTCCTATGGCGGGGACGTGGGGCCTCATGTCGCTAAAGCCATCTGGGCACTTAAAAAGAAGGAGATCACCGAACCTGCAACGGTGAAGGAGGTGGGTGATGCGTACGCGCAGGGATCGCGAGCATACGAAGAGAGTGAAGAAGCGAAGCAGGAAATCGATGACCTGAATGTGCGCCTCTACGAGACGCTCGCGAAGGATCCTACAGAACACACTGCAGAGGAGCGAGAGCTTTTTGAGATCTGGCGGAAGGGGAGAGACGTGGCGCTCGATGGATTCAAGAATATTTATACAGTGCTTGGTACGAACTTCGATTACTTCCTCTTTGAGAGTGAGACCGCGCCGATCGGACTTTCGGTGGTCAAAGATGAACTAGCTCGCGGTGTGTTCGAGGAGAGTGATGGCGCGATCATCTATCGCGGCGAGAAGAAAGGATTTCACACACTCGTATTCATTACGTCGCGCGGCACACCGACCTATGAAGCGAAAGATGTCGGGCTCGCATTTTTGAAAGAAGAACGGATCCCAAATGATCGCTCCTATATTCTCACGGGCGCCGAGCAGGTTGGACACTTTCAGGTCTTCCTCGCAGCACTTGAGGATATTGCACCAGCCGTCGCAAAGAAGATGCTCCATGTCCCGCACGGTCTTCTTACACTCACGACCGGAAAAATGTCATCGCGCGAAGGCAACGTCATCACCGCCGCCGGCATTATCGAGGAAGTGATCAAGAAGGCTGGAGAAAAGAACGAAGACCCACTCGTTGCAGAGCAGGTCGCAATTGGTGCATTGAAGTATATGATCCTGCGTGCGGCACCCGGATCAAACATTATCTTTGATCCCGAAAAGTCACTTTCTCTTGAAGGAGATTCGGGGCCGTATCTTCAGTACGCACTGGTGCGTGCAAAGAAGATTCTTACGTACGAAGCGGGAGCGGGAGGTGATCAGGAGCCTGAGACTCCGTATGAGATTGAACGACTCATCATTCGATTCCCGGAAGTCGTACGACGTGCAAGTGAGGAGCGCGCTCCGCAGCAGCTTACGCAGTATCTAACGCAGCTTGCGTCTGCGTGGAATTCTTTCTACGCAAGCGAGCAGGTGCTTGGAAGTGAGGAGGAAGCATACAAACTCCGTGTCGCTCGTGCGTTTGCGACTACGATGCAGAACGGACTCACCGTGCTTGGCATACCAACACCTGAGCGGATGTAGATAACGTAGTTGCACGTACGGATGAGCTACGCTAAGGTAGCGAACATGCTGCGTTTTGCAGCGGATAGGGGAGGCTCTTTTGAGCGATAGCACTCACGATTCCAAAACGGTGACGGCTGCCTGGCGCCGGCATCAGGGCAAGCCTGTGATCGGTCATGCCGAAAGGATCGATCAACAGGTCAAGGAGTTTGGCTACGGACACGGTCGTTCGGCCACGCGCAAGTCCTTCAAGGAACGCTTTCCGTCCTTGGTGCATCGGGACTAGGTCACCAGCGATCTTTTTTGCAGCCCGGCGCGAATGCGCCGGGCTGATTGATTACGGGGATAAATTCCATTGCTGTGTTTACTGCAATGCGATAAGGTTCGTAACTAGTTGCACCTGTGCACAGATAGGGGAGGGCACATGTCAGACAACGGACATACGTTGGCTTGGCCGCCGGGCGAATCACTTGGTCGTGAATACTCGGCGCCTCACGTCCCAGTACAGTCCAAGGTCGAGCTTGGTACGCCTGCGGCGCAGTACGCGCACAAGCAAGCCATGTTGGCACAACAACAGATCGAGCGTCGCACTCGTCAACGTCGCGCCTGATCGTCAAATCCATTCCTTACGGTCCCGGGTCGCCTATGCGCCCGGGCCGTTTCCTTTTTCATACGCAGGCTATACGATAGGAAAATCATGGCCGAAACAGGCAGAAGCGAGAGTAATGAACGCGAGGAGAAGATCCTGGCCTTTTGGGAGGAGCGTCAGATCTTTGAGAAGTCACTCGATAAGGCGGCTCCCAAAGGTGACTTTGTGTTCTACGAGGGTCCGCCAACGGCAAATGGCCGCCCGGGCGTGCATCACATAGAGTCACGCGCCTTCAAAGATGCGCTCCCACGCTATAAAACCATGCGTGGGTATCGGGTACCGCGTCGTGCCGGCTGGGACACACACGGTCTCCCGGTTGAGCTTGAGGTTGAGAAGCAGCTTGGTTTCTCAGGGAAAAAAGATATCGAGGCGTACGGCATAGCCGCATTCAATAAGAAGTGTCGGGAGAGTGTGATGCAGTACATCGACGAGTGGAGTCGATTCACTGGCCGTATCGGGTACTGGGTTGATCAGGCAACCGCCTACTTCACCTTCGACCCCACTTATATGGAGTCAGTTTGGAGTCTCGTGAAGGGGGTCGATCATGACGGACGACTCTTCAAGGACTATAAAGTGCTTCCGTGGTGCGTTACCTGTGGTACTGCGCTTTCCTCGCACGAACTTGCACAGGGGTACGAAGACGTTAAGGATCTTTCGCTTACCGCGAAGTTTGCGGTGGAAGGAGAGGAGAATACGTATCTTCTCGCGTGGACCACAACGCCGTGGACTCTGCCTGGAAACGTGGCGCTTGCGGTGGGGAAGGACATTTCATACGGACGATATGCCAAAGACGGTGAGCGGGTCATTGCCGCCGTTGCTCGTGCCGCGGTGCTTGGTGAAGGTTGGATGCTTGAGGAAGAGTTTTCTGGAAGCACGCTTGTCGGCAAGCGCTACGCGCCGCTCTACCCATTTGCGCCCGCTCTTGCATCAGAGAGTGAGAAGGAGAAATTTGATAAAGCGTTTACGGTATACGCCGCTGACTTCGTCACTACCGAAAGCGGTACCGGCATTGTGCACACAGCTGTTATGTACGGACAGGACGACTTCGAGCTCGGACAGAAAGAAGGACTCCCGAAAGTGCACTTGGTGGCACCAGACGGAAAGTTTATCGCAGGTACTGGATTCCTCGAGGGGAAGTCAGTTATCGAGACCGATACGAATGTAGAGGTCCTTAAGGATCTTCAGGAGCGTGGCCTTTTCTTTTCAAAGGAAAACTATGCGCACTCCTACCCACATTGCTGGCGTAGTAAGAATCGTCTTATCTATTACGCGCGCGATTCGTGGTTTATCCGCATGCACGATCTGCGTGAGACGCTGCTTAAGGAAAATAAAACAGTGCACTGGGAGCCTGATCATATACGCGATGGACGTATGGGTGAGTGGCTTAGTAATGCGAAGGACTGGGCAGTCTCGCGCGAGCGGTACTGGGGCACGCCACTGCCTGTATGGGAAAACGAGGACGGTACCGAGCGTGTCGTTATTGGATCCATCGATGAACTTAAGAAGCGTGTAAAGAAGAGCGGTAATCGCTACTACGCGATGCGGCACGGCGAAGCGAAGAGTAACGTGGAGCGCGTGGTCATTAGTGCAAGCGAGGCACCGTACCCACTTACGGAGAAGGGTAGGCAGCAGGTTGAAACTGCAGCAACGAACCTCCTGCCAGCTGGCATCACGCGCATCTACACCTCGCCCTGCGTACGCACGCGCGAGACTGCAGAAATCATGCGGGAACGACTCGGGCTTCCTGCAGAAGCAGTGATCACTGACACGCGACTCATTGAATTCAACTTCGGAGACTTTAACGAAAAGTCCTTTGATGATTTCATGGCCTACCGCGATGAGCATCTGCGTAACTACGATACGCAACTTCCTAACGGCGAGAGCTATCTCGATGTGAAGCGTCGCATCGGTGACTTCCTCTACGAGATCGAACGGACGGTCGCGGATGAGACCATCCTTATCGTCACACATGGTGCAGGTCTTGAAACAATAGGCGCTGCAGCGCATGCAGCCAGCCGCGCTGATTCAGTGCGATATGCCTTTGGTCCAACGAAACAATACGCCTCACCCGAGAAGGTGGAGTTTGTACCACTTCCACACAACGAGGACTACGAACTCGATCTCCATCGTCCGTACATCGATGACGTCGTCCTTGAGGGGGAGACAGGCGATCTGCATCGTGTGAAAGAAGTTATGGACGTTTGGTTTGACTCCGGCGCCATGCCCTTTGCGCAGGATCACTACCCATTTAAAGAGCAGACCGGGTACCCGGCTGACTTCATTTCGGAAGCGATCGATCAGACCCGTGGTTGGTTCTATACCCTCCTTGCGATCGGTGTCCTCACCGGACGCGGTGCGCCATACAAGAACGTGATCTGTCTCGGACACCTTCTTGATGAGAAGGGGCAGAAGATGAGTAAGTCGAAGGGCAATGTCATTAATCCCTGGGATGCTATCGAGCAGTATGGTGTCGATACGCTTAGGCTCTGGATGTATAGCGTGAACCAGCCGGGTGATTCTAAAAACTTCGACGATAAAACCGTCAAAGAAGCTGCTCGTGTTATTTCGTGGCTCGATAACAGTGCAAAGTTCTACGAGCTCTTTAAGGACGGAACCGTAGAGGGAAAGAAGACGGTGATCGATACCTGGATGGAGGAGCGTACTCGGCAGACCGTCGAACGCGTCACTGAGTATATGGACGCGTACAAGCTCTACGAAGCAACGCGTGAGATACGCCTACTCATCGAGGATCTTTCGCAGTGGTATGTGCGTCGTATCCGAGATCGTGCTCGTGAAGGTGATGTGGCGGCGCTCGCAACTCTCCAAGAGACACTCCGTAGCATTGCGCTCCTTCTTGCTCCCTTTACTCCGTTCATCGCTGAGGAAGTGTTCCAGCTCACCAAGAACAGCTCTGATCCTGAAAGCGTACACCTTGCTGATTGGCCCTCGGTGTCCCTTACGATCGTCGACAAGATGCTCGGTCATGAGAAGAAGAGTGATGCGCTCATCGAAGACATGGCACGGGTGCGTGCTCTTGCCTCAGAGGCACTCATGCTCCGCCAGAAGGCGAACATGAAAGTGCGTCAGCCACTTCAGTGTCTATCAGTTCCCGGCAAGCTTTCAGACGAGCTTGCAGCAATTCTCGCCGACGAAGTGAACATACGGGAAGTGCGCACTGGTGCCGCCGAGGTGCTTCTTGATATCGAGCTTTCGCCTGAACTTATCGCGCTTGGTGACGAGCGAGCGTTCCAGCGTGCGGTCGCAGATGCGAGGAAGCAGGAGAATCTTTCACCGAAGGATCGGGTGACTGTTGCGAAGGGGGAGGGTCCGTACGTCGCTGAGCTTTCAACGGGCCCTGTCCACTTCTCGCTCGTACGGGATGCAGCATAAGTACACGACACGCGCCGTAGTGCTTGGGAGAGCTCCTACCAAGGAAGTAGGAGTAACGGTCACGCTTCTAACCGAAGACCTGGGGCTTCTCCGAGCACGAGCTGAAGGACTCAGGCGCTCAGGCGCAAAGCTTGCGCATGCACTTCAGACTCTGTCTGAGGTCGAGGCGACCTTGCTTCGCGGGAAGGAGGGATGGCGACTCTCAGGCGCCGTGCTCATCACTCCCTGGTTTTCTGAGCTTCCGCCGTCTGCCCGGCTGTGTGCCGGACGTAGGGCAAGTCTCATCACTCGACTCGTGCAGGGGGAGATCATCGATGCGCCCTTGTATGAGGTGTTCATTTCATTTTTAGAGACTCTGCGTCATGAAGAGGAGGCGGGACAGGATAGCGCCGAACTCCATGCAACACTTTCTATACTTTCGCTTCTCGGGCACGACGATGGGGCAGTGCCAAGTATTGATGAGATACGCGCGCTCACCAAAGAAGACCGCCGTCTCTTCATCACTCGGATTAATAGAAGCCTTGAATCAACGGGGCTCTAACTCGTAGTGCGATATACTTGGGGAAATGCCTCCGAAAGAAGACGAGAAGAGTCCGCTTGATGCGATGCGTGAACGTCTCTATGCGCCAAGCGCGGATACGTCGTTTGCTACGCCTGCAATAAAAACAGAGACGGCGCCTCCCGCTGAGCGTTGGACTCCAGCTCCACCCCCTCCTCCCAAAAAACCAAAGCTCCCACGCGTTACGCTCTTTTTGATTGGTGCCGGTATCTTCTTTACGCTTGCGGTGATCGTTGCAGGCAGCCTCATTCTTTTTGGAGGACGCACGGTCTCAAACGAGAATATTCAGATTGAGGTGCGAGCAGCAACGACAGCCGGAAGCGGTGACACGGTGGAGTTACTGGTGACGGTAATAAACGAGAATCCGGTGGCGCTGTCGTCCACCATGCTCTCGATTGATTTCCCTGAGGGCACCCGTTCACCGGAGAATCTGGAGACAGCCTTCTCACACTACGGCGACACACTCGGCGATATTCCTCCGGGAGGACGTGTTGAGCGAACAGTGCGCGCAGTTATATTCGGCTCCGAGAATCAGCAGATTACGCTTCCGATACGGTTCGAGTACCGAACACCAGGAGCAAGTAACGCTTTCATTAAGGAAGCAAGTCATGCAGTCACCATAACGACCTCGCCGCTTTCAGTATCGATTGGTTCACTCTCCCAGGTCTCCTCAGGTCAGCCCTTTGATATTGCGGTAGCAGTGCGTTCAAACGCACCAGCACCTATAGCAAACGCTGCACTTGTAGCGGAGTATCCGCCCGGCTTCACACTGAGGGAATCGACACCGTCACCACTGACTGGTTCCTTATTTGATCTTGGCACCATCATGCCAGGCGAAGAGAAGGTCGTGCGATTGACCGGCACTATCGCTGGAGAAGATCGTGAGACGCGGGTGATTCGGTTTACAACCGGCACGCGCTCAAGTGCAACCGCTACCGGACTTGCGGTGACCTACACCACTGCAGAAAAACCAATCGTAGTTGAGAAACCTTTTCTCTCGCCCACACTTACCCTGAACCGGGATTCTGGAAGTGCACTCATTCTTTCAACAGGGGAGTCAGTGATCGGCACACTCTCATTTGTGAATACACTCGATGTGTCGCTTGAGGACGCGGCTGTCTCCGTAGCACTCTCGGGAAGCGCGCTCGATCCGGCAACCGTTACCAGTGCGAACGGGTTCTATCGTTCTTCCGACTCCACCATCACATTCTCTAAAGAAACACTCCCCGCGCTTGCACGTCTTGCGCCAGGACAAACCGGTAACGGTGCCTTCACGTTCAAGGTGCGTGAGGCATCCTCAGCGCTTCGTAACCCGACAATAAACCTGAACATCTCAGTTTCAGGAAGGCGGTTGAATGAGCGTAATGTACCGACCACTCTGACGTCGACTATGGTTCGGACCATCAAGATCCGCACCGACCTTGGGCTTACGGCAGAGGCACAGCGTAGCGGACCGATTACAAACACAGGCCCCGTTCCACCAAAGGCAGATACGGAGAGTACGTATACCGTGAAGTGGACGCTCACGAACTCAGTAAATTCAGTGGGTGGGGCAGTGGTGACCGCAGTCCTGCCGTCCTATGTCCGCTTCACGGGTGTCAGGAGTCCTTCTGACGCTGCCGTCACCTACAACGACACGACCCGGACCGTGACCTGGAACGCGGGTGACGTACCGGCGGGAACCACCGATAAGTCTGTGCATTTCCAGGTGGCACTTCTGCCAAGCGTGTCCCAGCGGGGTACAAGTCCGATCTTGGTCCAGACCGCCACCTACGCGGGCACTGACCGCTTCACGGGTGAACGGCTGACCGGAACCGTCCTTGAGCTCACCACTGAGAACACGGCTTCCGGAGTGGGTTCCGGTCAGGTACAGTAGCCTGTATGGAAAAGAAGACCGTATCGCTCGACACTATCGTCTCGCTCGCCAAGCGGCGGGGATTCATTTACCCGGGCTCTGAGATCTATGGCGGTCTTGCCGGCACCTTTGATTACGGCCCTCTGGGCGTCACGCTCAAGAAAAACATTGAGAACCTCTGGTGGCGGCAGTTTGTCGAAAGCCGAGACGATATGTATGGCATTGATGCGGCGATACTCATGAACCCAAAAGCGTGGGAAGCATCCGGACACGTGTCCGGGTTCTCGGACCCACTTATTGAATGCGAGAAGTGTAAGCGCCGCTTCCGTGCCGACCATCTCGACAACCCTTCAACCTGTCCAGAGTGTGGCGGGAAGCTTGGTGAGGCGCGGCAGTTCAATATGATGTTCGCAACCAAGGCAGGCGCTGCAGAGGACGAGTCAGCAACGGTATACCTTCGTCCGGAGACTGCTGGCGGTATCTTTGTGAACTTCAAGAACGTCGTTGATTCCTTTCATCCCAAGCTTCCGTTTGGTATCGCGCAGATAGGAAAGGCATTCAGAAATGAAATTGCACCACGTGAGTTCGTGTTCCGTGTGCGCGAGCTTGAGCAGATGGAAATTGAGTATTTTGTACGCCCAGGGGAGTGGGAAGCCTCGTTTGAGGAGTGGCATGGCCTCATGCATGCGTTTGCTGCGGAACTTGGAATCAAGAAAGAGGATATCCATGACCTTGAAGTAGAAGGGGACGATCTCGCGCACTACTCAAAGCGCACCATCGATTTTGAATTCGATTATCCGTTCGGCAGAAAGGAACTCTGGGGTCTGGCATATCGGACTGACTTTGATCTCTCCGCACATCAGGAGCACTCAGGACAGAAGCTCGAATATCTTGATGACTCAACTGGGGAAAAGTTTATCCCACATGTAATCGAGCCGTCGCTTGGTGTCGGACGCACACTTCTTGCGGTGCTCCTGTCTGCGTACCATGAGGACGAACTTGGTGGTGAGACACGTGCAGTACTAAAGCTTCCTGCAAAGATCGCGCCCGTGAAAGCGATGGTGTCACCGCTTCTAAAGAACAAGCCGGAACTCGTTGGAAAGGCGAGGGAGGTGCGTGCGCTACTTCAGAAGGTGCATCCGGCGATTGCTTGGGATGATAACGGGAATATTGGTAAGCGATATCGCAGGCAAGATGAGATCGGTACACCATTTTGTATCACCATCGACTTCGATACGCTTGAGAACGGTACCGTTACGCTTCGCGATCGCGACAGTGGGGAACAGGAGCGCCTTACGGTAGAAGAGGTTGCTGCTCGTATACAGGCAGTTATTTGACGAGTCCGGTGCGCAGGTGCAGGATGCGGGAAGAGCCGTACTCATGCGGCGCTGAACCTCGAAGGAGGAGTAGATGAAACTATCGGTATATATCGCCGCACTGCTTCTCGTTGCGGGGACAGCAGAAGCGGCAGAAAATCTCTACGATCTCACCAACAAGCGATCGGTGTCGCTTCCGGTGACAACCAATGTGACGGATCGATCGATCACGGTCTTCTCTCGAATGGGATTCGATCTAGAGACCGAGGTCCCGTTCCTGCTTGGACGATCGGTAAAGAGTGGCGGGGAAGCTGACCTGTATGCGCGGATGCGCCATCAGGAAGGGGTGACTGTCGTTGAGAACTGCCCGATGCTACAGGTCGGCGACAATCTCTTCCGACACCCCGAGACGCTAGTAGAGCGCCTTGCAGGAAACTGCATCCGCTATGGGTATGTCGAACCGCCTAAGCCCCTCATTGTCAGAGGTGTCGCTGCCGTGAAAAAGCAGGTGCGCCGTCGCAGGTAGCATCATGGGCCGTCCAGCATACCTGGGCGGCCCTTTGCCATTTCACCCAGGATTAACTAGTCTGTGCTAGCATTTACCAAAACGACAGCCATGGATAAGAACACTACTATTTCAATCACGACCGGAACCATCGTCCGGACCATTCTGATCCTTGTGGCGGCCTATGCCGTGTGGGTGCTTCGCGACCTCGTGCTCCTGGTGGTTACGGCCGTTGTGCTCGCGTCGGCAATTGAGCCGGGCGTCGCATTCTTGCGTAAATACCGACTCCCGCGCGTTGCAGCAGTGACCCTTATGTACGTAGGGGTCTTCGGGTCCTTGTTCGCCATTGTCTACGCCTTCTTTCCGCCGATTCTCGATGATATGCAGCAGTTTTTGCAGGCTGCGCCGCAGTATCTGAATACGCTCAATCTTCCTGAATCGCTTACCGCACTTACCAGTTCCGCGCAGACGGTGGCAGGAGAGACACAGACGCAGTCTCTACTCGATACCTTGTTTACCTTCCGCTCTGCGTTCTCGGATGCATCAGGCGGTGTGGTGCAGGTGGTCTCCACCTTCTTTGGCGGCATCTTCGCACTTATTCTCGTGATCGTGCTCTCGTTCTATTTCGCCATTCAGGAGACCGGCATCGATGACTTCATTCGTCTGGTGACCCCTAACAAGCATGAGGAGTACGTGGTCGGGCTCTGGCAGCGGGCACATAAAAAGATTGGTCTTTGGATGCAGGGGCAGTTACTACTGTCATTGATAGTGGGCGTAATCGTCTATCTAGGTCTCCTTATTCTTGGTGTGCCCTATGCGCTCCTTCTTGCGGTCATTGCCGCGGTACTCGACCTGATCCCGATCTTCGGCTCATTCATCGCTGGCATTCTTGCGGTCATTGTCGCGTTTGGAGCGGGTGGCGTTACGCTTGCGCTCTTTGTGGCGGCACTCTTCTTTGTGGTGAATCAGTTTGAGGCGCATCTCATCTATCCGCTGGTGGTGAATAAGGTGGTGGGCATACCACCCCTGCTCGTGATCCTCGCGCTTATCGTAGGAGGTACGCTCGCCGGCTTCCTCGGGGTGCTTCTCTCAGTCCCACTTGCGGCTGCAGTGCGTGAGTTCCTCGCAGACGTCGAACGTGGGAAGAAGGCGAGAGCTGGCATTGCGTAGCATGGCTCGATTCATCTCGACCTCTATACCTTATGTGAATGCAAAGCCGCATCTGGGGCATGCACTTGAGTTCGTGCAGACTGATGCGTACGCACGTACTGCACGGCTGTCTGATCCAGATGTATTCTTTCTTACGGGCACTGACGATAACGCGCTCAAGAATGTACAGGCAGCAGAGGCAGCAGGGAAGCCGGTCGATGAGTACGTAGACGAGCATGCGGAGCATTTCAAGGAGCTGGAGAAGCGACTTGGCATTTCATACGACGACTTTATTCGTACCTCAACTGATGAGCGCCATCGTCGTGGCGTTGAAAAGTTCTGGCGCGCAATGAAAGCAGAGGATATCTATAAGAAAAGCTATCGAGGTCTGTATTGCGTTGGATGTGAGGAATTCAAGACCGAGAAGGAGCTTGTAAACGGAGAATGTCCCGAGCATCCCGGCAAGAAGCTTGAAGAGATCGAAGAAGAGAACTATTTCTTCCGACTATCGGCATATCAAAAGGAGCTTGAAGAACTCATAGCTTCTGACACAATCCGTGTTATTCCCGAAAGCCGGAAGAATGAGGCGCTCTCATTCATTCGGGGCGGTCTCCAGGACTTTAGCGTCTCACGTTCCAGCGTCCGTGCTAAAGGGTGGGGTATTCCCGTGCCCGACGATTCCGATCAATACTTTTATGTCTGGTTTGATGCGCTCGGTAATTACATCACGGCACTTGGATATGCTGAGGAGAGCGATATATATCAAAAGTATTGGGTAAATGGAAAAGAGAAGACACACGCCATAGGCAAGGGCATCAACCGATTCCATACAGTCTACTGGCCAGCGATGTTGCTGTCGGCCGGTCTTCCGCTCCCGACTTCGGTCTTCATACATGGCTACATCACTTCTGAAGGACAAAAGATGTCGAAGTCCATCGGCAATGTCATCGATCCGAATGATCTGCTCGAAAAGTACGGCACTGATGCGACCCGCTACCTCCTTCTTCGTCACGTGCACCCTACCGAAGATTCGGACGTGACCTGGGAACGGCTTGATGAGTGGTATACAGCAAACCTGGTGAACGGGATTGGTAATCTTGTTGCGCGCGTAATGAAGCTTGCAGAGGAGCATCTTCCGTCACCAGTAGCACTCACCGAAGCAGATACTGCGATCGAATCAGTATTCACCGAGAAGCTTGATGCCTTCAAATTCAATGAGGCAATGGATCTCATATTCGAGCACGTCGGGAAGGGAGACGAATACATGACTGAGAAGGAGCCGTATAAGAAGGTGAAGGCTGAAGAGACGAAAGCGGAGGCGCTCGCCGACATTGAGAAGCTTGTGCGGCATCTTGCAAAGCTCGCAGCACATCTGCGTCCGGTCATGCCCGCAACTGCGGAGGTGATTCTTGCTGCGGTTACCGAGAACCGTAAGCCCGAGAACCTCTTCCCAAGGCTTGACAAATAAAGTGCTTTAAGATATTCTGTATTTACAGATCGAGATGAGTTGTTTACGGCTTATCTATCAGGTTTCGGCTCGGTAGCATTTTTACAACTAGGCCGTAATCAACTCATCTCGCACCTCCTACAACTCCCGCCCCAGGCGGGAGTTTGTTCGTATATAGTGATACCCATGAAGTATTTCGACGCACACTGCCACATTCAATTTGCACAGTATGACGAGGATCGGGCTATCGTGCTCGCCTCGATGCATCAGGCAGAAATAGGTGCTCTGGTCGTTGGTACCGATAGCGCACACTCACAAAGCGCAGTCGCTCTTGCCGATGGGCAGACCTTGTTTGCTGCAGTCGGACTCCATCCAAACGACAAGCCAGGCGAGGGGTATGATGATGCGTACTTTCAGACTCTAGCGAGTGATCCGAGGGTTGTTGCGATTGGCGAGTGTGGTCTCGACTACTATCGTCCTGAAGACCCTGAGGCAGAGAAGGCGCGACAGAAGGAAGTGTTTGAAAAACACATTGCGCTTGCTGTCGCGACCGACAAGCCACTCATGATCCATGCTCGTCCCTCAAAGGGAACGATGGACGCATATCAGGACGCAATTGAAATGGTGGAAGGTCGTGGGGTGCGTGGAAATATGCATTTTTATGTGGGTGACCTGGACACAACGAAGCGGTTTCTTGAGCTTGGATTTACGTTCTCATTCACGGCAGTCATCACTTTTGCTCGCGACTACGATGAGGTGATTCGCTACCTTCCGCTTGAGTCCATACTTACCGAAACCGATGCGCCGTATGTGGCACCCGTGTCCCGAAGAGGGCAGAGGAATGACCCACTCGCAATCCCGGAGATCGTCGCCAAGATCGCAGAGATTCGGGGAGAGGGCGAAGAAGTGGTTCGTGAAGCAGTGCTTGCAAACGCCAAACGGCTCTTCAGGCTCTAATTGATACCCATTTCTATACATGGTACAGTGCGCCCGTTATGAAAAAGGAAATCGAACACGGTGCAGACAGCACTGAGCTTGAGCTCGAGGGGGGATATAACGAATCCCGTATCTACGAGCTCGGCTTCCACATCGATCCTGAACTACCCCAGGAAGAGGTGAAGAAGGTGTATCAGGGTATTAAGGAGAAGGCCGCTTCGGTCGGATCCGTAATCGCAGAAGGGGAGCCCCAGCGCATCCCGCTTGCGTACACTATCAGCCGTCAGGAGCCACAGGGTCGTCGCGACTTCAACTCGGCATACTTTGCCTGGGTTGCGTACGAGACCGAAGGCGAGGGTCACGACGCGATGCTCGCGCTTGCGAAAGACCACAAGTCTATCGTTCGTTTCATCGACGTGAAGACCGACAAGGAAGCAGCACAGCACGCAGCTGAGATGCACGAGATCTACGCAAAGCTCGGTGAGAAGGAGGAAGGCCAAACTTCAGAGGAGGAGGTCTCCGACGTTGAGCTTGAGGCAGCTCTCAAGGACGCTGAGGTCTAGGAGGTATACTTGAGACTATGTATCTCAACAAAGTACTACTCTACGGCAACCTTACCCGCGACCCGGAACTGAAGGCACTTCCGTCCGGTCAGCAGGTAGCATCGTTCGGCATTGCAACTAATCGCACCTTTACCAATAAGGAAGGACAGAAGCAGGAGCAGACCGAGTTCCACAACATTGTGGCGTTCGGACGCACCGCTGAAGTCATGGGTCAGTACCTCAAAAAGGGACGCCCCGCATTCATCGAGGGCAGGCTCCAGACCCGTTCGTGGGAAGCTGATGGCAAAAAGAACTATCGCACTGAGATTGTGGTGGATACGTTCCAGTTCGGTCCCCAGGCAGGAACCACAGGTGGTGAGCGTGGCAGCTACGCAGCCGGAGGCGCCGCAGCAGGAGCTAGTGCACCCGAGATGCCATCAGCCGCTGCCGTCGAGTACCCCGAGGAGGAAATCAATCCGGAAGACATTCCATTCTAGTTAACTTAATTACCATGGCACATCAGGCAGAACGAGAAGAGATCGAAAATAAGAAGTTTATCGACTACAAGGACGTCGCGTACCTGCGTCAGTTCACGAATCCTCATGCGAAGATTCTGGGCCGCAAGCGCACGGGCATGCAGGCGCAGAAGCAGCGTGCAGTCGCTCTTGCGATCAAGCGTGCTCGCTATATGGCACTCATGCCGTATCTCGCAGCGTAGTAGGTAGAAAGAAATGAAAGTGGGCGCGTCCTTGCGGACGCGCCCTTTTCAAATGCAGCTCCCTTTCGGGACCCCGTGAGGTTATCAGACTGCATTCGGATTCATAAGGCTCATGATCGGGGCCGGGAACCTGCTAGAGGCCGATCGTGGGCCAAGCCTTTTTCTCAGGGATTACTCCCAGTCGCGGGAATGAATCATCACCCGTTTACCTCCCTCCGCAGGTAGCTCTGTCCTCGCAGAGTTTAGCGCACTCCTACGCTTTCTCAACCCGCTCTACGTACTCACCGGTATCGGTATTGATGCGAAGAATATCACCCACATTAATGAATAGTGGAGTAGATACAACGGCACCTGACTCAAGCACCACCTTCTTATCGCCGCCCGTTGCGGTGTCACCGCGCACCGCTGGTGGTGCTTCTTTCACGGCAAGATCCATCTTGATGGGGATTTTAATAGAGACCGGGTTCTCGTTGTAGAGAAGAACCTCGACAGGGCTGTTTTGTTTGAGCCACATGACCTTGTCATGCACGGCGTCCTCGGGGAAGGAGAAGCGGTTCTTTGGATTGCCTTCTTCGGTGAACCAACTTTCTCCGCGATTGGTGTAGAGGTAGGTGGCCTGCATCTTGCTGATATCTGCTTCAGGGACCGTCTCCGACTGATGGAAGGAGATCTCGAGTACCTTGCCTGAGACGAGGTGACGGAGCTTGGTCTGGTTTACGGGCTTCCTCTGCTGCATACGGAAGATGTGTGAGGACAGGACCTCAAACGGCTCGTTATTGTAGACGATCACTGACTTAGGGAGGATCTCGTTATAGGAAAGGATGGCCATGGTAACGGAAGGTGGGGAAGGGCGGTTATAAAAAATGCCCGACCCCGGGAATGGAGGTATGATACAGGACATCATGGCCTTTTCAAGGCACGTAGACGGGCTAGTCGACGCCTCAGATGAGGAGGTTCTTCGGCTGTCACAGGCAAACCCTGATCTCTTCTCGATTCTGGTCACAAGGTACGAGGCTGCATTCCTCCGGAAAGCCAACAGTATCCTCTATACCAAGGAGGACGCTGAGGAGGTGGTGCAGGACACCTTCACCCGTATCTACGTGTACGCAGACCGCTACCAGCCTCAGGAGGGGGCAACCTTCTCTTCCTGGGCCTACGCAATCCTCACCCGTCTTGCGTTCACGAGGTACCAGAAGATGCGCAAGCACCGAGCGCGTAATCAGGAGCTCGATCCTGAGGCATACGAGCGAATCGGGGAGGAGGATGGGTTTCTGGAGGATCTTTCGATCAGGAGCGAAGTCTTGGTCGCGCTCTCAAAGATCCCCGAGGCTGCATCCCGCGTGCTTCGGCTGCAGTTTATAGAAGGGAAGAGTCAGGAAGAGATTGCTGCGATTGAGGGCTCCTCGGTGTCTGCTGTGAAGACGCGAGTCCATCGCGCGAAGAAATTATTTAAAGAAGCCATCGATACTACTAATACGCCATGACCGAATCTACGATACATAAGAATGTGATGCGTCGCGTTCGTACGATCCATACCGTACGTCCGCTCGCCTCGATGACTGCGCTCTCTGCGTTCCTTCTGCTTGGGGCACTCTGGGGTATTGGTCGCCAGGTGTGGGTTGCGCAGGTGTTCGAGAACATGCCATCACTGGCGGATGCTGGTGCGGTTACGCGTTTTGTACTTGCGGCGTTTATGCAGACCGAGTTTATAGTGCAGGCGCTTACGGTGATCGTGCTTATGGCGGTCGCTTGGATTGTGCGGGACGGGGTGCGGAGTCTTCGGTACGTACGACAAACCGCCTAACCAAAAAGCTCCCCTCGGGGAGCTTTTTGTTATTCAGCAGCGAGTTTCTCTCGTATCTGCTTCAGGATTTCGTTTGCCATTGGCTTATTCTCCCGGAGGAAGGTGCGCGTTGCGTCATACCCGCGTCCGATGGTCTGGTCACCATACTTATAGCTTGAACCGGACTTCGACAGGATGTCGTACTTCTCGCCAAGCGCGATGAGTTCTCCTTCGCGGCTAATACCTTCGTTATAGAGAAGGTCGAACTCGGTGGTCTTAAACGGGGCAGCCACCTTGTTCTTCACTACCTTCACGCGGACACGGCCACCGACGATTTCTTCACCCTTCTTGATCTGAGCGATGCGACGAATATCAAGGCGCACTGAGGTGTAGAACTTGAGGGCCTTACCGCCAGTCGTGGTCTCCGGGTTCCCGAACATCACCCCGATCTGCATACGGATCTGGTTGATGAAGATGATGATGGTGTTTGATTTGGCAGTGATGGCAGTGAGCTTACGGAGCGCCTGTGACATGAGACGGGCCTGTTTACCCATCTGTGCTGAACCCATGTCACCCTCGATCTCGTCTTTGGGGGTGAGTGCCGCGACTGAGTCGACGACAATAACGTCGATTGAGTTGGCACGCACAAGTGACTCAACGATTTCAAGCGCTTGCTCACCGGTATCAGGCTGAGAGATGAGTAACTCAGGAAGCTTCACGCCAATACGGCGTGCGTATTCCGGATCAAGTGCATGCTCAGCATCGACGAAGGCGCAGATACCACCTTTCCTCTGCGCCTCTGCGATTACGTGGAGTGCGAGCGTTGTCTTACCAGAAGATTCGGGACCATAGATCTCGACGATGCGGCCGCGGGGGAGTCCACCAATACCAAGGGCAGCATCGAGTCCAAGGGAGCCGGTAGGGATGGAGGGAATTGCAGCGACCTTGCCCGAGCCATACGTCATGATGGCCTCATCACCGAACTTTGTTTGGATTTCCTTGATCGCAAGCTCGATTGATCGTGCTTTCGAATCGGCGGCTGATCCTCCTTCGGCTTCAGGGGCGGGAGCGGTCTTAGTACTCTTTTTTGCTGATTTCTTTGCAGGCATAGGCAGGCTCTAAATGGTAAGGCTAACTGAGGTGATCATAGGACACAGAGATGAAATAATCGTGACCAAAAGATCTAAGGAACATGAACCGTCCTCATGTCGTGGACGCTTCGGCCGAAGCGATCCCGAGCGGTTAGAGATAGTATAGCGTCCCCAGGAGGGAGCGTCAGGGTGGTCGAAAAGTGCCCATTCTCATCAATCAGAAGCACGGCTGAGTTGAGCATGAGAGTCTCAGTCCTACGGGCAGTGCCTGAGATGGTTACCGAGCCGCCCTCAATGGTTGTGTAGGGGGCAGGGGAGTCGATGGTGAGTGCTGGGCCCGACAGGAGTGGGTAAGCCCTGAAGAGGCCGTAGGCGACCAGGAGTGCAAGAGCTATGCCGATCGCAGGTCGGACCATGTCCTCTAGAAGACTTCCTCGGCTGCAGGGGAAGCGGTCGCAGCGCCCTGATTGATGACCTCGCGTGGTCGTGAGCCGTCGGCGGGACCAATCACACCCTTTTCCTCAAGGAGATCCATAAGGCGGGCGGCGCGGGAGTAGCCGATACGAAGCTTTCTCTGGAGGTAAGAGGTAGAAGCGCGTCCAGCCTCCTCCACAGCCTCCTTAGCGGCGCTGTAGAGATCGTCGTCTACATCATCGTCGTCATTCATCATTGAGATGGCATCGTTTGGTTCGTGGTGCCCTGAGCCGTCGGTGCCGCCGCCAAGATCAAGTCCGCCGAGTGATCCGGCATTGTGCTGCTTGATATAGGAAACCACCTTCTTCACCTCGCCTTCGCTTATGTAGGCCGTTTGTATACGTACTGGCTTCTGCATGTCGGCCGAGAGGTAGAGCATGTCACCTGCACCAAGCAGGGACTCGGCACCAGGGCCGTCGAGAATGGTCCTCGAGTCGATCTGACTTGCCACCTGGAGTGCCATACGAGTCGGTACGTTTGCCTTGATGAGGCCGGTGATGACGTTCACGGATGGGCGCTGGGTGGAGAGGACGAGGTGAATACCAACCGCGCGTGACATCTGTGCAAGGCGGACGATCGCAGCCTCAAGCTCCCGAGGGAAGCTCTGCATGATATCGGCGAGCTCGTCGATGACGATGACGATGTACGGCATGGCTTCGGGGAGCTCCTTGGCGCCTTTCTTCTTTGCCGGCTCATAGACTGAGGAGTGGTACGAGTCGATATCGCGTACCTTCTCTCCCTCAAGGATGCCGTAACGGCGATCCATTTCCTTCGCTGCCCACTTAAGCGCCATGATGCATTTCTTAGGATCGGTAATGACTGGGGTGAGGAGGTGGGGGATACCGTTATAGAGGGTGAGCTCAACACGCTTTGGATCAACCATGATGAAACGGAGCTGGTTGGGACCATTCCTATATAGGAGGGAGGTGATAAGGGCGTGGATGGCCACCGACTTACCAGAACCGGTCGCGCCCGCTACCAGGCCGTGCGGCATCTTTGCGACATTCACATAGTGCGGGGTGCCGGTGATGTCCCGACCAATTGCCGAGAGAAGAGGCTTTTTGGATGAGTTCCACTCAGGAGCACTCACCACACCTCCAAGTCCGACGGTTGCTTTCGATGCGTTTGGAACCTCGATACCGACAAGTGACTTGCCAGGAATCGGTGCCTCGATGCGTACCGGATGTGCGGCAAGGGCAAGTTCGAGGTTCGTGACAAGCGATACGATCTTCTGAAGACGCACGCCCTCAGCCGGCTTTATGGCATAGCGGGTTACGGTAGGGCCAACGGACACCTCGTCCATCTCGACAGAAATACCGAAGTTCTGGAAGGTGCGCTTAATAATGTTTGCGTTTGCCTTGATGTCACCGACCCCAGGCTTGCCTTTGTCTTCGCCAAGAAGGGAAACGGGGGGTGCTTGGTACTCGGCATCGTAGGTAGGAATGGCATCTGCGGCACTAACAGGTGGAGCTTCGCGTGGTTCATTAAACATCGTGACGACCGGCTCACGCTCTACTTTTGCAGGCTCAGGCTCAGGTGTAGTGTCGGGCACTTCATCTTCCTCCTGTTCATTGTTCTTGAGTGAAGGCACCTTAATCGAACCAAGTGCCTCCTTAGTGTTTCCAAAGAGACCCGATAGGGAGGCGAGGAGTGCGGAAAGATCCGCGACAATTGCGAGACCTATGAGTGCGAGAGACAGGAGAAGAATGAGGGCTCCTGCGAATCCAAAGAATTCGACGGTCGTCATACCAGCGGCTCGTCCAAGAGTTCCTCCAAGGGATTCGGACACCATGCCGAAAAGCATGATCACCGAGATGATAATGAGGGCGACTCCGGCAGCGGTCAGGGGCTTCACAAAGGATCGCTCAAACATCACTGCGATACCCGACAGGATCATGAGCACTGGGATGAGGAAGGAGCCGAGTCCGACCATGCCAAAGCCCCAGGCGAAGAGAGCCTCCCCTGCAAGTCCTGCAAGCCCGAATGCAGAGAGGCCAAATATGAGACCGAATGCCACTAGTGCAATACCACCCGCGATTCGCGCGAGCTTCTTTGGAGCCTCAATCTCAGACTTCTTTTTGCGTCCCATTTTTCATATTCTAACACTCGCGCTGTGGATAAAATGTTTCGTGTCTGACTGGTTAGTTTCGCAGTCTGTACCCCTCGACCAGGCGTTTCGGACAGGAGTAATGGACATTGCGCATCGAGGGGCGGCCGGTATACTTGTCCTTGACTTCAAGGACATAAATTATGGCTGATAAAGGACAGCAGGTCGGGGGTGAGATAAAAAAGTCATCACAGAACAGTGCTGATTTTGATACGTTTGTCCTAGATAAAGGTATATTCTCCAACGTATTCGATAAGGACATACGAAGGGTGTTCATATATAAGAAGGCTGAACGTCTCGCGAAAGCAATCCATCTCATAGCTCCTGCATTTAGAAATTCTCAGGCACTTAGGGAGAAGCTCGACATGATTGCTATCGGACTAGTCGATGCAGCCGTGCTGCCGCCGGCACTGGCGCGAGTGGCGCTCTCGCGTGAGTTGCTTGCGCTCTCTTCGGTCCTATCGATTGCACGGGCGGGAGGGCTCCTGTCTGTGATGAATGCCGACCTCATAGGACGCGAAGCGCATCTTCTCCTTCAGGAGGTTGCAGCGTATGAGGAGCCACGTCTTATCCTTGAAGATGGTCCGACCCTTGCCGGGCTCGTGAAGTCCTCAACCATGGAAGGCCGTACAGAGACAAAAAGTAACACTCAGAGACAGGCGCCAGTCTCTAAAGGACATACGTCGGATAATAAAGGACAGAGGCTATCAGACAATACATCTAGCTCCACACGACGCGAGGTAGTACTAGATGTCCTAAAGCAGAAAGGTCCTTCGTATATAAAAGACATATCGGTAGTTATTCGGGATGTAAGTGAGAAAACCATTCAGCGAGAGCTTCAATCTTTGGTTGCTGAAGGCGTGGTGGAGCGCTCTGGGAAGCGGCGCTGGACGACTTATACGCTTACGGACAAGGTATAGGAAATCCTGAATCCTTCATTGACTTTTAAGCTCAGCCGAGCTATATTCTTGGGGTGGGAACTATGGGGACAGGGAAGAGGTAAAAGGCCACTGCCGAAAGGCGGAAGGCCTCTTTTGCGTTCATCTACGCCACAGGTTATCCACATTAAGCTTGAAGGTAAGCGCCAAATTGCTCGGTATACTGTTCCCCATACGGAAACGAGCTGGGGCGCATTACCTGAACGACTGAATCCTTGATAAAGGAATAGGGAATTTGAACGGCATTATGGGCGTAAGAACCCATAAGCCTCCCCGTCTGCCTATTGGTGGGCGGGTTCAGAACGACTGCTGTATTTCAGTTACGGATGAGCACAGAACGAATGACTCACTTTGCCAGCTAGCCGATGGGGCGCGCGTCGATAGAGCGCTCTGTCGGTCTAGTAAGGAAACATGTGCGATTGCTTCGCAGGCCGAAAGACCTGCGGAGCGCAATTACAAAGAATGATACGGATGCGTATGCGATGCACTATTACTAATCGCGTTGCATACGTGTCTAAGAAAAATAATTAAAAACGCAATTGTTATGTCTATTGCAAACAACAACACTGTCGCTCGCGTAGCAGCAGTAGTTGCAGGTCTTGCACTCGTCGCGTCAAGCTTTGCTTTCGCTCCAGCAGCGAACGCACAGTCTTCGGCTAGCCTCGAGGCACAGATCGCAGCACTCATGGCGCAGATCGCAGCACTCCAGGCACAGTCTGGTGGTTCAGCTTCGGTCAACGCTTCGTTCAACCGCGACCTCACCATCGGTTCCTCTGGAGCTGATGTGACCGCACTTCAGAACTGGCTCATTTCTAAGGGCTTCGCAATCGCAGCAGGTGCTACTGGCTACTTCGGTGGACAGACTCAGGCCGCTCTTGCTAAGTACCAGGCTTCAGTAGGAATCACTCCTGCTGCTGGTTACTTCGGTCCTATGACTCGCGCCAAGGTTAACGCCTCAGCAGGTGGTTCAACTGGTGGTTCAACTGGTGGCAACACTGGCGGACAGACTGGTGGCGGCCTAGAAGGTGGCGCAGGCTCTGTAGACTCTTACGAACTCATGGCTTCTCTCAACAACGAGGAGGTTGGTGAGGACGAAGAGGATGTAGAGGTTGCTGGTCTCGAAATCGAGGCTGATGACGGTTCTGACCTCGAGTTCACTGCAGTTCGCCTCGTCTTCGATGAGGGAACCGCAGCTTCGGATTTCGAGGACTACGCTTCTGAGGTATCGATCTGGTTCGATGGTGAGGAAGTCGGACGCGCAGATGCGGACGAGTTCAATGACGACAACGACTGGACGAAGACCGTCTCGCTCGATGACGCTGTTCTTGAGGCAGGTGAGACTGGCGAGCTTACGGTCGCTATCTCCGGTGCCGCAAGTCTCGACTCTGATGACCTTACCGACACTTGGACTGTAGACTTCCGTCAGGTTCGTTTCGTTGACGCAGATGGTGCAACTGTTTCGGAGGATCCTTCCACCGGAACCCGTACCTTCAGCTTCGAGTCATTCGCCTCCTCAGCAGATGTTGAACTCAAGATCTCTGAGGATGACGACGACATCAACGATGCTCGTACTATCGAAGTCGACGCAACTGACGACACGGACAATGTAGAAGTTCTTTCCTTCACCGCAGAGGCTGAGGGTGATTCTGAACTCGTCATTGATTCGTTCGTAGTATCGGTTACTTCAACCGAGACCACGGGTAACGACCCTGACGATCTCATTTCAGCCCTTCACCTTGTTGTGGACGGCGAAGAGATCGCTTCTGAGACGCTCAGCACATCTGACACCGACAACAGTGAAGAAACCGTTATCTTCGATGACCTTGATTGGACCATCGACGCTGGCGACACTGCCGAGGTAGTCATCACTGCTGACTTCTTCTCAACTGGTGACACTCTTGATGCTGGTGACACCGTTTCCTTCAACCTTACCGAATCAGAAACCGATTCTGCTTCCTTCGATGTTGAGGACGAGACTGGTGAAAACCTTGCTGATGGCGACATCACTGGTTCAGCAACCTCAGGTGCCTTCGAGCTCCGTGCTGCTGGTATCATGGTCTCCTTTGTTTCGGCAACCGAGACGGTGACCGCGAACGACAGCGCAGCTGACAACGATGTCGGTACCTTCGCAATCAAGTTCAACGTTACGGCATTCGGCCAGGACATCTATGTGTCCCGCGCTGCAGCTGCAACGATCTCAACTTCGATCGCGGATACTACTGGCACCGCAGGTCACCTCTACCTCGTTGAGGATTCGGGTACTGCAACCGTCGATGACATCACGGATATCGTGACTGAGATGGGTGACGCAACCGAGGCTTCTTCGAACAACTACCTCCTTCAGGAGGATGAGGAGACCGAGCTCACGATCACCGTGGTTCAGACGAACGACTCTACGGAAGACGATGGTATCTACCGCGTCCTCCTCAAGGCGATCGGCTGGGCAACGACTGACACCACGACTTGGAACCTCTATGACTTCGATCTCGAAGACTACAAGACGGATCCAGTTAACCTCAACTAATCACGGTTAGTTGGCTACGCTAGGCAGGGCCACGGCTCCTCTTAGCTAAGCAAGCAAAAAACCACCTCACGGGGTGGTTTTTTGCTTTTCCCACTGATAAGCTTTCCCTATGAAATTTACTGTTTCCGGGATATTAACTGCTTCGGCTCTCGCACTCCTCCCGTTTCTCACCACCACGCACCTCTTCTACGGGCCAGTAAATGCAAAGTTCTTTTTCGTTATTGCATTTGTTGATGTGCTTGCACTTATCGCTGCGCACAGAATCTTTAGCACAGGAATAAATCTTCCAAGAAAAAGATGGTTTCTAGCATCAATTGGCATCACTGTATTGCTACAGATCGTTGCCTCAGTATTTGGGGTATTCCCTGAACGGTCATTATGGTCAGACATATTTTGGTCAAGCGGTGTCCTTTTCTTATCTCACCTCGCAATTGGTGCGTGGCTGCTAAGCGAATTACTTAATGAACGCGATTGGTTGCTTGTACGACGATCGATTGCAGTGTCTGCTGGAGTGTTCGCAATCTTTTCGATAATTGGTATCGCTGGCCTGGGAGTATCTGGAAAATTTCTATGGATAAATCTTGATCAAACTGGGCTGACTTTTGGTAATGAGACATACGCAGGAACCTACTTGCTTCTTGCGTTCATTCTTGGTCTTTCGGAAGTTGTACGTATAAAAGAGTGGGGAAGGGTGCGTTCGTTGCTCCTTGCGTCACTTGTGCTCATTGCCATTTCTCCGCTCATGTTCAATATGGGGCTCCTCACAGGCAAGTCGCCACTTAATGATCTTTTTGCACATCCAGCACATCTACTTGGACTTGCACGCGCATCTAGCGCTGCACTCATCGCACTGCTCATGTTCTATGGAGGTTGTGTCCTTGCGTGGCGCCTTGCTCCGAAGAACGCCAATAAGCTAATAGCGATCTGGGGGAGTCTACTCATGGCGGGACTTGGTCTCGGTATCGCTCTTCTATTAACTCCTGGGAGCGTAGTACAAGAGACATATATTCAAGAATCGACAGCCGCTCGTATTATCGTGTGGAATACGGGTATGGAGGCGATTGCCGACCGACCGGTGCTCGGATGGGGTCCTGAGAACTTCGATTACGCATTGGTACGCCATTTTGATCCGCAGCTTTTCTTGGATAAGAATCTTTCCGAGATTTGGTTCGAGCGGGCACACAATGTGTTTATCGACACTCTCGTTGGGTCAGGCTACCTTGGCAGTGCTTCATTTGCGCTCCTCATCGCCCTATACCTGATGGTGATTTATCGTGCACGCAAGCACGGTCTTATGGGGGATGCCGAGACCGCACTGCTTATTGCACTCGTTCCTGCACATCTACTTCAGCTTCAGACAGGATTCGATACCATCGGGAGCTATGTGCTGCTCTCGGTGGCAGGTGGATACGTACTATGGCTGGAGCGCCATACAGTAACTGAGATCGCACTTACGCAATTTGCGAGAAAGGTTGTCGCTAGTGTTCTTGTTGTAGGGGCTCTAGCGAGCGCGCTACTTATGCTTACTGAGTATTCCAGACAGGCGGCACTCCTTGAGACGTTCCGGGCTCGCTCAGTAGCTGACCAGCAACGAAACACGGAACTGTCTCTCTCGCGAGTATCAAGTTTTGAATCGCTACGCCTTTCATCTGCATCCTTTCTTAAGGGTGCGCAAGCACTTCTTGCGGAAGGAACGACGCCCGACGGACAGGGAAAAATCTTAGTTATGGCGCATAGGTATGAAGAACAGTACATACGATTTCTTGCTGTGCAGCCAGATCACTATCGGGCGCACCTCAACTACGCATATCTACTCCTTGTCATGACGACTCTAGGCGAGGACAGGGTTTCCGACGCCAAATTCCATATTGAGCGTGCGCATGAACTCTCGCCAGGACATCCGTTGACTTATGTACTTGATGCGCTTACTGAGCTGTATCGAGGGGATCTCGCCGAATCTCGTCGGCTTATGGACGAAGCTAAGAATATAAATCCTGATATAGAATTCGTTGCAGAAGCACGTACATACTTTGAGCGGCAGTGGATGGCATTTCCCGATATCACCGTGCTGCGGCTCACAAACCTTTGAGGTATACTCACGATCATGAATCTATCGAATATTTCGCGCACCCACCTTGCCATCGGAGGCATTATACTTTTGGTTCTTGTTGTAGCTGTTACCGCATATTTCTACTTGAAGCCCTCGGCCAATCAGGAGGTAAGTCTTCTCCCTGAGGGAGAGACTGCTGCTACGACCACACCGTCAGGCGAAGAGTCTCGCAAGAGTCTTCCGCCAGAACCCGCATTTATTCCACCGGTGAATTCACAAACACTCGACGATTACGCGTACACGAATAGCAATAGTGTTTACTTCCGTTCAATCACGAGCACTGAACCACTTCGCATTCCGGATGCAGACGCGAACACATTCAAGCGTCTTACGAATTTCCTAACATACAATGCAAACGGAGTAGTGGGAGATTGTGGTGATACTGCGCTCTATACGTATTACGCCGATAAGGAACGTGTGTACTTCTATCAAATCTGGCGTACCGATCACTTCCGAACAAGTCAGATCGAAGTAATAGCAGGAACGAAATCAAAGGATTTCAAAATAACTGGCCCGCTAACTGCTACTGACGGTACGCGTTCATTCACGGTGGGGCATAAGCAAGCGGCAACATCCACCTGCCTCCTCACGCTCACTCGAACGGATCGCTAGTCCTCCATGAACTACTTCGTCCACTTCCTTAAATTCGTAGCAGGCTTTGCAGTCATACTCGTTGCAGCCCTCATCGTCATCCGGCTTGTTTCCTAGTGAAGGGAAGGGTATAGTGCCTCTCGTACGGACCGAAGACAGCAGGCATTCATAAGCCCTGCCGAGGGACGAAACCCTGAATACCTCAGGGGGTCGAATGTCTCCTCGTAATGGTCCCTTATTGGGACCATTACCCGTTTCGTACGAACAAACAAACCAGCTATGGCAATTACCAAGGCAAAGAAAGTAGAGATCGTTGATAAGATCACGGGCGCGCTCAAAGATGCGGCCTCGGTCGTATTTGTGCACTTCAAGGGCCTCTCGGTGGCGGATACCGCAGTAATGCGTAAGACGCTCCGCGAGCAGGGGATCGGCTACTACGTAGCGAAGAAAACCCTCATGAAGCGCGCACTCGCCGAAGCAGGAATCAAGGGAGACCTTCCCGAGCTTCCAGGCGAGATCGCAATGGCATGGAGCGCAGGCGACGCCACGCTCCCGGCACGCGAAATCTACGAGCACGGCAAGAAGCACAAGGATGCACTCACCATTATGGGAGGTGTATTCGAGGGTATGTTCAAGGATAAGGTAGCAATGAATGCCATCGCCACCATTCCTCCAGTACCAGTGCTTCGTGGCATGTTCGTGAACGTGATCAACTCACCAATTCAGGGCTTCGTTATCGCGCTCGATCAGATCCGCGAGAAGAAGGCAGCAGCTTAACTAGATATATATGGCAGACGAAACAACCCAGGAGGGTGCAGTCGAAGAGACTGCTACCCCCGTAGAAGAGGCAGCGCCGGCTGCAGCTTCAGCTCCCGCAGAAGCGGAGTTTGAGGTTCCGGCAGCGTTCAAGAAGATCGTTGAGGAGATCGAGAAGATGTCCGTTCTCGAGCTCTCAGAGCTCGTGAAGGTCTTCGAGAAGAAGTTCGGTGTCTCCGCAGCAGCCGTTGCAGTTGCAGGTCCTGCAGCAGCGGCAGGTGGCGAGGACGCAAAGTCGACTGTAACCGTCGAGCTTTCTGACGCAGGCGCAAACAAGATCCAGGTGATCAAGGCCGTGAAGGAGGCACTTGGTCTTGGTCTCAAGGAGGCTAAGGATCTCGTTGACGGAGCACCGTCCGTTCTCAAGGAGAACGTAAGCAAGGACGAGGGCGAGGAGCTCAAGAAGAAGCTCGAAGAGGCAGGCGGCAAGGTTACCTTCAAATAACCAGGTCGTTCGCAAAGAAAAACACCCGCGACAGCGGGTGTTTTTCGTGTTCTAACGCCAGAGTTGCACCCTGCATGACTGAATAGGTACAATGCGATGACCTTCATGGAACCCCTCGCCCGTCTCTTCCAAAATCCTGTCCGCCTAAAGCTCCTCCGGCTCTTCCTCTTCAACGACGATATGGCGTTCTCAACGGCCGAGGCAGCCTTTCGTACCAAATCCGCAAAGGACGCCACCCGAAGAGAAATTAGCGTGCTCATTGCAGCAGACGTGGTCAGGAAGAAAACGGGACGTGCCGGTGGGACTGCAGCGAATAAGAAGTTCCTGCACTACGACGCCCTCAAAGCGTTCCTACGTGAGACCACCGAAGTGCGAGAGGTGGATATGCTCGAGAAGCTTAAGAAGGGAGGCTCCTTGAAGCTTGTGACGCTCTCAGGGCTATTCTCTGGTGCCATTGAGTCAAAGCTCGATCTTCTCATTGTCGGAGACAAGCTCGACGATAAGAAGCTTGCAGGAGCTGTTCATGGTCTTGAGGCAGAGCTTGGAAGGGAACTGCGCTACGCTGCATTCTCTACTGAAGAGTTTAAATACCGTCGCGGCGTGTATGATCGCCTCCTTCGTGACACGTTCGACTATCCAAATCGCACCATTTTGGACCGCCTGGGCGTCACCAACACCGCTTAAGGTCTATCCACAGAGGCGTCTTCATCTACGCTTCTGCTTGCTAGACTTATGAATAGGCAGGGTGTCTAGGGCTTCGGGCCCACTACCCAGCATTAATTAACTAAACCAGAGACGCACACGCATATGTTCCTCACCACATGGGCGGATGTATTGGCAGCCTCGTTCCAGAACCTGTTCTATGGACTCGTTGCCTTTCTCCCCAATTTACTCGTCGCGATCATCATCTTCATCATCGGCTGGCTCGTCGGTGCAGGTCTTGGTCGCCTTGTCGCGCAGGTGATCAATTCACTTCGCGTTGATCAGGCACTCAAGCACGCCGGCGTCGAGCGCGTTCTCGATCGCGCAGGGTTCTCGCTTAACTCAGGTGCTTTCGTTGGGATGCTGGTGAAGTGGTTCTTCATCGTCGTCTTCCTCGTTGCAGCACTTGATGTGCTCGGGCTCACCGAGGTTACGATCTTCCTCCGTGGTGTTGTACTCAGCTACATCCCACAGGTGATCGTTGCCGTCCTCATTCTTCTTGCTGCTGCGGTTATCGCAGAAGCAGTGGAGCGTGTGGTGACGGGCGCAGCGCGCGCCGCAAACCTTCAGGCAGCGAACCTTCTCGGTACGCTTTCTCGTTGGGCAATCTGGATCTTTGCGATCCTTGCGGCACTCGATCGTCTCGGTATCTCTCCGCTTGTCCAGACCCTCTTCACGGGTGTCGTGGTAGCGCTCTCGCTCGCCTTCGGTCTTGCCTTCGGGCTCGGCGGTCAGGCAGCGGCAGCGAAATATCTCGAACGCGTTCGCGCAGAGATCAAGTAGGTAGTCCCGAAAGGGAAGTACAAAAGGCCCCCGGAAGGGGCCTTTTGTGTATGGGGATAACCCCCGAATACGGCAGTGTTTGACAGCTAAAACCCACCCGCGTATACTCCCTCTACGTGTTGAAGACCAAGACATTACTAACCAAACGGAGCGGATAAAACCTAGCCTTTGGGTTAGGAACCACCGCCCCGGAAGGGGCTTTTGTCTTGGCAAGAACACGGGCACCTCGACAATTTAATAAAATGCAAAATAGGTAATCACGCCAGGGGGCGTGGCATCGAGTCGATGTCATCCCTGGCGAGAATTGCACAAATCACACTCCGGCGCCGTAAGTCGCCGGAGAGCAAAAAACGTTAGAAGTGGTGTTCAGGTTTCCGCACAGGAGACATGAAGGGTGCACGGTGGATGCCTAGGCTTGCGCAAGCGATGAAGGACGCGGTAATCAGCGAAATGCTTCGGGGAGGCGATAACAGCCATCGATCCGGAGGTGTCCGAATGGGGAAACCCGGCTCAATAGAGTCATCCTGCTTTTAAGCAGTGAAGCGAACCTTGGGAAGTGAAACATCTCAGTACCAAGAGGAATAGAAAACAACAACGAGTTGCTTTCCGTCTATTCGATGCTTCGAGTAGA
>JBBTXR010000004.1:0-33807 GCA_038062175.1 Patescibacteria group bacterium
GCCCATCGTTTCGGTCTAGCAAAAATCAAATGGGAACTTGAGGATCTTGCGTTTCCTGCCGTTGATCCTGATGCCTACCACCATGCCGTTGAGGTGCGAAAACTGAAGACAAAGGAGACCGAGGAAGGACTTGCTCGTGTGCAGAAAGATCTGCAGCATGCGCTCGTGCGAAAGGATATTAAAAACTTCACGACGGAAGTCCGCATGAAGGGGCTTTGGAGTCTGCATCAAAAGCTGAAGCGTAAGAGCGATGACATCACTCGCATCCATGACATTGCAGCGCTCCGTGTTGTCGTGCCGACCGTCGATGACTGCTATACCGCACTTGGGGTCATCCACGCGCTCTGGAAGCCCTTGCCGGGTGAGTTTAAGGATTACATCTCCTTCCCGAAACCAAACGGCTACCAGTCACTCCACACGACCGTCATCACGGCTGAAGCTGGCATTGTTGAGATGCAGGTGCGCACCAAGGAGATGCATCAGCGAGCACAGTTTGGTATTGCCTCCCACATGTCATACAAGGACCTTGGCAAAGAGGCACCTAAAGCTGCCTTCCGCAGACTCTCGTTCCCTTGGGTACGTGACCTGATTCCAACCCTGCTTAATTTCAAACGAACGCCAGCACCCATTCAAGAAGCCAAGAAGGAAACCGAGGTTCCCCGCTGGTTGACCGAGCTTGCAGACGCACATGCGTCGGTAGCTGGTACCTCTGATTTCGTTGAAGGACTCAAGCATGACTTCTTCTCACATCGCGTGTTTGTGTTTACTCCGAGAGGCGACGTGATCGATCTTCCGGTCGAGTCCACTCCCGCTGACTTTGCCTATGCCATCCACTCAGACCTGGGAAACCATATGCAGGGCGCGAAGGTAAACGGAAAGCTGGTTTCCTTTGATACAAAACTTCGCAACGGTGACATCGTTGAGATCATCCGACGTGAGTCTGCGCATCCGACACTCAAATGGCTCGACTTTGTGAAGACCTCGGTCGCGAAAAAGCACATTCGTGCAGCACTCGAGGAGCATGAGCGACCACCAACGCGTGACCCGGTGAAGGCCGAGAAGAAGGAGAAACGGAAAGAGGAAAAGAAGGAGGAGCAACGAGCTGCGAAGAAGGCGCGAAGAAAGAAGAAGGGGAAGTAGCTAGACAGTAAAATTCTTCACCGAATACAGCTCCTCTTCTACTTTTGGAACATCCTCAAGCTGAGTGGTATTGGGATGAATGAGGGTGGGCGTCTCCGCGATCTCCTGATCAGTCACGTCCGCTACCTCATCCGCCATCACCGTCTTACTCTCCTGCTGTGCAGCAAGCGAAGCAAGAATATGTGTGAGGTCTTCCGGAGAGAAGAACTCGATGAGGACGCGACCTCCCTTCGGACGGTTCTCAATCACCACACGCGTACCAAGCGCCTCGGTGAGCGACTTCTCCATCTCCATGAGCTCAGGCGTCTTGTCGTGCTTGCGGATACGGTCCTGCGCGATGCGGCGTGCCATCTGCTCCACGATGCGGACTGAGGTCTTTTTGAGGAGAATCTCCTTAAAGAGAGTTTCCTGTTCCTGCGGACGGTCGGCAAGCATGAGAAGGGCACGGGCGTGTCCTTCGGTAAGTTCGCGGTTGACCACTGCCTGCTGAATTACCTCAGGAAGATTGAGGAGACGGATCGAGTTAGACACAAACTCGCGACTCCTACCGATCTTTGCGGCAACTTCTGCATGTTGAAGCCCAAACGACTCCACGAGTTGATGGAGTGCTTTGGCACGATCAATAGCGTTAAGATCCTCACGCTGGAGGTTCTCGATGATCGCAAGCTCGAGCTTCATCTTGTCTGACTGCTCACCCACACGGATCACCACCGGGACCTCGCGAAGACCAATCAACTTAGAAGCACGGAGACGGCGCTCTCCGGCAATGAGTTCGTACATGGAGGAGAGTCCCCCGTCGGGCTTCTCGACATCCTTTCGGGTGACGGTCAGTGGCTGAAGGATACCGTACTGGCGGATCGATTCTGCAAGTGACTTGAGCGCTGTTTCGTCAAATTCCTTTCTCGGCTGGTACGGGTTTGGTTCGATACGTTCAACCGCTACCCAGTACACCGAATCGTATTTAGTTGGCTCCTGGTATCCAGGAGCTTTCTTATCATCATCGCCCGCGCCGAAGAAATTCATGCGCGTATTGTA
This sequence comes from Patescibacteria group bacterium, assembly GCA_038062175.1. Lineage (GTDB taxonomy): Bacteria > Patescibacteriota > Minisyncoccia > Phycocordibacterales > Phycocordibacteraceae > C7867-001. The sequence continues at coordinate 2,176 of JBBTXR010000004.1, forward strand.
GCATCGAGATGAGCTTTGCGGAGGCGCGTATGTGCAGTAGGATGGCGATAAAGCCGGGGTGGTGGAATGGTATACACGGTGGATTCAAAACCCACTGCCGCAAGGCTTGAGAGTTCGAGTCTCTCCCCCGGCACTAAATTCGAATCTAATTCGGAATTGGGTTCCATTTTGGTGAGTACATATATCTACGCTCGAACGCACTGCAGCAGTAATCCTGACTGGCGCGCCTCAACCGCGCTCGCGGGCTCGCGCGAGCAAACTCCAAAACTTCCTCCCCCGACTCCTCCACGGGAAGGCGAAAAGAGGAAAGGAAGTTTCTGTTTTGTGTCGTCACTAATTTATCTTTTCAGTACTGCCGCCAATCGTATAGACATAATTCTTGGGAAAGTCAGTATAGCCACCAAGCTCAAAAAGGATATTTTTTTGGCTATCGAGACTAATATCGAACGTGTATTTTGAATTGTCAGTTATCTCAACGGCAAGCGGCATCGTGCCCACGAGTGTGAGCTCACTCTTATAAAGTGGGTTCAAATAATTAACCATTGAGTCGGCATCATTTGGTGAACTAAAGAGCTCGGCAAGACTCCTGCTTGTTTTAATTTCATAAAGCAAGTAAGCGTCCGAACTTTCTACAAATAAGAGACGCTCTTTTGTATTACCAAATTCGTACTCAATCAGCGCTCGTCTCCAATAAAAACCGGGGTGTTCAACTTTTAAAATCTGCGTGTAGATTTCCGTATCCGCGTTGAATATACCTAGGAAACCGTACCCGGTTTCACCCATACCGTCTCCACCCTCTGTCCTGCTTGTAATAATCTCATTTCCCGAAATCCATTTGTCGGGAAGGCCACCAAGTCTTTTTAACTGCTCATCAAGGTAGGTGCGCTCATTTGTATTGAGTGTAATTTTTACCTCGCAACTTACCAATTCTTTCGCGCTCTCCACCGACCAACCAGAAACAAACATATCGCAACTATTCGAGACCTGGGATTTATCAAATTCAGTCAGCGTAAAGGTATATCCACTTGAACTTGTTTCCGAACGCAGCACTTTTGTAGTTGCGCCTCCTCGATTTTTCTCACGAGCAGAATCAATACTGGCAATAAGTCTACCGGTTAGGTTTGAATCCGAGGGATACGCCTTGAGAACTGATTTGAGAAGCAGAGGAGCCTTCAAGTCGAAGTCGTGTTGAGTATCATCAATTTTTACTCCCTCTGAATTGAACGCGGCTGAAAAAACAAGCGGGATCTCGCCTTCGTACGAAACCCAACTGACTAACGGTAGCGAGGGTATGTCTTCAGTGCCAACAAGAACTGTACCGTAGCCGGCCGTATCAACTTTTTTTGATTGCGACCAGTATATATTCGACAATGATTCCTGAGCAATAAAATTGCCGGATACATCGAGTACGCCGGGAAAAGGGTGGACGTCTACTCTCATATTGTGAAGCGTTTCTCCTTCGTCCTGTACAGAATTACTCTTGCTGTCTATGTATAAATCGCTACTAACGGTTTTAATGAAGCCAAAATCTGCCTGCAACTTATTCGTTGCTTCAGCTTCTGCTACTCGCAATTCTTCTTCACTAAAATCAAACTTCTCTGTTCCAATGACCGAATTATTGCTTGCCAAAGGTTTTAGATATTGAAATCCGAATCCGATACCAAGGAGAAGCAAAACGACCAACAGGCCCGTTACAACATAGCGAACCGTATGTCGAGAGCTTTCGGTTGGATTTGTAATAGGTGTATGTTCAGGTCCGACTGAGGGGAGCGGATTTTCCGGCATGAATGAATTATATCACTGTCTCTTCATGAGGAGCCAACCCTACCGTCATGTAACATTCCTCACGACGACAGGGTTGGAGTGCGTGCGCACCAGGTGAGTGGTGCAAGCACAGATCAAATCTATCTGCGCCTAGCGCAGACCACTGCATATTTTGCGTCCCTGGTCGCCTTTTGATTACGGAGCAAGGGGCTTCATTTGAAATGCGTTCGGGTGTGGTTATATATACTCACCCAGTATGAAATACCTGTACCTTCCACTACTCATTCTCTCCTTCGTTGCTAGCCCGGTGCATGCAGCGTCTTCCGTTGAAGACGCGACCGTAAATCTGTACTGCAGACTCAAGTCAGGCAACACGACATATAGCACCTCGGGGAGCGGTGTGTTTGTGAGCGATCGAGGAGTGATTTTGACTAACGCACACGTTGCGCAGTATTTCCTCCTGGCAGGCGAAAAGGGACGTGTGCGCGGTACCTGTACGGTCCGTACCGGTTCTCCCGCAAAGGACACCTACACTGCCTCCCTCCTGTATCTCTCACCGCTCTGGATCGAGGCGAACGTCGCTGAATTTAAGAAGAAGATCCCGACCGGAACCGGTGAAGGGGACTTTGCACTGTTGTACGTAACGGGCGCTGTTAAGGGCGGTACACTTCCACCAACATTCCCGTACATCACCCCATCGTTTTTGTATGCCACTGAGGGGGAGTCAGTCACCATCGCCGGGTACCCCACTGAAAATCGCAACTTTAAGGAAATTCAACGAGAGCTTCCCCGACTTGTTACCACGTCAACAATTACAAGCGTACGGAGCTTTACACCGTCAACAAGCGCAGAGGTACTTACCATCGCTTCTTCCTCAGCGGCAAGCGCCGGTGTGTCGGGTGGTCCGGTCGTGAAGTCCGATGGCACTCTTGCCGGAATCGTATCAACGAAAGGCGGTTCGCTCCTTCGAGCAGTCTCGGTGAGTCATATGAATACAAAGCTCATGTCAGAGACTGGGATGACACTTTCGGGCATGTTGATTGGCGACCTTGCTATGCGCGCACAGACCAATCGCGCACTCATTACTCCTAAACAGGTGATTGGGTTGCGGGATGGACTACTGAGAAAGCGGTAGTTGCGTTTGGGGTCACCATTGAGTAGGGTGCACATGGATATAAACGAGATCTGGAGGTAGATGTGAGTCTTCAAGAACAATCCTGGGAAAAAGCTTTTCAAGAGTGCTGTGCATTCTGGCGGCATCCCGGTTCGCTCGACTGTCCTTTTGTGCGACTGCGCTCGGGACTTATTTCAGATGGGTTCTTCAACGGCGGAAAGGTCCAGGAGAACGATCCGGCGCTTCTGATGGAGGCGGCACACACCCTTCGCATCAGGGCCCGCGAATCGGGCTACATGAACAACGGGACTCGTGTGGTCGGTGCCGCTGAAGGCGCAACGGTGTTCTCCGCCTTTCTCGCAGCGGACGCTCGACTGAAGTCTGCGTACGCCGTTCCGGTCGACGATACCAAGGAGGAATTCGTCTTCAGACGCGCCGATATCGACAACGGAGAAACGCTGCTGCTTGCCGAGGACACCATCACGACCGGCGACACGATCAATAAAGTCGAGACGGCTGCCCTCCGAGCGGCGACGGTCAGGTTTGCGCCAGTGGTGCTCGCACTCTGCAATCGTTCGGGAAGCGACCATCTGGGCACTCGGCCGATCATGTCGCTCATCCGTCCGAGCTTCAAGGTATGGAAGGAGGGTGAAAACCCCTATACCAAGGATGGTGCGGAAGTACTCCCACCAATCGAAGCGAAGGGTCGAGAAAACTGGGCGATCCTCACGAGATCGTATCAACCAGCCTAGAACGAGACCGGCGACCCTTGGGTCGCCGGTTCTTACTTTATATCTTCCCTACCTTATCCATCCCGGGCTCCATACCTGCATCCCCCTCATCCCAGGCGGCAGGACACACCATACCGGGATTCGCTTCAACGAATTGAGCGGCCTTCAACTTTCGTACGGTCTCAGCAGCTGCGCGTCCGACCGAGTTGTCATGCACCTCCATAGTGCGGAGGACACCGTTTGGATCAATCAAGAACGTACCGCGAAGGGCAAGTCCCTCATCCGGCACAAACGGAAGGTCACCGCCCTCGATAAGCACATTGAACGCACGGGCGATCTTGCCGGTTGGGTCTGCACCCATAGGGAAGTTGATCTTCTTGATCGCGGGCGACGTGTCATGCCATGCCTTATGCACGAATACCGTGTCCGTTGAAAACGACAGCACTTCGGCATTCATACCCGTGATGGTCTTGTACTGTCCCGCCATTTCCTCAAGTTCGGTAGGGCAAACGAAGGTGAAGTCTGCCGGGTAGAACATCACGATAAGCCACTTCCCCCTGAAGTCAGAGAACTTCATGGTCTTCGCCTCGTCATTTTGGAAAGCCTCAAACTCGTAGTCCGGGATCGCGCTTCCAATCTTTACACCTCCAAACGGATCAACCTGATCATGGAAATCTCCGCAGTACTCGCAATAATTACTTTTGTGTTCTTTTGCCATAGGTATTCTCGATTAGCGGTGGTAATGATAGCATTTTGGCCAATACTCTCCCATGGATCATGAACGGCGGCTTAAGTGCGTTGTTGGCCCGACCGCTTCGGGTAAATCAGCGCGTGCCATAGCGCTTGCAAAGGAATTCGATGGGGAAGTCATCTCCGTCGATTCGAGGCAGGTGTACCGGATGCTTGATATCGGGACAGAGAAGATCACCATTGAAGAGATGGATGGTATACCCCACCATCTCATCGATATTCGAGATCCTAAGGAGCCGTATAGCGCCGGTGACTTTATGAAGGACGCAGACAAACTCATCTCGTCTCTACGAGCACGCGGTAAGGAACCTATCCTTGCAGGCGGCACTCATTTCTATTTCGATGCGCTTTTGTACGGACTCCCGGAAACAACCGCTCCCAATCCCCTCCTACGTGAAGCACTGAACGCACGGGGTACGGAAGACCTAATGCACGAGATTAAAGAGAAGGATCCTCGTCGGGCAGGCAAGCTTGATCCGAGCAATAAGCGAAGACTCGTGCGCGCACTTGAGATCATCGAGACGCATGGCATGGTGCCTGAACGCTCTGAGTCGACACCCCGATACCAGGTCGAATGGATTGTATTGAATCCTGAGCGTGACGAACTTAGGTCACGCATTTATGCACGCCTTCAGAAGGCTCTTGCGGGCGGATTGATTGAAGAGGTAGAGCGAGTACGTGCATATGTAGGTGACGAGCGCTTAAACGAACTTGGTCTTGAATACAAGATCGTTGGTGAATACTTGCGAGGTGAGCGCGATGAGGAATCACTCCTCCCTACTCTTTCTGCACGCATCTGGCACTACGCCAGGCACCAGAAGGCATGGCTGCGAAAATTAGTTTCCGTAGAGTGAGAAGTGATTGCCGGTGATGTGTCCGTACCCGTTATCTGATTTGCAGTACGCAGTTACCCCCGCCTGACGAGCCTGATCACGCAGCCCACAGCTCTCTGTTTCAAATACTGGACGAAGTCCTGCCCCTTTTGCTGCGTTTGCAAACGCCGTAACATTCGATGCGTTGTATACCGTATTACCCCTGAACCCAGCATCAACACAAGTACCATTGCGATGGCACTGGTTCGAGTGCGTCACGGTTGGTGGATACGCTTCGGTAATGGTCCATGTGCCACTGAAACTGTTCTTAAGTGCAGCGAGCTTCGGTGCAACACCCGGATCGATCGTACAACTGTTCGATGACTTACAGGTCAGACCCTGCTGCGTGAGCGATACACATGAGGGACATCCTGCAGAACCAACCACCCCTCCCGGCTGATTAGGGTTCGGGGCTGGATTGGTAGGACTTGTGCTTGGTCCCTCTGAGAAGGGAATCAGAGTGAAGAGCGGCTTCGTATCCCCTGCAACGATGCACCAGTCAGCGCTCTCTGCAAGAATGCTATTCCAAGGACCGTACTTCCCTTGCGTACCGTCCGGCCCGCTATACAGCGTGCGCATGACAAAGTCGACAATAAGCCAGGAAGAAAGGATGAGCACCATGCCGATCACGGCACCCGTCAGTACCTTGTTCGCCTGACTACGGCTTTCAGGATTTGCTGCAGAGAGAATGTACATAAAACCACCCCAGGCGAGCATGATGGTAAGCACGATGACCCCGAAGGATACGGCGAAATTCATGAGGTGTCGCATGATCTCAAGAACACCGGCGAATCCGCAGGGACAGGTCTCACACTGGGTCGGAACGATTGGACCAAAGAAGGTGGATTCGGCAGCAAATGCTACTGGGGTAGCGAGTGTAAATGCAGTGAGCATCAGGGGAATAAGTAGAAGACGTCGCATACTAGGGAAGCTTTGCAGCATCGTCGCAGAAACTAAAGCCCATGTTCCCATTACTATAGTGTTCATTTACCCATGAGGGCGTACCTACATAGTAATTCAGCCCACACATACTTTCTGCCGAGATCCCAAGTCGCTCCTTGAGATACTGCTCGGCACGCAGTCGAGTCGTCGATAGCGGCTCAGCCAGAAGGGCGATCGTAAATATATCCCCTTCCGTTGTATACGTGATACTGAAGTCCGTATGATCGGTTGCGCGCGGACAGGAGCCGTCGGGCAGACAGTATCCGAGCTCACCTACCAGTACGTACGTGCCCGCTTCGCCCTTATCCTCTATCGTGATGCCATCACGAATAAAGTCATTGAGCTCAAGAGTGCCTGAGCCACGCGTATAGACCAGGAGCTTGCCAGAAGGAGCGCTTGAAGGGTCGAGCGAGCTTCCACTTGGAAACTGAGTAGCGCCTGGTCCTGTCGTCGGCTCAGGTTCGGGAGATACTGCAACAAAGAACACTACTGCCCCGAGCACACAGAGGAGGAGGACTATCCCGACGAGTATCAAAAGTATTTTTTTCATATATTGAATGTGCGCACACACGCTTTCTGCCCTGAGCTTCTTGGGTCTGAAGTCCAGTCACCAAAATTGGGTCGGTTTTGCAGCAGACATGCTGATGCAGATGCATTACAGGCAAGATCGGTTGATGCGGCACGACAGGCGTTGGCCAAATATTCCATACCAGGCCGCACCTTCCCGCCCCTAAAGGCCTTCGAACAATCGAGGTCCCCTTGCACGGTGTATCCTCGCTTGCGTGCTGCCTCCGTACATACGGGGATATTAAGATTATGGCACTTATCGTCATACCCCATCACCACCTGGAACATGCCGTGCGCGGTCGTTGATTGACCACCTTCAGTCTTTGCGCCACTTATGTTGGCACCACAGGCACTCTCGTACTTAGCGAGACAGGAGAACGTATTAGCCTGCGCATCCGTGAGACGATAGCCTCCTGCAGCTGCAGCACGCGCTATATCAGATGGTGAACACTTACCCGCACCAAGCGATGCAGGCTGTCCGGGTCCTGCCTGACCTCCACCAACCCCGGGGCCGCTCCCCGCATTCGGATCAGTTCTCGGACCATCCGAACTTGGAATAAGATCGAAGAGTGGACTGGTTACTCTCGATTTAATGCAGGCATCGCCGCCAACAAGAACCTGATTCCAAGGACCAATCGCCTTCCCTGCAAATGTTGCTTGCGGGTTATAGAGGATCTTCATCGCAAAATCCATGATGAGCCAGGCGGCAAGCACGAGGAAGACACCTACCACCGTATTCCAAAGAGTAGTCTTTGCCTTGCTCCGATTCTCGCTATTAAATGGAGAGGTCAGGAACAGAAATCCTGCATACGCAATCACAAGCGTCATCACGATGACCGTGAGTGACACCGCTGCATTCATCAGGTTCTGAAGAAGTACGAGAACTCCCCCGATACCAAGTGGAGAACCCGGCTTACACGTTGAATCAAGAACGCTAGGATCTGGGACGATGTGCCACTCAGGATCAAGGAGTGGGAGACCTGCTGCAGCTACAGGGACAGGAAGAACAAGCACGAGAAATGCCGCAAGGAGGAGAAGTGCCCGGAACCTATGCATGGCTTTATTGTAGCGCGCAGCTGGGCTTTATGGCTTGTCTTTGCCCACACCAAGCTTTCTGCTATCGTGGGCAGTATAGGGCCTATAGTTTAGTGGTAGAACATCGGTCTCCAAAACCGATAGTGTAGGTTCGATTCCTACTGGGCCCGCATATTTGACACATTAATATAAATGTGTAATATTTTAATACAGTTCCAATGGTGGGACTTATGGAGGCTACGATGCGCAAGCAAACATCGTAGGGCATTGCCCCACGAACGCACCTTTCACATTCGGTGATTACTTCTGAGAGGTGCGGCAACGCATCTCAACAAGGAGAATCATCATGATTATCGGTCTTAGTCTTTCCACTTGTATCTGGGACGTGTTCGAAAACAACATCGACCCTGATTCTATCGAAAAAATCATCGCCAGGACCGCGTGTCGAACCCCTGAAGAATGGGAGAGGGTCATCCTCGACTACAGACGACGCGATTGGTGGGAATTCCCTGAGAAGGCTGAAGAGCTTGCTCGTAAACTTCTTGCGGAAGGAAAGATTGAACAACCGCGTCTGGACCCGATTAATCCGCGCATGCCCATCATGGGCAGGAAGCGTATCTGGGTGAAATCGGGACGACGGATTCGGTACGTTCCGTCTGGCCGAACCTACTAATAATTGCCCTAGGTATGAGGTCCGACTCCTCTGCCTGGGGCAAAACTTTTATATAGTTGTTCGAATAAGGTCCCAGTGGGCCCGCATCCTTGACTACATTTATATAAGTTAGTATAAGTCACTTATCTGAACGCAACGTTCTGATGTGGTATCCGTGCCATACACGGACCTGAACCAGGTGACTGGCAGGAGGAAGAATGTACATTCACAATACTTTGAACAACGGTGTTCGTGCTGCCATCATCGTTCGACGCACCACTGAAGAGCGGTTGTGGTCGAAATGCTTTCGCGGTACTGCCCTGCCGCTTGCAGGAAACTTCCAGCGGTGGTGCTCAGCCGACCAGCTGTTCCGTGACCGCGAGGTGATGGAACACTTCCTGATCGAGCTCGATGAGCTTTGGTCAAAGCAGCAGTTCGGCACCAGTAGCGTTAGCATCGTTCACTCGATGCCTGTCGGCTGGGAGAGCACCGATGAGCTCCAGAACTACACGAATGATGATCTCGAAGAGTTTCATCTGAACCGCAAGAGCTGGGGACTTCGCGTGAAGCCCTCTCGCACCCACCTGCTCGCGCCGAAGACGCACGAGTTCACTCTTGTCTTCGAGTTCAAGTCTGAAGGCGGCGAGGCGGTCGCTGTCGTTCACTCCATCTATCCTGGCAAAGATGTTGGGGAACTGGACAGAGATGTGACCGACCGCGAAAAGCGCGTCTTCTTTGGCTGGGAACACCCCGGCGCGGTCTAACATCCGCCCACCAAGAAAGCTGACCCACTGAGGTCACACTTGGTGGGCGGTTTTCTTTGTATAGTGCTAATCAATTCTGTTCGAATAAGGTCCCAGTGGGCCCGCTCGAGGTATAAGCAAAAGGCGCTGGAGCTTGTCCAACGCCTTGCGCAATGCAGTTGTGTCTATGCCACGAGTGCACAGACATTCCGCTTAAACTGAAGGTACATGCCGAGTGGAAGCCCTTCCCAATACTTTGCCGCATGGTCCCTTCCAGCTGTTCGCAACGCAGCGACCGCCTTCTCGCGAAGAACAATGTATCCACCATCGTTCTCGCTCCCAATCTTTCCGATAATGGGGTTTACCCGAACTTCCTCCTCTGTAGCGAGCGGGATCGCAATACCAACCCAGGATTGACGGATATAATAAGGTGCAAATCCAGGCGGTACCTCAATGATTTTTATAGAACTCATCAGAGCCTCCTTAGCTGCTGGTTAGCGCTAATCTAGCACATTCCTCCATTTCGGTTTGAATGGCGTCCCAGTGGGCCCGCCAACAAGTCAAAGTAAGAGTCGCTAGATATCTAGCGACTCTTGCTTTGACCCTTCTCTGTACGCAGGCCCCTACTGAGCGATCTGCTGGACCTCAGAATCGGTGAGTGCACGATCGTACAACTGGAAATCATCGATAGCTCCCATGAACCCGTCACTCGCGGTGAGCGAGACCCGACCAAGAGTTAGCTTTCGTGTGGAGTTCGACCAGTCCTGAGTGCCAGCAATGACTGTCTGTGATTTGAGGACGCCGTTGAAGTATATCTTCCTGACCCCCGCATCGCCGTCATGCACGACCGCAACATGCGTCCAGATCCCGAGCGCAAGAACGTCAGAGGTGAGTGCGGACGAGACTGCGGTGGTCGTGCCGTTGGTGAGACGGGTTGCGACGCGCATTTTCTGATTATTCGCAATCTGGATGGTGAGCGGATGCGTACTTCCGCCGCGACCCAGGATTCCGTCGTTCGCAACAAGACTGTTGTTTACATTCTGCTTCATCCAGAACGAGAACGTATGATTGTTCGCAAGACCAAACGACGAGGTACCAAGATCGACGTATGACGCTCCGTTGAACGATAGCGCCTCTCCCTGCCTTCCTGCGACCGACGTAGGGTTGTGTACGAGCGTTCCTGATGTTCCCTTGCCTGACACATCGGTAACCTCCGAACCAACAACTGTCAGCGAGTCAAAGGAGTACGCAAGCGCAAGTCCCGGCACTCCCCCTGCAACAGTGAAGGGAATCGGCATTGCTTCGTCCGCCCTATTTCCTGCAGCATCCCTACACAGTACGTAGTAGGTATAGTCCCCTCCAGTGACTCCGACCGCAGAGGTATGGGTGGTCTGTCCGGTCGTCGCAAAGTCACTCATGCTCGTGTACGAGTCCCACTCGTCGAGTGAGTAACGACAGACTGCAGGCTCGCTTGTGGTAACACTGAGCGTGACCGAACCAGTAGTAGCCGGATACGTTGATTCTGTGGTGTTCGTCACTATGGGATGATCATCGTCAGCAGGCATGACCTGTACCGTAATGACCGGACTCTCCGCGACGTTGCCCGCAAGATCATATGCCTTCACCTGAAGTGTATGCTGACCAACAGGAATGTCCCCGCTCCACCAGAATGATTGCTTCGGACCCAGACTCTCCGCATACAGCAATCCATCTACATAGAGCTCCTTGCGTGTCACGCCGAAATCATCAGTAGCAACATTCTCAACAGAAACCGATACCTCGTTATATAGGATGGCCCCATCACTCGGTGCAGTAACGGTGATAGTTGGAGCGGTGGTATCTACTTCAGGAACGAGACTCTGCGCAGCAGTAAGTGTTTTTTGCACATTGATACGTCCCCATCCGTAATACTGGTCCCATCCAGGAGTGCCGAGATCGTCTGTGTTCTGAAGAATCACCTCTCTCACCTGTCGATAGGAAAGATCGGGATTTACCGATAGCACGAGTGCCGCAAGCCCCGCGACCATCGGTGACGCAAGGGACGTTCCGTTTTTATTTGCGTAAGTCGTGCCGCTCGTTGTATAGATTGCACTTCCGGGAGCCATGACATCAAGTGCGGGGCCATAATTGGAGTAGCGCGCACGAGTATCTCCCGATGGTGCGGTCGTCGTAGCTGCCTTCTGCGTTGCACCAACACCCACGACTCTCTCATATGCAGCTGGGTAGAGGAGATTTGATGCATTCTCGTTCCCTCCCGACGAGACAACGAGAACACCTCTGCTGGTGGCATAATTCACAGCGGTCTCGAGCGTACTCAGTGACCCGCCTCCCCAACTCATGTTAATGATATCGACCCCCTGATCGGTGGCATACACCAGAGCCTCGGCCAACTCATTGATCGAAGAGGTAGAACAAGTCGTTGTTGACTCATTACTCGAGAGGTTGACTGGAAGCATTTTGACGTTCCAGGCCATCCCCGCTCCGCCAAGCGCGTTATTACCGACCTGCCCGACCACCCCCGCAACTAAGGTGCCATGGGTGCACAGCGGCAGCTCGGTAGTGGGTGACTCCGTCACGACACTGTACGCAGGGAGGAGATTTGCCTTGAGGTCAGGATGATTTGGATGAACCCCATCATCTGCAATCGCAACGACTATACTCGAGGCACTGGTAGCGATATTCCAGCCCGCTGGTGCACTGATGACGGAATACTGCCACTGCTTTGTGGAGTAGAAAGGATCGTTCGGAACCACCTGCGGATGTGCCGGATAGTCGTATTCGACATATTCGACTTCCGGGTCCTTTGAGAGTTCAGCGAAGACCGCCTTTTCCTTGCCCTTGGGCACCTTAAGCACCTCTACACCAATTTTGGGGATCGAATGGGTGATTGTGGCGCTGTGCTTGGCAAGACGAGCCTCACGCGCTGCGCGCTTTTCCAGATGCTTTGCAGATTGCACACCCTTCCTGCTTGTTACTGATCCATCTTTGTACTTAATCAGAAGCGTTCCTGGCACGTACTTGCCGCCTTGTGTGGTAGGTAGAGCGGACGAAACTTCCTGTGCCCGGGCACTGAGTGGAGCATGGAAAAGCACACTAGTAACTAAGAGGAGAGCGAACATATTGAGAACTACGGTATGCTTCATGGAGTCTGCGGGTCAGAAATAAGGATTACGGCTTAAGTATAGGCATATGTACTTTCATTCACACTTCACGCTGTGTATAAGGAAAATGGTGCAAGTATCGTACGTTCCTTGTGATATGGGAGTGGGATTCCCTTTCTACAAATAAAAGACACCCCGGTCAGAGACCGGGGTGAGGAAGAAAGTACAATTTTTGATTGATCGTCTACGTGAGCGCTAGGGTCGCCCTGCGCCTGCGCAGCATGACACCCGCGCCGCCGAAGCCGCCGATCATCAGGGCCCAGGTGGCAGGTTCCGGCACCGCTACCGGCGACGCATACGCCTGACGAAGAACTCCACGCGCGGTCGGTATGGACTCGAGCGCGAAGATGGGACCTGAGACCTGGTAGGTCGAGGCTGCCCAGAAGTCGATGCCCGCTTGGACCGTGGCGTTCGTCGATGTGACGATGTTGCCCTGCTTCGCCCAGATACCGCCCTGAATGTAGTCACGGTTGGGGTCGTTGTCGGCGAGAAGCGCGGCCTTGTGCAGCAGGCCGTTGATCTCCTTCATCGTGACGATCGAAACTGGAAAGCCGCCGTACTCCGGACTCTCGTAGACACCGTCCGCGTAGAGGCTGGTCTGGGCGCCAATCTTGGCGTTGTGGTAGACGTCCAGGCAGAAGGCGAGGAAGGGATTGAGCCCCTCGAACGTCAGCAGCTGGTCGCCCATCCGCAGATACTTGTCGACACCGGGCCCGGTCACGTGAACACGGTACGAGCTCGGCAATTCGACATTCTTGAGGACGTAGGTCGCTGCAGCCGCCTGGCTGCAGACGAATGCAAGCGCAAACGTCGCGCCTGCCATAAGAAGTCTACGCATCACTAAAACTCCTGAAAGCCGAAAGAGCGGAATGCCCCCGCGAACTGTACCTCTCTTTTCATGAGTTGCAAATGAAGACCGCCCTTTCGGGGCGGTTGCTTCATTTACTTCTTAACTTCCTTGTACGTAACGCGCTTCCGGAGAGTCGGATCGAATTTCATCAATTCAATCTTGCGCTCTACTTTCTTCTTATTCTTGCGGCTCCAACGGACATGGTCCGACTTAGTGGAACGGAGCTTGATGAGGCGATCCTGTGACATATGTAGGCAGACTCTACCAGAGGGCTGGCCGTTAGGCAATCGCCTTAGCCCGTGCGCGGACCCGGCGTGCTGTCTTATGCACCTCAAAGTGCGGCTGACCGTTTTTCATAGTCACACTGACCGATCCACCCTCCATAACCCCCTGTTCCACCATCAAAGATGCGATCGGGGTCAGGATCTTGTCCTGGATTGCCCGGCGAAGTGGGCGGGCACCATACTGCGGGTTGTAGCCCACGTCAGCGAGCCACTGCCGCACCTCAGGAGCAAGCGTAAGGGTGATGCGCTTGCCACCGAGCCTTCCCACCACTTCCTGCACCTGCTTGTCCACGATCTGCTGGAGTGCTTCCTTGGCGAGCACATCGAAGATGATGATGTCGTCGAGGCGATTGAGGAACTCAGGACGGAAGTGATTCTTAAGTGCCTCCATTACCTTCTCCTTTACCTGCGCATACTGTGCAGATTCGTCAGAACCTGACTGAGCGAATCCGATGCCTGCAAGACGATCCATGAATTCAGCACCAATGTTTGAAGTGAGGACAACGATAGTGTTCTTGAAGTTCACCTTCCTTCCCTTTCCGTCAGTAAGGTGTCCGGAGTCGAGGACCTGCAGGAGAATATTGAATACCTCAGGATGTGCCTTCTCGATCTCATCAAAGAGAACAACGGAGTACGGGCGGTGACGGATGCGCTCGGTCAGAGATCCCGCCTCTTCGTATCCAACATAGCCGGGAGGAGCACCGATCAGCTTTGAGATGGAGTGCTTCTCCATGAACTCAGACATATCAACACGCACCAACGCCTCAATGTCATTGAACATGAATTCAGCGAGCTTTCGTGAGAGTTCGGTTTTTCCGACACCCGTGGGACCCAAGAAGAGGAAGGAACCGATTGGACGGTTAGGGTCTGCAATACCCACGCGCGAGCGCTTCACCGCGTCAGCAATCGCCTTAACAGCCGCGTCCTGCCCGATAACCGCATCCTTGAGTGCCTCTTCCATGCGAGCAAGCTTTGCCGCTTCTTCCTCGAGCATTTTTGCAACCGGGACTCCGGTCCAACGAGAAACCACTCCCGCGATCTCATGCTCAGTCACCTCCTCATGCAAAATGCGTCTCGATTTCTGGAGCGTCTTCAGGCGCTTGGTCTTTACCTCAAGCTCTTTTTGAAGTGCGGGCATACGTCCGTATCTAATCTCTGCTGCTGTTCCAAGATCAGCCATCGCTTCAGCGTTATCTGCCTGAACGCGAAGACTGTCGAGCTCCTCTTTAATTGCGCGGATTGACTGAAGGACCTCTTTCTCGTTCTTCCACTTAAGCTCAAGTTCACCGGTCTTCTCACGAAGGTCAGCAACCTCGGTATCAATCTCCGTCACGCGATCCTTGATCTCTTTGTTGTGCGCCTCCGTTGAAGACGAGGAGCTCTCTTCGTCTTTTTTAAGTGCCTCGCGCTCAATCTCAAGACGACGGATCTTGCGATCAGTCTCTTCGAGTAGCGGTGGCTTATTTTCAAGCGCGATACGAAGTCCTGATGCGGCTTCATCGATCAAATCGATTGCCTTGTCCGGAAGGAAGCGATCGCTAATGTAGCGAGCAGAGAGATCAACGGCAGACACAATCGCACCGTCGGTGATACGAACACCATGGAAGAGCTCGTACTTGTCGCGAAGTCCTCGAAGGATCGCGACCGCATCTTCAACGGATGGTTCGTTTACAAATACCGACTGGAAGCGGCGTGTGAACGCAGCGTCTTTTTCGATGTGCTGCTGGTATTCCTTCAGCGTCGTTGCACCGATCACGCGGATCTCACCGCGAGCAAGCGCAGGCTTCAACATATTCCCTGCATCAAGTGCGCCTTCTGCAGAGCCTGCGCCGATGATGGTGTGGAGCTCATCGATAAAGAGAATGACCTTGCCGTTACTTTTCTCTACCTCCTTCATCACGTTCTTCATGCGCTCCTCGAACTCACCGCGATACTTTGTTCCTGCGACCATAAGACCAAGATCAAGCGAGAGGAGCTCTTTGCCTTTGAGTGACTCCGGTACATCCCCCATCGCAATTCGTGCGGCGAGTCCTTCAGCAATTGCGGTCTTTCCGACACCGGCTTCACCGATAAGCACGGGATTGTTCTTGGTGCGTCGTGAGAGGATCTGAATCACGCGACTGATCTCGAGATCGCGGCCAATGACCGGATCGAGTGCGTTATCTTGGGCAAGCTTGGTGAGGTTACGGGTGTATTTGGCGAGAGCACGGAAGCGCTTAGGCTCTGCCACTTGCCCATCCTTTGCAGACTTGAGTTCTTTTAAAACTCCGATCACGGTCTCCGCATCAATGCGGAAGCGGGCGAGGATGTCTCCTGCCTGACCAGGATGCTCAAGCACGGCGACAAAGAGGTGTTCGGTGCCAATGAACGAATCACTCATGCGGGCAGCGACTTTGCCTGCCGCTTCGATTGCCTGAGCAAGATCAGGCGTCAGGTACAGGTTATACGACGGGGAAAGCGTTGAGCTTGTTTCCGGCATCTCAAGCGCCTCAAGGAGTGTGTCAGCCAAAAGAAGCGTATCGGTGTCGAGACGATCAAGTACGGAAAAGACCAGGCTTTCTTCCTGGTGAATAAGCGCAGTCAGGAGATGGAGCGGCGAGACATGATTCTGTCCACGCTCGATCGCAAGCTCATGCGCTTTTTTGATGGCTTCTTTTGCTTTGGTGGTGAAGTTCTTGAATGGAGGCATACAAAGATGATGACGATGCCGTCATGAAGGAATTACGAAGCGGGAGCTGCTAATAGATCATTCACAAGCTGAGCGGGAATAACGATGCTGGTACCGCGAGAAATACCAATAATACTGCCTGACAGATTCACGAGTGCCACACCTGCAGGCACACCCACTACGGTTGTGGTAACCCCCTCAGCATCCACTTTAGTGACCATGCCGGTGACCGCGCTCCGGTCTCCCGCAATACCGATCGCGGTCTGTCCCGGCTTCACGTCAGCAGAAGCGACAAGCGTAGAGGCGGGAGCGGCAGGCAAGGTGGCGGTATCTGCAAAGCCGTAGATCACGAGGCCGCTCCCGGTCTTTGATTTCGATGCCTCGACCATGGCGCCTCCTGGGAATGCAATTGCAACGTCGGTGGGGAGCGTAACGCCTGCAACAGTGACCACGGCCTTTGATTTGGGAAGGTAGGTACCGGTTGCAAGAAATACCTTGCCGCTTGCGTTCTTGTATATCTCCACCGTACGAGCCGACGCTGCAGCAATTGCCGCGGTCCTGCGCTCCTCGTCCGTAGGAACCGAGACAGGCACGTCGCGAGTAGGAGTGATGGTCGGAATAACTACAGGTGCTTCCGCTACTGACTCAACTGTGCGCTCAACAATCCGGTTCACCGTCTGGGTCACCGTAGGTGAGGTTTCGGTCAAAAGCGAGACCGTAAGCACGCCGGTTGCAATCGACGTCACAAAGTTGACCAGAAGGGTCAAGAGGAGGAGTTGGGTTTTGTTGAGGTCCTCGATATCCATAGCTGTATACCTATACTATATCGCGCTCTCGTCCATAAATCGAACGGAGGATATAAGTGCGCGAGCGAAGTCCCGTAGGTCCGCATCGGTCGTTTCCGGACCCCAAGAAATACGCAGGGTCGACCGTGCACGACTGGCGTCTCCCGTCATTGCAAGCACCGCTCTCGATCCTTCCTCATCCGTCTCACACGCGCTCTTGGTTGAAACCGCAAATCCCTTTTGATCGAGGAGAGCGACGAGGTAGTCAGTGTCGCGACCAACAAGCGAGAGGTTGAGGATGTGCGGAGCCTGTGATTTCCCTTCGTTTATCTCCATAGTTGAAATAGAAAGTTGTGACAGAAGTACCTCTCGTTGCTTTGTAGCCCGCTCAATAAACGAAGCTCGTGCTTCTGCACATTCTTCAAGTGCGGTCGCTAATGCTTGAGCGAGTGCGGGAGACTCAGTTCCTGGACGCATGCCTCGCTCCTGTCCGCCACCTTGCATGAGCGGAGTGATCGGAACATGCCTTGGAGCGATGAGTGCACCCACGCCGCGCACACCACCCACCTTCTGTGCGTCGAGCGTAACCATATCCGCACCAAGGTGCTGGAGTTCAAACGATTCAACACGAGGCGCTTGGGACGCGTCTGCAAGCAGGACAATTCCCTTTTGAAAACGATCGAGTGCTCGGCGCATATCACGCACCGGATGCATCGTGCCGGTTTCTCCGCAGACCACATCAACAACCACGAGCACGGTCTCAGGGCGCACCTGCTTCTCAAGAGCGGTGATGGGTTCTGCGATAACTCCAAGTTTTTGGATTTCCTGTATTGCACCGACAACTGAAGCATGGGCACTCGGGAGATAGAGGACATGGAGATCCTTTGCATTTTTCCCTGAATCGATGAGTGCTCGGATGTGTCCGACGATGCCAAGCGCGTTGGCTTCGGTTGCATTCCCGGTGAAGATGACCGCGTCTGGCTTGGTGCCTGCGAGGCGTGCAATACGCAGACGCGCGTCCTCAA
The DNA here is from genome assembly GCA_038062175.1 of Patescibacteria group bacterium. GTDB lineage: Bacteria > Patescibacteriota > Minisyncoccia > Phycocordibacterales > Phycocordibacteraceae > C7867-001. The sequence goes on from JBBTXR010000004.1 coordinate 20,119, forward strand.
GCAGAGCTTTCGCTTCCCTCCCCTCCTCGTGTGGGGACGAGGGATTTCCGTAGGACGAGAGGGCACGCACAAAGGCCGCCTGCGCAGTGCGAGATACGGGAGCTGCTGCTGCCCAATCGAGATAGATTCGCTTTGTGCCAAACATAGATTCACACTAGGTCATGTCGCAGGTGCGCGCAATGCGCGTATAGTTGTGAAAAGCCATATTTTGTGGCATCCTTTGGATATCTATGGCACGCGTTACCCGACCACCTATTGTGGCCGTGATGGGTCACATCGATCACGGCAAGTCATCACTTCTGGATTACATCCGGAAGGCTAACGTCACAGCTACTGAAGCAGGCGGTATTACGCAGCATGTCTCGGCATATGAGGCGGAACACGAGCACGAGGGGCAGATGCGCACCATCACCTTCCTTGATACCCCAGGGCATGAGGCCTTCCGCGCTATCCGCTCCCGCGGAGCAGCCACCGCAGACGTTGCGATTCTGGTCGTTGCGGCAGACGAAGGAGTGAAGCCCCAGACTATTGAGGCGTTTCAAGCGATCACCGAGGCAAACGTACCCTACGTCGTTGCATTCACGAAAATGGACAAGAATGGCGCGGATATGGAGCGCGCAAAGAATTCTGTGCTTGAGCACGGCATCTACCTTGAAGGTATTGGTGGCTCAGTTCCCTACGCTCCAGTGTCTTCCAAAAGCGGCGACGGCGTGCCTGAGCTTCTTGATCTGGTGCTTTTGACTGCAGATCTTGCGGAGCTTACCTACGACCCAGAGGCACCCGCTACCGGTTTTATACTCGAATCTTCACAGGACCCGCGTCAGGGGCAGACGGCAACGTTGATTCTCAAAGACGGTACGCTTTCAACTGGCTCAGTGGTGGTTGCAGGATCTTCTTCTGCACCAGTCCGCTTTATCGAGAACTTTGCAGGAAAGCGTATTGATACCGCAAAGGCTTCGCAGCCTGTGCGCATTGCAGGATGGTCATCCCTCCCTTCTGCCGGTACGCCATTTATAGCTACAGCAAACAAGAAGGAGGCGGAGAAGCTCGTGGAGACCATCGAGTCGACCGTTACTGTGCGCGAGCTTGCAGCTCCCGAGGGTATCGCACTCCTTCCCCTTATCGTCAAAGCTGACGTGTCTGGCTCGATCGAAGCGATCAAGCATGAACTTGCGAAGGTGACGCATGAGCGGGTGGTGATCCGCATTGTGTCTGAGGGTATTGGTGGCGTCTCTGAGAGTGATGTGAAGAGCGCAGTTGCATCAGGTGGCACCATCGTTGCATTCAATGTCACTACTGACAGCAACGCTCGCGACCTCGCAGAGCGCAACAGCATTTCAATTGAAACCTTCTCCATCATCTATGACCTTAAGGAGCGTATTGAGACACTTCTTACCGAGAAGGCTCCTCACATCACCGTGGAAGAGGTGGTCGGTGAGGCGAAGGTGCTCAAGGCATTCAATTCAGCAGGTGCCAAGCAGGTACTCGGCGCGAAGTGGCTGTCAGGGACCCTGACTGTTGGTGACACGGTGAAGATTGATCGTCGGGGACTACTCGTAGGTTCCGCAAAGCTCACCAACCTTCAGGTGGCACGCGTCGACGTGAAGGACATCCATGTCGAGGGTGAGTTTGGTCTTCAAATTGAAGGTAAGTACGAGGCAGCGCCCGGAGACACCCTTCAGGCCATTAAGTTTATCGAAAAATAATATGTCAGCAGAACGTGACCAGCGTGCAATTTCCATACTGCTTGAAGCGGCGGGTCGCTATATCGCGCGTGAGGCGGGACGCGACACGCTCATCACTCCAACACGCGCTGTGTTTAGTAAGGATGGTAAAAGTGCCACCATTTACGTATCGGTATATCCAGAAGGTCAGGACGTTCATGCCATCAACTTCCTCATGCGCCACAAAGACTTATTCCGCAACGAGCTGAAGAAGACCACTCGTTTTGCTCGTCTTCCCTTCATCCGCTTTGAGATTGATGCGGGAGAGCGTGCTCGCCAGCACTTGGACGATATTTCCAAAGACCTGTAGGGACTTTATAAAAATTTTATCTCTTCCGTGTAGTATCCGCGGATGGGATTAAGATTTGCCGTAAACGAACAATTCTTTGACAGTTGGAACGAGGAATCCGCATATTTGCTGGGGCTTTTGTATGCTGATGGGAATCTCATAGATAGCCCGAGTATTCGTGCAAAATATTTCTCTCTTACCTCGACTGACGTCGAGCTCGTAAATAATATGCGCGCTCTTCTGGATTCAAGGCACACGATATATGTTAGATCTGCCAATCAGAACCGCAAAGAAGCGTACTTACTTCGCATAGGCAATGCAGTCATGTACTCACGACTGATTGAGCTAGGCCTATCTCCTGCAAAATCATTGACCGCAAAGTTTCCGGAGGTACCACAAGCATGCCTTGCTGCATTTGTTAGAGGGTATTTTGACGGAGATGGTTGCGCATTTATAGAACGTAATCGGAGAGGTCAGGTAAGGCGATTGCTTGCAATCTTTACATCTGGGAGTCCTGAGTTTCTTCGCGCCCTACATGCGCATTTGGTAGCCGAGACAGGTATAAAAGGAGCCGGATTTCAAAAGCACGGAAGTACTAAAGGTGCCTATCAACTACGGTACTCAACGAGGGACAGCCTCCGACTCTATCTCTTCATGTATAACCCCGAACCTGACAGTAGGCTGTGCCTTAGAAGGAAATACGATATATTTAAGCAGTATCTTGAATTGCGGGGGTTGGACGTGTATTCAATTCCCTCTGTGCTAGATGCACAAGGCCCAGTGGTGAAGTAGCAACACACGAGTCTGCAAAACTCGCATGCGCGGGTGCGATTCCCGCCTGGGCCTCCAATTGTGTTACAAAGGTATTTAGGCCGGGGTGGTGAAATTGGTTAGACACGCGACGCTTAAAACGTTGTGAGCGTAAAAGCTCATGTGGGTTCAACTCCCACCCCCGGCACCATGACTTTCATCGAACAGATAAGGAATCTCCAGAAGCGCCTTTCGCCACACCAGCCTTTGGTGGAGGTGAGTATCTCAAAGGCAAATCTTCTGCATAACCTGCATACGTACCAGGAGCGGTACCAGAACGTACGTATCGCCCCCGTACTCAAATCAAATGCCTACGGACATGATCTAGGGCTTATCGCTCGCCTCTTGGACAAAGAGGACATCGCCTTCTTTATGGTCGACTCACTCTTTGAAGCGAGAAAGCTTCGAAGTGCAGGAGTAAAAAGTCGCCTCGTGGTCATGGGCTACGTACGCCCTCTTGATCCAGAGCGCTCCCGCCTTCACGACGTAGACTTTGCGATCACCGATATCGAGCAGCTGCGTGAGATCTCAGAACTTCTAACTCGTGACACGCGTTTTCATATAAAGATTGATACCGGAATGCACCGTCAGGGCATACTGCCAACCGATCTATCCGAGGCAATCGAGCTTATCAAAAAGAATGAGCACATTAAGCTCATTGGTATCGGATCACATCTAGCAGATGCTGATGGTGCGGATGACGCGTTTACTACTGCACAGATCGAAACGTGGAATGAAGCAGTGAATGAAATTGAACGATCCTTCCCAACGATCGAGTACCGACACATCGCAGCAACCAAGGGTATTCGCTTTGGCGAAGCCACTCGCACGAACGTCGCCCGTATTGGTATCGGACTCTACGGGTTCGATACGTCGCAGCACGGGCAGACAGAGGTGCGCCCGGTACTTGAGCTTCGCTCATTCATTACTTCGATCCGAGAGATCCCTGAGGGCGATCATGTGGGATACAACGTCACCTACACCGCACAGCGCCCGTCACGCATCGCTACCGTCCCCGTCGGGTACTACGAAGGGTATGACCGGAGACTCTCGAATAAAGGAAGTATGCTCGTGAACGGGGATGCGGTACCAGTTGCCGGGAGAATCTCGATGAATATGAGTTCTATTGATGTGACTGATACCGACGCTAAGCGAGGTGATGTGGTCACCGTCCTTTCGCGCGATCCTAGTCACCTTAACTCGGTCGCAAAACTCGCCCCCCTCTGCAGCACCATCCCCTACGAGATCCTGGTACATATCCCCCCACACCTGCGCCGAGTCGTGGAATAAGGGTGGCAGGTTTAAAAGTTTCCGCTATACTCCAGAGGTAACCGCGATCTGCGGTTTTAACATGCGCCCATAGCTCAGTTGGTAGAGCAACTCCCTCTTAAGGAGATGGTCCTAGGTTCAAGTCCTAGTGGGCGCACAAGGCACGAGAGGCCCTTCAGGGGCCTCTTTTGCTAAGATAGATACATTGCCGGGGTGGCGTAATTGGTAGCCGCGCCTGCCTTAGGAGCAGGTTCCCTCGGGAGTGGAGGTTCGAGTCCTCTCCCCGGCACAAAGAGATACTTGACTTTTTGTCAATTATAGGTATATAATATAGGTAGGTCCGAAAGGACATTGGAATCACACATATTGGAGAACGTCCGTGAACGCTCACGACCTGCCAGGCATTGGCACCGCACGAACGATACCGATCGGTATCGCAAAGGCGCTATCGGTTGGGGTGTTCCCGGCCAGCATTGCGCATTTTATCCTTCGCAACCAACCGCCAAATATCGACTACGCTGCTTCGCTCGTGGTATGTGGTGCAGCTACCGTAGCTGCACTCTCTGCTTTCATGCGACATGACGCGGAAGTCGAAGTTGGTGAGTACGGTGTTCATCAGGTCTTCGGAACCATTACTGGTAAGGTCTTCGGGCCCGGTAACCATCCACTGTACCCGGACCCCGTCGAGAGCCTTATAAAGGTCAGTAGCCGTGAAAAGCCACTTGACCCCCCGGCTTTCGAGGAACTCGCGCAGGATACTGTTCCCGTGTTTGCCGATGGCTACTTCATCGTTCAGATCGTTGACCCCATCCTTCACGTCACTTCGGTGGCAGAGTCGGATGCGCACGAAGCTTTGATGGGTGAATTCGATTCCGAGATCCGGTTGTTCGTCAACCAATGGAATCGAGCCACCGATCTCAAGTCTTCGAAAGAGCTTCTTGTTCGTTTCCTGAAGCTCAACGGTGGTGTGACCTCTGATGAAGCGGCCCGGCGGCTAAAGGAGGATCTACTGAAATTGACGCCACTGCACGGTAAGGACTTTCTTACCGTTGAAGCGGTCAACAACATCATGGAGGACGCGGGAAAGTTCTGTGCCACCGCTGCAAAGTGGGGCTATCGCGTCACCCAGGTCCACTTCCAGAAGCTTGACCTGCCTGACTACATCAAGGCGGCAGCGGCTCGTGCCGCTGCCGCTAAGTTCGAGATGGATGAGGCGCAGGTCAAACAAGAACGCCGGACCGCGATGATCAAACAACTGAAGGTCGAATTGCCTGGCCTTACAGACAATGAAGCCCGACAGGCGGTTGATCTTCTGCTTAAGCTATCGACTGAAACGGTCACCGAAATCAAGATCCGCGATCTTGAAAAGGTCTCTGCCAATCTCGCCGGCGGCGGCGCTATGGCGGCGCGAACGGTTGAACGTATCGCTCGACGCTTCGGTGTCGGCCAACAGAAAGGAAAAGTCTAATGTCTGGTTCGAATCCTCATGGTGCGAAGAAAAGTGGGAGAAGCATGCTTCTCTGGCTGGTCGGTGGCGGTTTCATTGTTCTCGCACTTATCGTGTTCACCTGGACTGAGATCAAGAAGGACCGTCAGCCCAGCGACCAAGGAGCTGTAACCAATGAATCGGGGGTTCAGGGTGGACGGGTTGCAAAAGTGACACTGCCGCCCGCACTTCCCGGCGGCACGCCCTGCCCCCTCTTAACCGAGGCGGGCGCGATGTGCGAGAAAGCATCCGGCAGGGTCTACCTACGTCGCGATCCTTCCGCCGACCCGAGTCTCTACAGCTACTTCTGGCCGAATGCCGATGAGAAGGACGCTCAGGACCGTCCGGTTTACAAGGAGGCGTACTACTACCTCGCCGGCAAGCGGATTAAGCATACGCCCGGTATGCGGCCCGAGAAGTCGGACATGATCGAGCTCGTCCCGAACGACGAGATCACGATCGTGTTCGGTCTCTCCGCTACGCCACCAACGACCGGCGAACCCACCTAGGTGGGCTTCACCGACAATTAAGATCTTTCAACAACTGACCTCGCCCACAAGCGGGGTCTTTTCTTTATGGTGTCAGCGTCGAATTCACCACATTCCCCAGAATTGACACAATTCCACTCGCTCCAAAGAGAATGACGAGACCGACAATACCCCATACCATATGCTTCTGTCCGATCGAGCGCTTCTCTTCGTCTCCTCCAAACGCGATCATCTGCACCACTCCCCACACAAAGAGCGCAAAGGCGATCACCGCGAGAAGTGTCACGAGTGGTGTGAGAATCTGACTGGTTACGTTCCCCATGAACTCATCGAAGGATTTTGTTTCTTGCATATACGGATAATAGCAAAGGCCCGCGTAAAGCGGGCCTTTGCAGTGGGGATGCGTCTAGATGTTGTTCAACGGCGCGTCAGGGTACCCGCGAGCAGGACCCGTGGAGTTCTGAAGGTTGAAGGTGTTCGTGAGAATGTTCACGAGACCCCAAACCGATACCATCACAAAGAAGCCGATGAGGCCGTAGAGCATGAGGCTCTTACCCTTCTCTTTCTTCTCCTCATCATGACCGCCGGCGATGAAGTACTGGAACACGCCCCAGATGAATACGAGGAACGCGAGGGCGAAGATGAGCGGAACGAGGAACGTGTTAATGAACTGGATGATGCTGGTCGCAAGCGTACCAGCGCTTGTTGCCTGGATCTGCGCGAAAGCGAAGAGCGGGGCTGCAAACGCAACGGCGATATAACCGAGTTTCTTCATAGATGGTGATTAGAGATACGTATACAGGATAGAACGGCAGGAAAACTCGTCAATAGAGGCTTTGATTTCGTGTGGAAAACATTAATCCACCCCCTGCCCCGATGCGCAGATTCCGTTCAGACACGCAAGGCCACCGCAATCAAATGCGCTCTGGCATGCTCGACCGGAGGTACCCGTTGGAAACGTTGGATTAGTTTGTGTATTGGTTCGATTGCTCTGCTCAAAGACCGGGTAGTTAGGGCGAGTAGCTCCGCCGAAGTTAAACGTATTCACAAGCAGATTCACAATTCCCCACACCGACACCATCACAAAGAAGCCGATAAGACCCCATACCATGAAGCTCTTCCCTTTCTCTCGCTTCTCTTCGTCAGCGCCACCTGCAATGAAGAAATTGAAGATACCCCAGATAAACGCGAGGAGCGCGAGCGCGAAGATCAACGGAATGAGTAGCTGATCAATAAGCAGAATGATCTTCTGCATGAAGTCGATAAGATTGGAGGAGGTTCCGGTAGTTTCCATAGCTCTAGCGTAGCAGTAGGGATGGGTCTTGCAAACTGTTATGCACCAATCTGAAGGGTCGTAAGCAGAAGCTTCACGATCCCCCAGACTGAGAAGATCACAAAGAAGCCAATGAGTCCCCAGATAATGAGCTGTTTACCCTTCTCTCTCGCTTCCTCTCCTCCGAAGAAGAAGTACCGCACGATACCAACGAGAAACATGATGAATGCGATCGCATAAAGAAGCGGAATCACTCCCTTATCAAAAAGAGGGACAATTACCCCATCAACGAGCCCTGCAAAGGTCATAACTTACCGACGGTAGAACCGATAACCGCACCGATAGCGCTTGCTCCAAGAAGGATAAGTCCACCTATCACGGTCCAGAGAAGCGCACTCTTCGCGTTACTAATCTTCTCCTCATTTCCCTGTGCAGCCACAAAAAGGAAGCCGACGTATACGAGGGCAAGAGTCAAAATGATGGTGCCGATACGTACAATTGCAGCAAGGACAGCGGCGAGAAGCTGAGGAAGAGAATCAATGCTATTGAGTGGATTGGTGAGACCTGGACTTACCGAACCCTGACCGCCGCTCCCTGGGATCGTTCCCGTACCTCCTGAACCAGGAATGGTTCCCGTACCACCACTACCTGGAACGCTTCCCTGACCACCTGAACCCGCTGAGGCAGACGTACCACACGCACTCAAGCAGGTCTGGTTTGTCTTACAAAATTGTGCGCACTGTGCAGCAATACACTTAGGCTGACCATTAACGCTTGCGCAGACGTCGTTCGTGCTACAGGTACTCTGACTGCCAACAGCACACTGTGCCGATACCGATAGCGGAGCTGAAATCAAAAAACCAAGGAGTAGTAGTGGGAGAATGCGCTTCATAGATTTATTGCGAGAGCGCGGCAGTAAGCGCCTGGTCGGCGGTTGTTAGCGCCTCTTTCGTATTCATCCTGCCGCTGGTCACATTCCCAATCATAGCGGCAAAGATCGCATCAAGGGTCGCTGGCGCTGGGGACAGCCAGCCACGAGCAACAAGCGCTTCTGGGTAGTAGACGGGCTCATAGAGGTCGGTGGTTGCAGGAATAAGGAGGCTACGCACCCCAGGCGCCATACCCGCTCCGCGAGCGATCAAGGGGAGCACGTCGCTTTGGGTAAGCGCGAGCGCGACCTCGTATGCGCCGTTTGGGTTTTTGGACGCCTTCGGCACTGCAAGCGCATAGATACGGCCGTAGGTAGAACGAGTAGACGCAGTCCCTGGCTGCGGCACTGCCGCCATATCAAACGCGAGATTCGGGTTCGTTGCCACGATTGCATCACGCTCAGATGCAAACCCTAGATAGAAGACAAGATCGCCGGTCGCGAACATAAGGCGAGAGGTCGGGAGCGACCGATTCCACGTGTAGGTGGTCTTTGAGGGATTGGCGAAGTCGCTATAGAAATTGAGGGCTGACTCAGCGGTCGAAACGCCGTAGGATTCTCCGCCACGTGAGAGTGCTGCACGACCACCCTCGACGATCGACTGCCCTGACTGGAAGAAGAGAAGGGAGATGATCGCATGTGCGTTCATCACGTTATCGTAGCCACCAAGCGCAATCGCGCTTCTGGTGATAGTTCCCGCATCAGTTGAGCGCGTAAGCGTAGGGGTAAGACCGGTGACCGCCTCCCAGGTTCGAGGTGGCGTCGCTACACCCGCACTCGCGAGTGCATCCTTGTTGTAGTAGAGGACGATTGGGTCAACGAGAAGCGGGATACCGTAGGAGCCGTCAGCAGTCAGAAAGATTGAGAAGGCCGGAAGATACACATCACGGTAGTCCCGCTCTGAGATCGAAGAGAACGGAATGACAGATAGACGCGCACGTTCTGCAGCAAGGTGCTCCTGCTGCAGAAGAATGAGATCGGGACCGGTGCCTGACGCAATCGCATTTGCAATATCAGTATCAAAGGTTGCAGCAGGCCGCTCCACATACGTCACCAGCGCATACTCCTTATGTAGGCGCTTAAATTCATTCATGGCCACTTCAAGATCACGCTGCGGAAGCGTTCCCCAGATGGTCACCGAACCAACATCCTTGTCCGTCCTTCCAAATCCCTGGAAGCTTGCGAAGACAACGAGCCCTATGAGGGCAGCAAGCCCGAAGACGGCAAGGATGATTACCTGGAACGGTCGGAGATTGCTCATGGTGCAGTAAAGAGAATTGAGTAATGATGCGGACCCGCACGAAATGCCTTCGTCTTATGAAATCCCCCGCTAATGAAAAGCTCTTCAGCAGCATGCTCAGGCACCACATGCTCGGGAGCGGGTCCCATCCCGCTGTATGAGCCTGCCCAATCAACAACCAGGAACCTGCCGCCTGGCTTCAGGATCCTTTTAATCTCGGCAAGGGCACCTTCCCGGTGCTCAAGCTGAAACAACGTATTTGAAAGGATCACCGCATCAAGTGCCTGATCCTTGAGAGTAGTCCCGCCAAGCTTCTCGAAGTCACCCCAGATGGTAGAGACATTCTTAAGGCCACTATCCGCTGCCGCCTCACGCACACGCTTCAGGAGATCCTCCTGAATATCGACGGCATAGACGTGCCCTGACTCCCCCACTACATGCGCAGCGCAAATAGTGGAATGTCCGGCACCAGCACCAAGGTCGGCGACCTTCATGCCTTCCTTAAGCCCTATCTGGAGGACGTTGCCTTTCGGATCCGAAAAGTGCATGTATTAAAAATAGCATGCGATTCAGCCATCAACACAAACAAAAGGGCGCGCCCGGGATTTCCCGAAGCGCGCCCCTACTCAACTGGTTGAGATGTTCTAGCTGTAGATCGGCTGGAAGACACCGAGTCCGGAGTTCTTCCCCGTCGACAGCGACGTCGGCTTGCCGACACGCGGACCGTGCTTGCCAAAGGGCCGATCGGCAGGATCGGGGCGTGAACGGTCGCTGCGTCGGCTGGGCAAGCCCTGCAGATTTGTGGTGAACTTCATAACTTCCTCCCTCCAAACACGGGGTCCATCCTCGTGTTACTGGGGAGTATTTTATGCCTATCTCAGCACTTGTCAAGTACCTTTTCTCGTGGTGCTGTGTATATGAAAAGGGCGTGCCGAGAATATCGACACGCCCTTAACCCCTACGGGGCCCTCACTATTTCTCATAGGGATCCGCCAGAATACCGAGGCCGCTGTTCCTGGTCGCGATCGGGTACTGCAGCATACGTTGCTGACAGACACGGTCGAATTCAACCTGCTTCTCTGGCGAGAGTGGCGGTGGGTACACCAGCAGCGGTCGCGGCTGGAGTATCACCTCCGGAATATCTTTCGGTTTATGACCCATTAGTCCCTCTGAAGTTCTTGCTTGCTCTATGCGCTGCGACGGTACGCAGATACGCATTCCGAAGCGACTATAACACTCCTGTTAAAAGTGTCAAACTAGAGCGCGACCATTGACGCGATGGAGTCTCCCTCCCGCATCTTCATGATCCGGACACCCTGAGTGGCACGCGAAAGCGTTGGGATCTCCTTTGAAGTCACGCGTATCACCTGCCCCTTCTTTGAGATCACAACAATCTCCTCAGCCTCCTCTGCTTCACCAATAAGCACCTTCGCGCCGATGATCTCACCGGTCTTAGTAGTTACTTCCGCGGTCTTAATACCGGAGCCACCACGTCCCTGGATCTTATATTCAGAGAGATTGGTCTTCTTACCGTATCCTTTATCCATAACGACAAGAAGTGATGCAGCCTTAGCATCAGCGGGCACAACTTCAGCTGACACCACACGATCACTTCCCTTCATGCTCATGCCGCGCACGCCACCTGCCGTGCGTCCCATGGCACGCACATCTGCTTCGTCAAAACGAATGGACTGACCGGCTGCGGTCACTATTGAAATAGAGTCACCATCGCCTGCAAGCGATGCCTCGACAAGCTTGTCGCCCTTCTGGAGGTTGATCGCGATGATACCGGAACGACGCACATCAGAGAAGTTCTTCGCCTGCACCTTCTTCACCACGCCTGCACTTGTCACGAGGAAGACCGAGAGCGCATCACGTGCGGCACCCTTAGGAACCGCAAGCACTGAAGTCACCTTCTCGTCTCCGGCGAGCGCGAGGAAGTTCATAATGCTCTTACCCTTGGTCGCGCGCTTCCCTTCGGGGATCTCGTACATCTTGAGCTGGTATGCCTTGCCGTAGTCAGTGAAGAAAAGAAGCTCGGCGTGTGCTGATGCGGAGAGGAAGTGCGTGACCACGTCCTCCTCTTTAGTCGCAATATCAACCACCCCTACACCCCCGCGCTTCTGCATCTTGTACTCGTCAGGATTCGTGCGCTTTACATAGCCGCCTGCGGTGAGTACGAGTACTGATTCCTCGTCCGGCACCATGTCTTCTACGGAAATATTCTTCACGCCACCTTTTACAATCTTGGTGCGGCGATCGTCTCCATACTTCTCCCTAATATCGACGAGTTCGTCTCGTACGACCGCGAGAATGTTCTTCGCGCTTGAAAGAATCTTCTTCAATTTCTTGATAAGCTCCTGGATCTCGGCAAGCTCGTCTTCAATCTTCTGGCGCTCAAGACCCGCGAGTGTCTGCAGGCGCATAGAAAGGATTGCGGCAGTCTGGATCGGGGTGAAGGCGAACTTCTTCTGGAGAGCTTCAGAAGCGGTCGGAACATCTTTGGCAGCACGGATGATCTTGATGACCTCATCGATGTGGTCGAGGGCCTTCGAAAGACCAAGGAGAATGTGCTCACGCTCCTCTGCCTTCCTAAGTTCGTACTCCGTTCTCTTCTTCACCACCTCTTTACGGTGTGCAATGAAACTCTCGAGCATTCCCTTCAGGGAAAGGGTCTGTGGCACCCCATCAACAAGTGCGAGCATGTTGTAGTGGAAAGTGCTCTCAAGCTCGGTGTGCTTGTAGAGACCGTTCAAAACGGCCTGCGGGTGCGCAGTACCCTTAAGTTCCACTACCACGCGAATGTCCGAAGTCGACTCGTCACGAAGGTCCCTGATACCCTCGAGCTTCTTGTCGCGCACGAGGTCCGCGATGCGGGTGATGAGATCAGCCTTATTGACGCGGTACGGGATCGAAGTGATGACAATGTTCGTTCCCTTCTTCTCCTCGATGATTTCAGCTTCGCCGCGCACCACCACACCACCACGCCCGCCCGTGTATGCGTGCTTAATATCTGCCTGATTGAAGGCAATACCTCCAAGGGGAAAGTCGGGACCCTTCACGAACTCGAGAAGGTCATCATTTGTTGCTTCCTCGTTATCAATCAAATGGGTGGTTGCATCCACCACCTCACGCAGGTTGTGCGGAGGAATATTGGTTGCCATACCAACAGCAATACCAAGTGCACCGTTCAAAAGAAGATTTGGTGCGGCTGCCGGAAGCACGGTTGGCTCCTGCTTACTTCCGTCGAAGTTAGGAATCCAATCCACCGTTTCCTTTTCAAGATCACGGAGCATTTCGTCCGCGAGGCGTGACATTTTGGCTTCGGTGTACCTATACGCAGCGGCCGGGTCGCCGTCGATAGAACCGAAGTTTCCCTGTCCAAGCACGAGTGGGTACCGCGTTGAGAAGTCCTGCGCGAGTTTGACCATAGCGTCATACACCGACATGTCGCCGTGTGGGTGATAGGAACCGAGCACCTCTCCGACCACCGTCGCTGACTTACGGAACTTTGCAGACGGCGTGAGTCCGGTCATGCGCATCGCATAAAGAATGCGGCGGTGCACGGGCTTAAGACCATCACGCACGTCAGGCAAGGCGCGACTGGTGATAACGGTCATCGCATAGTCGATGTACGACTGACGCATCTCAGCCGTAATCGACTGATCAATGATGCTTATGCGCGGCTCTGCGGCCGGAACTGGTTCCTGCTTCTTAGGCATATATTAAAACGGAATCACGGTCTCCTTCGTATCGTTATAGTTGTCCCTTGGAGTATCAAGGGTGGAGCGCGTCTTTGTGTCGACGACGGTGATCTGCGCGGGAGAGGAAGAAGCACCGAATGCCGCTCCTGCCGCACCCACGAGCTCTGAGAAGTTACTCTTAGTGTCAGTCATCGCGCTTCCAAAGTTCATATCCTCTTCGGTGGTAGGGCGCTGCTCGATCGCAAGCTTAGGCGAGGATACGAGTGCACCCATCCATCCAATCGCAACGAGTGCAGTGAGTGCAACGGAGGTACCAAAGGCAATCTGGCGACGGACATGGTGGGGCTTCGCCCGGAGCCGTTCGAGATGTTCAGTGACAGCGGCCATATAGTTACGGAGTTACCACAATGATAGCACCGTCCTTTTCTGCTGCATCCTTCTTTTTAAGGGTGAGCTTGTCCACCTTCTCGGCGTCCTT
>JBBTXR010000004.1:33907-78731 GCA_038062175.1 Patescibacteria group bacterium
AGAATGGCAAACGGTTCCTTGTTCCCAAAGGTAACCTCCTCGATTCCATTCATGTCGGGATGGTTTCGAGACGAAAGCGCGATATCAGCACCAAAGCGCACACCAGGCAGGGTGCCCTTTTTGGAGATGGGATCAAAGACAAGCGTGAGGTCACCAAAAGTGACCTTGAAACACTGTCCGCCGTGGTGGGTTATCACCATATTCGTTCCTCTATTATACCGCGGATCATGAAGACGTGGTAGCGTTTTGAAGGACCGTGTTCTGTGCGGTTTGAGAGGAAAAATAAATGAGACAGTTCGGTCACCTCGGGCACTAGGAATCGGCGCTCCGCAGCCCACCTTCACCCGCAGCGTAGCTGCATGTTCAGCCTCTAGTAATGGAGACGCGATGGTCTACAACTAGACCCCTTGGAACGCTCACGGTCCCGGCCACTCCCGACACCCAAGGCCGGGACCACCCACCGCACAGCAATGTGCGGTTTCTTATTACCCCTTGCCAAATTGCAGGGTAGGCGTACCGTATATAGGTCAGCAGACGATCGCTGATGAATTAGTCCCTCCACTAGGGTCGATCCTGCCTTCCCGTCCCCGAAACGTTTGGAGCGGCAGGGTCGATTCCCCTACATTCCACCCGCGCCCTCGTTAGGACGCGGGCCTTCTTTTATATATAAGTGTGCTATCTTTGTCCCACAGCCCACACACCCGTGCGGGCATTGTTGTACCCAACAAGGGAGTGCCTATACCATGCAGATGGACACATCTGGTGCTGAATCTGAGCGCCTGCCACTGGAACACTTCCTCGCGACTGCTTCCCCTCCGGGCGGGAGTGATGATGACGAGAAGAAGGTCATTCCGCCGAACTTCTCGGAGAAGCGCAGTTTCGCGTAGGTTTCGACTGGTACTCTTGTATCCCCTGAGGTACCGTCGAAGGGCGACGGGAGTGGCGCACGATGCGACGCTCCCGTCAGTCTCCCAATTGATCTTTCAACCCGCAGAATTCTGCGGGTTTTGTATACCCCACATTATTGACAATTTTGGATATGTGTGATAATGTTGATCTTGGAGCCGAAAGGTCTGCTTTTTGCAGAGCCTCATTCCTTGAAAAGGACAGTGTTATGCAGCACGCCTCTGTCACCGCGTCGCAATCCGGACTTTCCGCCGCTGCCCTTTTGGGTGAGTCAGAAAAGCCGGCCAACTGCTTCAAAATGAATGGCACGGGGAAGATCGAGGAGGGCATCATGCTCGAACTCAATCATCCTCTCGCCAGCGGCGCGCCCGCCCTCTTCGTGGGTCAGCGTTACATCCTCCAGAACCGCCAGAACGCCTGCATCTTCGAACGCGCAGCCGAGGGCGGCCGCGTTCGCCGGGCGATCATCGAGTGGAAGAAGCCGGCGAGCAAGAAGCCGTTTCCGCTGCTCACGCAGCCCAACGGCGGCAACCCCCCGTTCCTGCTGCAGGTGATCCCACACCTGAGTGTGCCGGAAAATGTGCAGGCCACCATGAAAATCCGTTTCGCCTACGACGTCATCACCGACGCCGAGATCATCGAGATGGATCATCGCAACCAAGAGACCCTCATCGCGCTTCGGGAAGGTCAGCATGTCGACGTTTTCTATGTCGACGGCTCCGTGAAGCGGGCAGTGTGCACCGGTGACACGGTGGTCATCAATCCCCTGACGATCGACGAGCAAGCTGCAGCGCGCATCCAGCGGGCCAAACGCTACATCGCGGTCATGAACGGTCAGATCGAGGCCTCATTCGATACCGAACGGGAGCGCTGCGCGCGGCAACGCGACGCCACGCTCCACGAGCTCATCTCCGTCATGGAGGTGGGCGGCAAACGCAGTCCGGACGTCATCGACAAGGTCCTCCAGGTCCTCGCCGAATACGGTCGCGAAGGCGTCCTGCGGGCCGAATCGGTTCGCAGCCGTTCGGTCGGGGTGCTTCGGAAGCTCGACGCCTCGCGCGTCATGGCCTTCGAGGAAGCCTGCCTGCCGAGCGCGTACGTGCGGCAGGTTACGATCGACAGCGGCCTGCTCGACCTGAACACTGTCCGCAAGGGTACGCCGGCTGACCGAAAGGCCAAACTGGCGGCTCGCTCTCTGCGCGACAAGGAAGCACGTGCCGCAATGAAGGGCAAGCACCAAGAGGTGCCCGCCCACGCTGGCAACAAGAAGAAGCGGTAACATCCGCTACTGCAGCCCCGGACCACACGTTGGTCCGGGGCTGAACTTTTACATTTCGATACATCCGGAAGATCTTGACAATAATAGAGGGGTATGGTAGGTTACTCCTGCTGTGAGCACCCAGTGAGGGATGGCTCAGGCTGTCCCTTCCGTGGTTCTCGTAACCCGCGCAGAAAGGAGATCTTCATGCGCTCGATCAAGGAAAGGTCGCCCTAGGTGACCAGCTACCTGCCTCAGAGAGGCTGTTATCTTCAATTTTCCAGGATCACGACGCCCTGCGCCAACGACACGCTGGCCGGCATCGACAACGTCTTCGGCGCGGCGGCGGCTTCGGCCCCGCAGTTCTTCGCCGACCTGACGACCCCGGGCGCCGGCAGCATCCGCTGACCGCCGCCGGCAGCTGACCGCCAGCTGCACTCTCTCTGTTAGTTCGACCAGACGTCGAAACCAGAGAGACTCACGAGAACGGTAGTGCAACTTGCAATTTTCTGCGATGCGATCTCAGTTCGCTTCACAGTAGATGCAGGACGCCCAACCTTGTGACTATCGTGCGCTGCTGTAAGCGCACACCAACCCCCGCTAGTTCGCTAGCGGGGGTTTCATTTATATACAGTTCTGGTATAGTCCTCCTGTTCAAGTGAGGGCCAGTACCACGCACGCTAACCCTGGGATCTGAGAAGATCTTAGTACGTGCTGGGAACGCCCCGCTTCTTAATTTATATGGATGAAAAGAATCCGCCTGCACGTCCGGCAACGGTAGCAACCTTTACGGTTGATGCTGACCACCCGATGGCAGGCAAGATTGACGATATTGTTTCCCCACCTCGTGTGGGTGATTTGGTGGAGGGTACGATTATCGAACTCGTACGTGGTCGCCTGTATGTAGACCTCCCCCCTTTCGGTACCGGCATCATCTATGGCCGCGAGTACCTGAATGCAGCCGATGTGCTTCGCAAGGCAAACCCAGGCGACACCATCACCGCGAAGGTTGTTGATCCGTCGGGTATCGAAGGATACATCGAGCTTTCTCTTAAGGAGGCTCGTCAGGCAGCTATCTGGAGCGAGGCTGAGCAGGCAATCGCTGGTCAGACCATCTACACCCTCACTGTTGAGGAGGCGAACAAGGGTGGCCTCATGCTCTCGTGGCAGGGCATCCAGGGCTTCCTCCCAGCAAGCCAGCTTTCAAAGGACCACTACCCACGTGTTCCTGAAGGCGACAAGGACAAGATCTTCATGGAGCTTAAGAAGCTCGAGGGTATGCCGCTTTCAGTCCGCATCATTACCGCAGACGCCAAAGAAGGAAAGCTTATCTTCTCTGAGCGCGGTGGCGCAGAGGACGAGGAGAAGGCCTCCCTCATCGACAAGTACCAGGTTGGTGATGTCATCGATGGTGAGGTTACGGGCGCCGTTGACTTCGGTGTCTTCGTGAAGCTCGAGCAGGGTCTTGAAGGACTTGTGCACATCTCAGAACTTGATTGGGGCCTCGTCGAGGATCCTCGCGCTCTCTTTGCAGTAGGTGACCAGGTAAAGGTGAAGGTCATCGAAGTAAAGGACGGTAAGGTATCCCTTTCGGTCAAGGCACTCCGCGAGAATCCGTGGAAGCTAGCTTCCGACAAGTACAAGAAGGGTATGGAAGTACAGGGTGTGGTCATCAAGTACAACAAGCATGGTGCGCTCGCCTCAATCGAGGAGGGGGTAGCAGGCCTCGTACACATCTCTGAGTTTGCCTCTGCCCAGGAACTCAAGGACACGCTTGAGCTTGGAAAGACCTACCCATTCTCGATCACGCTCTTTGAGCCTAAGGATCAGCGAATGACGCTCTCCTACACCGGAAAAGCGAAATAATCGAATGAAAGAAGGCGCTCTCGGGCGCCTTCTTTCATTCCCGCTTCATTTTCGATGTTGCTATACTCCGCACATCCATGACTCCTTCTCCAAGACTCTTTGGCCTCTACAGCATGCATGAGTGGAGGGTGGCTGCACTGTTGCTCTTTGGACAGCTCGCAGCCCACATTGCGCGTGTCTATCTGCTGCCGGAAGGACTTATGCTCTTCCCGTCCTCAGCAATTGCGCTTGCCGGTCTTTTCTTTGGAGGTGTCAGGCTCTGGCCAGTCGTGTTTATCGCGACACTCATAGGAGGAATGGTTGGCGAGCTTCCACTTCCCTCCCTCATCATGTTCACGGTTGGTCAGACCATCCAAGCAGTCATCGGTGCCTATCTGCTGCGAAGTGCTCGGGTAGATCCTCTATTCAGAAGATTCCGCGACACCTTCTTCTTCCTCCTGACGATTACCTTCACCTCGCTCATTCTCCCGACACTCATCATTGTCGGAAAGGTTGCTGGTGGTCTGGCATTCTCAGGAGCTCTCTTCGCACAGGCATACCTTGCGATGCTGGTATCGCTTCTTACCGTTGCTCCCTTTCTGTTACGGTGGTTCGCAAAGCCGCGCTTCAGCCGTACGCCTATGGAGTGGATCGAGCTTGCACTGGTGTTCCTACTCCTGATCGCGATTGATGCAGCGCTCTTTGTATACAACCGAGAGACCTTCTTTGGGATCGAGATGGTCTACTTCCTTGTCATCCCCTTCTTCTGGCTCGCACTTAGGCATCGGCCAAGGTGGGTGAGCTTCGGATTACTTGTGACCGCAGGGTTTGCGATAGCCGGTGAGGTTCTCGTTGGGGACGCGACAACCCTTGTCACGAGACTTTATGAAGTTGAGGCACTTCTGGTCACCATCGGCATGTCCTTTTTCATCATCGTGTCGCTTGAAGAAGACCGACGGGTGAGCACGAATATCATGCGCTCCCAGATGTCGACCTTGGAAAACGCGGTGGCACGCGTGTCGTCTGAATCAAACGCCAAGAATGATTTCATCGCGATTCTCGCGCACGAACTCCGCAATCCCCTCGCGCCAATCGTGTCCTCGATCGATCTTCTGAAAATGAAAGGTCCCCGCGACGAGGAGGAAAAGAAAATGCTTGAAACGATGGAGGATCGCATGGATACAGTGAAGCGGCTTTTGGATGATCTTCTTGATATCTCTCGTATCTCCGAGGGTAAGGTGGCTCTGAAGTCAGAGGTACTCGATCTTGAGGACGTGATACGCCGTGCCGTGCTTTCAACCGAGCACTATATAAAAGAACGACACCAGACGCTTATCTTGAAGTTCCCAAAGAAGCGCAAATGCGTGATGGGTGACGCGGTACGTGTCGAACAGGTATTCTCAAACCTTTTGACGAATGCTTCAAAGTATTCAAACTCAGGTGACACGATCACCCTCAAGATGCAGCGCGCCAATGACTTCATTGAAGTTACGGTCACCGACGAGGGTGTCGGTATCAGTCCTGAGGAGCTGAATTCTATCTTCACGCCCTTCCATCAAGTCGAGCAGGGTGCCCGAAGTCGTAAAGGACTTGGTATTGGTCTTGCGCTCGTACGGAGCTTCGTCGAGATGCATGGTGGCACCGTGGCGGCAGAGAGTGCAGGCATGGGTAAGGGAAGCCAGTTCACCGTCAGACTTCCCCTTCTCCCTGATACGAGCCCTCAGGTCCCGTCGACCGCAAAGGATCCTGAGAATATCTCTGCATCCAAGCAATCAGGACTTTCGATACTAGTCGTGGATGACAACGATGCAGCTGCAGCGGGCATTGGGAGACTCCTTGAGCTACGCGGCTGCGAGGTCGCCTATGCGTATGACGGTGGCCAGGCGATCGAGCGAGTCGCTGAGATTGCGCCAAGCGTCGTACTTTTGGATGTCGGCCTTCCCGACCAGGACGGGTATGCAGTTGCGAAGATTCTTCGCGCCCGTGGATACAAGGGTAAGCTGATTGCCCTTACCGGCTTTAGTACTGACGACGCACGCGAGAAGGGTGCTGCGGCAGGCTTTGATCACTACCTCATAAAGCCTGCAGGGTTTGCGGACCTTAAGCGGGTGATTCCTGAACTGGCGTAGTTGCCACTTTGTGTTGTAACTAGTAGTGTGCGAGAGGAGAAAGGAGTACCCATGCCGCGCATGCGGATACAGGATCTCCTGCTGAAGTGCCTGCACTTCGGCGTTGATCCAAGAAAATTTCACGCCCCTATTACAAGGCTGCAGAAGGAGTACAACGAGCGAGATACAACGTTCTTTACCACTATTGATGGTCGCTGGGCTAAGAGTCGCAAAAGCGCAAAGGTCCACTACGTGTGGCGGACTGAGCAACTACGCGAAATCGGCCGCATTCATCCTGACGACTTATACGTTCCCGGAGTTCGCGAATGGTTCGTAAGCGGAACCATCAAGCTGCCGCGACCAGTCGGAAAAATCAGGAAGAAAATCGGTCGACGGAGCGGACCAATTGGCGAAACGCCTGTAGAGGCTGCCATACGCGAGCTGCGCGATGAAGTGGGACTACTAGTTACTAAGCGCGATCTTGTCCACCTCAACGGCGGGCAACATGTCGAGACCGACCTCCGAGAATCGAGTGTGTGGATCGGTATTCTTGCGAAGGAATACCAACATCATTTCCTCTACGATGCGTCCGAACTCGACGAGAAGCCGTGGCCCGATGACATCAGGCTCTTTGTGCGACAGATGGTTGATGGCGAGGTGCGAGTCATCAGCGTGATTGCCAATATGATCATCATGGAACGTGAATTCATTGATGACATCGAAGTGGTCACGCTCGTCCTCGCGCGCTGGGGTGAACGCACTACCTACAATCCACCCCTTTATGCGGGAGCACATAACTAACGCCGCAGGCAATCCTTCACCGGATCCTGCGGCAATTTGTTTATAAATGCCTTCATGAATTCTTCATATTCTCGGACGTAGATTAAAACAAATGCCGCACTACCTAGATATTGCAAAGGCCGTCGCCCTCGAGGCTGGCGGCCTTATGACTAATGCCTTTGGTATTGGTGTCCCTCATGCCTATAAGGATGACTATACGCCGGTGAGCGAGGTGGATACGCAAGTGAATGCGCTCGTTATCACCCGTCTCTCCGAAGCCTTCCCCGAACACTGCCTTCTAGGTGAGGAGGGTTCTTGCACCAAGGAGAGCGAGTATACCTGGGTCTTCGATCCGATCGATGGCACTGCTCCCTATGTTCGTGGCATACCCACCAACGTCTTCTCGCTGGGGCTCGTCAAAAATGGCGTGCCGGTGCTCGGCGTCGTGTACGACCCGTATATGGATCGCCTCTATCACGCAGTCCAGGGTGAGAGTGCCTTTTTAAACGGAGAACGAATACACACGTCGGCACATACTGAACTATCCCGCACCTACATCGAGACGGACAATCATCGGGGATTTAAGGATATGACACTCTTCCAACGCCTTTTAGATGCCGACGTGCGATTCCTTTCCTATAGCTCGACCGTGTATTCAACCATGCTCGTTGCTGCCGGTCAGATTGAGGGTGTGGTGTATCCCGGCACCAAACCCTGGGACGCAGCAGCAGCAAAGGTCATCATCGAAGAGGCAGGTGGCGTGGTGACTGACAAGGAGGGTAACGAGCAGCGGTATGACGGACCGATCAATGGCTTCATCGCTGCTTGTACCAGGGACTATCACGACAAGCTTCGTGCAGTCGTGGGCCCTTCGCTCTAGCGGGTATTAGCAACAAGCATCGCCTTCTCAATACCCTCTTCAACAAAGAGCTGTGCGGCTTCTGCAGCACGTGCAAGTGTTTTCTTCAGTAGCAGCTCTTCCTTTGGAGAGAACTTGCCAAGTACGTGTGATACGACGTCCTCGCCCGCTTCAGGTTTCCTGAGTTTTCCTTTTGGGGTTGCTGGAGAGATTCCGATTTTCATCTGAACAAAGTCCTTGGTTTTAAGGGCACGCATGATGGACTCAATTCCTTTGTGTCCTCCCGAGCCCCGGCCAGGAACCGTCATCTTGATGGCGCCAAGCGGCATATCAAGTTCGTCGCGGATCACCAGCAGCTTCTTTGCAGCGGGTTTACTTTTTACGAGCGCTGCAGCCGTCTTTCCTGAGAGGTTCATCATGGTTTCCGGAAGCGCGATGACCACCTTCTCTTTGCCAAGTACCCCTTCGGCAACGAGTGCATGAGCGGACTTCTTTACGGCAAACGCAAAACCCTTCTCGTTAGCAAGAAGTTCAGCAACCATGCGCCCGGCATTATGCCGAGTCTTCGTATATTCCCCGCCGGGATTCCCGAGTCCTAGGATGACGTAAGCCATTGATCAATTGTATCAACCACTTCGTCGATATGCCCGTCAAAGTCATGGTCGGCAAAAGCGACCATGGAATGCTCACCCTTGGCAAAGCGACGAGCGAGTGCGCGTTGATGGTGAGGGTGTGCCACCGTATGGTCGAGCTCAGCAGAGATGACGAGCGTGGGAACCGCTATCTTCGAAGCATAGCTATGACCGTCAAACTTGAAGAAGTCCATCCACCACAGTGGAGACAGCGCGAATTTCTTTCCATCGATACCAAGCATCATGCGGTGTCCGCGGATGAGCCAGATGAGTGCGATAGGAAGCCATGCCCACCACATCGTCTTCCATGAGATAGCGGGCGCGATCAGCACGAGCCGTTCCACTTCCTCAGGATGCTCTGCTGCGTACCAGGCTGCCACGAGCCCGCCGAGTGAGTGCCCGACAAGTGTTATAGGTCCAGCACTCCAAGGTTGCGTGCGCATGAAGGCGAGTGCGTCTTCGACATCCTTCGTGTACTGCGTGGTGGTGCTTCGGTAGAAATCTCCGTCCGGACTCGTAATGCCATTTGAATCATTAAAGCGGAGCACGGCGTAGCCTCTGCGTGCGAGCGTCTCCGCAGGAGACACGACGATTGGTTGATTCCTCCACCCACCAAGACCATGCAACACGACTGCAGTACCCCTAGGCTCTCCGTCCGGAAGAATGAGATTGGCGGGCATGCGCAGACCATCTCGGTTTTTGATTATGAGTTCCTCCGTCGTCATGCGTGCATCATAGCAAAGTGGATAACTCATCCGCACTCCATAAGCAGGAGTACGATGGAATACAGAGGAAGAGAGGTGGTTAAGCCGCGACCCGCAGCCCGCGTGCGTATTGGCCCTGTTGCTAAGCCTGTCGAGATCACGTCTCTTCGAGGGCTGCCGTTACCAAAGCGGCAGCCCTCTCACCCTTTTTTATTTGCGCAAGTTGACGCGCGAATAAGTAGGAATACAATACGCACACATGAAGTTCCTCGGCGCCGCGATGAAAGAGATTCTCACCTTCATCACGCTCGCTGTTATTATCGTCATCCCCATCAGGCTTTTTGTTGCACAACCGTTCGTGGTTGAAGGCGAAAGTATGTTTCCAACGTTTAAAAGTGGTGACTACCTGATCGTCGATCAGCTCTCCTATCGTTTCAGTGCTCCCAAGCGCGGTGACGTGGTGGTGTTTAAATATCCAAACGATCCAAAAGTCTTCTACATCAAGCGCGTGATCGGGCTTCCCGGAGAAACCGTACACATTGATGAGGGTAAGACCTCAATTACCAAGACCGATGGCACCGAGATTGAGCTTGATGAGTCCTATATCGTCTCCGAAGACGCTACCTACACCATCGATTCGACTCTGGGCGAGGGGGAATACTTCGTGATGGGTGATAATCGTCCTCGCAGCTCAGATTCTCGCGTGTGGGGCCCCCTTCCGAAGGAAGATCTGATGGGTCGCGCGTTCATCAGGCTCCTGCCGCCCGACACGACCGATGTGCTTCCGGGTTCTGTCACCGAACCGCAATGAGTACCGCTACGCACCGCGCTGATGACGTACTGAAGCGTGCGCACGCGATCGGCACCTATTACGGATTCGCTCCCCTCTCTTCACTCGCTGCAAGCAGGCGTGGCAAGGGTGCCAAGGAAGCGATGCCGGACACGATTGCACTTGAGGCGCTTGATCCAGCGGCACGTGAGGTCGCGACCCTACTGAAGCATGTGCGCGACGCGGGACTTACCCCCTCCACACTGCAGCCTCTGTTTGTTTGGCACACGAATGCTGCGAGCGGGAGACCCTCCCCCAAGCAGATCATCATCCAGTTCCATGTGCTTGGTGTTGAGCATGCGATTGCCGATGCGGTACTAATCCGTGCCGTGCGCTCACTCGTGCATGACTTGGTGAAGACTGAGCCAACCCTTCGTTTGAATTCCATGGGAGACCGCGAGACACGGGGCAGGTTTGCACGTGAGCTTACCTCCTTCTTTAGGAAGCAGGGGGCGACCCTTCCGCAGGACTGTGTGGCGTCTGCTCGTCAGGGGGATGTGTTCGGTGCTGCAGAGCTTCTCTGTCTTTCAGACGAGGCAGGCGAGCTTCCCTCACCGACCGATCACCTCTCTGAGGCAAGCCGCAAACATTTTGAAGGTGTCTTGGAGTACCTTGAATCAACCGACACTCCGTATGAGCTTGCGCCATCCCTTTTGTCACGCGGCACTTCCTGGAGCGAGACCTGCTTTGAGATTGCAGGAGCAGAGGGTATCCAGGCCTGGGGCTCTCGGTACAACGACTTTGCGCGCCCGTTCTTTAAGAGCCACGTGCCATCGGTGGGTGCAGTGGTGCGCATTGCGGTAGAGGGCAAGGAGCCCGTTACCCCAATTAAGCAGAAGAGTTCTCCGCGCTTCGTGTTCGTGCATATTGGCGACGAAGCTAAGCGTGAGTGTATGAAGATGACGGATGACCTCCGACGCGCACGTATCCCGCTCACGCAGTCGATTGGTATTGCGTCACTCACTGAGCAGATGCGATATGTGGATATGGTTAATCCACCATATGTTCTGATCATGGGACGGAAAGAAGCGCTTGAGCGCTCGGTGATTCTTCGTGAACGGGCAACGCATACCGAAACCTTCATACCACTCGACCATCTGGTCGATATGCTGAAGCAGGTTGGTTAGCCTATTCTGGACAGAATATCGGCCATTTGCTAGTCTCTTCTGTATGACTAACGCAGTACGCGTAGAGGTTAAGCGCGGCAAGAACGAGAGTTCTGCCTCCTTGATCCGTCGCTTTTCCCGCCGTGGCCAGGGCCTCGGACTTGTTCGTGCTCTTCGTAAGCGCCGCTACTACGCGCGCACCAAGTCGAAGAACGTCGACCATGCTCGTGCCATGATCCGTGGCGAGCGCATCGCGGAATACAACGAGCAGGTCAAACTTGGGAAGATCGACCCAGCGGCTCGAAAGACCAAGAAGCGCTAGCAACAAGCCCCGCCACAAGCGGGGCCTTTGCGTTATATACTCCCTCCATGGCACTCGATACTCGGAACTTCACCAAGAGTCGCGCTCCGTCATTTCCGTACGCCAAAGCTGCTGAAAAGGTACTTCCCGGCTGGGATATCTCATTGGTGTTTGCGGGAGAGACACGAGCGAAGAGTTTGAACATCGCGCTTCGCGGGAAGGATTACATTCCGAATGTTCTCTCCTATGAATCTGGAAAGAAGTCGGGGGAAATCATCATCTGTCTTCCCGAAGCGCGTCGTCAGGCAGGAAGTTATGAGATGAGCTACACACACTTCGTCGGTTATTTGTTTATCCACGGCTTATTTCATTTGGCCGGAAAGCGTCACGGGCCTACAATGGAACGCGAGGAGCGGACAGTACTTGCCCGCCTCGCATCTCTATCCCCTACAAATGGCACGACGCATCGCCACCGGCATTGATATCGGCACCCACCACACGAAAGTGGTGGTGGTTGAGGAGGTGCGCACTCAGGAAGGACCAGTACTACGAATCATCGGCACCGGACTCTCAGAGACCCGAGGACTGCGTCATGGCTATGTGGTGGACCCAGACGACGCTAGTGGCAGCATACGGGCCGCCAGAGAGCAGGCAGAGCATGCTGCGGGCGTGCCCATCCGCAAAGGGTTCCTTGCTATTGGCGGCATCAGTCTTGATGAGGTGCGGGCGCAGGGTGAGACGGTGATCTCGCGTGCTGATCAGGAGATTACGGATCTTGATCTAGAGAAGACCCGGGAAGCAGCACGGCTTGCAGCGCAACCTAACTTTTTAAATAGAACCGTGCTGCATGAGATACCGCTTGAGTATCGAGTGGACGGAGCGAAGAGTCTTGGTGAGCCGCTTGGGATGAAGGGCACACGCCTTGAAGCGGATTATCTTTTTATTACGTGTTTGACCCAGCACGCGGACTTGCTTGAGAGCGTGACAGAAGCGGCTGAGATTGAGGTCATCGATCGTATGGCATCTCCGCTCGCGGGGTCGTATGTGACACTCACTAAGGATCAGAAGATGAAGGGGTGTGTACTCGCCAACATAGGTTCCGAGACCGCTTCGATCGTGATCTATGATGAAGGACTTCCAGTCTCGGTGAAGGTGTTCCCGATGGGTTCCTCGCACATCACGGATGATCTTGCGCTTGGGTTTAAGGTCTCACTTGAGGACGCGGAGCGTCTCAAGATTGGCAGGCTCTCTGGAAGCATGTATCCCCGAAAACGCGTCGAGGAAATCATCACCAACCGTTTTCGTACTATCTTCGATTTGATTGATAAGCATTTAAAGCAGCTTGGACGTGGACGTACCCTTCCTGCCGGTATCGTGATTGCTGGAGGCGGCGCAGGTCAGGGCCTCATCACGGATATTGCCAAAGGAACACTCAACCTCCCTTCTCGGGTCGCTGATATGCGCCTCACCACTGATGTGAAGGTTCGTGACGCCACCTGGTCAGTTGCGTACGGTCTTGCACTCTGGGGACTCACTGGCGACACCGAGGCGCCAAAGAAGAAACGAGGAGTGAAAGAGTTTGCTTCTGGGGTGCAGGAATTCTTTAAGCAGTTTTTACCGTAGCGATTAGGGATGTAGAAACCGCCGCTCCCTTTCAGGTGCGGCGGTTAGTGTTACGCGGATACTTACCTCAATCGCGACCGATTTCCAGAAGTCCTCTGCTTAACTCCTGCATGGATCTTTCCTGTTCGAGAGGAGGTTCAGTAACTGAAAGTGCAATCTCCCGAACCCGGCCACGATATTGGTCGAAGCAGGGGTGGAGTTTGCGCACCGTATACCGGGGCGTCATTTCACCACTACGCGACCGAGATGGTCTAGAGGAAAGGATGAGATCGCCCTCGCCCCGACCGAGGATTTCACGTGCCATTTCGAGCGACCATTCCCAGTGCGGAACTCCGTGCCGAGAGTCGTAGAAGGTCCTCGAGAGACCGTCATGAGCCCAGAAGTTGAGCTCTTCCTCTGGTGAAGCGAAGGAGAGCTTCTCGGGCTCGTTGTACAGGAAGTAGACCGGCCCGCGCTCAATGAGCACAAGGTTAGAACCCTTGCAGGTCTCTGTCTGCGGAAAATCGTGGCCGGAAAAAAGCATCCTAGGCAAACGGTCTGGGTTGGCTTTCAATTTCTCCCACTCTTCGGCGAGCCGTGCGTCCTTTTCGGCCTTACGTTGATCCTTCGCCTCCTGCGTCTCTGCAAGGACGTAGAGGAGCCCGCCCTTATCGTTGAATTGCACCTCTTGGACAACGCGCGGTACCTGCAGTAGATCGTCGCCTTTCCGGACCGTGTCGCTCGGGTAGAACTCGACAGGTCGCGGTAGGTCACCTGCGCGTTGCGCGGCTTCGTACTCGGCATCGGTCACGGTAGTCGTTGGGTCGAGCAGGACGAAGTGATGAAGATTGAGGCCGTAGTGGACCTGCTCCTCTCCTTCAAACTGCACGTTGATGGACTTGGATTTAAGGTACATGCCGGGAAGGCGGCCCTTGCTGTCGAGCGGACCTACGAACACCATCGGGAAGCTGGCGATAATCGCGGTTTTCCCTTTGTACTTCCCGAAGAAGTTATCTGCTTCGAAACTGTCGCCCTTAAGGGGGCAATCATAGAAGAGACGCATCCCTTCCCGAAGCAACACCAGAGCCTGTAGTCGATAGGCGGCATCGGTCATAACTCTTCTCCTGGTTGTTATCTGGCCGGACTATACCATGCCACTATATGCGACCATACCTTTTATTTACTTGCTACTTTGTTGCTCAGCTATGTCACATTCAGAATAATTGTCGAATTTCCCCACCCAAGCAAGACACTCCTGAATAATTTGTCTAGATTTGCATACCCCTTCGAACTGGTATTATGGGCCCAGTATTTATCAGGGCTCTAGCTTCCTCATATGTCCAAGCGCGTAGAAACAGAGATCGAGACGTTCGCACGCATCCGCGTGGTAGGTACCGGCGGATCCGGCTGCAACGCCGTGAACCACATGATCAACTCCAAGGTGAAGGGGGTTGAGTTCATTGCCGTGAACACCGATGCCCAGGATCTTCACCGATCTCTCGCAAAGAAAAAGATTCACATCGGTAAGAACCTCACCAAGGGACTTGGTGCTGGTATGAATCCGGAACTCGGGCGACGTGCTGCTGAGGAGACCCGTCAGGAAATTCAGGAAGCGATTCAGGGCTCGGACATGGTGTTCATCACCTGCGGTATGGGAGGCGGAACAGGAACCGGTGCCGCACCAATCGTTGCGAAAATTGCGAAGGAACTCGGCGCACTCACCGTCGCAGTCGTCACCAAGCCGTTTGCGTTTGAAGGACTCCAGAGAAAGGAGATCGCGGAGCAGGGTCTCGCAGAATTGAAGCGTGAGGTGGACGCGTTCATCGAGATCCCGAACGACAAACTCCTCTCCATCGTAGAGGCGAACACGACTGCGAAGTCTGCATTCGCGCTTGCCGATGAAATCCTCCGTCAGGCCGTTGAGGGTGTCTCCGACATCATCACCACCCCCGGAGAGATCAACACAGACTTCAACGACATCAAGGCCATCATGGAGGGCGCCGGTCCTGCCCTTATGGGTATCGGTATTGCTGACGGCGAACGCCGTGCGCAGGATGCCGCTGCACAGGCCGTCAATTCCCCACTCCTCGATGTTTCGATCACGGGCGCTAAGGGCGTCCTCTTCGTGGTCGCCGGATCAGACGATCTCGGTATCCTCGAGGTCCAGGAGGCAGCAAAGGTTGTGTCGGATTCCGTCGATAAGAACGCGAAGGTCATCTTCGGTATCATGCGCGACGAGAAGCTGAAGAAGGGTCAGATCCGCATCATCGTTATCGCCACCGGCTTCCCCGAGGGCGAGAGCGAAGGACAGCAGGGTGGTATCGAGCGTTCCCTGTTTGCAATGCCAGCCGAGGAGGCACAGGAGACCAAGGCGAAGGTATTTGCTGACCTCATGCGACGCCCTGCTCCCGTTGTTGAAGAGCCAGTCGTGGTAGTTGAGGAAGAGCCGGTCAAGGAGGAGCGTAGGGAGCCAGTCGTTACGGCGCAGCCACGTACGCGTGATGAGAAGCCACTGACTCCCCCTCCCGCTGAAGAAGAGGATGAAGCATGGGGTGCGATCCCGTCCTTCCTCAGACGACACAAGAAGTAATCGAAGCGAATCCCCGGAACTTGTTCCGGGGATTTTGCTATACTCTCCTCACTATGAACGATCTCATCATCATCGGGGGCGGACCAGCGGGAGTTGCAGCGGGCGTATACGCAGCGCGTAAGCGGCTATCATCAGTACTTGTTACAGAAGAGTTCGGTGGTCAGTCCACCGTCTCAGAAGGAATTGAGAACTGGATTGGTACGGTACGGATTGCAGGTCCCGAGCTTGCACGAACTCTCAAGGAACATGTGGAAGCGTACAAAGGTGACGTACTTGAGATCGTTGACGGAGACCGGGTTGAGAAGCTTGAGAAGGTTGAGGGTGGATTTATGATCTCTACTCGCGATGGAAAGTCATTCACTGGTCGTGCCGTGCTGATTGCGTCTGGCGCTGGTCGCAAAAAGCTCACCATCCCTGGAGCTGATGAGTTTGAGAATAAGGGTGTTACGTACTGCGCTTCCTGCGACGGTCCACTGTTTGCAGGACAGGATGTGGCAGTTGTGGGTGGCGGCAACGCAGGCTTTGAGACTGCCGCGCAGCTCCTTGCCTACTGCAAGAGCGTAACTCTGATCCATCGCCGTGACTCATTTAAGGCAGATGCGATCACCGTCGAGAAGGTGCTCGCGCATCCAAATATGTCAGTTCTCACGAACACTGAGCCAGTTGAGGTAAAGGGTGAGAAGTTTGTGTCGGGACTCGTGGTTAAGAATATTGAAACTGGAGAGACGAAGGAGCTTGCCGTCACCGGCGTGTTCGCTGAGATCGGCGTCATCCCAAATACTGACTACGCTAAGGGTGTGATCGACCTTGATGAGGTGGGACGCGTGGTGACAAACCCGAAGAACCAGACCACCTCTGTTGAAGGCGTATGGGCAGCTGGAGACGCAACCGACGAGCTCTACCATCAAAACAACATTGCGGCCGGGGACGCTGTGAAAGCACTCGAGGATATCTATCAGTGGACGATGCGAAATCGATAAAAGAAAAAGCCGCTCCATAGGAGCGGTTTTTCTTTGTGGGAGTTGAAAGTCTGCTTACGCAGCTGCTTCCTCGTCACCAGTCTCCGGAGCGGCCTCAGGGGCAACTTCCTCTTCTACGGGGGTCTCGACGACCTCACCCTCTACCTTCTGTTCATCATCCATGTGATTTGTGGAGAATGACCTCTCTCAAAAAGAGAAGCCATCCAATGCTTAGTTGGCTGGCAATTCGACCTGTACCTCGACTATACCAAAGGTGAGGCTAAAAAAGCAATGAAGGGGCTAAACGCCGTTCATCTCCCATATAAGGGCAGCAACGTTCCGGGGCTTCCCCTCAAACGGGAGGTGGTGGTTATCGAAAAACGGCATGGAATTACACTCCAGGATGCCACAGCGATCCTGCTCCTTCCAGGAGCGGGTAATGTCGGGAATGATGAAGTCGAGGCCAACAATGGGAGCCTTGAGTACTCGCGCGACCTCCTCAAAGAGCGCGACGTTCACCGGATGCACTTCGTCAGTCACGTCTGCCGTTGTACCACCCACCGACCAGTTGATCTTCTGATGCAATGTGACCTTTCTCCCGGCTTCTGGGATTGAATCGATAGCAAGCCCCTGCCACGCAAGCTCCGCCTCAGCAGCCTCATCAAGTTGCATGGGATGGAAGTACGGTCCGCCTCGAGCGGGATGCGTGTTCGCTTCCTCAACGAGCTCGGTGATGGTGCGGCGCCCGTCTCCGGTCACATAGGGCTGATCACGCCTAAGTGCAGCGGCGAATTTTCCGTCCACTACGGTTGCTCGGTATACGGGACCTACAAGTTCTTCTTCGATCACCACACGCGGTGACACTTCGTTACCGATACGGAACCCGCGCTCAAGATCTTCTTCCGTTACCAGATGCAGCGTGGTGTGCCGTGAGCCTGAACCTGAGTGCGGCTTAGCGATCACCGGAGGAGTAACGGAGCGGAAGATCTTCTTCGCTTGGTGTAGGCTCCGAGCATCCCCTCCTTTGGCGACCGGTAGCCCGATCTTCCTAAAGCGCTTCTTGAGTTCCGCCTTATCATCCATCCAGTGAACGCGCTCAAGTTCTGACTTAGGAAGCGGGATACCTTCAAACGCGATCTTCTTTCCATTTGGAAGTCGTGCGAGGAATATGTTTCTCGGCAGATCAAAGAGCCGGAACTCCTCCATGACAATTCCCCGCTCCTTTCCTTCGTTCCAGAGCATAAGGGCAAGGAGCTGGGTGTGTTCGTCAGGCTCCGTAACGCGCTTCGCGAGATTGAAGCGCATGAGGGAATCGATGAAGTGCGGGGTGAGCGCACGCTCGATGCGCTGCACCAGACGCGTGAAGATGTTTGAACCTTTGGGAATTGGGATGAGTCCTGCCGTAAGCTCGTCCATCAGGATCGAGACATACGTAATACGGTGATAGACAGCACCGGATCCACACTCAATACATTCAGCAGGTTTCATTGGCGGAGGGGGGGAGATTCGAACTCCCGATACCTTGCGGTATGGTGGTTTTCGAAACCACTGCACTAGACCACTATGCGACCCCTCCCGGTGACTAGGACTATACCGTAATCTTTCGCGAATGTTTAGGATTACCGAATCCAATTTCACTCGCATACCGCAATACATCACCGCGCCTACGTAGACGAATATTCCTGCCCGATCCAGTTACAAAATACCCCTCAGCAGTCAATGTATCGCGAACAAAATCTATAAGTTCTGGCGATGCGCTCGTGAATGCAATACAGGTTGATGTATAAGCTACTCCCTTCACGATGTGCTTGTCTTGATAAACACACCCATCGGTATCGATGAGACCTCTTAGAACAGCATGCTTATATTTCTGATTATCATGTACCCATTGAGGTATCTCGATACCTGCGGTGATCTTATTACCGATGGGCATTCCCATAGATGCGAAAAAGCGACAGACTTCGCGAGAAGACAAGAGAATGATGCAGACATTCTTAGCCTTGCGAATAGTAAGGGAAACGGGAACCTTGAAGTGCTTTTCCAGAAGTTCCTTTACATACTGAGCATGTTCAAGATCCGTAACAGAGGAGGTAGTGATTGAGAGCTGATAAGTCCCGACATGACCATCGCCGTACATAATTCCCAGGAGCTCAGCGAGCTGTACAGAAGGTCTGGGGAAGGAGATCTTTCGCAGTAATTTGAATCCTGTCTTCTTTCTTTTATGTGTTTGTAGTGAGCGCTGACCACCCAACCTACGACCAGCGTCCGTACCTGGATTGCCATGTAGCGCAATACGCGCGAACGCACCCTTCCTTCCAGCGTCTTGTCGCCAATCAGTACTCATATCGATTTCGAGTACTTATATATTAACACCTCAGTCAAATGAGAGATTGTTTGGGCGTGGAAACCGTAGTAGCATGCTGACGTGTGCGCCTTTCACTAAAGGCTCCATCGTCTAACGGTTAGGACGCGGCCCTTTCACGGCTGAAATCGGGGTTCGATTCCCCGTGGAGTCACAATTGACTTTTCATACACAAACAGCAATATACTCCTGTTCATAGGGAGGTTCTTTCAATGTCGATTTCTCTGGCTCGCTGCTTGCTCGGACTGGCTGGGGTTGGCCTGTTCGCCTTTACGGCAGACATGACATTCCTCAACGGCTCGGTGACCAAGACGTTCGACCCGCTCATCGGTGAGCGTCTGGCCGCCCTCTTCTATATCTTCACCTTCGCGGGACTCGCCACCTACAGGATCAACACAGATCGCCACGCCGAGATCGGCTGGCTTGTAATGGCGGCGGCCATCTTCGCACTCGTGGGGATCTGGCGACTTCAGATTCCCACGACGACCGTCATCACCTATCTCGATGGCAAACCCATGCGCTGGGTGATCGGCCCGATCTTCGGGTGGACAGTTACTACCATGGCGTTCTCCTCGGCATTTGCCATGGTACGCGGAGCCGTGCGCCTGCGGACAAGTTAGAAGTGCCGCGATCTTACCGCCGCCGCTACAGAAGCCTCCGCGCTTCTTGTATGTGGCGGCTTTCTGTTTATGTGGACTTCATCGAACGCCCAAGCACCAGCCACCCATTTAGTTCCTGCACCAGCAGGTTCCAATTCTGACTAACGCGGGTCATGATTGACTTTTAATACAAAAGTGCTATATTTGCACTCGACAGATGCCACACCCATCCGGGTCCAAACGGAGGATCTCGTCATGCGTTCTCTCATACTCGCAACCGCGGCCATTCTCTGCACGACCGGCTGTTCGCCAAAGGTTGCTGCGCCAAGTGAATCCGACGCCAGAGCCGTCATCCAAAAGACGACCTATGCGAAAGATGATCGTTCGGGTCTGTGCTTCAGTGTCCTCTTCAGCAGGAACGTCGGCCAGATCAACGCCAGCAGCACGAGCCACACTTTGGTTCCGTGCGAGAAGGTCGAGCATCTGATCCACTAAGACTCCGCCTGATCTGACTTTAAAGAAAGCCCCGCACCATCCAATTGGTTGCGGGGTTTTGTTATTTCGACTCCTTAAAACCCTTCACCTTCTCCCCATCAGATGAGGTGGTATGGTACTCGCACACTCATGAAGATGTTCTACCACCTACTCGTCAATACGGCGCTTTCTTCCGTGACCAACTTCACGGTCTGGTTCGCCATAACCTTCTACGTCTTTCTGGAGACGCAGTCGGTGTTTGCAACCGGTATGATCGCGGGTATCTATCTGGTACTTACGGCTGCTTCTGGGTTTTGGTTTGGAAGCCTCGTTGATCACTACCCCAAGAAGCTCGTGATGCTCGGTTCGAGTATTGTTTCTCTTCTTGCCTACATCGCAGGGTTTGTTGTGTACATACAGGCCGCACCCGGTGCGTTTAGTGACGTGTCGAGCGTACTCCTTTGGACCTTCATCCCAATTCTTATCCTCGGGGTGATCGCGGGAAATATCCGCACGATCGCACTCCCTACTCTCATTACTGTTCTCATCCCCGAAGAGCGTCGTGACAAAGCAAACGGACTTGCTGGCATGGTGAGTGGTATCGCGTTTGGAACCGTGTCGGTGATTAGCGGACTATTGGTTGGGTACTCGGGCATGTACCACGTGCTCATACTCGCCGCAGTACTTACTCTTGCCACCATCGTGCACCTTCTCTTTCTTGCGTTCCCTGAGCCAGTACCGGACGCAACAAAGGAGGAGGAATCGAAGCGTGTTGATATTAGGGGAACCCTCGTTCTTCTTGCGACGATTCCCGGAATGATCGCACTCATTCTTTTCACCACTTTCAATAACTTCCTCGGTGGTGTGTTCATGTCCCTCCTGGACGCGTACGCGCTTTCAATGGTGTCAGTGCAGCTGTGGGGATTTGTTCTTGGAGCACTCTCCTTCTCCTTCATGCTCGGGGGATTCTTGATTGCGAAGCTCGGACTTGGGAAGAATCCGTTGCGGACGCTTCTTCTCGCGAACGTGGTGATCTGGGTGGTGAGTTGTCTCTTCCCGCTTTACTCGTCGATCATCTTTGTTGCGATCGGCATGTTCTTCTACATGATCACCTTCCCCTTTATCGAGGCCGCTGAACACACTGTCATTCAGAAGGTGGTGCCACCCGAGCGCCAGGGACGCGTATTTGGGTTTGCGCAGTCGGTAGAGCAGTTAGCGTCCCCGCTTACGGCTTTTATCATGGCGCCTATCGCACAGTTCGTATTCATCCCGTTCATGACCACGGGCGCAGGCGTTGCGCTTATAGGTGATTGGTTTGGCACCGGACCTGACCGCGGTATCGCGCTTGTGTTTATCATGACCGGTATCATCGGCCTCATCGCCACCCTCTTTGCACTGCGATCAAAGCAATACCGCGATCTCTCGAAACAGTACTTGAAAGGAGTACCTGCTTCAGCACCCGCATAGTCGCGTGTTGAATATTCGGGTCAAACACGATATTCTGCGGGAGTTCTGCGCGGTTAGCTCAGTTGGTAGAGCGCGTCATTGACGTTGACGATGTCGGGGGTTCGAATCCCTCACCGCGCACATCGTGTGAATAGGGGTTTGAAATATACAGATGAGTGGTACGCTTTTTGCTAGAGGGAGGGTGCGTCATGCAGACAATCGCACAGGTATTCAATGCCTATCTAGAAAATAACGAAGCAGTAGCACTTACGATGGCGGCTGCACCCGTCATCGTCGTACTCCTGCTTGTGAGCATCAAGCTCTTTCCACCGGGAAAGATCTAAGTCAGCCGCCGCCCACCCCGGGCGGCGGCTTCGCGTTAACCGCATGAATGCGCTATAACCCTATATATGGAACGAACGATCGTCTTCTATCACGGCAGCTGCCCGGACGGATTCGGAGGCGCCTATGCTGCCTGGAAGAAGTTCGGTGAGGCAGCTGAATATATCCCGCTCTATCGGGACGCCGTGCCTGAAGTAGAAGTCGCAGGCGCACACCTCTACTTCATCGACTTTACGTACGAGAAAGAAATTATGGATCGCTTTGTCGAAGCAGCAGGAAGTGTCACGGTCCTCGATCATCATGAGGGAGTGCGGGAGATTGTGGAGACGATGCCCGAGCATCGGTTCACGAACGATCAGTCGGGTGCAACGATCGCCTGGAACTATTTCCATCCTGATACTCCTACCCCCCTACTTCTGCAGTATGTAGAGGACGATGACCTGTTCCTCTACGCGCTTACCGATACCCGCGCTGTCCTCTGCTATCTCACCATCCAGCCCTACACCTTTGAGGAATGGGATCGGATCGTGACCGAACTTGAGAACGAAACGACACGAGAATCGGTTCTCTCACGTGCTCGCATCTACGCGGAATACTTTGAGCATCTTGCAAACCTTGCGGTTGAGAAAGCACACTTGGTCGAGTTTGAGGGTTATACCTGCTACTTCGGGACCGCGCATCCGTTGAAGCCGCTCAAGTCACTTGTTGGTAACCTGCTCGCGCGAAAGCAGGGACCTATCGCACTTGTGGTGAGTGCACACCCGAAGGGATATGGAGTCTCTATCCGTGGAGACGGATCGGTCGATGTTGCAGCGATCGCTGCTAAGTACGGAGGTAACGGACACAAGAGTTCCGCAGGCTTTGCAATTCCTGCAGGCGTACCGGTTCCGTGGACCTTTGTTGAAAAAGATGAAGCTGCTAGCGATTGAGACCTCCTGCGACGAGACAGCGATCGCAATCATGGAGTGCGAAGGTGACACGACCTCCGCACGCTTTCGAGTACTCGGTAACGCACTGCTGTCGCAGATAGAGGTGCACAAAGAATACGGGGGTGTCTTTCCCATGCTCGCAAAGCGGGAACACGCGAAGAACCTCGTACCAATTCTTTCTTCCGCACTTGAAGAAGCAGAGATGCAGACCAAAGAGGTACAGACTCTACCTGAAGAACTTTCCGCTGAGCTCGCCACTCTCCTTGAGCGCGAGCCAGGCCTTGGCGAAACACTTCTCTCATATCTTACGGAGACTGCAGTGCCCAGCATCGATGCGGTCGTAGTCACCCACGGTCCAGGACTTGAGCCTGCGCTTTGGGTTGGGGTGAATTTTGCAAAGGCGCTCGCACTTGCATGGGACAAGCCGCTTATCGGTGCTAATCACATGGAGGGACATCTACTCTCTGCGCTTGCGAAGGCTGAGGATGAGTCACTTGTAATAGCAGATACCGCACTTCCGGTTGTTGGCCTCCTTATCTCAGGAGGACACACGCAGATTGTCGCTATGAAAGAGTGGTTTGTATACGAGATTATGGGAGACACGCGTGATGACGCGGTGGGAGAGGCGTTTGATAAGGTGGCACGCATGCTCGATCTTCCGTATCCCGGTGGTCCGCAAATTTCAAAACTAGCGGAGGAAGCAAGAGTGAACAATGAGGAAAAGCATCCGCTTCCTTTCCCGCGCCCAATGATTAATGACAACACCTGTAACTTCTCCTTCTCGGGACTCAAGACCGCGATCATGTATCAGCTGAAGAAGATGGAGGGACTCGACGACATGCAGAAGAAAGCAATCGCGCGCGAGTTTGAGGATGCGGTTGCTGATGTGCTTTGGACAAAGACAGCAAGAGCACTTGATGAGACAAATGCTCAGACGCTTGTTATAGGTGGAGGCGTGTCCGGAAATCAGCACATCAGACGTGTGTTTGAAGAGCGGGTTGCGCAGCTGCCTTACGTGTCGCTCCACATCCCACCACGCGAACTTACCACTGATAACGCAGTGATGATCGGGATGTCCGGATACTTTAGATATCTGCGTGGGATGCGGGCGGATTTAGAAACGTTGCGAGCGGAGGGGAATTTGTCTCTTGTATAACGAGTGAGGGTCCGCTAGTGCGGACCCTTTCTTCTTTTTGGTTTATACACCTTCGGCTTTTCCCGAAGAGAACTGAGCTTCTTGGCGACGTGTGCTTTGGCCGACCGGCACAGGCGTTCATACAGTGAGTCGATGCGTGGCATGACAATCTCCGTTTTTCCTGAGGCAGAGCGTAACATGGAAAGCCCGCGAATCACTTCGCGGGCTTCATCATTAAGGTGCAACATGCTCTTCCTTCACAAAGAACACTCGATCACCTTTCTTGTACGCGAAGGTTTCCCATTTATGCGGCTTCAGCGTCCACGTGCGCGCAGTCAAATCAGTGGTGTGTACTGATTCGTCAGCGGTATGCATTAATTCGCCAGCATAGTCACTGAAGGCGAATATATTGCGACCTTTGACCCCTCTGCGCAACGGCGTGTCATGTCCCGATGTGCGGTATTTCTTCATGAGCTCGAATATCCGCAATATATGGATATAGTCGAGTGGCCTTATGGTCGCTGGATATTTCGCCTGCTGCAACTGATCGAGTAGCAACGGAAGCGGAATTGGAAACCAGCGCAGAATATCGATAGTCATGAAGGTCACCGGCGGAAGACTCAGATACGCGAGCATGCGCTCGTGCGCAGTTATTTCGAGAAGATCGGGTGATACCAACACTTCGCCAGGCGGGACACTCGTTTCCGTTGAGAAGATAGACATGGCGTCCTGAGCAAGACTTGCGTCATCCAAGGAACCGGAAAATCCTACGTATGCCTGTAGTAGAAGGTAGGGGTTTGCGGGTGGAAGTCGCTCAAGTGGGACATCCTCCCCAACAGTAAAGAACGGGTCGTTTCGGCCTACGCTACGCATGCCACACTCCAGTCTCGCGGGTTAATGTTCTGAATGGATTATAACACGACTTTATGAAGTTCGCCAGTAGCCCCAAGCGAGAAATTACGCCACATCTCTGTTATAGTCCTCATATCATGGACGAGAAGTTTCTGAAGCCCTACGACCCGAAAGCAACCGAACCCGGCATCTATGCAATGTGGGAAGAGAGCGGGTACTTCAATCCCGATAACCTGCCACTAGAATTGCTCGGGCAGATGGACGGAAAACCGTACACCATCGTCATGCCACCTCCGAATGCAAATGGAGATCTGCACGCAGGCCATGCGCTCTTCGTTGCTCTCCAGGACATCTTTATTCGCATGAAGCGCATGCAGGGATATCGCGCGCTCTGGATTCCGGGCGCCGACCACGCAGGCTTTGAGACGCAGGTGGTGTACGAGAAAAAGCTTGAGAAGGAGGGGCGCTCCCGCTTCCAGATGGACCCGAAGGAACTCTATGAGGAGATCCTCGCCTTCACGCTTGCGAACAAGGCGACTATGGAAAACCAGGTACGCTCACTTGGTGCCTCCTGTGACTGGTCACGTCAGAAATTCACGCTTGATCCCGATCTCGTAAAAAAGGTGCAGCAGACCTTCGTGAAGATGTTTAACGATAAGCTCGTGTACCGCGGTGCGCGCACCGTGAATTGGTGCCCGAAGCATCAGACTTCCCTTTCGGATATTGAGACTGACTCGGTTGAAGAGTCTACGCCCTTCTATACCTTCAAGTATGGACCGTTTGAGATCGGCACGGTGCGTCCAGAGACTAAGTTCGGCGACAAGTACGTAGTCATGCACCCTGACGATGCGAGATACAACGAGTACAAGCATGGCGATACGTTTGAGCTTGAATGGATCAATGGTCCTATCACTGCAACCGTGATTAAAGACAATGCGATCGATATGGAGTTCGGTACGGGCGTAATGACCATCACTCCCTGGCACTCGCAGGTAGACTTCGAGATTGCAAAGCGCCATGGTCTTGATATGGAGCAGATCATCGACTGGCGCGGCAAACTTCTACCGATCGCGGGTGAATTCGAAGGAGTGAAGATCGCCGAGGCGCGTCCGAAGATTGTCGAGAAGCTGAAAGAAAAGGGCCTTCTGGTCTCCGTCGATGACGCATATAAGAACGTGGTGAAGAAATGCTACAAATGCGCAACTATGATCGAGCCGCAAGTGAAGGATCAGTGGTTCGTGAAAATGGAGCAGCTCCGTGATATGGCGGTTACAGCAGTCAATAAGGGTGACGTGCGTTTCGTTCCCGAGCATGAGGAGAAGGTGTTCCGACACTGGATGGAGAACGCGATCGATTGGAATATTAGCCGCCAGATCATCTGGGGTATCCCGATTCCTGCTTGGTTCAAGGATGGCGAGGCAGTCGCTTCGCTTGAGTCACCGGGCGAGGGATGGACCCAGGATGCTGATACCTTTGATACCTGGTTCTCGTCAGGTCAGTGGCCGCTTTTGACGACGGGGTATCCAGATGGAGACGATTTCGAAACGTACTACCCTACCGCCGTTATGGAGACTGGTCGCGACATTCTCTTCTTCTGGGTCGCGCGCATGATCATCTTCGGACTCTACCTCACTGATCGTGTACCATTCCCGACCATCTACCTCCACGGCATGGTGAACGACGCTAACGGGAAGAAGATGAGCAAGTCGAAGGGAAATGTGATCAATCCGCTCACCCTTACCGAAAAATACGGTACCGATGCACTTCGTATGGCGCTTGTAGTTGGCAACACACCAGGTACCGACCTATCGCTGCGCGAGGATAAAGTGAAGGGCTACAAGCATTTCGCAAACAAGCTCTGGAACATTGCACGCTTTGTACTCGAGACTAGCGAGGGCGCGGATCTTAATGCAACCAAAACGGAAGCGGATGAGATCCTTATTGCCGAGCTCAGTGCGCTCGCAAAGGACGTGACGAACGACATCGAGAACTATCGCGTCTATCTCGCCGCCGAGAAGCTCTACCACTACACCTGGCATCGCCTTGCGGATGAGCTTATTGAAGAATCGAAGCCGATACTCGCCGGAATGGATGACGCTGCCGCCTCAAGGAAAGCAACGCTTCGTCAGCTCCTTACGACTCTACTCCCGCTTCTCCACCCCTTTATGCCGTTTGTTACCGAGGAGATATGGCAGAATATGCCTGAGACCACCGGTTTTCTCATGACGACTCCGTGGCCCGCTCCTCATGCCAACACTTGAAATAGTCCTGTATGCATTTGTCGGCGGTATTCTGCCGGCATTTGTGTGGTTGTACTTCCTCCTTAAGGAGGACGCACGCTGTCCTGAGCCACGCTCGCTGATTCTCTTTGCGATGTTCGCGGGAATGCTCTGCGTGCCGATCGTTATTCCACTTGAACACTACGTAAAGGCAATTATGCCGACACTGACCGCGATCCCGACTCTCTTTGATCGCTTTGCACTTAACCTTGCAATTGAGATGCCGGTTATTCTCGCTTGGGCTGCAATTGAGGAGACGGTAAAGTTCGTACTTGCCGCGCTACTTATCCTCTGGAGGAAACAGGTGGACGAGCCGATCGACCTCATCATTTACATGATCTGTGTCGCGCTTGGATTTGCGGCACTTGAGAACGCACTCTTCTTGATTGCACCACTCATGAATGGAGACGTAGTACAGACCGTACTCGCCAATAATCTACGCTTCATCGGCGCAACACTACTGCATGTGATTGCATCGGCAACCGTTGGGTTTGCAATGGCACTTGCGTACACAAAGATGCGACACGTGCGTCCCTTTGCTGTTGCGCTTGGACTTATCCTTGCAATCGCATTGCATGCCCTTTTCAACTTCCTTATAATCAGAGAGACAGCTTCGCACACCGTGCTCGCCTTTCTCCTCGTGTGGGTGGGTGCCGTGGTCGGGTTTGGGCTGTTCGAGATCCTCCGGTACGCACGCTACAATCGTTTACCAACCAACACCTGCTAACGTATGAAAAAACGCTCCATCTTCGACCGACTTGCGGGCACTGTTCCGCTCGACGACTACGAATACGACGATGACGTTCCTGTTCGCCAGCCCGTCCGTGCCGCGCAGCCGGTCCGCCAGCAGGCACCGGTGCCACAGCAGCCCGTCCAGCACCACCTCGTCGAAGAAGAGACCGAGGGTCAGCTTCCGGTGGATGTGTACCAGACGCCCAATGAGATCGTGATTCGCACCTTCGTTGCCGGTGTGCGCGCAGACGATCTCAACGTTTCGATAAGCCGCGACATGGTGGTGATCGAAGGATCTCGTGACGAGCGTGACCAGCTCCCCGATTCCGACTACTTCACCCGTGAACTCTTCTGGGGCTCGTTCTCGCGCACCATTCTCCTTCCCCAGGAAATCGATGTCGATATGGCATCAGCAGGAGCCAAGGATGGTCTCCTCTCCATCATCCTTCCAAAGCTTGATAAGACCCGGCAGACCAAGCTGAAAGTTAAGTCAGCATAAGAAACAACCGCCTTCGGGCGGTTTTTCTTTTATCGTACTTCCTCCTCGAGTGCAGGTGTTGATCGCACGCGCTCAACATTGAAGGAGATGCGGCCGATC
The DNA here is from genome assembly GCA_038062175.1 of Patescibacteria group bacterium. GTDB lineage: Bacteria > Patescibacteriota > Minisyncoccia > Phycocordibacterales > Phycocordibacteraceae > C7867-001. Next base: position 62,135 of record JBBTXR010000004.1, read on the forward strand.
GTTTGCCCAGCAAGCGTCTCAACCGATACCCGCCACTTCCCCGGTTCTGGATTTTCCTTGATTGAGTACCCACGGAATCCCTCTTTCCGACCTCCTGAGATAGGGAAGGCAATATGCCCTTCCTCTACCCATTTTCGAGCCTCTTCGTCATACCGCTCCCAGTGGTGTACGACCGAGGTAGAGAAGCGTATAGGGGCAAATACGGCCCCGTAGGCATAGAGGGTACCCCCAGGTGCCACATGCACCGTCGCAGGCCAGACCTGCCACCACTGCCGTACCTCTTCTGTCTGGAGGACATAGTCCCCTCCTCGCTTTGTAAGGCCGTGGTAGATGCCTCCCTCCTTAAGCGCAAGCGGCAAGGGCGGAACAAGTCCCGTAGCGTAGGTCGCCACCATCGTGAATACAATCACCGCACAGGAGGCAACTATCGGTCGAATACTCTCTGAAAGTCGTGCTTTTCCGGTACGGTTCAAAAGGTAGAGGAAGCCCCAGAAGAGGATGATGGTCGCAAACGTACTACCAGCGAAGACCCACGGACCAATCGCGCCAATGTATATAGGGAGTGCAAATATTGCGTAGGCGTAGAGCGCAAAGAAGAATAAGACAGTCTGGAAGATAAGATGTTCTCGATACTTGCGGAAGTATTCATTCCCTACAAAGACAAGGGCGAGAAGTACAAGGAAGGGCCAAGAAACCGCGAGAACTGCGCTCTTGGTGTAGAAGATCAGACAGCCGGAGAGAATACCGCCGATCGCGTACTGACCACCAAGTGTGAAAAGCACTGCAAGCCACCGCATCCATTTGGTCTGCTGTTCGTGCCTTCTCGCAAACAGAATGTGACTACCAAAGGTGCAGACTGCAGCGAGCGTCAGGTATGCAATGAAAAAGTAATTAACGTAGGCAACATCAAGCAGCGTGAATGTGAGGAGGTCGGTCACAAAGCCGCCAATGAAGACGATCCCGCCGAGATGGCGTTCGTTTCTCTGCAACCAATTGAGAAGCCGTCCGAACATGCTTCTATAATACTCCCTCGTAGTGCTTGGAGGCGGGCTCGAACCGCCGACCCCGCCCTCTTCAGGGGCGTGCTCTACCAACTGAGCTATCCAAGCAATGGGCACATCCTATCATGCTAAAGATTCCTTTTCATCCCCTCGATCCAATCATGGACTACGGCCACGGTCATACTGCTGAGCTGGACATTTTATTCCCTTCCTGGGTATACTTAGGGTACAAACGGCTTCGGCCTGCTCCCCGCTGTAAAAGGCGGGGAGAAAACATTTAAGGGATGAGGTTCGGGAAGCATGCTTGCACCAACGACTTCACCAGAGCATTGAATGTGTCCTGCTCTAGGGTGGCGATCTTACTGGTGAAGCGTTTGCGGTCTACGAAGCGGATTTGGGAAAGCACTGCGACAGCATCGCGTCCCGAAACCGTACCGACCGAGAAATAGTATTTGCCTTTCTTCGGCTTTGCGGTCAGCGGTACTATCAAACATGCATCGAGATTGAATTTGGATAGGATAACGACGGGACGCGTAAAGAGCTCGGTTCCACCATCCTGCTCAAACCCGATGTTTGCTCCAAGCGCACACCACCAGACTTCGCGCTCGTGGAAGAGCGCGGTTCCGCTAGCTTCATTGAGTTCCTTCTTCCGCGCATGCCACTTCCGATAATCTCTTTCCACATCCCAAAATTTATACGTCCGCCGTTAGCGCCGGTGGCATTTCACACAAAGAGATGGTCTTAACGTCGTTTGAGTGAGTATCCATACCCACAAGGGTACTCTCGGGAGTTCAAATAGTTATAAAGAATAGTTAATGATTTCCTGAATTTATTGACCCCCGTACAGCTCCTTGTACTGATCAATGAGTTTCTGTGCATCAGCGGGAGACGGGACCCCGAAAAGCGTGGTCGAGGTCGCGCCTCCCGTGCTCTCAAGTAGGGGCCCGAGGTATGAGGAGATGAGGAAGAGCGGCACACCGAAGATAACAAGGTACACCACGACCTTAACGGCAAAGCCAACCATCGCATCGCGACGGATCTTCTTCAGGAGTTCGTTATTCTCCCTGGTGACCTCGAGATTCTCCTCAAGGAGCCGCTTTAGTTCTTCGTCCATGATCAGATTGTATCACTGGTGCCCTCGGCAGGAATCGAACCTACATTATCTCGTTAGGAGTGAGATGTTCTATCCATTGAACTACGAGGGCGGTATTCGTGAGACTAACACAAAAGCCGCCCCTTTTTGAGGGGCGGCTTTTGCTTAGGCTGCTGGAGCCTCTTCCCCGAGTCCGAGAGCCGTCTCAAGCCGCTTCTTGTCGAAGCCGACGACCATCTCCTCGCCGACGAAGATTACCGGTACGCCCATCTGGCCGCTGCGGTCAATCATTTCCTGACGCTTTTCCATGTCTGCCGCCACATTGTGTTCAGTATATGAGACATTGTTCTCCTTGAAGAACTCCTTGCTCATCTGGCAGAAATGACAGGTTGGGGTGGTGTAGATAGTTACTGACTTATCCATAGTTGTTTCTTAGGTGTGGGAAAATTGTATCACAATCTGTTATCCGAGGCTCTGGAAGTACCGATCGATCTCCTTCCGTCTCCGTAAACGCACGAGCTTGTCTGCATGAGCCGTAGCGAGATCCTGAACTTTCTTCTGAGAGGTGAACTGCCGCTTCGCTATTTCCCCGAAATACAGAATATCGCTTAGGAGCGTGACTTCGGGATGCCGATCAGCTCTCGTACGTAACCGAGTGAAATGATTGCCGATGCGCTCAAGGAAGGAGATATCAATCAGCACCACCTGGTCCGCCATCTTCGCTATCTCCGGCTGAATCCGCGCATAGGTACCGTCACAGACCCAATTGTCCTCTAGAAGAAGTGGGGTGATTTTATTTCTGATCTCGTGAGCAACATGCGCTCGTTCTTCATCAGTCTGCTTAAGCTTCCCTCCCGACTCAAACCAGAACCGATCAAGCTCAACGTGCGGTATGGAAAACTTCTGACTGATCCTACGAGCGAGTGTGGACTTACCACCACCTGTTGGACCGATAATGGTTATTTTCATGAGGGTGCGGGATAGGAGAATCGAACTCCTGCTTGTTGCTTGGGAAGCAACTGTTCTACCACTAAACTAATCCCGCTTGTTACCAGATCCCAAAGAATCCAAGGAACTTCTTGTGCCATGGGAGCTTCACTTCCTCAGGCTTTTCTTCGGGCGGTACGACGATGATAACCTCCTCCCCGGGACGTGCAACGCCATAGGTCTGGCGCAGTGTTGCCTCCTGACCACGATCAGTATTAAGTTCGGCCATGTTCGCCTCAAGGGCGGTTTTCCTCGCTTCAAGGGTAGCAAGCTCATGCTTGGTTTCTGCAACTGCCTTGCGTGCGACTTCTTCCTTTCGGATAATGCCGAAGACAAGCCAGGAGAGCCAGAGGATGGCAAGGACAAGCGAAGCCGCAATTGCGTACTGACTTATCTCCTTTTTACGGGATTTGGCGCGCGGCATCCCTAGCAGTATACCAATCGTCTACCGCTCAGAATCCTGCACCATTTTCATGAACACATCCTGCGGGATATCCATCTTCGCGTGTGCCCCACGACGCTTCTTTCCCTTCTTCTGCTTCTCGAGGAGTTTCATCTTACGAGTGATGTCACCACCGTAGAGGTACCCGGTCACATCCTTACGGAGCGCCGAAATACTTCGTGAGGCCACTATGCGTCCAAGGGCATGCGCCTGGATCTTGAGCACGAACATCTGACGCGGCAGGATCTCATGCAGCTTCTCGACCATCCGCTCACCTTCCTCAACCACCCGCCTTCTGGCAACCACGCGCGCAAAGGCTGGCACCGGCTCCTCTGCCACGTATATCTCAAGTTTGACCACATCAGCCGGTCGCTCATCAAGGAATTCATATGAAAGGGAACCGTACCCAGACGATGCGTTTTTCACCTTATCAAAGAAGCCACGCATGAGTTCTCGAAGCGGCATCTCAACCACAAGCTCAATACGTCCATCCACATGCGTCTCAGTGTTCAGCACATTTCCCTCATGGTCATGGAAGAGCTGAATCATGTTCGAGAGGTAGTCCGACGGAGTGATCAGGGTCACTTTCACCCAGGGCTCCTCAATCGATTCGGTGTCCCCAAAGGTAGGGAACTTGGCAGGAGTGTACACGACTTCTCTTTTTCCCCGTTTGTCGGTAACCGCATAAGCGATTGTGGGAATGGTGACAATGAGTTCGAGATTGAACTCGCGCTTCAAGCGCTCCACGATGATCTCAAGATGGAGCATGCCAAGGAAACCACAACGGAACCCGCGACCAAGCACTCCCGACGATTCCTCTTCAAAGGTGAGTGAGGAGTCTGAGAGGCGCAGCCGCTCAAGGGATTGTCTGAGTTCAGTGAGATCGTCCTGACTTTCAGGATAGATGGAAGCCCAGACCACAGGACGCGGACGCGCAAATCCTTCAAGTCCCTCCACGCTCCCGGTGTTTGAGACCACCGTGTCACCCACCGACACAATGCCTGCCTCCTTCACGCCGGTTACCAGGTACCCGATCTCGCCTGCCGACAAGCTCTCGGTCATAAGTTCGTCCGGCATGAAAATACCGGTCTCAAGGGCAGTAAAGCGCTCACCTGCCGCAGCAAAGCGAAGCACATCCCCTTTTTTAAACTCTCCATCGAAAATACGCACGAAGACGGTGATACCGCGGTGAGTGGAATAGGAGAAGTCGAAGATGAGTGCACGTGGTCCGCCTGCACTTACCCTTGGAGCTGGCACCCTGGTTACAATCGCCTCAAGCAGATCCTCCACACCCTCACCCGTTCTTCCGGAGACAGAAAGAATGGTGTCGGTGTCCACCCCAAGCAGCTCCGCGAGCTCAAGCGAGACGTCATCGATGCGAGCGGCAGGAGAGTCGATCTTGGAGAGCACTGGGATAATGACACAGCCGGCATCCTTCGCCATCGCAAGCGTGGTCAGCGTCTGCGCCTGCACCCCCTGCGTAGAGTCGACAAGGAGGATAATGCCCTCCACTGCTGAGAGTGCTCGGGATACTTCGTATGCAAAGTCGATGTGTCCTGGCGTATCGATGAGGTTCAGAACGTAATCCACTCCATCTTTCGCCTTATATTTCATTCGCGCCGGCTGCATCTTGATCGTGATCCCCCGCTCTCGCTCAAGATCCATCTTGTCGAGCACCTGGTCACGCATCTTTCTCGCTTCAATGGTACCGGTACGCTCAAGAAGCCGATCCGCTAGGGTCGACTTCCCATGATCAATATGGGCGATGATACCGAAGTTACGTATATTCATGCATTAAAATCGCACGTGCAGAACCGCTGCTAGTCGGTCGTGCTCTCGATGACTGCGTGCGGTTTCAGAGACCTACCGCTCATCTTCTTAAGCGAATCAACCAATTCCCTGAATTCCTGGTTTGCAAGGAGGGCGAGTACGGCGCCTGCTACTGCAAGGCCCACCATACCAGCCAGGAGTCCTTCCGCAAAGACGACGAAGAGCGTGGTGAGTGGTGCAAGCGTGCCGAAGTACGAGAGTACGCCATAGGCGGCCGCGGCACCGAGAATACCGGCTGCGAGTCCCTCACCGAGCGCGCGAGTGAGCGAGGTTGCAACACCGGGAGCGACATTCCGAAGTGTGTAGAGCGCGATAGCCGCCATCGCCATTTGCCCCACTGTCGCCCCAATCGCAACCGCAAGTATGCCGGTGCCCGGTACGTCCTCAACACGAAGCAGTACCTCAATAAAAGTACGCACCGTCGGAAAGGTCTGGAGTGCCGACAAAGTTATGAGGGCACCGGCGATAGAAACCGCAGCACCCATGAGCTGGATGATGAGCGGATTCCAGGAACGCTCAGCGGCATAGAAGGCGCGCGAGCAAAGCAGGATGAGGCCCTGGGCGATGAGTCCGAGCACGAGGACTGCGAGAATTGCCGCGGTGAGCCTTGTTGCGTCCCAATCGAATGCTCCCGTCCCAAGCACAATGCGAACAATATGTGCGCGAAGCACAAGCGCCAAGACCGACACAATCGCTGACCAGAAGATGATGTGGCGCGCAGCAGCGAGCAAAGTCGCTTTGAATTCCGCATACCGCTTTGCATTCATGTGCTCGGCAAGCACCGGAAATGCAGCGGTCGCATAGGAGACGCCAATCAGAGAAAGTGGCACCGCCTCAAGGTTACCAGCGAGCGTAAACACGGCAATACTCCCTTCACCGGTCGTTGCAGCGATCGCCGTAAGGAGAAGCAGCGAGACAGCTCCCGTTGCAAGTGCGAGCGAACGCGGAATGGAATCTTTTGCCACCGACCACACGACCGAAGGAGAGAACACGACCGGCCGCGGCAGAAGCCCTGCCTTAAACACGATCGGAATGTGAATACCCAGATGCAGGAGTGCACCGATCACCACACCCCAACCGATACCGATCAGACCCATCTGCGGATACAGCACGAGTGTACCGAAGATAATGCCAAGGTTATACAGCACGGGCGAAAGCGCATAGAGCGCGAAACGCCGATTCACCTGCGTCACACTTGTGATGATTCCCGAGAGCCCAAGCAGGATCGGCTGGATGAGCAAGATCCGTGCCAACATCACAAACTCATCCGCATGCGCAGAATTCTCAAAGCCTGGGAAAAGTGCGAACAGCAAGGTTGGTGCGATGAGTGCAAGTACGGCACACACGATTCCGCCACCAATAAACAAGAACGATGCCGTGTGCGAGAGAAGTCGTCGTATCTCCTCGTCGCCCTTCCCAGCAATGCGCGGGATAAGGACGTACGCAGACACCAGTGACGCAACGAGTGCAAATACCAGATCCGGCACCTTAAACGCTGCGTAGTAGAGATCGAGCATCTCGCCCGCACCAAACTGATGCGCGAAGAGACGGTCTCGCATAAGCGCGAGGATCTGTGACGCGAACGTAAGACCGGCAAGCAGATACGCAGCCTGATGAAGGCCGCGTATCGGTGCTGTTATTGTCCGGAGGATGTTGCGAACCATGACGTAGCTCTAAGAACGAGATTTAAGAGCGTCAGGTTACGGAGTTACGTTCGTTGGGATGCCGAGTGCACCAAGCCTTGAAGGCGGGAATGGATTGCGGCCAGCGCGAAGCGCGGTCAAGTCCGCAGCAACTGCTGTTGCGTTCTCCGGTGAGAGCGCAGCGACTGCCTCAAGCTCAGTAGCGGCTCGGGGGTAGTCATTAACAAGGGCGTACATGACACCAAGGAAGAAGCGAGCGTTTGCGTACTGCGGATTGAGTTCAACGGCGCGCGCAAGAGCAACGATTGCCCCACTGTTATCACCGTTTGCAGAGCGGAGAATACCGACCTGGAACAGAATCACGGGATCATTCGGTGCGAAGTATGCAGCGGCTTCAGCAGCCTGAAGTGCCTCACTTGCACGTCCCTGCTGTACCGCGAGCTGTGAGAGCAGGAAGATGGCCTGGGTGTAGTCGCGCTTCAGGTTGATCGCTGCGATGAGGCGCTCCTCTGCTGCGGCGGCGTTGCCCTGCGCAATCTCAAGCTGTGCGATGACATACGGAAGCACGGGTGAGGTTGGGTTGAGTGAGACCGCGCGCTCGTAGGCAGTCTTCGCGTTGTCGTAGGCTCCTTCGATACGAAGTGGCACGACAGTCTGGTAGACGTTACCGAGCATTGCCCAGTTCTGATAGTTATTACCACCAACCTTGGTTGCCGTAAGTGCTGACTGGATGGATTCCGAGAGTGCGGTCTGGAAGGCCTCCTGTGCCTGTGCAGGTGGAAGCGAGCTATCAGCTGCGATCTGGTTCATCTGCGCAATACCGACGGCACTCTTAAGCTGGTACGCACGGTCGCTCTCAGCGAAGAGGATCGAACGATCAATTGCAGCTTCAGCCTTCACAAGGTCACCTTCGGACAGCGACTTAGCGGCATCCGAGTAGGCGACCGAAGCGAGGTATCGTTCAACGACGACGTAGCCTGCAAGGATAGACGCAAGAAGGAGGAGCGTGAGGGCAAACACAATAATGAAGCCCACGCGTGGATTCTTTGCGAACACAATGCCCCACTCATTTGCACGAGTTGCATGACGGAGCGACGAGATGAAGATACCGATGAAGAGGAATCCAAGCGCAAACACGACGGGGCCCGGTACCGTGAACACGGCAAGTGCGAGCACATAGAGACTTGCGATAAAGGACGCGACTGCGACAAAGCGCATGAAGGCATCCTGCGGCAAACGGAAGAGAAGGGTTCGCAGACCTACATAGAGGAAGAGTGCGAGGAAAGCAAGCCAGGCAAGTGCGCCCGCCAGACCCGTCGTCACAAAGGACGTTGGGATTGAACCGATGCCTGAGATGAAATCAATGTTCCAGAAGACGGTGTCGTTGACTGAGCGATCACGGAACTTAAGCCACTGCTCACCGAAGGTTCCCGGACCTGAGCCAAAGAGTGGTGAGGAAGCGTAGGTGTGGCTTCCGATATCGAACGTTGACTGCCAGGACGGACGGACATCAATCAGGTTTGTGCCAAAGGATGACACAAGCGCATTACCGATCGTGCCACCACCGATGAGGAAGAAGAGCGCGATCGCAAGTGTGACAAGAGGAGCAACGAGTGAGCGTGACTCCGTGCCACGAACTTCCCCTTCAGTGTCCGCAAGCAGAAGCGCGACACCATCAAGATCTTCATCTGCCCCCGTACCGCGATGACGCATAATCGCCTCGATAAAGAGTGCGAGAGACACGAGCGCTACGAGTGACCAGATAAGAGCTGAGTTCACGAGCGCAATGAGAAGGAGCGAGATTGCCCCTGCGATCATGAGGATGGTGCGACCGCGAGACGGAAGTGCAAGAAGACGAAGTGCAAGAAGGGAGAGGATCGTACCGAGGCCGGCTACCATTCCAAGGTCAGGGAAAGTACCGATGAGGTTCGTTGTCGGCGAAACAAGCGTAGGAGCAACCTTGGCCACAACCAAGAAGACCACCTGTGCGACCAGGATGATTCCAAACGCAATCAGGAGGGTCTTAAACAGAACGCGATACTCCTTCGCGCGACGGAATGAGAGCGCGGTGAGGCTTGCAAGCAAAGCAAGCAGAAGCACGAACCCGAAGGTGTCAGGTTCTAGCTCGCGTCCAAAAAAGGCCGACGAGATCGGGGTGCCCGAGAAGAGCATCGAGAGTGCGTAGGCAAGTGGAACAAACCAAAGCGCACCCAAGAGAAGTGGGGGCGGAATAACCACGTTACCGCGCGTCAAACGTGCAAGAATGAAGAGCGCGAGCGCGATCAGTACACCAATCGCAAGGAGCGTTACCTTGGTATACAGGAACGGAATAATGAGAACCGGCGCAAACGGGAAGAACATGGCTACTGCCGCAACAGCGACAGAGAGCACAAGGGCGAGCGTTGCTGCCTTGTCGAACGAGAATCGGCGCGGTGCGGCCGACGAAACGGGTGCGTCTTGCATAATGACCTATTACGATACCCCTCTACTAATACCGTTAGATTATAGCCCTTGTCGTTTGCCTTGACTCCTTTGACATGGGGACTTCCCTTCATAAAGGGGACACCTTGTCAGTGAGAATGGATATCGTATAATGCGTTCGGACCCTGGCCTGACGACCGCTGTCCCCTTGGGGGATAGAGGAAAGTCCGAACACAGGCGCCCGTAAGGGTGCAGCACGGTAGCGGGTAACGCCCGTCCGCCGTAAGGCGCGAGGTGCGAACAGAGACGTCTGCGGCGAAAGCCAAAGAAACCCTTTCGAGGGTTAGGTCCGCCGAAATGCGGAATTGAAACGGCTAAATCCTTACCACTGTGCAAGGCCGTGCCTCAGCAATGAGGAGCGCCGCTTGAGGGTGTTGGTAACAACACTCCCAGATAGATGGTCGTCATCCTCGCAAGAGGATACAGAATTCGGCTTATGACCAGGATCCGAAAAGCATGGAACGACTCGTCGCAAGACGGGTCGTTCCGCTTTGACATACACGCTGCAATTATGCATGATGCGCCAGGTCTGTAGTTAGAAAAGGAATACTCAGATGTTCACTCGCAGAGGCGCCTTGTCAGGCGTAGCTCTAGCCGCACTTGCGGCTCATACACCAACCAGCGCGGCCGACCGGGACGACAAGCAAATGGTCCCCTGCTGTCACGCAACGGTATTCTCGGCCAATATAAGGAGTCGGCACGGACTTCTCTTCGATCTTCCGCAGGGACTGTTCCTTGTTGATCATGCGGCGCTCTATTACGGACGCTTCGTGTCAGCGAAGGACGGCTCTGCGAGCTTCATCACGGACGGCGACATTCATCGTGGCATTGAACTCGAAGTTCCTCGTTCTTTCCTCGATGCAGCGCTTGCGCTCCACGCAGCGAACGAGGTACTCCTGCAGCACCAGGATCCAATCTGGCAGTACATCCTGAAGGCGAACGGCTACGGCCCTCTGCCGCAAGGATAAGATCACCGGGGCGCCCGACTTAGGGGGGCGACGATTCTTTTATGGTAGACAGATTAAGCACCGTACCCACACTCCATCCTCGATCCTTTGCATACCCCGCTCTCGTCTCGAGTACATAGCGAGCAGGATTAGCAGGGGTGAAGATTGTTGGATAGGTAGCGGGGGTAACCGCGTGCTCAATGTGCACGATAGTCCCCTCTGCCGATATCCAGATCATATCGATTGAGATCTGCATGTCCTTCATCCAAAAGCCGTGCCGGCTATCGGTAGGAAATACAAACAGGAGACCGTAATCGTCTTCAATAGAGGCACGTCCCGAAAGTCCCTGCGTACGCCTTTCGGGCGTGTCTGCAAGTTCGATATTCGCGGGGAGCGCCTCTAGTCTTTGCGCTTGAGTAAGAGGTTCTTCTACAACAAGCGGACGGGGAGTTGAGTACACGTAATAGAATATGCCCGCAAGAATAAGTACTAGAAAGATACCGCCACCAATGAGTAGTCGCTTCCTCATACTTCTGTTCGTTCCTCACCTATCGTTGGCGAGGGAAAGAGATATCGATCAGCTACAACAAACAAGAGAAGGAGCACCATCATCATACCCATCGCAGCCATTGCCTTTGGCGTGTGATGTCGTTTGAACTCAAGGCGAGTGACCACCAGAAGCGCAAGAAGGAGTAGGACGGCAGCAATGACGTACAACAGTCGCAGAAACGATTTTGGTGATGCTGCAAGTTCTTCTGCAGGCGCCGCGTATTCAATCATGGTGGTCTGCTCTTCAAGGATTGGGGGCTCTGCGTCTGGACGCTCCACATATGCCGCTTTTGCTTCTGCACTTGAACCGAGCACGGCAATCGATTCGGATTCAGGTTCTTGTATAACAATCGGCTCTGCAGCCACTCCCGCACGCGGCGTACCAAACATCTGCACCACGAAGGTCGCCTCGCGTCCTCTATACTCACCCACTGCTGTTGCAATACCGATCTCAGTGAAATTGCCGTTCAGGATATTTGCTCGATGGGTCGGCGACTCCATCCATGCCTGCGCAACATCTTCTGAGTCTCTGAAATCAACCGCGAGATTCTCCCCAGCATACGAGAATCCGTAGCCTGCCTGCTGGAACCAGTGCCAGGGAGCCACACCCTCGGGAGAGGTGTGTGCGAAATATCCTTTGGCCGCCATATCATCTGCCTTGGCTTGCGCAGCCGCAACCAGAAGTGGATTGATGGTAAGCGTGGAGAGCTCTTCATCTTCTCTATCCTCATTGGTCAGATCGACGAGCGTTGCTGAGACAACCGCCGCAAGGTCCCCAGACGTGAGATAGGTACGAGAATAGAGGGCGGTGAGCGCAAGCGCAGCCACCGCAATGATCGTCACACCAATGACACCAGCGACACTGAATATCCGCTTCATGCAGGACTATGGTAGCACTCCCTGAAATACGGAAGAATGCCTCGATCTAGAGCGGATACACGCGGAAACGATCGAACTTCATATCCATGAAGTCGGTGCGGATACCCGCATGACCATCTGCGATCACGGGAGTACCGCCATATTTCGCTCCGTCATCGATTCCCGAGACCAGGAGTGTCCATGACGTGTCACCTGCTCGCTTCATATATAGATCGATACGGACCGAACCGTTCGCCTTCGTGACCGTGTCACTCTTGAGCGATAGCCACTCGCTGTGCGGGATAAGGTTGGACTGCTCACCCGCTTCATAGGTTCCAGGAAAAACCTTCTTTTGTGCCATGGTGTAGTAAGTGCCGCGGTATTTCTTCTTGATTACTGCGTTTCCGTCTACGCGCACGCCGGCATAGTAGAGCGTCTGACCATCGTCTGCATACCGATTCATAAGCAGGAGCCCATTCGAGGCATTCCGGTTACTGCTGTCGCTCCAGTTGTCACGAACGATATAGAAGTCAGAGACAACGCTCGCGCTTCGCCAGGTACCCTTCGTGACGAGACGGAAGAGATTCTGCGGATGATAGCCGTTATCGGTATCCGTCGGGTTGGCGGCAAGATACGCAAGACGCCAAACGTTCGTTGCCGAGAGTGCACCTTGGTTGGTCTGTGATACACCTCCGGTAAGCGTCAGGAATCCGCCTGAATTGACCCACCAGTACGGACTCGTACTTTCGGTGAGTGCACCGACCTCGTTCAGCGTACCGTTTACGCTAAAGTCATACGCGAACGTACCGGCAGCAAGTGCAGGGATAGGAATGGATAGAAAGAAAAATCCCGCGAGTGCCAGACGCGAGGAGAGCGCTATAGGGTTGAACATGAGGATGAAGGAATGATTAACTCGGACACACACAAAGCGTACCGAACTTCATCCTCCTACACAATTTTTATGAATGCTTCACTACTCTATTTCTTCTATGCGCACCTCTCCGAACCGGACATCCATGAAGTCGGTGCGGATGCCAACGGCCCCAGCGTCCTCAATACGCGGCGTCCCGTACGCACGTCCGTCGTCAACTGTTGAAAGCAGCTCGACCCACGTGTCACTATCACCATCCCGCATCAAAAGCGTTATGTGCACACCATCCTCTCGCGTAACGGTTTCCATGCGAAGCGCAAACCATACCTCCTGCGGAAGAAGATTCACCCCCGGACGATACTCTCCAGGGAATATCGGTTTCTCGGCCATGGTGTAGTAGGTACCCTGATACTTCTTCTTGATCACCGCATGTCCATCAACGCGTACGCCGGCATAGTAGAGGGTGTCTGCGTCCTTATACCGGCTCATGAACAACACGCCATTCGATTCGTTCCGGTTAGGGCTCTCACTTCGATTATCTGCTGCGATGAAGAACTCAACTTCAGTCCGAGGATGCTGCCACTGACTTCGAGTGATGAGCCGAAACAGATTCTGCGGCTGTGCTCCCTGCTCAGTGTCGGTCGGACTACTCACTCCATACCGCACGCGCCAACGATCGAGTGGATCGAGCTTCCCCTCGATGGTCCTACCGACACCATCTTTAAGGATAAGCAGGCCACCTGAGTTGAGCCACCAGTAGGGACTGGTCGATTCTTGCGGACTTCCGGCCTCCTGCAGCACTCCATCCACGGCGAACGTATAGGTAAATGGCTCATGCTTAGAAAGCGGGAGCGCTGCAGTAAGCATGCGACCGCCTGGAGAAGGGAAGTAGATGAGGAGTATCACCGCAATTACTCCAAGGAAGACGACTGTAGCAATCAGAATGAGCGTGCTCCGCGTCATGGCACTACCCGCAGACTCGTCATGCTTGCGGTTGCGGAAGCGATCGGCTCGTCCCATATGCGAAGTCCGATGCCGCCCCGATCAAGACTCCCCGAGATCCTTCCTTCTGTAACGACCTCCCCATTCTCAAGACATGCTACCGACGCACCTGATACGCGAATGCCAAGTGTCGCCTCATTCACACCGCTTGCGGTTCCCTGACCGACCGTTGTTGCGCTTCCATCAATACGCTGCTCAAGCCGTACGCTCCTGCCATTGAATGTGCAGAGGACCATCGTCTCCTCTGCGGCATAGCGTGCGACGAGCGAGACTGCAGTTCCCTCTGCGCGCTGCACATTAGTGGTGAAGGTGTAGTCGGTCCAATCACGTGTCCCGTCGAGGAAGGTGAAGGCACCGGTCGAGGTGTTTCCTGCGCGAAGCGTGAGCATAGTGTCATTCATCTCGATGGTTCCCCAGTTAGATTTCCATGCAGAGCGCACGTCAAATGTCTCCTCGTACGGGAGCGGTTTTGCAGCAGCGCCCGCAAGGAATGAGACAAGCTCCTTCCCACTCCAATCGGTCTCCACCTCAATGCGACGCACTGCGTACCGATCGTCATTGGGGAAGTTGAGCGTGTACTCGCTATCGAGCTGCCACACCTGCTTGAAGGCTGCGTCATAGCTGCGCTCCACGGCTGCGCGAATGACTGCTTCAGCGCCTGGCTCATTCTCTGTCTGCTGACCGTAGTCACCGAAGGGATAGGAAAAGGTGAATCCGGTACCCGGAATCAGTCGCTCGATTGCAGAGCGCGCACCCGCAAGCTCATCCTCCACTCTCGCCTCATACTCCGCTTCCGTCTCAAGGCGATCTTCTGCAGGTAACCACATTCGATTACTCAGGAAGTTCCCGGTCGCGCCTGCCCCGTCGAGCGCAACGCTTCCTCCACCTACCTGGCGCGCATGCGACATGATCTCCCAGCGTCCGGAGCCCTGCATGCGCGCCAGCTCCTCAGGATGAAGGTAGTACGTGGTGCGGTCTGACGGATGATCGATCGACGCATCGGTTGCAACGAACATGACTGCGGTATATCCAAGCGCATCAAGTATCGGGTCTGCCCGCTCATAGCTATCACGGCGTCCATCATCGAAGGTCAGCAGGAAGGAACGATCAGGAAGTTCCCGCTCACCGGCAAGAAACGCGAGCGCCTCCTCCGTCGTAACGGTCTGATACCCTGCGCGCTTCAGAGCAAACAGCTGCTCGGCGAAAGCAGCTTCAGTCAGACTGAACCGGTCACTTCTTGCGACGATGCCGTGATACACGAGGACCGGGAGCGCACGAGCCACGCCCTGCTCTCCTTCTGCACTTACTGCAGGAGCGCTTGCTGCTCCCGCGAGCCCTCCCCCGACACCAAGCGCGTATTGCGCGCTGTAGCCAAGCGCACTTACAAACCGTGTCGCACTACCCAGGAGCGCTACCTCCTGATCTCGCAGCACGATGCCGAAGGTGAACAGGGTCATAAGGACACCCGCCACCCCGAGGGTGAAGAGTGCTTTGATGCGAATAAGTGCAGCGTCAGTCATACCATTAGCGGGTACCCCACTTACGATTCTGGATCGTAGCCATCGCGTAGAAGAGTACGAAGGAGAGTACGACCATGTTCATCGCTGACCATGCGAATACATAGGGCCAGTACTTGTTCTCTCGTGCGACGTACCGATAGAAGGTGGTAATCACGGCAGCCACTAGGAAGACGCCCGCGATATAGAAAATCGGGAATGTGCCGGTCGTGAGTGGTTGAATCACGAGCGCTTTAGTCGCCATGAAGGGCGTCACGAGCGTAATGAGAATGAGTGGGAAGAAGTACGTGAAGGCAACAAACGGTTGTCGCTTCCAAATGAACTTCGACGCGAAGATCGAGTTTACGAACCACCCCTTCTTCCAGCGCGCCTGCTGCTTGAAGAGCTGCTTGAAATTGTCCGGGCAGATAGTAAACGCCTGAGCCTTATCGGTATATATGGTGCGATAACCCTGCTTTAAGACCCAATTAGTAAGAGCGCGATCGTCACCCCAGGTCACAGGCTTTCCAAGGAACCGCTCCGCAAGCCACGTGTCCATAATTGGTAGCACCACACTCTTCCTATACGCTGAAGAACAGCCACTGCAGCAGAAGACGGCAAAGAAGGTGCTCTCCGCTGCCTTCAAGATGCGGAAGGAGAGGAAGTAGTAGGCGGCCTGCATCTTCGTGAGGAAGTTCTGGTCTGCGTTCTCAGGGTCTGCATGCGCGCACACGGCGCCGATTGAGGGATCGCGAAACGGCTCAATGAGTTCACGGAAGGTGGACGGCTCTATGTAGCTATCGGAATCAAGCTGAACGATGATCTCTCCCTTGGCGAGCTTGAACCCCTCAGCCATGCCATGACGCTTGCCGCGATTGTCGGCCCAGTCGACGATAACAAGGTCAGGATACCGAGGCATGAGCGAGTAGAGGACCTCACGAGTATTGTCGGTTGATCCGTCATTGATAACGATCACCTCCAACAGGTGCGGGGGGTAGTCCGCTTCATAACACTTGCGGATAGTCTTTTCGATTGCCGGGCCTTCGTTCTTGCAGGGGATCACGAAGGATACGGTAGGTTCATAAGGAGCAGTGCCCGCGGACGACGCAACCGATGGGACCTTCTTTGAGGAAATGCTTCCGTAGATCATCGCGCCCACCACCCGGGAAAGCTCAAAGGTCGTGACAAGAATGGTGTAGACGAGGATCACGGGAGAGACCCAGAAATGCGCCCAGGCGTCTGACTTCACAAGCGCGATCGCAAGGATGAGCGCGACGCCGATACCGATCAGTATCGCTCGGTAGCTAGCGGTCGAGAGCCGGTTCCTCGATACGGGAGCGGCAGCGCTTTCAAGTGCATAGGTAGTCATGACACTAACGGCCAATGCCGCGATAGGT
>JBBTXR010000005.1:0-16176 GCA_038062175.1 Patescibacteria group bacterium
AGCGCTTTCAAGTGCATAGGTAGTCATGACACTAACGGCCAATGCCGCGATAGGTGATACCCGCATCCACGAACTCTTCCTTGTCCAGGCAGTTCCTGCCATCTATGACGATATCGATGCCGTAGTCAGTGAAAGATTCGGGTGTGAGCTTGCAGAATTCCTCATGATCGGTCGCGATGATAACCGCGTCCGCACCATCAAGTGCTTCCTCGAGGGAATCAACCGTACTGCCATGAGAAACATAGGGATCATAACTACGTACGCTCGCGCCACGCTTCCTCAACTCTTCGCGAATAAAAAGTGCCGGACTCTCGCGCAGATCCGGTATGCCGCGCTTGTACGAGAGACCGAGGAGTGCGACTTCCGCTCCGCGTAGCGTGCCGCCAAGCTCCTCCTCAAGGAGACCAACCGTGTATTCCGGCATACCGCTATTGATCTCCCGTGCCGCGACAAGGAAGCGATGCTCGAAGCCATTCTCACGACCGTAGCGGATGAGATAGTACGGATCAACCGGAATACAGTGCCCACCCACCCCACAGCCAGGCGCAAACGGCACGAACCCAAATGGCTTCGTGCCCGCACCACCAAGCACGTTGCTAAGATCGATGCCGGCACGGGTGAAGGACATCGCAAGCTCATTCACGAATGCGATGTTCACGTCACGGAACGCGTTCTCCACCATCTTCACCGCCTCTGCTTCCTTGATTGAGCCCATAGGATGAACACTCCCTTCTATAACGGACTCGTAGAATTGCTTCGCGCGCGCAAGACTCTTTGGTCCAAGAGCACCAAGTACGCGCGGAATGCTGCGTACGTCCCATTTCGTGTCACCTGGGTTGATGCGCTCAGGGCAGTGTGCAAACGCAAAGTCCTGTTCACCCTTCAGACCTGAGAGCTTCTCGAGGATTGCAAGCGACACTTCTTCGCACACACCCGGACTCACCGTGGACTCCACGATTACCATGCATCCCCGCTTCATATGCCTACCAACCGCCTCACTCGCCGAGATCAAGGGTGCAAGATCCGGTTCTCCGTTCTCATGCACGGGCGTCGGTACGCAGATCACATATATGGAGGCGCCATCGAGGATCGATTCGTCGCTTGAAGCGTCAAAACGCTTCTGGGAGAGCTTTGTGCGTTCCTCGTCGGTAAGGAAGTCAGGAGCGCCACGCATGACTTCTTTCGTGCGCTTCTCGCTCACGTCATAGCCGCGCACCAGGAATCCTTTGACCTTCGCCTGAATGGCAAGCGGCAGACCCACGTAGCCAAGCCCCACCACCGCTACAGTCGGGGTGAGAGTCTTCGCCTGAGGCTGAGCTCGATTAGCGATCAATGAATCGTCGGTCGGCAGGGTGCGCGTGCGCATACGGAATGTCAGGTGAATGGTCAATGTAAGACCGCGCACCAGGTGCGTGTTCTCGGTCGAGTTTCACTCTACGTATTTCGCAATGAATCCCGAGTGAATGAACAAATGCTGAAAACTAATGGCCGCGCTTATGCGCGGCCATTAGTTCGGTTGCGGGGACGAGTACCTGATGTTCGAACTCATTCGCATTCCTGCGAATTTATTCGAACCCGGAATTAATAAGTAACGAAGCCCTAGAAACTGGAAATTCGACTAACTGTAGTATTGTGCGGGCCACTTGGGTTCAGTCCCAGAGCAGTGAGACCCTGTAAGGGTGTTTGGAAGATATTTGCAGATTAATTTGAGGTTTGTGGGTCGGGGCTAGAAATGCGAGGACCGAGCGTTTCGTAGATTTGCATATTTCGCTCGCAGTTCTCGTCAAAATTGCGCTGGATTTCGGCGGGGCCGTGTTCTTCATCCAGCTCTTCAAATTGCATATATGCGCTTAGAGCGTAAGTAGCGAGTTCCCAATCAATATCCTTCGTTTGCGGACAGGCAAGTGCATACGCGCCGTTCTCGTCCTCGTAGGTGTAGGAGTAAAAATAGAGAGAATTGACACTAGATCCTTGTGTCTCCTCGGTTGTTGTAGAGACCTCTGAATTCAAAGGTTCTATACCTTGCTGAAATGGATTGAAAGCAACAAGAGCAATCGCAATAAGCAAGAAAGTGAGAATGACAAGGGTTAGAGGAAGAAACTTTTTCATTCTGATTTCCCGACTATGAGTGTGTGCGGAATGCCTTTCTTTTCCAATTCTTGCATTATTGTCGCGCCCGCTTGCATTTGCAGGTGCGTCGGCATTTCGCCTGTTTTCATAGCACCTTCGAGTTGAAGAATGGAGAAAGTGAAATCAGTAAGGTTATCTAAATACGAAAGTCGTTCGAGCAACTTATTTTTTGTACTATTGTCCTTAAAAACCGCGTATCTAATGTTAATCATTTCTTTCATAACATCTACGTCTGTGACCCCTTTCTTATTCAGGCGCAGGTAATTCTTAGCGACCCAGCGAGCTGTCCCGCCGACATTGCCGAACCTAAGAATGAAGCTAGTTATAGCCATAACGCCACTATAGCTTAGATTCTAAACCTGAGGTAATGGAGTCATCCTATACCCCTAAGCAGGCAGTGCCAGGACAGTGAGACACTACAAGGGTATTTCAAGGACTTTCCTCTGACTTTCTGAAGTACTCGGATTGACTTACTCTTCTGGACTCAACAATGACCCTTCAAGAGACAAACTTCTGATGCTGGCGTTTAATCTCCTCCTTAAGTTCATCTTTCTCTGATAGAGAATTATTCTCCGCATTTCTCATCATTTCCTCAAGATCTATCTTGTTTGGGAACTTCTTTGGAAACTCCAGGCAAATTATATGGAATATAAGTTCATCAATATCTATCTGTCTGTCTTCAAAGACACCATCAAGGTACTGTTTTCCCGTAATACCTGTTTTGCGGAGATGAATTGCCTTTCCTGGAGGAATTAGGTCATTCACAACAATTTCAAGAGTCTCTCTTTCCGACATTTCAGGGGACCGCAGTTTTGCGGCAACATAAATCATAAACAATGTGCGAATTCTGCTCTTAACTCCAAATAGACCGAACATAAATTTATAGCTAAATATTAGCTTAGATTGCTGAATTTAGGTAATCGGGTCACCTTTGCGGGTGCCCCACAATGCGGAGGTGGTTAGAGGACGTTCTCGTAAGCATAGGGCTTCGATGTCCATCCGATGATGCCATCTCCCGACCTCCTAATGAGAAAGCCGCGCGGGTGGTCCGCGCGGCGATCTGAAATCTAAGCCATATCACTCGGCCGGAGTCGGCGGCTTCCGCCCTGTCGCGAGCTCGTGGAGATCGTCAATCATGGGGAGAATTTTCGCCCGAACTTCCGGGTCTGGGTAGGCGAGTTCTGCGAGCTGAGGGTTGTCGATGGTCAGCTGTAGGCGCCTACGGACTTCTTGGTACTCTGCCTCGGTTTGTCGGCGCCCGGTCATCGTGATGCCTCCGTTCAAAACGCTCTCATGGTGCTGGCGAGAGCTTCCGGAGACATTGTATCAGAACTGCGTAGTTGATCGTCCTTGCTCCAAGGGAGCGAACTGTCCCATGCTGCCTCGATTACTTAATACCGTATTTGCTCGATGTTTCTGCGGAGACGGTGGGATTCGAACCCACGGTACCTTGCGGTACACGCGCTTTCCAAGCGCGCTCGTTCGACCACTCTGACACGTCTCCGTACGGACCCGTTATAGCACAAAACCTACTTACCGTCCGGTGTAAGCAATTGTTTGACGCGATCCTCAACCGGAGGATGCGTTGCAAAGAGTCGATTCATCATGTTCCCAGCGCGTCCCCCAAATGGATTCGCAATAAAGAGATGCGCTGTGGCGTGATTGGCCCGCTGCATGGGTGCTGAGTAGCTTGCGATCTTCGTAAGCGCTGAGGCAAGCCCCTCAGGGTAGCGCGTAAGGAGTGCGCCCGAAGCATCAGCCAGATATTCGCGACGCCGAGAGATTGCAAGCTGAATCAGCTGTGCAGCGATTGGTGCAAGGATGACGCCGACGATCGCAAGTACGCCGATAAGTGCATTTCCCTTACTGTTATCACTTCCACCAAACATCGACATGCGGAGGAAGATGTCCGCGATGATTGCAAGAAATCCCGCGAGCACGACGGCGACCGTCATCACAAGCATGTCCTTGTTTTTGACGTGCGAGAGTTCGTGCGCGATCACCCCTTCAAGCTCAGTGCGATTCATCATGCCAAGCAGTCCCGTGGTTGCAGCAACCACCGCATGCTTCTCATCGCGTCCGGTTGCAAATGCGTTTGGTGCCGGGTCATCGATCACATAGAGCTTCGGCATCTGCATACCCGCCGTGATCGCAAGATTCTCAGTGACTGTGTAGAGATCGAAGTGCTCAGCGCGTGTGGCTGGCTTTGCTCCTGTCATCGAGAGCACGAGCTTGTCCGAGAACCAGTAACTTCCTACGTTCATGAGCACGGAGAAGGCGACTGCGCCGTAGAGAATGGCAGGGGAGTCCATGTACCAGGACACTGCCCAGCCGACCGCAATCACCACGAGGAAGAACCCGAGCATGAGGCCCCAGGTCTTCCACATATTTGCGCTTCGTTCTTGGTAGAGAGTCATAGGGAAAAGCCTAACGCGAGTAATCTAAACCCAAACTGAAGGGCATTAGAACGCAACCTTCACTGGCTCGCGTGCTGCCTCCTCAGTGAGTTCAAACAGCTCCATCTGTGTGAAGCCAAAAGGCTTTGCGATAACACTGTTTGGGAACTGCTCGATCGAGGTGTTCAGGGTCTGCACGTTTGAGTTGTAGAAGCGGCGAGAAGCCATGATCTTGTTCTCCGTGTCTGAGAGTTCCCTTTGGAGCTCGAGGAAGTTGGTGTTCGCCTTAAGGTCTGGGTAGCTCTCTGAAACCGCGAAGAGCGACTTGAGTGCTCCCGTGAGCATGTTCTCAGCTTGTGCATGCTCCTCCACGGTCTGCGCACCCATAGCTGCAGTGCGTGCTGAGGTCACACTATCAAGCGTCTGACGCTCATGTGTTGCGTATCCCTTCACCGTCTCGACGAGGTTTGGGATAAGGTCATAGCGACGCTTCATCTGTACCTCAATATCGGACCACGCCTCCTTTGCGCGGTTACGCAGTGAGACGAACCCGTTGTACGCGAAGATCGCCCAGAGCACGATGACGGCAATGATGCCGAGCACGATGTATAGGATAGTCATATACCTATAGTATAGCGAGTTGCCAGATTCAATCAATCCTTGCGTAGCGGTGAGGAGAGCGCTACCGTAAAAGATAGGAAGAGGAGAAAAAATGATGCTTGTGAAATGGTTCCTGAAACTGGCTGACCGAGACCCCCTCCTGGTAATCCCTGTTCTTGCGCTCATCATCGCAGCCCTGCTTCTGGCCGCACCTGTCTGGGTGACTGCCTTCTAGACTGCACCGTAATCAAAGGCGACTGAATGCCGGAACGAAGCGGAATCAGAAACGCCCCAGGCAAAGCCTGGGGCGCGTCTTTTATAGGACAGGGAAGTTGAACTAGAAATCCATTCCCCCACCCATTCCCCCTTCAGGAGCAGTCTTCGGCTCTGGGATGTCTGCGATCGCAGCTTCCGTCGTGAGCAGGATTGCTGCAGCAGAGACCGCGTTCTCAACCGCGTTGCGGGTCACCTTCACCGGATCGATGATGCCGGCTGCAACCATGTCAGGAACTTCCTCGCCCTTGAGTGCGTCGTATCCCGCAAAGCCCTTCGCTTCCTGCACACGCTCAACAATCGCTGAGCCATCTTCCGTTCCTGCGTTTGCAAGAATCTGGCGAAGTGGGGCAGTCAGAGCACGACCAACAATGCGGAAGCCCATCTCCTCGTCCTTGGTGTCGAATTCCCAATCCTCAACACGAAGTGCGCGAGAGACTTTGGCTAGTGCGGTACCACCACCAGGCACGATACCTTCCTCAATCGAGGCCTTCGTTGCCTTCACGGCGTCATCGATCTTGTCCTTGAGATACTTCATCTCAGTCTCGGTAGCAGCACCCACCCGGATGACCGCAACACCACCCGAGAGCTTTGCAACGCGCTCCTCAAGCTTCTCCTTGTCGAACTTAGAGGTCGTCTGTTCTGCAATCGCCTGGAGCTGGCTAATCCTTGCTTCAATATCTGCCTTCTTTCCCTTTCCGCCGACGATCACGGTCTGATCTTTGGCTGCGACCACACGGGACGCGCGACCGAGCATCGAGAGTTCTGCCTTCTCGAAGGAGTGACCCATGTCGCTTGAGATAACCTCACCGCCGACGATCGCTGCGATGTCCGCGAGCTGCTCCTTCTTCTTATCACCGTATCCAGGAGCCTTAATGGCAAGCACGTTGAAGGTGCCGCGGAGCTTGTTCACCACGAAAGTGGTAAGCGCCTCGCCTTCTATATCGTCAGCGATAATCACGAGATCCTTACGACCGGTCTGTGCAACTTTCTCGAGGAGGGGAAGTATCTCCTGTACCGAACTGATCTTCTTATCAGTGAGGAGGATCGGCGCATCTTTCATTTCTGCCTCCATGCGCTCAGGGTTCGTGACCATGTACGCAGAAACGTAGCCCTTATCAATCTGCATACCCTCGACGACTTCGTAGGAGAGATCCATACCCTGCGACTCCTCTACCGTCACGACACCGTTCTTGCCGACCTTCTCGACGGTCTCAGCGATGATCCTGCCGAGCTCTTCGCTTTCAGCGGAGATGGTTGCGACCTGACGGATATCCTCAGTGCCTTCGACGGGACGCGCCATCTTTGCGAGTTCCTTGATCGCAGCGTCTCGTGCCTGCTCCATACCGTTTCGGATACCCATGGCGTTTGCGCCGCGGGTAAGGGAAGCCAGACCTTCGTTTACCAGAGCCTCAAGCAGCACGACTGAGGTCGTGGTGCCGTCGCCTGAAGAGTCATTACTCTTACTTGCCACCTCCTTTACGATCTCTGCGCCCATGTTCTCAAATCGATCCTTGAAAGAGATCTCCTTGGCAATAGAGACACCGTCGTTGGTGATGCGGGGACCGCCATAGCTCTTCTCGAGCACAACGTTGCGGCCGCGGGGACCCAAGGTCACCTTCACCGCCTTAGCGGCCTTAGAGAGACCCTCATGGATACCCTTACGTGCTTCTTCGCCGAATAGAATTTGTTTTGCCATAGGGATAGTAGGGAAGTGAAAGGGATTAAATAATTGCGAGGATCTGTGACTCGGAGAGGATGAAATAATCCTCACCATCAATCTTTACCTCGTCATAGCCGTACTTGGAGAAGAGCACAGTATCACCGACTTTAACGGTCATAGGGAGGAGATCGCCGTCTTCATATTTGCCGCCACCGACCGCAACCACGGTTCCCCGCTCCGGTTTTTCTCGGTTAGCCGAGTCAGGAATAATGATGCCTGATGCGGAGACTTCTTCTCGCGTGGCGGGCTTCACGACCACGCGGTCATGAAGCGGCTGAATGGAAAGTTTTTCTGCTGCTTTTGCCATAGGAAAAGATATCGCGTTAGCGGTTTGTAACGAATTCCCTTTTTAACGCCTAAAAACAGCGCTAAAAGTTATCCACAGTATAGAGATGGGTTCATGAGAGGTCAAACCTCACGAGAGTCCTGGCTCGGCAGCGCTTTCATAGAAGAACTTGACAAAATGGCTCTGTACTGTATATAATATATGTCGCTAAACGTTTGGCTGACCTTAAGGAGAACGAAAGCCATGCTGAGTTCCTTTTTCTTTATCGTGATCGCCGTCGGTGTCCTCTCGGTCGGATCCCAGATCTTCCTGATGCTCAGGGCGACCGACGAGATCAGGGCGCGCGAGCACCAGTGGCAGTACCGGTACATGGGCTTCTTCCACGCCTGCTTCGCCACCCTGATCGCCGCCTGCGACCTCTCCCCCGCCTTCACGAACTTCTTCGGCATCGGCGAGCAGGTCCTCGGCGTGAAGGTCGCGGTGACGATCTTCGCCGCCGTCCTCACCCTGCTTGCGACCGTCCCGGTCCTCGAGTACTGGCTAGAGCGGCGCGACATGAAGCCTGGCGAGAAGATAATCGACCGCTGGCTCCAACATCACACCAAGCACCACTAGTCGACGACCTGACCGTTGAGCCCCCCCCTGGAAATCCGTCCAGGAGGGGCTTTTGCATTTCCCTGCCCTTTTTGGTACTGTAGCGGCTACAGATGGAGACTTTAACGGCAGCACTGCCCTACGTACAGATTGTCCTCTCCCTACTCCTCATTCTCGGGATTGTCCTGCAGAATCGAGGCGCATCTCTTGGAGGGGCTTTTGGTGGCGATAACTTCGCTTCCACCTTCTACAAGCGCCGTGGCGCTGAGAAGTTCCTGTTCAACGCGACTATTGTGATCGCGATACTGTTCGTAGCCTCAGCGGTGGCCGGATTCCTCATCTAGGAACCCTTTCTTTATGTCGGTATCTTCCCGACGCTTCCCTACCCAATTCGAGTCATTTAGACGACCGGCCATATTCGATCGGTTCTTTTCTCATATCAAGCGCCTTCCTCCAGGCGACAAGCTCATCCTGAGTATTCTTTTCATAGCGTTTATTGTTTGCTGCCTTGCGGGACTTCGTGAACTTGAGAAGACCTTCTTGGTTGAGCAACCCGCGAGAGGTGGAGTTCTCATAGAAGGGGTCATCGGGTCTCCTCGGTTTGTGAATCCCCTGCTCGCGCTCACTGATGCGGATCGTGACCTTACTGCACTTACGTATGCCGGACTCATGGGTATTGGTGCCGACGGCTCTCTTATGCCGGTGCTTGCCGAGCGGTATGAAATCTCTGAGGACGGACGGACCTACACCTTCGTACTTCGAGAGCATGTGAAGTTCTCAGACAATACGCCCGTGACTGCAGAAGATGTGGTGTTCACTGTAGAACGCGCACAGGATCCGTCACTTAAGTCCCCTGAGTTTGCTAACTGGGCGAGTGTGCGTGCTGAGGTGGTGGACTCACGCACCGTGCGCTTCACCCTTCCACAGCCCTACGCTCCCTTTATCGAAGACACCACGCTCGGGATTCTCCCAGCACGTCTCTGGAGGAATGTACCGAACAGTCAGTTCCCCTTCTCTCCTTTGATGGAGCGCCCGGTTGGTGCAGGACCGTTTATGGTGACGCAGGTGATCCGTGACCGAAACGGGAACATCAAGGAATACAATCTGGCAGCATTTAAAAGCTACGCGACGGGACGCCCGTACCTCGACCGCATCCACATGAAGTTCTATGCCGCACCATCCGAGCTAGCGTCAGCAGTGCGTCGCGGTGCCGTTGAGAGTGCGTATGGTGTTGCGCGCGAGGGCGCACTTCGCGCGCCCTATGCGCGCGTATTCGGCGTCTTCTTCAATCCTGAGAAGGAAACAGTACTCGCAAACGATGAGGTGCGTGAGGCGCTTTCCGTAGCGATCGATAGAACTAACATCGTAAACAACGTGCTTGGTGGATATGGCACTCCGCTCATGGGCCCACTGCCTCCAGGCGCAGGTGTTCCCTCCCCCACACTCCCTGACCCAGCCGGCAGGATTGAAGCGGCACGCCTCATTCTTGACGAAGGTGGCTGGGACTTCGAGGAGGGTGTGGGATGGAGCAAGGGAGAGACCCCAATGCCCACCATCACGCTTCGCACCTCCTCGGTTGCTGAGTTAAAACTCATTGCCGCATCTGTACAGTCAGACTGGGAGGCGCTCGGGGTGCCCGTTGAGGTGGAATTGTATGAGTCAGGCAGTCTCACCCAGGAAGTGATCCGTCCTCGGGACTATGACGCACTTCTCTTTGGTGAGGTGATCGGGCGTGATCGTGACCTGTATGCCTTCTGGCATTCAGATCAACGAAAGGATCCAGGACTCAACATCGCGGTCTACGCAAACGAAGACGTAGACGCGCTTCTCACGCGCATTCGCACCGAGATTGATCCTGCCGCAGTTTCCGCTGACCTTGCGCGTGCAGGTGAGCTTATTGCTTCGGATTACCCTGCGGCCTTTACGCACGCACCCGACTTCCTGTATGCTGTTCCCAACGACCTTAAGGGTATTGTGCTTCCGCAGATCGCGTCGCCCTCTGACCGTTTCGCAACCGTTGCGAGCTGGCACCGATATAGCGAATTTGTGTGGCCATTTCTAGTGAGTAGCAAGTAGTAGGACTAGAGGCGTACGCGCCTAGCACTCTCCTACTGCTCCCTGTTCGTTAGAACTATCAATCAGTAATCATATTTGTTATATGTCCCCATCCCCCGCTCCAGCTCCTGCACCCGCACCGCGCGGAGACAGCAGTCGAGCAGAAGCACCGAGGAGTGAAGGCGCTGCGCGCGGTCCGCGCCGTGGCGGTCGAGGTCGCTCTTCCACTGGCGGTGGCGCTGCAGGCGCCGGCCGTCCTGGTCGCGTATCGCGCCAGATCAGAAGGACGCTTAGGCGCCCTACTGGTCCCTCACGCGAGCAGACCGTAGCCAAAAACACTCCCGACTATCTCCCTGAGAAGCCAGCCGCAAACATTGTGCGTGTGGTGCCGCTTGGAGGTGTCGAGGAAGTCGGTCGCAACATGTTCACCGTTGAAACTAACGGCGACATCTTCGTGTTCGACGTCGGTTTCCAGTTCGTCTCCGAGGAGAGCTCTCCGGGCGTCGACTACATGCTTCCAAACACGAAGTACCTCGAGAAGAATATGGATCGTGTGCGTGCGGTGTTCGTGACCCATGCCCACCTGGACCACATCGGCGGTATTCCATTTCTCATGAATCGATTTGGTAATCCACCGATCTACACGATGAATCTCTCGGCGGTGATGATCACCAAGCGCCAGGAGGAGTACCCGGACATGCCAAAGCCAAACCTCGTTGTCGTTGAGGCTGGCCAGTCGCACACTATCGGGTCAACCAAGGTGCACTTCTTCCCCGTCACCCACTCGATCCCTGATTCCATGGGTATCAAGGTGGAAACCCCGTACGGTAACGTGATTGTGACTGGTGACTTGAAGCTCGAGCACGAGGACGGTATCCCAACACCAGAAGAGGACAAGAAGTGGACCGCACTTGGAAAGGAGAACAATCTTCTCTTCATCGGCGACTCAACCAACGCCGAGATGGAGGGCTTCTCCATTCCAGACAAGAAGGTGCATGACACGCTTGAGAACATCATCAAGACGGTGAACGGCCGCCTTATCATCGGTACCTTTGCATCACAGTTTGAGCGCATGACCCGCATCATCGAGATCTCTGAGCGCTACGGCAAGAAGATCGTGATGGAGGGTCGTTCGATCAAGACCAACCTCGAGATCGCACAGAAGCTCGGTCTCGTGAAGATGGATAAGTCGACGGTGATTAGCGCCCAGGAGATCGGTGACTATCCTCCCGATAAGATCGTGGTGCTCGCAACCGGTGCCCAGGGAGAAGAGTTCGCTGCCCTCATGCGCATTGCAACTAAGCAACACAAGAACATCACGCTGACTGAGCGCGATACCGTGGTGCTCTCGTCGTCCGTGATTCCAGGTAACGAGTTGTCGGTGCAGAAGCTGAAGGACAATCTCTTCCGCAACAAAGTCACTCTGATCCACTACCGCACCAGCGACGTGCACTCAGGGGGACACGCACGTGCCGGCGAGCTCGTCTGGATCAACCAGAAAGTTAACTCTAAGTTCTTCATGCCTGCTTACGGGTACTACTCGATGACGTCTTCGCATGCAAAAGCAGTTGAACAGGCCGGACGCCCTCGTGAGACGACTATTCTCTCTGATAACGGATCGGTCATCGACATCGAGGACGGCGAGCGATTTACCATCCACAAGCAGAAGGTGCCGAACGCACCGCTTGTCGTGGACGGCTTCTCGATTGGTGACCTGCAGGAGGTAGTAATCCGCGATCGTCAGATGCTCGCGAAAGACGGTATGTTCGTCATCATTGCGACCGTGAACCTGAAGACCGGAAAGCTCCGCAAGTCTCCCGACATCATCTCTCGTGGCTTCGTGTATCTACGCGAGTCACAAGACATGCTGAATCAGGCGCGTCTTCTTATCAAGAAGACCGTTGAAGACTCGACGCAGGGCATGAACCCGGTTGATCTCGACTACGTAAAGAATGCGCTTTCGGACACCATGGCTGGCTACCTCTTTGCGAGGACCAACAAGGCACCGATGGTGATTCCGGTGTTGATTGGGGTGTAGCGCAATAAATCCTAATCGCTGGGCGCAAATTGACAAACCCTACTATATATAGTAGGGTTTGTTTTGAATAGGATAGTCCTGTTCCAAGGTCAGGTTTACCCTACCTTGCCTGCTCCTTTACAGGGGATGTGCGATGTCCAAGATTAATTTCTCGAACTCTGCTTCACTGGCAAATGAGTTCGCGGTCAAACTACTTTCGGGAACTCTGAATCTCAGCGTCGATTACGACGACGAAGGTCTCCCGCTCGTTGAGCAGACTCACACTACTCCAGTCTTCACGACTGAGCGGATTCCGGCCATACGGGCCGCGCTTCTGCGCCGTCGCCTGTCATCGCTCGAGATTGGTGACTCTGAAACCAACTCCGAGAGTCACTGGAGCGAAAGTGAACGGCGAGGAGTTCTTGTCTACGCCACCGACTTCGATAGAGGTGGCAAGGAACACCTTGCAGCAACGTTTGAGGTCACTCGCGATTATTGCGATGGTGAAAGAGGTGAGGGATGGACACGGTGGCGTGTCGCCAAAGTGCGAATTCTCGCTTTTAAGACCGCCATCGACCTCGTCCTTGTATACCTCGGTGATAACCGTGAACCCATCTGGGGAACGCGCGTCAATCCGTAAGCAAACGGCTTAGCCCGATTAGCCACGGGAGCCCTCCATCATGCGGATGTGAGGGCTTTTCTTTATACAAGGCAGGGGTAACATCATCTACCGGATACGATTAGCAGCATTCACTTCACCGTTTATTAAGCCCAAGTGTTACAATTTTTACGCAATGAATCCTCGTCTCGTTCTTTGGATAGGCAATTTCTTCTCTGCCGCACACTTCTTCCTGATCATTTATATCGTGGGGCCGTATCTTGCGACCCTGCTTGGTCCTGTAGGGGCAGGACTCGTGATTTCGGCAGGAGCGATCATCACGCTTCTCCTCTTCCCGCTCATGCCAACGCTTGTCGCCAAGAAAGGCGCCAAACGCATTGCGATTGGGCTTGCTTTCATTCAGGCTGTTGTCTTAACGGTGCTCGCGGGTAATCCGATAGCGTCTATTGCGATTGTCTGTGTCGCACTTGCCTGCGCTATCTCCCCACTTATCGCCTACCAGCTCGATCTTCTGCTTGAGGCGAGCACGACGAAGGAGAGCGAGACGGGACGAGTGCGCACCGCCTTCATCACGGCTGCCAATATCGCACTTTTTATTTCTCCTCTGTTGATTGGACTCATTCTCGACGGCACCGAGCGGTACGATCTCGCTTTCTTCGCCGCAGCGATCTCGCTCACTCCCTTCATCATGCTCTTCCTGGTGGAGCGGCTGCCAGAAGGTGCACCACCAAAGCACTCCAAGCTTCGTGCAACCGCCGTCTGTATGTCGCACGACCCTGATATGCGGGCGGTCGCAGCTGGTAACGGCGTGCTGCAAATCTTCTTCCATCTCGCACCGCTCTACATCCCTATTTATCTCCATACCGTGCTCGGGATGCCCTGGGACACCCTCGGCTGGATGTTTGCGGTTGCCGTAATCCCGTTCATCTTGCTTGAGTACCCTGCAGGGTATCTTGCAGATCGCTACTTAGGAGACCGTAAACTCCTGGTCACTGGCTTTGTGATCATGGGCCTATCGTTTGCAGGCCTTTCGCTTGTGACCGCAACCACACCGATTCCAATGATTCTTGCACTGCTGGTGCTCACCCGCACTGGAGCCGCACTTTCTGAAGCCATGATTGAGGGGCATTTCTTTAGGAGAGTGACTGAGCGAGACGCAAACACGGTCTCGGTCTTTCGCATGATGCGACCGGGAGGCGCACTTATCGCACCCATCATCGGTAGTCTCCTTCTCGTGTTTGGGAGCTACTCGATCATGTTTGTGGTTATGGGCCTCGCAATCGCAGTATTCGGCACACTAAGCACCCTTGCGATGCGCGACATTCGCTACGATGCCAAGGAAGCTGTTCCCGCGCTTGTCACCACTACCCCTTCATCAATCAGTGCCTGAAGTGCGGTTTCCATCTGTTCTCTCCTTTCTTTCCCAAGAAGCGATACGAGCGATCGTTTAGTTGTGGGTTTCCTTACGAGCGTACGTAGGATCGCTCCGCGTGCCTGACGATTTGATCCTTCGAACGTTGATTGCTTGATGTACCCCTTCGCCTTTGCGTTGACGCGTATGCCGCTACGCTTTAGGTGTGAGCCATAGTCCATAAGCGCGGCGTACCATTCTCTCGCTCTGCCTTTGGGGTATGCCTCGTTAAGGATTTCCAATACCTCGGCATCAGTAACTGATTCTCTATCGGAGAAGAAGTGGTGCGTGACTGCGGTGCGGATGTTGGTTTCTATGAAAATTCCGTCAGCGTTGTGTGCAAACGCCGCTACCGCTTGAGCGGTATAGGACCCCACACCTGGGAGTAATACCAGTGACTCGGCATGGAGTGGCATCCTTCCCTTATAGTCCCGTACAACTACCTTCGCTGCCTCATACAGCATCTTTGCTCGCCGGTTGTACCCGAGCCCCTGCCAGGCACAGAGCACGTCAGATAGGGGTGCCTTTGCAAGCACTCCTACCGTCGGAAACTGCCTGAGAAACTTCTTATAGTACGGAATTACCCGCTCCACCTGGGTCTGCTGAAGCATCACCTCGGAGACGAGAATCTTATACGCGTCAGTCGTCTTCCTCCAAGGAAGATCGTGACGGCCGTGGAGCTCGTAGTGCTTGAAGACGAGATTCCTAAATTTGCGTGGGTTCATTCCCTTCATCAACGATGATGGTTTCGGCACGCTCGATAACAGGCTCGTTCGGAACGATGAAGACCGCAATGATATACGCCAGAATTCCAGGGAAAATGCCGGTTATAACGGTTGCAACCATATAGATAAGGCGAACAAGGATGGGATCGACGTCGAAATACTTCGCGACACCTCCACAAAGACCCATAAGGACACGGTGCTCCTGACTTCGGTAGAGTTTCTTATGCATAGGGACAGTATACCAAAAGCGGTCTCTTTACTTAATATTCATGAGCCCTAGTAGATACTCATTGTCTACGACTCCATGATCGAATTCATTGAAGAAGCCTCTGACCTGTTCCTGCTGATTGCGAGTATCGGTGTGGTTGTCATAACCCTGGTAACCATCATCGTCGGCTATCAACTCATTAAGTTCCTTGAGGCAGCCCGTGCACTTACCCAGACGCTCTCTGCTGAGGTCGCCGTCTTTTCTGACGGAAGAAAAGAGATAGGTCTTAAGGCACGGTTCGCACTTAAATGGCTTCGGCTTATGGGCAGCTATCTAATCAAACGCTAATACTCATCCCTATGCATACTGAACACACCTACCACAAGAAAGATGTTGCGTTCGCCTTCCTCCTTGGCGCAGCAGCCACTGCCATTGCCGGTGGATACTATCTCTTTGGTAAAGACGGGAAACGACACCGTGCTGAAGTTGAGCACTGGATGCTCAAAGCCAAGACAGACATCCTCGACCAGATGCGTACTGCAGAGGACATGACCGAGACCGAGTACCACAAGATTGTGGACCGGGTGATGGCAAGCTACGCTTCAGCAAAAGAGGTTGGCCAGGAGCGAGCTGACCATGCAGCTGCAGCATTCAAGCGAAAGTGGGAGCGCATGCGTGAGGCATCAGATCGCGCAGCAGAGAAAGCAAGACAGGAACTCAAGCGCGAAGAGGATACTCGTCTCGCGATGACCTCTGAGGAGAAGTCAGAGAGTGCGAGCTAAAGCTCGTAAATCACATCCTTGCGCTCTACGACAACCTGCCAGGAGTGTTTCTTGGCATGTCGGTAGAGTAAGCGATTGGGATTGAACGCAATCGGATTCTCAACCATGGTGAGCATCGAGATATCACTTTCGGTGTCACCCACACCGTAAGAGTTCTTGAAGGTGAGGTTCTCTTTCTCTACCGCACGCTTGAGTACGGCACTCTTGTTCATGATCAGATGTTCGTCTTCGATCGTTCCCGTGAAGCGACCGGTGGCCCCCGTCTCGTAGAACGTGCCGTAGGACTTATGAAACCCGAGTTCGTACGCAAACCCGTCGACGATGAACTTCGGAGAGTGCGAGATGGCGAGTAGGTAG
>JBBTXR010000006.1:0-4098 GCA_038062175.1 Patescibacteria group bacterium
TTCCTTCTTCAGGCGTCCCATTCCAAGTCGGTCAGCAATCGGTGCGTAGATCTCAAGCGTCTCAAGCGCGATGCGCCTGCGCTTGTGTTCCGGCACATGTTCGATCGTCTCCATGTTGTGGTATCGATCGGCAAGTTTGATGATGAGGACGCGTACGTCAGCGGAAGTCGCAACTAGAAGACGCCTGAGACTCTCTGCGTGGCGTTCTCCGCCCTGGTACTTGTGCTTTCCGAGCTTGGTGACCCCTTCGACCAAAAAGAGCACCTCCTTGCCAAATTCTCGCTCCACCTCCTCCGCGGTTGCCTTCGCGTCCTCAATCGCGTCATGCAAAAGAGCTGCAGCGATCGTTTCACTATCCATCCCAAGCTCTGCAAGGTGTCGTGCAACGGATGATGGGTGGACGAAGTACGGCTCTCCGGAATACCGGGTGTGTCCTTCGTGTGCCTTCTTTGCAAAGTCATAGGCCTTTTGGATACGGGCCTCATCGCCAGGGGTGGGACCGGTCATCTGTGTAAGAATTTCCTTGACCGTCGTCATAATGGACAGGATACTCGGTAAGGAGCTGTTCGCAACTTCATGTGAGTGGAGTGCGTTCTCACTACGGGTAGTAATTCAGTGAAGAGGGGTAGTAATGAGAGATCTTTGCAGTAAGTGCGGTCGTACGCATGAACTGGGGGAAAAGTGTCCTGCACTTCCTGTCGATCCAGACATCTTTGAGCGCGCCATGAGTCGCGCGGTCAGAGAGCCACCGCCTGGTTCAATGGGGTACCTCGAAAAATATAACAAGCTCCGGTGAGCCTGTTGAAAGCCCCGCGCATCGATGCGCGGGGCTTTTCATATACTAGGCGAGGTATGCTGCGGCCTCCTCAGGCGAGAGCTTCTCCGGCTCAAGATCTTCCGGCAGGAAGATGCGTCTGAGACCCTTTTTGAGGAAGTGTCCCTGCTTTGATTTGTAGAGGGTGAGGAGCTTGCCGGTCTTCGGGTGCTTCCCGATCTCTCGCACCAGAGTCACGCCCTTAGGAAGCGGCTTTGGAGTTGCGAGGATCGCCACGGCACGCTCAAAGGATACCGTGTACGGATCGTCAGGAGCCTTAAGCGACCTGAACTCTCCGTTGTGTCCGATGTACGGACCAAAGCGTCCGGTGTTCGCCATGATCGGCTCTCTGGTATCAGGGTGCATGCCAAGCTCGCGTGGAAGCGAAAGATACTTCACTGCGTCAGCAAGGGTGACTGAAGAAAGATCGGTACCGGCAGGAATGCTTGCGCGACGCGCTTCGATCTTCTTTTTCTTTGCCTTCTTCTTTTTGCCTTTCACGACGACCGGTTCCTCTTCAGGCACCTCGTCTTCAAGGGGCATTTCTACATACGGGCCGTAGCGACCGGTGCGGATGAAAATAGGACGGCCGATGTCGGGATGGGTGCCGATTGGCTCATCTGCCTTCACCTCCGTACCATCCTCCTGACGCGCGCCTTCGCACTCAGGGTACCGGGTACAGCTCATGAACACACCTCCGCGACCAAGCTTGAATTCCATCGGTGCGCCACAGGTAGGGCACGGGAATTCAGCGGGAGCTTTTCCAAGTGCGGTTGCCTTTGGAAGGGTATCCCCTTCTTTCACGGCTTTTGAGAAAGGTCCGTAGAATTCCTTCAAGGTGGGTTCGTATCCGCGTTCTCCGCGTGCGATCTCGTCGAGCTCGTCCTCCATGAGTGCGGTGAAGTCGTCACTAATGTACTGCGCGAAGTGCTCTTCAAGCCATCCTGACACCACCATGCCGGTTGCGGTAGGGGTAAGGGTGCGACCAGTCTTCTCAACGTACCCGCGATCCTGAATCGTTTTCATGATCGAGGCGTAGGTCGATGGGCGGCCAATGCCACGCTTCTCAAGTTCCTTAATAAGTCCCGCTTCCGTGTATCGGTTAGGCGGTTCGGTCTGTTTCTCAGTTGAGGTGAGTGAAAGGAGGGTGAGAGGTTCGCCATCGGTAAGCTTCGGGAGCTCGACGTCCTCGCCACGCGCCTTCGTATCAAGCGCAAGCCATCCGGGGAAGATGACGCGGGAACCGTTGGCAGAGAACTCAGGAATTGGAGCGTCGGCAACTGCCTTCACACTCGTGCGCTGTACTTTTGCAGCAGACATTTGCGATGCGAGGGCGCGAATGCGGATAAGTTCGTAGAGCGACTGCTCGTCACCAACCGATCCGGCCTTAGCTTTCGCAGGATCGGTAGGGCGCACGGCCTCATGTGCTTCCTGTGCATTCTTGCTCTTGGTCTTGTACTCGCGCACCTCCACATACTCTTTACCAAACTCACCTTCAAGAACGCTCGCAATCTTTGTGATCGCGTCCTTGCCCAGGTTTACCGAGTCGGTACGCATGTAGGTGATGTGTCCGGCTTCGTACAGTTTTTGTGCGGCACGCATGGTGCGGCTTGGTGAAAAGCCGAGGCGCGTTGATGCTGCCTGCTGCAAGGTGGAAGTGGTGAATGGTGGTTTGGGATTACGATCCTCGGCGCGCTCGGTCACGCTCCCTACCTTCCAACTCGCTTTCTCGCCGAGTGTAAGGATGCGATCTGCTTCTTCTTTGGTCGTTGGTTCCTCAACACAAGACGCAGGGAACTCAGCACCCTTGGCCTTGAAGCGAGCATCAAGGGTGAAATAGGTCTCAGGGATAAAGGCTTTGATCTCCCGCTCACGCTCCGCGAGGATGCGAAGTGCTGGGGACTGCACACGGCCGGCAGACAAGCCGTAGCGCACCTTCTTCCAGATAAGTCCGGAGAGGTCGTATCCCACGATACGATCGAGGACGCGACGCGCCTCCTGGGCATGGCGCAGGTTCTGGTCGATCGGGCGAGGGTGGGTGAGTGCTTCCTCGACTGCGCTCTTAGTAATTTCATGGAATACCACGCGCTGCGCCTTCTTGAGTCCCACGGCCTTCTCCACGTGCCAGGCAATGGCCTCTCCTTCACGGTCGGGGTCCGTTGCGAGATAGATCTCGTCAGCCTTACCTGCCGCCTTTTTGATGCGGTCGATCACGTCCTGCTTCCCGGCGCTAATTACGTAGCGGGGCACAAAGCCGCCCTCGATATCGACGGCGTCCTTATTACTCTTCGGGAGGTCTCGCACGTGCCCCACGGAGGCTAGCACCTCGTAGTCCTTGCCGAGGTACTGCTGGATCGTCCTCGCCTTTGCGGGGGACTCAACAATTAATAGTTTCTTAGACATGATTGAGCTAACTCATACCGCGCATACCTATATATGGTCAAGGAGAGGCCATGTATAAGCTAGAGCGAAAGTGCCTCGAGAATATGCGCTGACTCCGTCACGGGAGTCGCACCAAGACGCATAAATAGGTGTGCGCCATACCCGTGCTCGTCATCAATTCGGTGCGGAACGCACAGCAGATCGCGGTTGTATTCGCAGGCTAAGCGGGCGGTGATAAGGGTGCCGGAGCGCTCACCGGCCTCGATCATGAGTACGGCATCCGCTATGCCGACCATGAGTCGATTACGCTGCGGAAACATCCAGGGGCGAGCTCCTGCATCAGGCTCATACTCAGAAACGAGCGCGCCTCCCGCCGAGAGAATGTCATGGGCAAGTTGGTAGTTGGTTCGAGGTGCAATCACGCGTCCGGCGAGACCCGACCCCGGGAAAGCAACCGTATGCAGTCCTGCAGAAAGTGCCGCCTCATGCGCTACTGCATCAGCGCCAAGGGCGAGCCCCGAGACGATTGAGATAGGGTGCCCGGCAAGACCTCGGATGAGCGCGTGGCAGGCGCTGCGGCCGTAGTCAGAGAGGGAGCGCGATCCGACCACCGTTAGATATTTATAATGTGCAGGCGGAAGACTCCCGCGGACATACAAACGCTCGGGTACCTCAGGAATTTCCCGAAGCTGTGCAGGATACTGGTCAGAGGTTAACTGGTGCATGCCGGGAGCATGACAGAAAAAGATGATGGAAATATAAAGGAAAAGGGGCCGGCAATTCTGCCGGCGCCCTCTTACATCATTGTCCGGAATAGTGCGATCACCGCATCAGCTTCCTTGCTCCTGTAGAACATAACTGCTTCAAGATCTCTCCCGCAACAGTGCTCACACAGGACGGCA
>JBBTXR010000006.1:4108-47781 GCA_038062175.1 Patescibacteria group bacterium
GCCGATTGAGTCGGCGCCCCACTCTCACACAGTCTGTGGAAATCGGCTCAAAATTGCCGAGCAGTCCGGGCTGTTGAAAACCTCTCGCCAATCATCGTTGCCGATGCGCTCGTGTAGGACTGCCGCCATCGCGTCCTCAAGCGTAACGAAGCCAAGGTTTGATTTCTGCGCCTGTGCGAGTGTGTACTGCGCACGGCGCACTGCCGTACAGAGCTTCCAAGAATCTGGTGACAGCCATTCGTAGAGGAGGCCTGCTGCATGGAACGCTGCAGATGCTTCCATCGGCTCAAGCTCGCGACTACTAAGCGCAAGAAATCTCCTACTCATGACCCGCAATGTGTCATGGGTATCGCGTTGCTGGTGCGGCATCGCTATCGCATTCATAATCTTCTCCCCACAAGAACTCTGAGCCCAATCTACCACGCCCGCTTTCCGGTCCCGCCCTCCTGCCGTACAATACGTGCACAATGTTGGATATCCATTTCATCCGCGAGCACGCAGATCTCGTGAAGGCAGGTGCGGCCAAAAAGCACATCGAGGTCGATATCGACCGACTCCTCAAGGTAGACGAGGAGCGCAAACTCCTGCGTCAGGATCTTGATGAGAAGCGGGCAGAACAAAATCGTGCCTCAGGCGCCATCATGCGTGCCGAAGGAGGAGAGAAGGAGAAGTTGATCGAAGCTATGCAGCACCTGAAGACGGGTATGGCGGAGACTGAGGAGAAGTACAAGGCGGCTATGGAGGAGTGGCAGAAGCTCATGCTCTTGGTGCCTAACATTCCTGATATGACCGTGCCTGAAGGGGTGGATGATGCAGACAACCAAGAAGTGCGGGTGTGGGGTGAGAAGCCTGAGTTTTCGTTCACTCCTAAGGACCATGTTGCACTCATGACTGCAAACGGCATGGTGGACTTCGAACGAGGCGCTAAGGTCGCCGGGTTCCGTGGCTACTACCTCAAAGGTGACGCGGTACTGCTTGCAAACGCGCTCTCACAGCTTGCCTTGAAGCACTTCATGACCAAGGGCTTTGAACCGATGATCGTTCCTTCTCTAGTTCGTCGCGAAGCATTCATGGGAACCGGGTACCTTCCTCAAGGAGAAGATGATTTGTATAAGACGCAGGACGGTGAGTACCTTGCGGGCACCGGTGAAGTTGCCACTATGGGCTACTACCAGGACGAGGTGCTTGAAGCATCTGAGTTCCCAAAGAAGATGCTCGCGTACTCACCCTGCTTTAGGCGCGAGGCGGGAAGTCACAGTAAAGACACGAAGGGTTTGATCCGCGTGCATGAATTCTTTAAATGGGAGCAGGTGGTCCTCTGCGAAGCGTCACACACAGCCTCAGTCACGCTTCACGAGGAGCTCACTCAAAACGCTGAAGAATTCCTCCAACTTCTCAATCTCCCGTACCATGTGGTCGTGAATTGTGGAGGGGATCTCGGGCTTGGACAGGTCAAAAAGTATGACCTTGAAGCGTGGATGCCCTCGCAGCAGACCTACCGTGAGACGCACTCCTCGTCATACTTCCACGACTTCCAGACGAGGCGTTTGAAT
Organism: Patescibacteria group bacterium; assembly: GCA_038062175.1. Taxonomy (GTDB): domain Bacteria; phylum Patescibacteriota; class Minisyncoccia; order Phycocordibacterales; family Phycocordibacteraceae; genus C7867-001. Next base: position 5,662 of record JBBTXR010000006.1, read on the forward strand.
CTGCGCTATCGTGACCAGGAAGGAAAGCTACAGTTTGCGCACTCACTGAATAACACGGCCGTTGCGCTTCCACGCCTTCTCGCAGTCATTGTCGAAAACTATCAGCAGGAGGACGGCACGATCCGCGTCCCCGAAGTACTCATCCCCTATGTCGGCAAGGAAGTCATGGGACATACAGCCTAAGCGGGCAGGGTCTTCACCTGCTCCAGCAGCGCGCAGTACACGGCGCGTGGAGATGACGCGTGCCGCTGCTCCAAGAAGTGCTGCACCTCGTGCACGTAGTCGACCGGCTCCGGTTAAGGAGCGGGCGACTCGGCAGTCCCCGCTACGAACTAAACGGAAGAAGGAACGTAAGCTCGCGTGGATCGGACTACTGGTCCTCTTCTTCGTCCTTCTCGGCATCATTATCTATGTACTCTGGCTTCCGGCACTTCGTGTGCAGGCAGTAGAGGCAGAAGGTCCTGACCAGGAAGGCATTGCGGCCGTTGCGATGAAGACTCTTGAGGGGAGAATGTACGGCCTACTCCCGCGTGACTCCATTTTCTTAATCCCTGAGAAGGACATCCGTGCGGAGGTGCTCGACGCGTATCCGCAGGTCCAGGCAGTCTCTATTAGTGCCGTGGGTCTCACGACCCTTAAGGTCAAAGCGCTCACACGCACGAACGCGTTCGTGTGGTGCGGTGAATCAGTGAGTGCACCAGCATCTGTTTGTTACGAGGCAGATGCCGAGGGTCTTGTCTTTGCGGCATACCAGCCTTCTATGGCTTCAAGTACCGCAAGCTCAACCGGCACGCTTGCGCATATGCTTACCGACGATGGAAATATTTTTGTATACGGACCGCTTGAAGGAGAGGGAGACTCACCAGTCAGGAAACATGTGACCTATGCGTCTGCACTTCCAGGAGCACTTAAATTCATCAAAGCCATGCGCGGACTTGGTGCGGATATTGGTTCGGTAACGCTTCGGGGAGATGAAATTGATCTACACACCAAGGCGGACACCCGCATCACCTACGTCATCGGCAAAGAAGGGGAAGCAGCAATACTTGCCGCAACCTCGTTCCCGTCACTTGCACTCAATGATGGATCGATCGAATACATCGATCTAAGGTTCCAGAACAAGGTGTATTTAAAAAAGAGGGGAGCGGTGGAGTGAGGAAAGAGCGGCCATTGGCCGCTCCCTCAGTTCTAGTGCACTAGCGAAGGCCGTCCGAGTTCGTGCTCGAAACAAGCCGTCAGCGCGTCCTCCTTGGTATCGAAGATCCCGAGACGTAGTCCGTCTGCACGATGAACGGTGCAGTAGACGCGGCTGGGCTGTAGTTGGCTTGGATCACCGCCGGACATCTGCAGCTGTCGAATGAGTTCAATTCCTTTAGTAAAACGCAGATAGCTTGAGTCGGTGAGACCGAACGCGGCAAAGTCCTCTATGTTCATGGTGGGAGTCATGGGAGTACTCCATACTAGGATCTACGGATAAGCTTACGCTCCCTATTCCCTTCGTCAATTTCTGTTAAGGTACAACCATGGAATCGTTCTGGACAAGGCTCAGGAAGCCTTTTTTCGTACTCGCGCCGATGGCGGACGTCACTGACCCTGCCTACCGAAGACTCATTGCCGAGTATGGTGCTCCGGATGTCACCTGGACGGAGTTTGTGTCTGCTGACGGGCTGTATGCAACCAGAGAGCGGAAGGGAATGAAGGATGAGGAGAATCCACTGATGCGGGATCTTCAGTATGGAGAAGGAGAGCGTCCCATTCTCGCCCAGCTCTTTAGCTCAAACCCCGAGAGTATGAAGTATGCGGCGGGACTGTGTAAGGAACTTGGGTTTGATGGCATCGATATCAATATGGGATGCCCGGACAAGTCCATTGAGAAGCAAGGAGCAGGAGCCGCAATGATCAAGAACCCGGAGCGAGCACGAGAGGTGTATCGGGCAGCTGCATCGTCCGGTCTCCCAGTCTCCGTGAAAACTCGCATCGGATACAACCAGGAGACGATGGAGGAGTGGCTCCCGCAGATTCTCGAAGAAAAACCTGCAGCACTCACCGTTCATCTGCGCACACGCAAAGAAATGTCGAAGGTGCCTGCGCACTGGGAACTCATGGAGAAGGCTGTTGCGATACGTGATCGCATTTCTCCTGACACACTCATCATCGGAAATGGAGACGTTACGAGCATTGCAGACGCAAAAGAGAAAGCTGCAGCCACTGGAGCCGATGGCATTATGCTCGGTCGGGCAATCTTCGGAAATCCGTGGGTGTTCACCAACCGTGCATACGAGGAGATCACTCCGCAGGAAAAACTCGAGGCACTCGAGAAACTCGCACTCTATTTCTCCGAGATCACTCCTCCGAAGCACTTCCATATCTTAAAGAAACACTTCAAGGCATTTGTGCATGGTTGGGATAACGCTGCTGAGCTACGCGGAAGGCTTATGGAAACAAGTAGCTACGAGGAATTATCTGCGGAGTTGCAGCGAGCAAGAGGCTTGGTGTAGGGTGTCTTCGGGAGGTACGATCATGATCGATATGTCTGCCGTGATGGCGGAGTTCTCATTGCTTGTGGTTGCACACAACGATCCAGGAGCCCGAGACCACTTCAGGGGCCAAGTGTTTCAAGCGTGCACCGAGCCTATGCACTACGCGGCTGCCGAGGTGGTTTTCAAAAAGCTTGCTGACGACTGTCACCACCTCGGTCTCGGCGAAATCGCTGAGCTTTGGGAGGATTGTGCATGCGAAGCTCGCGCCTGCATGGGTCTGGTGCACTAATTACGCCAGCACAAAAGGCGCTCGGTCTCAGGATCGGGCGCCTACGCTTTTGGTATACTGATCGCCATGGCGCACCAGTCTCTCTATCGTACGTACCGCCCAAAGCGGTTTGAAGACATTGTCGGGCAGGATCAGGTGGTCGCTCCACTTCTTGAGCAGATCAAGGCGGAGAAGGTAGGGCATGCCTTTCTCTTTGCAGGTTCTCGTGGTCTTGGGAAGACCTCGATTGCCCGCATCTTTGCGCGGGAGCTTGGCACGAGCGATCGTGATTTGTATGAGATTGATGCCGCGTCACATAACGGTGTCGACTATATCCGTGAACTGACCGAGAACATTTACACACTTCCTTTTGAATCAAAGTTCAAGGTCTACATACTCGACGAGGCACACATGCTTTCCAAAGGTGCCTGGAATGCATTTCTGAAAACCCTTGAAGAGCCACCGGCGCACGCACTCTTTATTCTCGCGACCACGGAGCGCGAGAAGATTCCTGAGACGGTCGAGAGTCGCTGCCAGGTGTATGAGTTCAAGAAACCATCGCGCGCGATACTCGCAAAGACAGTAGCGGAAGTTGCGGAGAAGGAGGGATACACCCTCGAGCCAGCAGCTGCAGAGCTCGTGGCACTTCTGGGTGACGGGTCATACCGAGACGCCCTCTCCGTACTTGAGAAAGTGCTTGCATCAGCGCAGGGAAAGAAGATCTCGGCAGAGGACGCCGAGTGCGCAACGGGTGCGCCCAAGCACGCGCTCGTGCTTTCTCTGCTTCAGGCACTTTCTGTAAATGACACCGCTAGCGCACTCACTGCAATCCGATCTGCGGCAAGCTCAGGAGTCGATATGCAGCTCTACCTCACACTCCTTCTTGAGTCCCTACGGCACACTCTCCTCATCCGGCACGCACCTGAACTGAAAAAAGAACTTGCCGAAGAGCTCGGAGAAGACCGCTACGCAGAGCTTGCAGCACTCAACGTGTCGCATGTGGTACTCGCACGATTCCTTGATGCGGCATCCCGTATCCGTTTCTCTCCCATTCCTTCGTTACCTCTTGAACTTGCCGTCTTAGAATTAGCGGGACATGGACAACCAGACGCGCAATAAAAGGGCGGCAGGGCTTGGCCTTCTTGTACTTTTCGTAGCCTTAGCAGCGAGCGCATACCTTGCTTCCGGGAAGACAATCGATGTTGAGGCGCTTCTCGGCACTGCTTGTGATAAGCCGATCCAATACACTATCGGGACGTTTGATGAGCGGTTTGGGATCAGTCGTTCGGAGTTTAATACTGCGCTTGCCGAAGCAGCGAGCGTTTGGAACGAGGCTGCGGGGAAGACGGTGGTAACGGTAGGGACGGAGAATGCGGTTGCGGTGAATCTCGTATACAGCGAATACCAAAGGAATGCGCAGCTTGGACAATCGATCGATGCTGAGCAGCAGGCATATGAGGATAAGCGGGACGAGGTGGAGGATCTGCGAAATCAATACCAAGCGCTCCGTACTCGCTTCGCTACCGAGAAAGCAGCCTTTGATAGAACCGCAAAAGAGTACGACAAGGATGTCGCGTATTGGAATGCGCGTGGCGGAGCGCCTCCTGAGGAATACCAGAAGCTCGAACGCGAAAAGGCGCAGCTTGCAGTACAGCAGGAAGAACTAAACGAACTAGTGGCTGAAGTGAATGCAATGGCGAAGCGCATGAATACTGAGGTGGACGAGCTCAATCGCCTTGCAGCACGCACGAACGCAAAGGTGGGTGTATACAACAAACGTGCAGGTACCGACTTTGATCAAGGAACATACACTGAGGACGCAAACGGGAAACGCATCGATATCTACGAGTTCACGGATCGAATGGAGTTGAAGCGGGTGCTCGCGCATGAGTTAGGACATGCGCTTGGGTTTTTGCATGTTGAGAATCCAGAATCAATCATGTATTCCTACAACATCGGTGAGACGTTTGCGCTTTCCGAGGAGGATCGGGCAGCGCTTGCTGTGCGGTGTGGGGTTGAGTAATTCATTTTTTATTTAAGATTTTCTTAACATTGCATCATCTCGCTCTGCCTAAGCTAGATGAATGCGAGAAAAATCCATAGTAGAACAGGCAATAGAGCTCAGACGTAAAGGCAGTACCTATACAGAGATCGCAGCGATAATTCCAGTCTCAAAAGCTACGTTGTCTTACTGGCTTCGAGATATTGCAGTGCCTCCCGTATACCTAAAGAAACTGCAGGCACTGAAAAAGGTCGCCAGAGAGAAGGCTTGGGAGGCGCGTCGAACAGAGCGAATCACGCGGACTAGTGCAATTATGATGCAGGCAAGAACGGAAGTGCTCATGCTCACACGAGATCCGCTATGGCTAGTCGGACTCACCTTATATTGGGCTGAGGGTAGTAAGGAAAAATCGTGGGGACGTGGTACTCCAATTACTTTCACTAATATGGATATTGAGACAATCATCATATTCAGAAAGTGGTGTATGCGATTTCTCAAGGTAGCTCCAATGGATTTTAGCTACAATCTCTACATTCATGATATTCGTAAGGCAGAGAGTACTGATTTTGCTCGCTGGTGGGCAACGCGGCTGGCAGTGCCAGAGTCAGATATTCATCTATACTACAAACGTACTCGAGTAACACACGTTCGTCGCAATGATTCTGATGACTATCACGGAGTGTTTCGTCTTCAGGTAAGGCGCAGTGTTGATCTGAATAGGCGCATTAGTGGATGGACTCTTGGTATGATAGATTCGCTGAAATCAGTCGATGAAGAAACTGATCCAATTTAATGTCAGTAATTGGGGGATCGTCTAACGGCAGGACAGCTGGTTTTGGTCCAGTCAATCTAGGTTCGATTCCTAGTCCCCCAGCCAATAACGAAAGTTCGAGTCCAGCGCCCGCAGCACTGAAATAAGCTCTTAGGTAAGAGGTTCTGTGGGTGAGGGTATGGAACGTTAGGACTACGCTACAATCTCATCAATGATTCCAGGTGATATCGTCGTGCGTGTTGAACGGCTCGCTGGCGTGAAAGCGACCTCATGGACCAAAACGAAGGGCGGCTATAGTTCTGCTGGGAGATATATCGTTGCGTTTGAGGATGGCTCCTCTGCATTTGTGAAATGGGGGACTGATGAACTTACAGCGCGGTGGTTACGGGATGAATATCGTATCTACTCAACCCTACATGCAGACTTTATCCCTACTATGATCGCGTGGGAGGACGCAGAGCATCCCATATTGATACTTGAAGACCTCAGTGGTGGGCACTGGCCACCACCCTGGTCGGCATCCCAAGTCGAGGAAGTGCTTCGTCTACTCGAGAACGTTCGCCACACTCGCATGCCTGAGGAGTTTCCTGTGCTCACCTCTCTGGACGATGAAGGATTGAGCGGGTGGAAGACCGTCGCCGGAGACATATCAGGATTCCTTAGTCTCGGCCTCGTGTCTGAGGCGTGGCTTACGCACGCGCTGTCGATTCTTTTAAAGGCTGAGAGCGAAGCTCGATTGGAGGGAGAGTCGCTCGTGCATACGGATGTGCGAAGCGACAATATTTGTCTCATGAGCGATCGAGCCCTGCTTATCGACTGGAACTGGGCAAAGCGTGGCAATCCCATGCTTGATGTTGTGGCATGGCTTCCGAGTCTCCATGTCGAGGGCGGACCTGAGCCGTGGAGTTTTGATATACAAGAACCTGAGCTTATAGCCGCGGTCGCCGGTTTCTATGCTGCACATGCATATCAGCCTGCAAACTTCCCGGGTGCAGAGCCCATACGGCAGCTACAGTTGAGCTTACTCAAATCACTGCTCCCCTGGGCAAGCAAGGCGCTTAACTTACCTGAGCCAGATTTGTTCTAACCCCACTCAACGCCCGCAGCACTGAAATAGGCTTTTAGGTACGAGCTATTGTGACGGAGGGTGTTTGAGGTTAGAACTTTGCTACACTCAATCACATGAGAATTATTATCTTTGGCGACAGTATTGCGTGGGGCGCATGTGATGATGAAGCTGGTGGCTGGGTCACGCGACTACGCAATAAATATGCTGCAGAAGACATTAGTTTCTATAACTGTGGCATCTCTGCTGACAGCACAGACGAGCTGCTTGCCCGCTTTAAGACAGAAGCGACGGCACGTTCGGGTGGCAGAAAAGTCGCTATCCTTTTCGCTATCGGCATTAATGATTCGCAATATTCCGGTGCTCCTAGTAACACAAGAGTCAAACCGGATACGTTTATCTCAAATCTTGAGTCGCTTGTATCGCAGGCAAAAGAATTCACCGACTCGATTTTCTTTATAGGTTTGAATCAAGTTGAGGATGAGAAACTTACGCCAATACCCTGGAGTAACAAGGAGATAAACTATAGCAGCGAAAACGTTCACCAATATGACGGATTGATAAAAGAGGTTGCTGAAAAACACGGTGTGCCATTCCTGAGTATCTGGAACCTTCTTGTTGCTGCCGATCTAGAAGATGGTCTTCATCCGAACAGTGTCGGCCACGAAAAGCTTGCTGAAGCAGTTGAGAAGTTACTTAAGGCAGAAGGCGTCATTGTGTAAGCTCTAACCCCGCTCAACGTCCGCAGCCAATCTAGTTCGAAGAAGTCAGTACAAGTGCAAGCGCAATTAGGGCAGGTACCGCCTGCACTATAAACACACGCTTTGATACGGTGAACCCTGCTACAACACCAGCAATCACTACGCAGGAAAGGAAGAATATCTTCGTCTCGTAACCAACGGGATCAGTGGCCGTGAGTGACCACACTAGACCCGCTGCAAGGAATAAGTTGTATACACCCTGATTAAGCGCGAGTACGCGTGTCGCACGCGCAGTCTCCGGTGTCGTATTGAATATGCGCCTGGCACGTGGTGTCTCCCACAACACTGATTCCATAACGAATGCGAATACGTGGAAGAGGGCTATGCCTGCAATGAGTATCTCGATCACTATCATAGGTACACGATACTCCATCGGATCAAAAAATCCCTATTAACAGGCCTCCATTGCGTAATCCCCCAGAAGTTATTTGCTGTAGGGGTACTATCCCTAGATCACGTAAATGAAAAAACAATACATTATCCTCCTTGTGCTAGTCGTCATCGCACTCATTGCTGGCGCGTTCTTCATCGGACGTTCTGCGTCTGCTACTGCATGGCTGCAGCTTCAGATACACTCACTCTCGCAATTAGCTGGAGTCGGTGCTGCACATTCCAATTCCTCAGGATATGCAAAGGGTGAGATTCTCATCAAGTTCAATCCGGGCGTTGATGCCGCTAATGAGCGTGCACTCATGGCTTCCTGGAAGCTCGCCGAAAAGGAAGAGATTGGCGCGCTTCGCATCAAGATTCTCTCAGTCCCAGAAGGAAAGGAGGAACAGCTTGTCGAGGCACTCTCACACAATCCAAACGTTGAGTTCGCTGAGCTTAACCAACAGGTGATGCCTCTCGCAGTGCCAAACGATCCTCTGTATCTCAGTCAGTGGCACCTACCGGTTATTAGTGGTCCTGGCGCATGGGATGTTGCAAATGGATCAGGAGTGACGATCGCTATTCTCGACAGTGGTGTTGCAGCGACCCACCCAGATCTCGCGGCGAACATCGTTGCTGGATACAACGTGGTAAGTGCTAATGGTGACAGCTCTGACATAAAGGGCCACGGTACGGCCGTTGCAGGATCTGCTGCGGCAGTTGGTAATAACGCAACACAGATTGCGGGCGTGGCGTATGGCGCGAAGATCATGCCAATCCGTATTACAAATTCCACGGACGGGTATGCCTACAGCTCGGATATGGCAAAGGCACTTATCTATGCGATTGATCATGGTGCTAAGATCGCAAATCTTAGCTACACCGGCGTATGCACTACGGACAGCAACGTATCCATTAAGAACGCTGCTGCGTATGTCGTCAGCAAGGGAGGTCTGGTGATCTCAGCTGAGGCTAATGACGCATCGCGCATGGCGTTTGCCGAGAATCCGAATATTGTCTGTGTGAGTGCAACGGCCAAGGGGGATGTGCGAAGTGGCTTCTCAAATTACGGGACGAACGTTGATCTCTCCGCACCCGGCACCAGTATCTACACAACGAACAAGGCTGGTGGTGTTGGATTCTGGAGTGGCACCTCATTCTCTGCGCCGATTGTCGCGGGTGCTGCAGCGCTCGTTTGGAGTGCTAACCCGAGCCTCACCAACTTCCAGGTTGAGAAGATTCTTGAGAGTACAGCAACTGATATTGGTACGGCTGGATGGGATGAGTACTTCGGGTATGGACGAGTGGATGTTGCAAAGGCAGTCGCTACCGCCCTCACCACGACTCCACCATCTGACACAACTGCGCCCTCAGTCAGCATCACCGCACCAAGTGCAAACGCGACCGTGAAGGGTGTGGTGGCAGTGTCTGCGACCGCTTCAGACGCAAGTGGAGTCGCCAAGGTAGATCTTTACCGTGGCACCGTGCTTGTTGCTACTGATGCAGAGGCACCCTACACCTTCTCCTGGGATAGTACGTCGGTAGGTGATGGTGCGTACCCACTATCTGCTCGTGCAACCGACCGCAACGGAAATGTAGGGAATTCAGGTACGGTCACCGTGAATGTCGACAACATAACGGCACCGGTTGTTGCTGATACGGTTGCTCCTACAGTAAGCATTACTTCGCCTGCCGCAGGCGTGAAGATCTCAAGCAAGGGCAATACCAATGTTGTGGCCGTAGCAAGCGACGCAGTAGGGGTCACCCGCATCGATCTCTTCCTTGATGGAACACTGCTTGCAAGCTGCAGCAATACCAGTAGCTGCAGTAAGGGTCTCATGGTCAAGAAGCTTGCCGCTGGAAACCATACGGTGACCGCAACCGCACGAGATGCGGCGGGTAACGTGACAACCACCCCAGCGACGACATTCTCCAAGTAGGATTATGGGTATAAGAAAAACCAGGGACGCAGATGCGTCCCTGGTTTTTCTTATATATCCTTCCCGTTGTATTCGCTGATCGTGAGCGTATCAATAGCAACGTCATCAAGACAACGGACATTGATCATCATTTTCGGGAATGCGTCACCCTCGGCATATGACTGCGTGCCGCAGGTACTACAGAACCAGTGCTTAATTGCTTTCTTACCAAACTGATACAGGGTCTGCGCATCTGCTCCTTGGATGAGGGTGAACTTATCCTTATCAACGGCACAGAGTACGAACCCCTTCTTGTGACAGTGTGAGCAATTACAGGTAATCACCCCTTCAAGATCGGTTTCAACTTCATAGCGCACCGCCCCGCAATGGCATCCGCCGGTATAGGTCTTCATATGGCCTCCAGTATACCGGCTTTACCATGAGGAAATCGACTTTTGGTATACTGGAGGTCATGAATAAACCGCTACGAACACTCATCCTTATCGTGCTTGCGCTCGTTGTTGTAGGAGCTGGTGCCTACGTCTTCTCAACCAAGAAAGCACTCTCACCGTCAGCGCCCATGATTCCGGTGATGCAGAACGAAACTGCTAAGACCTACACAAGCGAAGAGTATGGTTTTAGTTTTGAGTATCCTGAGGGTTATGTCGTTACTGAGCGAGAAGTAGGAGACGCACATCGCGGCCACTACCAGATCATGCTCGTCGAGGAAGCAAACGCGACTCCCCCTGAAGGAGGTGAGGGACCTATCGCGGTCACCATCGATGTGTATCAAAATGACATTGATAAACAGCCAGCAATGCACTGGATCACCACGACCAATATCGCAAATATTAAACTTGGTGACGGGCAACTGAAGGAATCAACGGTCGGAGGTGAGATCGCATACATGAATACCTGGTCGGGTCTCTACGAAGGAAAGACCACCACATTCGCTCATGGCGACGACATCATTGCGGTATCCACCACCTGGATGACGCCGGACGATTCAACGCTTGATGTTGGTGAGCAGGTGCTGACGTCATTCCGCTTTGTGAGTAGTGAAGCAGTACTGCCTCAGTAAGTATGAAAAGCGCCTTTACCACGAAGATCTACGAACTCGCGCGTAGGATTCCGAAGGGGAAGGTGGCAACGTATGGGCAGCTTGCTGCTCTTGCAGGGAAACCAGGAGCTGCGCGTGCAGTGGGTTCTGCTATGCGCACTAACCCCGATATTCCAAAGACCCCCTGTCACCGCGTAGTGGCGTCTGACGGCTCTCTAACCGGATACAGCGCCGGTCAGGGTATTGCAACTAAGAAGAAGATGCTCGAAGCAGAGGGAGTGAAGTTTAAGGGCGCGAAGGTAGACCTCGCCACTTCTCAGTGGAAGGGAAGCTAGGAGAGTCCCAGGCTCTCAAGGAAGGTAGCGAGCTCCTTGCCGCTCAAACGCCTATAGGCGCCAGGCTTCAGGGGTTCAATCGCAATGTTTCCAATACGCGTGCGCTTCAAGTCAGAAACCTCATTAAAGAGCGCTACCACCATGCGGCGTACCTGATGTGACTTACCTTCAGTCAGCGCAATGCGGAACTTGTTCTCACTTAGGATGGTTACCTTGGCGGGTTTGGTGACGTATCCCTCAATATCCACTCCCTGTTCCATCTTCTCCTTGAAACTCTCGCGGAGCGGCTTCTTGGTGGTTACCTCGTACACCTTCTCGTGTTCCTGCTCGGGATTGAGGAGGCGGTCGGTGACTCGCCCGTCGTTCGTGAGTAGCAAGAGTCCACGTGATGCCTTATCAAGCCTTCCGATTGGGAAGAGCTTCAAACGACGCAGGTCATCAGGCAAGGAGGTCACCACATCACTCGTGCTCGTGGGTTCCTTGTGTGTGTCCATGCCCTTGGGTTTGTGGAAGGCGAGGTACACGTAGGTACGGGGACGCTTGATCTTCACTTCAACCGTATCGGATTCTGCGACCTTGTCTCCTATCTTTGCTTTCACCCCGTTTACGAACACAAAGCCCTTTTCAATGAGCTCATCGGCCCCGCGACGAGTCGCATGTCCCTTCTTTGCGAGATACTGGTTAATACGCATGGGGTAGGTGGTCTCCTTTGCAGGAGGTGCAGGCTTTTTGGGTGCCGCTTTCTTCTTCATAGACGTACCTTAGCGCACCTTGCCTGATTGGTATACTTGCGGCATGCAGGAGATAGAAGTGAAGTTGCGTATCAAGGATATTGAGCAGGCGCTCTCAATCCTCCGAACTGCCGGGTGCGTGTTTGGCGATCCGCTTTCTCAGGTGGATGTGGTATACGCAAAGGACAAGAGTTCGATGAAATCATTCCTTGCGAATGATCTTTTTCTTCGCATTCGTGTAAACAATGGTAACGAGATTATCTTCACGCTGAAGTACGACAATAATCGTCACAACGTTGACTTCACTAAGATCGAACATGAAGTGACGGTCAGTTCACAGGATGAGATGGAGGCCATGCTCGCGCTTCTTGGATTTGAGCGCATCGTCGAAGTGCGAAAGACTCGTTGGAAGACTATGTATAACGATTATGAGATTTGTGTCGATGAGGTCGAGGAACTCGGGTCGTTCCTGGAGATCGAGAAGCTCGTCGCTCCCGGCGTGGATGCTGCAGAAGTTCAGGAAGAACTTGTCGCAGTTCTTACGTCACTCGGGATTGATCTCTCTGGTCGTGTGAATAGGGGATATGACATTCTTAAGCTGGAGCACGAAGGGTTTGCTTAGCACTAGAGTGGCAGCTTTGATGTATCGCCGTGCAGTACCACTGGGCGCATTCCTAACATCTCTTCTTTGAATGCTGAGGTAAGCGGCAGCTCATTCAGAACGTAGATGGGCTTACCAGTGCCGTATGCATACCCCATCTCTAGGAATGTGTTTCCGCCAATGTAGTTAGGAATACCCTTCTTTTCATAGTTGGTAACTAAGATGCAGTCGCTCGCATCTATCTTTCTGAAGTGCGCGGTGATCGCCCTACCTTTCTTTTCCCATACCTCGTGATCAGGCGGAAAGGCATCAACGCCTCCGTTTCGATCGAAGAATGCACCAACGGAGGTGTCATCTCCCGCAGTTTCAAATTCAAGCTCTGGAGCGATAACTGTGTGCCCTTCGTTCTCAAGCTGTGTCTTGAGAGCGCTAAATTGATCGTAGAACGCCATTGAGGAACAGATACATATCTTCATAGTATTAGAAATTATGTCAGCAGCACCTTATGTTTAAAACCAGATTAACACTATCGGAAAGGGTACCGCCATACAGGTTGCGTGGCGGCTTCTGTCGCACGTATACTCCCTACTATGGAACCTGTTCCCGGCATCTACCACCATTTCAAAGATCCGACCAAGCACTACGAAGTGCTCGGCATCGCTTTCCACACCGAGACCGAGGAAGATATGGTCGTGTATCGGCCACTTTACGAGTGCGACAAGGAGTTGTTTGTGCGTCCCAAAGCTATGTTCCTCGAGGAAGTGGATAAACCTGAGATTCCGTACAAGGGACCCCGCTTTGTCTTCATAAAAAGCACATCAGTAGAGGAGTAAGAGTAAGGGTACCAGCCTCGTCTGGTACCTACCGTTCTATTACGAGCGGTTTTCACCTTTGATTCTATGAACACCATTAGCATTACTTCAATCGGGGCGATCGTGCTCGGGCTTCTCGCTGCCATTGCAGTTGCGTTTCCGGTATCGGCTCAGGTACTCGATGTAGGTGTATCGCTTGATGCAGATACGAGTGTCTCAACCGACACTGTACAGGTTGACGCTACAACGACTACGCAGACTGAAACAACACAGCAGAAGAAGAGTGAACCGTTCACTATTCTTCGTAGCTCACTGACTGCAGGGAGTGACACAAGCGCATCTCCAAAAAATTCTGCATCTGTATCAACTGACGAAGATCTCTCGGCATACACCACCGCAGCCCTTCGTGCGGACGAGAACATCGATGCGGTGACCTATGGCGACAGTAATGTTGAGGTTGCCTACTACGAGCAGGGACGCCTCCTTGGCTTATTCCCTGTCACCATGAAGGCAACTGCCAAGGTAGCGGCAGATGGTGCAGTCGCGGTATCCTATCCTTGGTACCGGTTCCTTGTCGCCACTGACACGAATGCTGACGTAGAGTCTCAAATCCAGGCTCGCGTTGACGCATGGCGCACCGGTGCAGCTGTTGATGCAGGCTTCACCGCATCAACTAAGGCTGCGCTTATGGACGAGATCCGTACGGCGCTCAAGACTTCTGCAACTGCAGATGCTTCCGTCCGCTAAGCACGGACACCCCTAACGGAACGGCCCGTTTGACGGGTCGTTCTTGTTGTATTCGTGTAAGAGGGGCAGGGGCCAGTACGTCAGAACCTATGGACCACGAGGACGCAACCACTTACTTTCTAGAAACCTACGATGCATACGGAAGCGATATTTACCGCTTCTGTGTCTTGAAGGTGTCGAGTCGGGAAGTGGCTGAGGACATCACCCAGGAGGTATTTATGCGCTTCTGGCAGGCCGTGCGGGAGGGAACCGAGTTCAAGAACGCTCGCGCACTTCTGTACACGATTGCCCGCAACCTCGTTATTGACTGGTATCGCAAGAAGAAGGAGTCGTCTTTGGATAACCTGCAGGAGCAGGGCATCGACTTTGGCGGCGAGGACTTCAAGAAGATCACCGAGTTTGCAGAGCATGAGGAGGTACTCCGGGTTATCAAGGAACTCGATGAGCCGTCTCGCGAGGCGCTCATGCTCCGGTTCGTTGATGGACTCTCTCCTCGTGACATTGCTGATATGTCGGGAGAGACTCCGAACGCGATCTCGGTGCGTATCAATCGCGCAATCAAGAAAGTGCAGCAGGAATTACATACATGAATCATCGCATCACCAATTTCATACGCGATCTAAGGGGCGTCACGCTTCAAGATCAATCTTTCAGTCGCATTCGCGCGAGTCTTTCGCAGTACGCGGATATGCATCCCGTCATCACTGCAGCCCCGACACTTTCACCGTATCTCGTTTTCTTCCGTACCCGTAGCACGCTTTACGCAGGAGCACTCGTATTGTTCGTGATTGTCTCGGGAAGTGGGGTAGTTGGCGGTGCTGAGAAAGCGATCCCGGGAGACGCGCTTTATTCAGTCAAGATCAATGTGAACGAAAAGGTGGCAGAATCGTTTGCCGACACAACGCATGAGAAGGCAGAGCTCTCTGCAAAGCTCGCAACGCGTCGCGCTGACGAGGCACTCACCCTCCTCGCTGCAGGAAAGCTCGACGAGGACACTGCCACCTATCTCGAAGGTGAACTCGCTACTCATGTCGAGGAATCGAATCAGGCAGCAACCGCACTTGAGATTGAGGGAGATGTCGCAGGATCGCTTGCGGTGCGCACTGAGCTTGGAGAGGATCTTGCGGAGCGTGCGGCAGCGTTTGAGCCTGCAACACCTGATGCAGTTGCAGATGCCCCGGCAGCAACGATGATGATGAAAGCTGCGATTGCTCCCGAGTCTGAATCGGTTCCGCCCGCAGATCCGACTGCGTTTATGGCAGGCGCGCTTCGTATTCAGGCAGACAAGGTAGCGGAAGCCCGCAACCATACTGCAGCGGCACTTCTTCCAGGTATTGGTGCACAGGTGGATCTTGCTGCTTTGAACGCTAATCAGCCCGCTGCTGATGTCCCTCAGGTAGATATTGCTGCGACAGCTACACTCATGCTCGATGCTGCAACAACCACCGAAGAAGTGGAGGAGGTGCAGACAAAGCAGGCTCCGCTTCCAGGGAATGCGTGGCCCACAGAGCGATCGCTCTGGCTCAACCAGGGACGCTAAGGCGTGGTAGGATGCCCTCATGTTTTGGGCAGATAGAATCGCCAAGGATATAGAAGAGAAACTAGGGGGAGCGGGACGACCGCTTCTTATTCGTGACGAGAAGACACTCTCGGGACGCGTGCATATTGGCTCTATGCGCGGTGTGGCGATACATGGCCTCCTTGGAGAGGTGCTCTCTGAGTACAACGTTGCTAACGAGTATCGCTATGAGTTCAATGACTTTGACGATTTCGATAAGGTGCCGGGATACCTCGATGCAGAGGTCTTCACTGAGCATCTGGGGAAACCGCTGTATCTCGTGCCTTCACCCGAAGAAGGATTTGATAACTATGCAGAATATTTTGGAGACGAACTCGCTCGTGTAATCCGAAAAGCAGGATTTACCCCTACCTATTACCGCGCCACCGAGCTCTATCGTTCAGGCGCGATGGACCCATACGTCAAGATGGCTATCGAAGAAGCAGCTGCTATCCGTCGTATACAAAAAGAAGTATCCGGCTCTCAGAAGACTGACGAGTGGCTTCCGATTTCGGTCGTGTGTGAGCAGTGCGGAAAGATAAAGACAACCCGTGCTTCTGATTTTGATGGTGCGACGGTTGCGTATGTCTGCGATCAGGCTCCGTACGGTGCGGTGCCGTGTGGCCACGAGGGGCGTATTGCTCCCTTTGGCGGCAATGCCAAGCTTCTTTGGAAGGCTGAGTGGGCAGCGAAGTGGTCTGCAGTTGGCGTCGATGTTGAAGGTGCGGGTAAGGACCATTCAACCAAGGGTGGCTCACGCGATGTGGCGAATCATATTTCACGAGAGGTCTTCAAGCGTGAGTCTCCGTATGATGTGCCGTACGAATTCTTCCTTGTAGGAGGAAAGAAGATGTCCTCATCAAAGGGAAGTGGTTCTTCTGCAAAGGAGATGAGTGATCTCTTCCCAGCACCCATCTTCCGTCTCGTGCTTATCGGCAAGGATCTTAATCAGCAGATTGAGGTAGATCCCCAGGGTGACTCAGTGCCGCGCATGTACGATTGGTACGACGAGCTTGCAGAGAGCGTACGTAATGGTGTGGCAGACGATTTCACCCGTCTCTACGCACTCTGTCAGTTGCCAGCGCAGCGGGCAGAACTATCTGCACCCTGGCAGATGCGCTTCTCGCAGGTAGCAACCATCGTTCAGATGCCGCACCTCTCTCTTCTTCAGGAGGCTGAGAGCGCGAAGGGAAGTCCGCTCACCGAGGAAGAGCAGACGATGCTTGATGAGCGCGCTTCCTACGCACGTTTCTGGCTTACTACCTACGCTCCTGAGTCGTACCGCTACGAGCTTCAGGACGCGCTTCCGGAGGTCACCCTTTCAGAGGAACAGAAGAAAGCACTTTCCCTGCTTGCTGAGTTCTTTAGCCAAGAGCGTTCAGGAGAAGAAGTGCAGCATCGCCTCTATGAATTGAAGGAGGAAGTACCGATTGCTCCGAAGGAGCTATTTACCGCCCTCTACCGTATCTTCCTTAATCGCGATTCAGGACCGAAGGCGGGATGGTTTTTGTCCGTGCTTCCGCTTGAGTTTGTAGCTACACGCTTGAAAGAAGCGGCGGCCTAATCCGTCGCAGAGTGTTCATCATCCCTAAAGGACCACTACCGTATGGTAGTGGTCTATGGGTTTTCTAAAAGTAGGCGCGTTCGCGCTTTTTGCGTTTGGTATCGCGCTCTATTCGTTAGTGCAGAAACCGGCAGAACCAAAGGTCGCTGTCCCCCAGGTGGCGAGTGCGTCGCTTGCGCCAGTGCCCGTTTCTGTATCGGTGGAGGGTACGATTGTGTTTGATAACGCACCGGCCTCTGATGTGCAGCCCTATGTGCGCTACAGTCAGGACGGTACGTCGCCGAAGACGAAGCGGCTAGTGTTGCCTACTCAGTACGCATGCATGCAGGGAGATATTCCCTGCTCGGCCCCACTGGGCGTGTCCCATCCATTTAAAGAGGGAGATAGGGTGCGCATCGAGGGCACGGCTGACGCTGATCTTCTCTACGTGCATAGCATCCAGATTAACCGGTAACCTGCGTGCTATACTCCGCCGCATATGGCATGGCGACACCATCGCATCTGGATCATAGCGGTTCTCCTTATCTCAGGAATTGCACTTGCGTGGCTGATTGCGCAGACACCTGCACCTGCCGCTCCGGTGGTAGAACCAGTTGCGACTACGACTCCTGACCTTGTTGGTCAGTCGATCTACACGAATGGGGAGTATGGGTTTGCGATGGTGTATCCCGCGTCAGCTGCGGTTGAGGATCTTCCGCGGGCATGGCGTGCCAATGCGCCCCTTGAGTCCAAGGGTACTCCTATCGTTACCATCACGACCTATACCGTGCCAGATGAACAGGTGGTTACCCGCGCACTCACATCGGTTTCAATTGGTGCAAGCACTGATCCGGTCGATATGTCGACCTGTGAACGGATAACTCCTGATCGAGGTGAGACGCAACGTGCAGATGAAACTTTTGGTGGCGCAACCTGGAAGGTCTTCGCGTACCAGGAAGCAGATATGCAGCTTTCGGTACAGGGTGTCTCCTATCGCACGCTACGCGATGGTACCTGCTATGCACTTGAAACATACCGCCTCCTTAAAGGCTATAAGGAAGAGGGGATTAACGTCGATGAGGTAACGAGGATTGATGCGGAATACGCGAAGCTCGATGAGATCGTGAAGAGCTTCTCGTTTGCGCGATAGGTATGCGCAGTAGCCTCTACATCCGCAATGTCATCTTTGGCATTGAAGACAGTCTTGCTGCAACGGTGGGACTTCTTTCAGGTATTGCGGCTGAGTCCGTGCCGCATGAGACGATTCTCCTGACGGGGTTTGTGTACGTGTTTGTTGAAGCGTTTTCGATGGGTATCGGAAGTTTTCTCTCGGAGGAGTCGGTGCAGGACAATCAGGGGAAGCGGACGGTTGCGAGTGTTGACGCGGCGCTTGGCGGACTCGCGATGTTTGTTTCCTGCGTGGTGGCGGGCTTTGTGCCGGTTCTTCCGTACCTGCTGCTTCCGTCCAGTGCCGCCCTTCCTGCTTCTATAGTCGTCTCACTGCTGGTGCTCTCACTGGTTGGATATGTGCATGGACGCTTGGTTGGGAAGTCGGTGCTCCCTCGCATGATGCGGATGGTGTTGCTTGGTGGCACGGCTATCTTGGTGGGTGTCGTGGTCGGGAAGATCTTCGGGATGTAGTTCTTCATCAGACGTTTATACGGCTGAGGTATGCTTAGGGGGTTAGTCCTAACGCAACCATATGTCGCTTATCATTCACTGGATTGTCTCGGCGATTGCGATCATTATCGCCGCCTACCTTATCCCGGGCATCAACGTGACGCTTATAGGCGCCCTGGTGCTTGCGGTCGTGCTCGGTCTTATCAACGCGTTCCTGCGACCGCTGATCAATCTGATCACGCTTCCGTTGAACGTCGTGACCCTCGGACTGTTCTCGCTTGTGGTGAATGCGCTCCTAGTCATGCTTGCAGCGATGGTCGTCCCTGACTTCACCGTTGACGGCTTCTGGCCAGCATTCTTCTTCTCGATTGTGGTGTCGCTGATCTCGGCACTCTTTGGGATGTGGAAGAAGTAGAAGGTTGTATATTTCTCAAAACAGCCGCCCTTATTGGCGGCTGTTTTCGTTGGGTGCTATAGTCCGGCCGGAATACTGTGCAGAGTCGCTAACACTCTAAAAGATTGAAGGAGACTACGGATGATTGAAATCATCGATCAAGGCAAAACCAAGGACATCGAACGGCTTAGGACACCGTTCGAACCTCGTCAGGTCCGCATGCACAACAAGGACGACACGACGGCCGCCGACGGCGCTCGTCGTGAGAAGATCGATGGCAAGGCGGCGATAACCACCCGAACGACCGCGAACTTCTTCACGCTCCTGAAGGCATGCGGTTTCAACGTCGCATATCTAAATCAGGATGGTCCGACGACCATTACTGCCTACGAGCTCACCATGATCAAGCTCGAGGTGGTGACTCGCGGTCTTGCTTGGGGTTCACATCTTGAGCGGCATCAGAAGGCAAAGCAGGGAGATCCTTTTGATCCTCCGCGGGTCGACTTCTTTCTCAAGACGAAGGGACTCACCTGGCAGGGCAAAAATCGGAACTACGCACTTCTCTGTGACGATCCGTACATGGAGATCGGCGATCGTGATGTCTACCTCTATCACGCTCACGAGCCGTATGTGAGGGGGACCTACTTCCTGCGGCTTAGTCTCGATGAGGCATTCCCCATCCCTGGAACGCGCGAGCTCCTGCCGGTGATAGCGGAGACCAATCGCGCGGTCTACGAGACTCTGAATTACGCGTTTGGCCTGCTCGGAGAGCTTCTTGGTGTCGTCATTACCTTTCCGGACATGAAGGCCGAATACGGCTTCGATAGCCTTGGCCAACTCTGGATGGGAGATGATCTGAACGCCGAATCCTGCCGTCTGTATATTAATGGCGAGCATGCCAGCAAGCAGGGCTTCCGCGAAAATGCACCTGCGGAGCTCGCCAGGCTGCAGCTGGCTCGTGCAGCTGACCTTACCGATCACTTCGCTGAAGTCACCGACGAGGTGCGTGCATGGGTCAATGAGCGGTACCTGTTCTGTTCGTCCGGCAAATTTCCGGCTTCTCGTATCTAAATCAAGATGCTCAACTCGGCGGCGCGAAAGCGTCGCCGTTTCTTTTTATCCCATCAGTCAGATACCGTGCCGTATCCCATCCCGTATACTAATCAGTAATGGAGGGCCCTATTCGTCCAATCACCTCACCCGAGGAGGAACTCGCGTATCTGCGTGCGGCTGTCGCTGCTAAGGAAGAGGAACTTTCACGTATACAGGAATCACGTCCTCGTGAGGAGATCGCGCAGGAGCGGATCGTGCATCATCGCGAGAACCCACAGCACCTCGCAGAAGGGTACGCACTCCCTGAGTCCGAGGTCGCTGCGCTAACGCTCAACCTCGATCCTGAGCAAAATGACGAGACCATGGAGGAGCTTCGCGGGATCATGGAAACCAAAGGGGTGCGTAACGCACTCTCAGTACTCGAGAAGCTCCAGAGCCCGCATCTTGAGGATGATTTCCATCGCTTCCTTGTGCAGTACCTTCTTGAGGGTATGCCCATTCAAGGATTTAAAGAGAACGAGCCCGAGTGGAAAGCATTGCACATGACGCTGTACGAAGTCGCACTCCCGGAAGCGAGTGGGACTGACGAGGAGAAGAATCGCACAAAGCCTCTGAAGGAGCTCATCTCCTCTATGGAGCAGTTCTATTCGGGCATGCTCTCACTTGAGCATGCACATAAGGGCGAGCCACCGTATTTCACGCTTGAACTTGCAGTACCGGTCAACGCTCCGCACCTCATGTTCTATGCTGCGGTTCCTAATACTCGCAAGGACCTTTTCGAGAAGCAGTTGCTCGCAATCTTCCCAAACGCACTCATTAGCGTGCAGCCAAACGACTACAACATCTTTGTTGAAGGAGGTGCCGCTATTGGTTCCTACGCAACCCTCGCTGACAAACCGATTCTCCCTTTGAAGGACTATGCAGACTTTGATTACGATCCGCTCAACTCACTTTTGAATGCGTTCGAGAAGATAGCGCATGAGGGGGAAGGTGCTTCACTCCAGATATTGCTTAAGCCCGCCGGTAACCACTACATCGAGTACTACCGCAAAGTGCTCCACGCACTTCGCGAAGGACAGCCCCGTGCAAAAGCATTTGCACTCCCCGAGACATTCGTAGGGGACCTTGCACGTGAGAGCGTGAAGATATTCCAGAGTAGCAAGGCAAATCAGTACGATGCGGCCAAGGCTGATCAGGGAGCGATTGAGGCGGTGGAGAAGAAGATCGCGTCGCCGGTCTTGCTCGCGAACATTCGGCTCGTGGTTTCAAGCGCGGATCAGCATCGTGCTACACAGATTCTCTCTGAACTTGAAGCATCCTTTAATCAGTTCGAGAATACTAAGGGGAATCGCATAGGCTTCAAGCGAGCAGAGCGTGGTGAGGCGAAGAAACTGTTTAGGAATTTCACGTTCCGTCTTTTTTCGGAGAGCACCAAATTGCCGCTCTCGCTTAAAGAGGTGACGACAATGTATCACTTCCCACCAAAGGGAATTGAGTCCTCGCCACACCTCAAGCAGTCGCGGTTTGCGACTGCGGCCGCGCCGCTTGATCTGCCGCCATCAGGCATCTTGCTTGGTACCAATACCTTCCGTGGATCTATCGCAGAAGTAAGGCTTTCTCCTGAGGATCGTATGCGACACCTCTATGTCATTGGTCAGACGGGTACGGGAAAGACTTCGTTTATGAAAACCCTGATTGAGCAGGACATTAAGGCAGGCAATGGCGTCTGCTTCATCGATCCGCACGGTAACGACATTCTCGATATTTTGGCGTCAGTGCCACCCGAGCGATATGAGGACGTTATCTACTTTGATCCGGCCTATCTTGATCGACCGTTTGGATTGAACCTTCTTGAGTACGATCCGGCGCATCCGGAGCAGAAGACGTTTATCGTGAATGAGATGCTCGCCATCTTCCGTAGGCTCTATGGTGACGTGCCGGAATCCATGGGCCCTGCCTTCGAGCAGTACTTCCGTAACGCAACCCTGCTTGTTATGGAGGATCCGGAGAGTGGTTCCACGCTCATGGATATTGGTCGGGTGCTTTCGAACAAGGCATTCCGTGATCAGAAGCTTGCAAAGAGCATGAACCCGATCGTGAATCAGTTCTGGACAGAGATTGCGACACAGGCAGAAGGTGAGGCGTCACTTGCGAACATCGTGCCGTACATCACGAACAAGTTTGATGACTTCACGGCAAACGACTTTATGCGTCCGATCATCGGTCAGCAGGAGTCATCGTTTAAGTTCAGGGAGGTGATCGATAGCAAGAAGATTCTCTTGGTGAATCTCTCGAAGGGACGCTTGGGGGAGCGTAATGCGAATCTGCTCGGACTTATCTTGGTGGGTAAGTTGTTTATGGCAGCGCTTTCGAGGGCGGACAACCCGAGGGGTGAGTTCGCACCGTTCTATCTCTACATCGACGAGTTCCAGAACATCACCACCGATTCAATTCCAGGCATTCTCTCTGAAGCTCGTAAGTACAAGCTCTCGCTTACGATCGCGCACCAGTTCCTCGCGCAGGTGGATGAGAAGATTAGAAGTGCGGTGTTTGGTAACGTCGGAAGCATGACCGTGTTTAGAGTGGGTGAGGAGGACGGGGAGTTCTTTGCGAAACAGTTCGCTCCAGTATTCTCAGCACTTGATTTCGTGAACATCGAAAACTACAACGCCTATGCGCGTATTCTCGCAAACGGTGTACCGCAGAAGCCATTCAACTTTAAAACACTACCTCCGCCTGCGGGGAATCAGAATCAGATTGATGACCTTAGACAGTTGTCGTACCTCACCTACGGCAGGGACCGTGGTACTGTTGAGTCAACCATTAGAAGTCGCTATCTTTCATAACTATGGAGGGACCTCGCCAATCGCCGAACAAACAGCGCAGGCTGCAGAAACTTGCGGAACGCGCTGCAAGTTATGAAACCGAATCCGATCCTGTTGTGGAGACGGTGGCTGCGGTCGAATCCGAAACAGAGGATGTCCCTGAAGTCGATTCTGGACCCACGCCGTCTGAAGAAAAAAAGCCGCGTGTGCGTAAGGAAAAACTCCAGAAAGGAGTATTGAATGCAAGTGCGGAACGTTCCGCTCTTGCTGGGATACAGGCGGAGCGCATCGCTGCTGGAGCTGATCCGGCTCTCTACGATCAGTTGGTTGAGACGCTTGATGCCTATGAGTTGATAACTGATGAGGTAGAGCGGAAAATTCTCGCCGAAACGTATCCAAAAATGAAGGAAGCTTTTCTTACCACCTCAATCCCAGCAGCTCCACAAACGGATCCGGACGAGAAGTCAGCGAGGAAGCGACCTCGACGCGGCCAAGATTTACTGAGCGCTGAACAAGGCCTCGTGAATAAGACCAAGGAGCAGGCGCGTCAGCAGTACTTAGCCTTCGCGAAAGAGATACGCCGTCGCGGTATTGAGCCGAATATGGATATTCCTACGCAGTGGAAGCCGGTATATCGGGCATACAACGGGATGCGTCGCGCGCTCACTGCATATAACGAATCGGATCAGACAGATTCAGATGGTGATCAGGACCTCATCGACCAATACTACGATCATCTCGAAGCATTTAATGCGGCTTCTTCGGTAGCACGTGCCGCAGTTGATCGAATACTTACAGAACGCTCGGCCGAAGCCGAAGCGCGCGCACTTGCACCGCTCCCAGAGGCGCTTGCCGCCTATGGCGATATAGATACGACAGCCGGAGAGCGGAGAAGCATGAAAGAGCCGCTTAAGAAAAGCCTAGAAGAAGTGTTTGAATACGATGAAAGTAGTGCGTTCCTTGGTGTGGAGGATTCAGATGGGGAAGAGGTTACGCCTACGGCTGCTCCAAGCATGTCTCCTGGTAAGCAGCAGGCAGCTGAAGCATCCGAATCGCCAGCATCAGAAGAACCAGAGCGAGTCACTCCCTTTGATCACGAAGGGACACCTGCAGAGGCGATCGATGCAGATTTTGAACATATTAGCCCGCCTCCAAATCCAATGGATCTCAGTGACGGTAAACCAATCGTCATGCTCAACTCGGTCCTTGATCGACAGGCGATGGGAGGAAGAAAGCCGAAGACGCCACGCATATACCCAGGCATGATTACTCCGGCGGGAGTAACTCCTGCTACGGTTATTGAGCGTCAAGAGAAGAAAGAGAAGCAGGAGAGGCAGAAGAAGTTCTGGAGTCGCGTGCTTCCACCGGCACTCGTTGGTATTGCTGCGGCGCTCTTCCTCGCAAATAACAAGGGAGATACGACCAAGAGTACTGAATCGGTTAAGAAAGGTGAGCGCACACCTGCAGCTTCAATGCAGCCGGGAGCTGCTGTCACCTCTCCTGATCTTTCCTCGGTAATTGTTCCGGCAGGAACTCTGACAGAGCGTATGGCGGCGTCACTTCCAGACTGGGCGGGTGTGGACATGTCTGCACGATCAGAGACTTCAACTCCTCCATCTGAAGCTGTTGAAGAAGTAGCATCAGCCCAGGCCGTGGAAGCGCCCGCAGAGCGTGTCACCGTGGCTCCCAAGGTACGCAGGCATCCAAGTGTTACTCCAGATCAGTTCAGGAAGTGGAACATAACCTTCAATCTCTGGATGCATGCACACTACCCGAAGGGATATGTTGCAAGTGAAGCAGAGAAGGTGCGAAAGGAGATGGTGAAGGAGCTTAACTATCCGTATGGTACGCGCAAGATAGTTAAGGTGCCGCAGGCAGCCTCATCAAGACCCGTATCGCCTCAAGCAGAAGTAGCACCGCAACAGACCACACCGACACCCCTCTCTGAGGATGGTGAAACTCGAACTACCTTTACAGTGACAGATTCAAATCAGGCGCTTAGTCAGGAGGATGTCACCAAAGCTATGCGAGAGGCCATTGAGCGTGGGCCGTAGTAGGGCTAGTGCTATACTTTCTCTGACACAGCCAACGGCCGCTGTCGCTTACTAAATCAACATTTGAGTCTATGAATGTCACGGGTACAGGTATCGCGGTCGGGCTCGCCGTCGTGATCGCGCTCGGGTTCCTCTATTTCGGTCCCTCGCTCTTCATGCCGTATGCGGCTAGTGAGCCCGTCGCCCTTGATCAGACCGTAACTAGCAGTATGCAAGAACCAATTATTGAACCAGGTCAGCCACTACCAACCGAACTCGTTGCTCGCGACACCGTCGTCGGTACAGGAGCAGAGGCAACCGCTGGTTCGCAAGTAACCGTGAACTATGTCGGCATGCTGCCAGACGGTACCGTCTTTGACGCGTCCGCGCGTCACGGTCAGCCGTTCTCCTTTACGCTCGGTGCAGGTCAGGTCATCTCTGGCTGGGATCAGGGTGTTGCTGGTATGAAAGTGGGCGGCAAGCGTCAGCTCGTTATTCCTCCAGATCTTGCGTACGGCGCAGCCGGAGCAGGCGGCGTTATTCCTCCAAACGCAACACTTATCTTTGAAGTGGAGCTTCTTGGCGTACAGTAATCAAAAGGAAAAAGAAAAACCGCCGGGCGCTTTGCATCGAGATGATGCGAAGCGTCCGGCGGTCGCCGTTAGTGCGGCTACTTTTTCCACCAGGCCGTGGCAGGTGCTGCCTGCGTTTGGACGGGCGGTGCCTGCTGCTCTCCTGGGGGAGGCGCAGAGGGCGTGTTGTTCACCGGGGTGAGAAGGATCTGCTTGCCGTACTTGGTGACGTAGCCACGGAACAGCGGACAATACTCCTTCATGTGTCGATGGTAGATGCGCTCTGAGGCCAGGAAGACCTTCATCCCGCTCACCTGCAGACGCGCGCCGGCGAGGTAGTTCCGGTCGAGCCGGCCCTGCCATCGTTCGTTGCCCAGCTGCTTGACGCCGCGGATGACACCACCGGCCCCGTAGTAGGTGCCGATGGGTCCGCCGGTTACGGTGCCAATGGCGACTTGCGTGCCAGCGTCAGCGACCGTGAGCAGTCCCTGCCAGGTTTGGTGCTTCGGTTGATCCTTGCGGATCTTCCGAGTGTCCTGCTCATGGCCGCTGGTTTCAGCATCGAGCGCGGCGATCATGCCGGTGAGCTCGTCGATGTCTTGGCACTCGCCGAGGCTGGCATCGACGATTTCCTGGACACCGCTTGCGCCGTGCGTCGCGAAGAATGCGGCCGCGACCTCCGGATTACGCATATCGACGTATTCCGGCCTTCCGGTGGGCGTCTTCGCCCCCGGCGGGTGTAGGATGGGCGGGCCCTTATACTGGAAGGTGGTGGTCTGCTGCGGGCCTGCATCCTGGGCGAATGCCGGAACCGGCAGGCCTTGGATCGCGAGCGACAGGGCAGCCCCCGCGCCCACCAGATACTTGGTCTTGGACATAGGGAACTCCCCACGGTTTGAGTTGACTGGAAGAGCACATCTCCAAAATGGATAGAACTCCTAACAACAGTATATACCCTTAGTTTATAATTTGTCAATATATATGAAGAACCTAGACAGCCAAGGAGAAGAGTGAGCTTGCTGTTGAGGATACGTACGGATACCTTAAGAGAACATGAAGCCCATCAGTTTTAGTATTGAGAAGCGGACCGGCCGTGCCCGGACCGGGGTGATTAGCACCCCGCATGGGCTTGTTCAGACTCCGGCCTTTGTGCCAGTTGCCACCAAAGCGAACGTGAAGGGGATTCTCCCATCTGCTCTGAAGGATCTTGGCGCTCAGGTAGCGCTCGCCAACACCTATCACCTCTACTTGCAGCCAGGAGAGCAGTTGGTGAGGGAGGCTGGAGGATTGAATCCCTTTATGAACTGGGAGGGGCCAACCATGACCGACTCCGGAGGGTTCCAGGTGTTCTCACTTGGTGCTGCCTTTGGTCGCACGATTACGAAGATTGCTAAGGGCGACGAGAATGCGCGTGATCAGGGAGTCGCGGTATATGACGAACAGGTGCAGAGTCAGCATGGGCAGCTGGCGGTGATCGATGAGGAGGGAGTCACCTTCACCTCACACCTTGACGGCTCTCTTCATCGCTTCACTCCTGAGCGCTCGGTTGAGATCCAGCATGCGCTTGGCGCTGATATGTTCTTCGCCTTTGATGAGTGCACGTCACCAACCGCTGACTATGACTATCAGAAAGACGCCATGCGTCGTACGCATAAGTGGGCAGAGCGGTCGCTTAAGGCGCATAGGCAGAATCTTGAGGCGAACAAGAAACAAGGTATCTTCGGCATCATCCAGGGTGGCAGGTATGAGGATCTTCGAGAGGAATCGGCAAAGGAGATCGCGTCGATGGACTTTGATGGATTTGGGATCGGTGGGTCGTTTAGCAAAGAAGATATGATGGGTGCAGTACAGGCAGCGGTGCAGTATCTGCCGGAAGAGAAGCCGCGACATTTCTTAGGTATTGGGGAGCCAGGAGATCTGCTCCTTGGTATTGCGGAGGGTATGGACACCTTTGATTGTGTAGCGGCAACCCGTCTTGGGCGCCACGGAACCATCTATACGATGCAGGGACCTATTACACTCACGAACGAGAGGTTTAAGAATGACTTCACAGCACTTGATCCGGAGTGTTTGATTGCCGGTACCGAAGGATTTACCAGAGGGTATGTGTCACATCTCCTGCGTTCAGGAGAGATGCTCGGGCAGATTATTGCTTCCATGTACAATCTTGGATTCATCATCAGACTGGTTGGTGGGGCAAGAGAGGCGCTCCAGGAGGGGAGGTATGAGGAGTATCGGGAAGGATTTGTTCGGGCGTATTACGGATAAATGCAGAGCGACCAGCCATGCGGCTGGTCGCTGTAGAGTACGTTCACGGTCTTGTTCGAGCTCCGCGATTCACGCGGCTATAGTCCGAGAAGAGGTATAGCCTCGTGCGAATCTTGCGCGCAGGCGCAATATATCGCTCGATCAGTCGCCACTCGCCCCTTCTCGTACTGCGGCTTGAAAGTGCTCGAGCAAGACCGATGAGGCCCTGATCTCCTTCGATGGCCAACCAGTAGAGCCATCGGCGCTCACTGGATCGATGGTGTCTGGTGATGGGAACCTGTAGTTCATATCCCTCACCGCTATAGTTTTCGATAAAGAGTCGACGAGGTGCGAGTGCCATATGGCCGTACCCGACACCTCTATGTCGTGGGTGGTGGTGAAGACGTCGAAGTGCCGGGCTTTGTCTGAAGGCGAGCTGCAGACGCAGCGGAACTGCTTTTCTCATCGCGGTGCTCCAAATGGTTCTTGCGGCACTGTAGCGAATACTGGCAAGAATGTGAAGCGTATACATCGGGGAGTAGGGTGTGGCATGGCGTCGTGTTCACCCAATTGAACGGTCGAATATGCTATCGTCTTCACACATGGCGAACTTCAAGCTCCACACCCCCTTCCCGCCAGCAGGTGATCAGCCCAAAGCCATTGAAACCCTCACGGAGGGCCTGAATCAGGGTATGCGGCACCAGACGCTGCTTGGGGTGACGGGATCAGGAAAGACGTATACAGCGGCGAACGTGATCGCAAACTTTGATAAACCAACACTGGTCTTGGCACACAACAAGACGCTCGCTGCTCAGCTCGCGCAGGAGTATCGGGAGTTCTTCCCCGAGAACGCGGTGCACTACTTCGTTTCCTACTACGATTACTACCAGCCAGAAGCCTATATCGCGCACTCAGATACCTATATCGAGAAAGAGGCGCAGATTAACGCAGAGATTGATCGACTGCGACATGCAGCGACGCAAGCGCTCCTGACGCGTAAGGATGTGATCATTGTCGGATCGGTATCGGTAATCTACGGTCTTGGGTCTCCCGAGCAGTACGAGAAGCATCATGTGAAGCTCGTAGTGGGTGCTGAGGAGAATCGCTCTGCGCTTATCCGTAAGTTGATTGGCATCTATTTCGAGCGCACGAACGCGGACCTTGAGCCTGGACTCATTCGCGCGGTCGGGAATGCGGTTGAGCTCATCCCTACGAGCGAACGCGCAATCTACCGCATCACCTTTGATGGGGATGTGATCGCGCGTATTGAGGTGCTTGATCCCGTGTCTCGTGCAAAGACTGCCGAGCCTGATTCAGTGTTTATTTTCCCAGCAAAGCACTTTGTGACCGGTGAGGATGACCGGAATCGAGCGATTGAAGACATTAAACGAGAGCTTGATGAGCGGCTTGCGGTGTTAAAGCGCGAAGAGAAGGTGCTTGAGCATGAACGCTTGAAGCGTCGTACGCTCCATGATCTCGCCATGATCCGCGAGGTTGGGTACACGGGTGGCATTGAGAACTACTCAAGGCACTTTGATGGCCGTTCGCCCGGAGAGCCACCCCATACCCTTCTTTCGTATTTCCCGCACAAGAAGGATGGGAGCCCTGACTTTCTCACCGTCATCGATGAGTCGCACGTCACCATTCCGCAGATTGGCGGTATGTTCGCGGGAGACCGTTCTCGCAAGGATATTTTGATCGAACACGGCTTCAGGCTCCCGTCCGCGCGTGATAACCGTCCGCTCACCTTTGATGAGTTCGATAGGCGCGTGGGTCAGTGTATCTACACCTCAGCGACTCCTGGTCCTTATGAAAAGGAGCATTCAGTGGCTCCGGGTGGTCAGGTGGCGGAGCAGATCATTCGCCCAACCGGACTCATTGATCCGGAACTTATCGTCCGTCCTATCGTTGAGACCGGAGACTATAAGGGTCAGGTAGCTGACTTCATTGCAGAATCGATACAGGTCATAGCAGGTGGCGGGCGCGTACTTGCAACCACACTCACCAAGCAGATGGCAGAAGACCTCGCCGAGTTCCTTCGCGAGCGAAAGGTGAAGGCGGAGTATCTCCACTCTGACATTAAGACCATTGAGCGGATTGAGATCTTGACTGCCTTTCGTAAGGGGGAGTTCGATATTCTCGTGGGTGTGAACCTACTTCGTGAGGGACTCGATCTCCCTGAGGTGGAGTTGGTGGGTATCCTCGATGCCGACAAGGAAGGGTTCCTTCGCTCCGAGACCTCACTCATTCAGACGATTGGTCGCGCCGCTCGCAACATTCTCGGTCGGGTCATTCTGTATGCAGATGTGATGACCGGATCCATGGAGCGTGCGATTGGGGAAACTAATCGTCGCCGCACCATTCAGCTCGCGTACAACGAGAAGCATGGCATCACCCCAATCACCATCAAAAAGGAGATCAAGGATATCGCCGCTTCCATGCGTACCGAGCACCAAAAGACTGTGGCAGGGCTCCTGGTGCTTGATCAGAAACTCTTCGAAGAAGATCCCGAGACCTTCCTCAAGGAGAAGAGGAAGCAGATGGCGGACGCGGTTGAGGCGCTTGATTTCGAGACTGCCGCCATCCTCCGTGACGAGATATATACCCTGGAAGGGAAGGAGGCCCCTAAAAAGCCTTCGCGCAGGAAGCGCAGGTAGTGCATGCTAGGATAGCTTCATGAGTCTCCGGACGCTCATCGTCCTCAATATTTTGGGGGCACTGTTGCTCTCGATTGCCTCAATGGCAGCGGCCTATTTCTTTATGCACGATCAGTTGATCGCGCTCTTTCCAAACGCAGCACAGGCCAAAGCAATCGAGACACTTCAGCTCCTTCTGATTCAGTATGCCGCCATTACGGCTGCGGCAAGTACGGTCATCACAGGAATCTGCTTTCTGGTTCTCTCTCGGTATCTGATTCGTCCCTTGCAGGCCATGGTGCGGGGTATTGAGGCCTTCGCTGATCGTAGTGAACGTATCGATCTCACTGAATTTGCGCACGCACCAAAGGAGGTAGCGGAGCTTGCTCGGGTCTTTAACGACTTCACGATAAAGGTGGAGGACGCACATGCGCGTGACGTGGAGGTGTCGCGCATGAAATCAGACTTTATCTCAACAGCTGCGCACCAGTTTCGTACACCGCTGACGGGTATTCGCTGGGCACTCGAGGCTCTTGAAAAGGAGACGCTCACCGAGAGCCAGATGGCACTGGTGACAAGCGCGAAGGATAAGAGTCATCAGCTCGTGAATATTGTGGGAACGCTGCTTGATATCTCAGCGATCGAGTCCGGGAAGCATAAGTACACGTTTGCGCCGGTTGATATTGAGGCACTCACCCATGCGGTAGCAAAAGACTTCGGTGAGCTTGCTGAGCGCACGAAGGTCTCTCTCTTTTACGTACCCCCAGAGAATCCACTACCGCTTGCACGCGCTGACGCTGAACAGGTCAAGTGGATATTGAATAATATTATCGAGAACGCGGTGCGGTATACACCACCGGGTGGTTCAGTCCGGGTGATGCTCGAATCAGGCGTTGATCGTGTCTTCGTGCATGTACGCGACACGGGTATTGGTATTAAGCCTGAGGATCGTGGAAACATTTTTGAACGCTTCTATCGCGCTGAGAATGCAGTTGCCAAAGAGAACGGCGGAAACGGCCTTGGGCTCTATATCGCCCGCACGATTGCGACCGATCACGGCGGAGACCTGAATTTTGAGCCAAATAAAGAGGGTCCGGGTACTACCTTTACCCTCTCGCTCCCGGTCGTTAGCTAGTGCTATACTTCCTTCATGTCAGACACGAAATTCATTCTGGTCGTTGAGGACGATCCGGTCTTGAAGAACCTTCTTGGCCACACCTTCGCGGGTAAATACCAGACCTTGTACGCCTCAGACGGTAACGAGGCAATTGCTCTCTTTGAGAATAACAAGCCAGCGGTGGTACTCCTTGACCTCATGCTTCCAACGATGGATGGGTTTGCGGTTCTTGAGAATATTCGAAGTCGCACCGATGAATTGAAGAATGTTCCGGTGATCATCGTCTCCAACCTTGGACAGCAGAAGGATATGGAGAAGGCGAAGGCGCTTGGCGCAAACGACTATTTGGTAAAGGCAGAAGTCGCCGTTGAAGAGATCGTGGCGAAGATTGAGGCGCAGATTGCAGAGAAGCCGGCTGCGTAATTGGTAAAGAGGTACGCAAAAGAAAGACCGCTGGGGTAACCAGACGGTCTTGAAAGGTCAGAATCTTTACCTCCCAGCTTTTTCAGCTGCGATCAGCTCGACTAACGGATAAAGACGCTGAGAGAGGAAGCGGTCAACAGCTTCAGAACCACCGTCCAGAAACAGTGCTCCTGCAACGGCTTCAACTAAATCGGCCGTTGTTTTTGCACTCAATACCTGGTTGGGAAGCTTTGTAACCAAGAACCGATCCAATTCCATTGCGGTCCCGACCATACTCAGTACCTCGTTTGAGAGTGCCCGCTGCATGACTTGCGTATAGAAGTGCTCGTTCCGATCCGGGTACTTCATATGCATGAATGCGCAGACGGCTAGTCCCACAACTTTGTCACCGAGATGTTCCAGCTTCTCATTCGATTGGATAACCACCTTATTTTTCAGTGCATAGTGGCAAGATTTATGAATAAACGCTTGCGCAAGCAGGGCTCTCCTCTTGAAGTCGGAACGTAGAAGCGTCTCAAGGTCGTCCAGAGTATCTTCATCAATGAACTGAAGGCAGACCAGTGTCGACTGCGGTAGTGGATTATTGTCGTCCGTCGGACTATCCAATTGCACCTCCTTGTTTCAACTTCTGATTTAATAACAACAAATGCTAAATATGTCAATTCTATGCTGTTGCCGGTAAAATTAGTGATTTCGCTGTTCAGCAATCCTTAACCATAAATGCTATAGTCATACCGTACCGGTCCCGCCAAGGATCGGGACATTTGCGTAATGTCGTCCAAAAAGAAACCAGCACACGATCAGGCGAAAGGCGAGGATTGGATCCGCGTGAAGGGTGCACGTACCCATAACCTGAAGAACATCTCCACCGAGTTCCCTCGAGGAGCGATGACGGTGGTCACGGGACTCTCTGGCTCAGGGAAGTCTTCGTTTGCGTTTGATACCGTGTTTGCTGAAGGTCAGCGTCGATACGTGGAGTCTCTCTCAGCGTATGCTCGTCAGTTCTTGAATCAGATGCAGAAGCCGGATGTGGATGAGATCACGGGTCTCTCACCGGCTATTTCCATAGATCAGAAGTCGAGATCGAATAATCCAAGATCCACGGTCGCTACCGTTACAGAGATCTATGACTATCTTCGCGTTCTCTACGCACGCGCCGGTCAGCCGTACTGTGTGAATCATGATGTGCCGATCAGCAAACTCTCCAAGGAAGAAATGATCCATCTAATCATGGGTCGCGTGTCCGAGCGCACTAAGGGTGCAGATAAGCAGGTGATGGGAGTGGCTGTAGATCGCTCACAGGTGACGATCTTGGCACCGGTGGTGGTTGGCCGCAAGGGTGAGTACTACCAGCTTCTTTACGATCTTCTCGGGAAGGGCTTTGAGCGCGTGGTGGTCGACGGGAAGATGCAGTCACTTCGTGAGAAGATCGTGCTTGATCGCAACAAGCGACACGACATCGATGCGGTCGTGGACGCAATCTTCGTGTCTGAGTTCAATAAGAACCCTGATGCAGCCCGTGAGCGCCTGTCAGAAGCGCTTGAGATTGCACTGAAGGAATCAGACGGACTCGTGAAGATCGGACACGCTGACGGGACTAACGAGACTCTGTCTGCGAGATTTATCTGCCCTGACGATGGGATGTCATTCCCTGAGGTGGAGCCGCGCCTTTTCTCGTTCAATAGCCCATACGGAGCCTGTCCGAACTGTAACGGTCTTGGGACCGAGTCCTTGTTCTCCGACAAGGTTTGTCCCGTCTGTGAAGGGAAGCGTCTTCGTCCAGAAGCACTTCGCGTGTATCTCACCGGAAAGAAGGAGAAGGGACTCGGCAAGAATATTGTCGACTTCACCAACTTCTCAATTCAGGAGGCTAAGGACTTCATGGATCATATGGAATTGTCCGAGATGCGGATGGAGATTGCGCGTCCTATCATTCGTGAGATCACCTCACGACTTGAGTTCATGCTCAACGTGGGTCTTGATTACCTCACCTTGAACCGCTCTGCAGCGACGCTGTCGGGCGGTGAGGCACAGCGCATTCGCCTCGCCTCACAGCTTGGTACGGGGCTCGTGGGTGCACTCTACGTGCTTGATGAACCCACGATCGGACTCCATCAGCGTGATAACGATCGTCTGATCCAGACACTGCTTTCGCTTAAGGAGCTTGGGAACACGATTCTGGTGGTGGAGCATGACGAGGACACTATCTATGCTGCCGACTATCTGATTGATATTGGGCCGGGTGCGGGCACGCATGGCGGCGAGGTGATTGTATCGGGATGGCTTGATGATTTGCTCACCGCACCAAAAAACGATTCAGGTTCCGTCACGCTCTCGTATCTGCGGGATGAGACGCGTCTTGAGCTCCCGGAGGAGCGCAGAACCTCTGAGAAAGGTGCCATCAAGGTGCGTGGCGCAACGCTGCACAACCTAAAGAATCAGAACATTGATGTGCCGCTTGGAAAGCTCGTATGCATTACGGGTGTCTCGGGCTCTGGAAAGTCCACTTTCCTCTACGATATTTTGCATAAGAATGTGGCGGCGCGGTTCGCAAAGCGTGAAAGCAAGCCCGAGCATGTCGCTTCTATTACCGGCACTGAGTACGTCGGTCGTGTGGTACTTATCGATCAGTCGGCGATTGGGCGAACGCCTCGCTCGAACCCAGCAACATACACGGGCGCCTGGACGCATATTCGTGATCTCTTCTCGTCAACTTCTGAGGCGCGTGCGCGTGGCTGGAAGCCAGGACGCTTCTCATTCAATGTCGCCGGTGGACGCTGTGAGGCCTGTCAGGGTAACGGGATGATTGCGGTGGAGATGCACTTCCTCCCAACGGTGTATGTGACCTGTGACGTATGTAACGGTACGCGATTCATGCGCGAGACCCTTGAGGTTACCTATCGCGGCAAGAACATCTATGAGGTGCTGCAGATGACCGTTGAAGAGGCAGAGGTGTTCTTCAAGGATATTCCGGCAGTGGCGGATCGTCTGACGACACTTAACTCCACTGGTCTCCAGTACCTGACCTTGGGTCAGTCGGCAACGACTCTGTCTGGAGGTGAGGCGCAGCGCGTGAAGATCGCATCTGAGCTCTATCGTCCGATTACCATGAAGACCCTGTATCTGCTTGATGAGCCGACCGTGGGTCTGCACTACGAAGACGTGCGTAAGCTTATCGAGATTCTCCAGGAGCTCGTGCGACGCGGCAACACAGTCGTGGTGATTGAGCATAACCTCGATGTCATCAAGTCTGCAGACTATTTAATCGACTTTGGTCCGGAGGGAGGCACGGGAGGCGGGAAGGTGGTTGCAAAGGGAACCCCAGAAGAGGTGGCAGAGGTAGAAACTTCACACACGGGCGTGTATCTCGCGAAGATGCTCAAAAAGCAAAAGAGGAAGTAGGGGCCAGGTATACTTATTTACAGAAGGTCCCCCCACTGCGAGGAATAATCGCATGTGCTTCGAAGAACTACCCGAAGAACTTGCTGAGGCGTGTCGGCCATTTGGCACCCAGTCAGATCTGCTTCAGGAGGTGCGACGACGACGTACTGATCTACCTCCGGTTGACCTAAAGCTCTTTGAGCAGCTCTATGCTGAAGCATTGGACTGTCCGGTCACCGATCTGAATGAAAGCGATCATGACAAGATCGTAATCGACCACCTTAACTTTGTCGTGACCGGAGATCCCCCTATCTACGTTGCACGACAGCTCGTATCATCGAGTACTCACGGGTCCGTCTAGGCGGACTCGTTCTCGTTATATATAGTAAAACCGCTATGCAGCGCGAGGCACTCAAGAAATACGACCTTCCCGACTGTCCGGGTGTGTATCTGTTTACCTTAGGTAAAGGGAAGGCAAAGAAGATTCTCTATGTAGGAAAGGCGACCTCGCTGCGTGATCGCGTGCGTTCCTACTTTGATATTGATCTCATGGCGACCCGCGGTCCGCGGATTGTGGACATGGTCACAAGAGCTGATGGACTCATGCACGAAACCACTCCGACCGTGCTTGAAGCACTCGTGCGTGAGGCTGCGCTTATTCGTCTCCACGAGCCCCCGGCTAATGCGATGGGTAAGGACGATAAGACGTTTCTGTATGCCGTCATCACCGACGAGGAGATTCCGCGCGTGCTCGCAATACGTGGTGCGGAGATTGATTTCAAGAACAAGACGGCAGGGACCCTGAAATTAAAGGATATACATGGTCCCTTTCCGTCCGGGTATCAGCTTCGAGAGGGACTACGCTTGATCCGGAAGATCTTCCCGTTTTTCGATACACCAAAGCCGGTCGGTCAGGGAAGTAAGTTTGTTAAAGGGAAGGTGGAGTTCAATCGTCAGATTGGTCAGTATCCACGGGATCTGAATAAGAAGGGATACATGCGTTCGATTAGAAACGTATCGCTCTTTCTCTCAGGACGAGTGAAGACGCTTCGCCTCACCCTTGCTCGGGATATGAAGCAGGCGGCTAAAGAAGAGCGCTTTGAAGATGCTGACTACATCAAGCGGCAGCTCTTTGCGCTCGATCACATCCAGGATGTTTCTCTCATCAAAGAAGATAGAGAGGATCGCATGACGGGGCCGCGTATTGAGGCGTATGACACGGCGCATATCTCAGGCACCAATGCGATTGGGGTGATGACGGTCGTTGAGAGTGGAATGCCGGTTAAGGCTGATTACCGCACCTTCAAAATTAAGGGGGTGAGCGGGAAGACGCTGAATAACGATATTGCGTCCTTGAAGGAACTTTTGAATCGCCGTCTCCCGCATACTGAGTGGCCGTACCCCAAAGCGATCGTGGTGGATGGTGGAAAGACACATAAGAAGGCGGCTGAAGAGGTGCTGTCTGAGGCGGGGGTGTTCATTCCCGTCGTCGCAGTCGTTAAAGACGAGAAGCACCGTCCTCGAGAGGTGCTCGGAAGTCTTCGGGCAGGTATCTCAGATGCCGATGCGGTTTTGGTGAATTCGGAAGCGCATAGGTTCTCGCTTGCGGCGCACAGGAAGGCGAGGAGTCGAGCGATGCGGAAGATTTGAGTAGTGTGGTATAATTGCGACATGAAGCACGGAACATTCCCCATCATTCTTCAGAAGGAACAGGAAGGCGGTTACACCGTTGTGAATCCTGCGCTTGAGGGCTGTTATAGTCAGGGCGACACAATTGAAGAGGCACTTGAGAATATCAAGGAAGCTACACTTCTGTGTCTTGAAGACGAGACCTCTTCTGTTGAGAAGAAGGATGTGAGTCTACATTTGGTTACGGTATAGGGCGTATGCCGAAGCTCCCGAAATTATCCGGTGAGGAGCTTATACGAATACTCGAGCGAAGTGGGTATCAGTGCGTACGAACGAGAGGAAGTCACGTTCGACTGTATCCACCCGAAGGATCACGTTTAAAGAAGGTCACCGTACCGCTCCATAAGGAACTAAAGACAGGTACCCTTGCCAGTATCATGAGAGACGCAAATCTCTCGATTGAGGAGTTGTCATAGGGCGGTAGGCGTTGCCGCTTGCTATACTCATCCTATATGCGCGGCACCATCGTAGGAGTGCTCAGGGGCGGACCTTCAAGCGAACACGAGGTATCGCTTCGAAGTGGACACACTATGCTTCGGCATCTTCCGGAGGAGCGGTACACCGCCCGTGATATTTACATAGACAAGCAGGGGGTGTGGCACGAGCGGGGTATGGCATCATCTCCCGATCGCATCCTACCAACCCTAGATGTGGCTATGGTGGCGCTCCATGGGGCGTATGGACAGGATGGTGAGGTGCAGAAGCTGCTCGAGCGCTATGGAGTGAAATACACGGGTTCTGACCCTTGGGGCTGTCATGTGTCTGCACATAAGATGATGGCGAAGAAGCATGCGGAGGATGTGGGACTTCTGACCCCCACCTTCCGGTACATTGATCGTGTCGAGAACATCGACGAGATCGTGCTTGACGTGACCCGCTCCTTCCATCAGCCGGTGGTGGTGAAGCCAATTGATGC
The DNA here is from genome assembly GCA_038062175.1 of Patescibacteria group bacterium. Taxonomy (GTDB): domain Bacteria; phylum Patescibacteriota; class Minisyncoccia; order Phycocordibacterales; family Phycocordibacteraceae; genus C7867-001. Next base: position 43,592 of record JBBTXR010000006.1, read on the forward strand.
GGGGTCGTCAGTCGGGGTGTCGGTGGTAGGAGGCTATGCGCCCGTACATTTAGCGGTTACCAATCTCTTTCTCGCGGGCACCAAGGGTGTCCTTATCGAGGAGCTCATCAAAGGTGTTGAGGCGACGGTAGGAGTGGTTGAAGGACTACGTGGGGAGGAGCTGTATGCGCTTCCTCCGGTCGAGATTCTCCCCTCTGATACCTTTTTCTCATATGACGCAAAGTATTCAGGAGCGAGCAAGGAGATCTGCCCAGGACGCTTTGCGCGGCCAGTGAGTGACGCCTTGATGGATGCAGCGAGAAGAGCACATGAGGCGCTTGGACTCCGGCACTATTCTCGCTCTGACTTTATCGTCTCCCCGAAGGGTATCTACTATCTAGAAACGAATAACGCTGCAGCGGTGGGGATGACTGACGAGTCTTTGTTCCCGAAGGCACTCGCCTCAGTGGGAGTGACATTGCCCGAGTTTCTGGAGCATATCGTTGAACGGGCGCAGCGCTAATCATGGACGATCTCTCAAAGAAAAAGTGTAAGCCGTGCGAGGATGACAGTTTTCCTGCGTTTACCAAGGAGCAGGCAACGGACATGATGGAGCATATTCCTGAGTGGGTGCTTTCAGACGATGGGAGAAGGATCACCCGTCACTTTCCTTTCAAGGACTTCAAATCAGCACTCGCTTTTGCGAATCAGATAGGGGAATTGGCAGAGAGTGAGTGGCACCATCCGGACCTGATTGTTGCTTGGGGGCGGGTGGAGGCCTTGCTCACCACCCACTCGGTAAAGGGCCTTACGGAGAATGACTTTATTATGGCCGCAAAAATAGACTTGTTAGAGAAATAGGGAGCATGGTATAACAGGGTCTACGGGCCGTTAGCTCAGTTGGTAGAGCATCTCATTTGCAATGAGAGGGTCGCAGGTTCGAATCCTGTACGGTCCACATCGGAAGAGTCAACAGCCGCAAAGCCCTCAAAAAGCCTTGCGGCTGTTGGCGTTTCAGCGGTTCGATAGCCCTCATTCTTGTTGTAGAAGGAATGACTCCTTAGGGAAAAAGGCCGCCCACTCTCGAAAGAGGGACGGCCTTGTTGAGGATCGTTTGCGGATTATGCCGCTTGCGACTCGTGCTGGGTCATGAAGTTGCCGAGAGCAACGAGCACACCCTTCAGTTCGTCCGACGCGTCGTCGGTGGGGCTGTCGGTGCGCGGGTCGAAGTTCTCGTCGATGACCATGCACAGGAAACCCGCGTTGAGTGCGGGCAGGTTGTAGCAGGGTCCTTCGATGTCTTTGGCGTTGTCGCGGAGCCAGGCCAGGAATTGGTCCTGCATGCCCTGACCGACGACGAGCGGCGTGCACTCGTCCCACTTGCCGAGCACCTGGGGAAGACCGATGACGAGTTGCTCACTCGTGACGAGGTCGTTCATCCAGGGGATGACCGTGGTTTCGAGAGCTTTGACGCGCTCCTTCTGGGGAACGGTAAAGAGTTCGAACTTCTTCATGCGTGCACCTCCAATGTGCAGTTGAAATCAGGTTTTAGTATACTACATTTGGTAGTACTATGTCAAGTGAAACTATTGTCCTCACCCCTCTTGCAGAAATCGAGGATTTGCTTGCTAGTATTTAATTATGAAGAACCTGGATGACCTACTGAAGACTAAAGCTGCTCAAGCGGAAACTGAGAAGAAATTAAAGGCCCAAGAGGAAGAACGTACTGCTCGGGAGAATGTTAAGGGTAGTATTTCAAGTCTTGAGACTTCAAAGAAGCAGCTATCAGTAGTCAAAGAAAGTCTTTCAATGGAAAAGGAGGGTCGCGGTAAAGCGACTCGTCGTAAACAGTCGGCTGAATCAAAGATTGATTCAAAGGTCGGAGACTTGGAGAAGTATGGGATCAGCAAAGACGAGCTGCTTACAAATCCTGAATACTCCGAGCTTGAAGAAGTTGAAGAAGTTAAGGGGGCAAATGAAGAAGCGGAAATATTTAGCAGTCCAAGTGTCGAAAACGATGCACTTAAGGCAAAGCTTGAATCCCTAGGAGTTGAGGTACCTGAGAATGCAAGTGAGAGCGATATTGAATCACTCGTTAGCGAGCGGATGAATTCTATAGATAAAGAATTGGTTTTAAAAAGAATTGAAATCCCTGGCGAGAAAGAGAAGATCGTTGATGAGATTCTTGCAGAAAAGAACCTTCTTACTGATTCAAGTTTGAACAGTTTTAATACTGTAAGAAATGTTCCTGCTGGCTACAACAACGGTCTGGTGGGGTCTAGTGCGAAAGAAGCGTATCAACATTTCGATTCCAAGCTTTCTCGAATTCCTCTTGTTCAAGAATATCCTGAGCTGAAGCAGGCTGTGATGGAAAAGATTGCTCGTCAAATCGTCTTGAAAGAAGAGAAAGCAAAAACAGAGAAGGTCGTAGCAGAAAGAGCAAGGCATGAGGAGGGAGTTCAGAAATATGGATGGTCTCGACAGAATGGTCCTCAACAAACTGATTACGAACGATACGAAATGTATCAGAGTAATAATGCTTATTACGAAAAACAAGCGGAGGAAGCAGGCGTATCACTTGAAGAGTTAATGGAGAAAGACGAAAGGGTTCGGTCTGGTGTTATCTCAAATCGGTCAAATATTCAGTCGTATGAAAGTAAAGTGTTTCGTCCAGCAAAACAGCTGGGTGAATATGTTGCTGCCAAAGCGGAGTTAGAGACTGCTCCCCGTCCATCTTACGGTGAAGACTCGCGCACCCTCGGCGAAGCCGTTGAACGTCTAACAACAGGAGTGAGCAAGCTCGTTAAATTCCCTAACAATTTGCAAGTTCAATTTGATGACGACTACTCCGGGAGTAGCTACTCTCGTGGTGAGGTAAGTTTTCTAATCCCGTCTGAACTTGAAAGGAGGGAGGGCCTTTATGAAAACATGAGGACAGCAAAGACCGAAGTCGAAACTTTAGAAAACGAGTATCGTGCTCTTGGGAATAAGCCAACGGGCATGTTTAGTGGGGGTGCCCAAAAGAAATGGGACGCAGACACGACAGCATTGAGGTCAAAAATTGAGGCAAAAGCGAAAGAAGTTGAAAGACTCCAAAGAGAAGCTGGCAGTATAGACGTTCGAGTTAGTCTAGGGGCTTTAGGCGAAGACGTGCTTGATACCCTAAGGAAAAATCCAGATACTACAATCGGAGACATTGGAGCCCTACTTAGAGACAGGGCTACTGAAATACAGCAGAAAGTTGCTAAGTCCAAGGAACTTGAAACCTCCTATTCTTCAAAGCAAGACAGAGTAAAAAAACTAGAAGAAAGCCGACTCGAAGTCTCAGCATACTAGTCAAGAATCCTCTACGAACTAGATGGTTTGTAGATTTATCCATATATTGACGACACGGCCTTCTCGTTGGTCAGTCGTATATGGATGAGTTGTTAGTCAAAATTGGTAAACAAATAATCGGTATCAGTAAGAGTAGCTTTTCATTGACGAACGAACGCAATAAACCGCCCCGAAGGGCGGTTTATTGATGAAATTTCTGCTGTCCTACGGATTAGCTATCACATTGAGTCTCCATGGATTGCTCCACCAACTCTCATTACCTTTTGAATCCACTGCCTTTACATGCCAGTAATAGGTTCCAGGAGGTGTTCCGGGAGTTGGCTTCTCAGACACAGAGAGACCGGACTCGCTCCATGTAGGGGTCTGGAACGAACCGTCCTCGTTAAACGTCTTGCTGAGAGAGGATTCATACGCATAAGTCACATCACCAAATGCGCTTGTTACATCAGACCAGTCGATTGACTCCTGCTCTGCGGTTGTGCGAGTAGCACCATTCTTAGGTGAGAGGTGCTCTGGCGCCTCAAGGCAATGCCTGTACCAGACGATAACGTACTTGTCCTGTGTGAACTTTGAGTGCTTTGCCCAGGTCATCTCGCTTGGGCCATTTGCCTCTGCTTCTGCGAGAGAGTCACCTACTGAGTACCCTTCAAGACGGTAGTCCTTGCCCGTGCGGCAGCTGCCCGATACTAGTGCATCGTCACTCTTGTCCCAGGAGATAACCGCTTGAGTAGCGTAAGTACCGCCCGTGTCCATATCGCTTGTCACTGCCTGGTATGGCTCGTTCGTGTTGAAGCCGACAGGCCCAAGCGCGTAGCTGCCACTACCCTTACCAATATTCTTCGCGTTCCAGTAGGAGACCATAGGGAACGAGTCGC
>JBBTXR010000007.1:0-60775 GCA_038062175.1 Patescibacteria group bacterium
TGTTTGTGGTGATTCTGTTTGCAGGTGCTTCGGTGATTATTGCGCTTGCGACCATCCGTCTTGCGATCTATAGCGCCAAAGACGAGATCGCTGTCATGCGACTGGTGGGTGCGTCAAACATGTACATCCGTGGACCGTTTATCGTGGCAGGTATTCTCTCAGGTATTTTCGCTGCGATCATAGCCCTGCTGCTGTTCTATCCCGCTACCTGGTATGCCGGGAACGCACTCTCCTCGTGGCTCGGAGGATTCAACCTCTTCAAGTACTACACGGATAACTTCGTGATCGTGTTCGGGATATTGATGGGCTCAGGCATTCTTATCGGTGCGCTTGCTTCGTGGCTTGCGGTTAGGCGGTATCTCCGCGTCTAGGTATGGCAAAGGCAGGACATAAATACATTTTCGTCTTGGGCGGCGTGATGAGCGGCGTCGGCAAAGGTATCGCAACATCCTCGATGGGACTCATCCTTAAGGAGCGTGGATACGAGGTGAACCTTGTGAAGGTGGATCCGTACTTGAACGTGGACGCCGGCACCATGAATCCAACCGAGCATGGCGAGACGTTTGTGCTCTCCTCAGGGCTTGAGACTGATCAGGACATGGGTAACTACGAGCGCTTCCTCGGACGTGATCTTGGTAGTCAGGACTACATGACCTCCGGCATGGTGTACCAGTCCGTAATTAACCGTGAACGGGCACTTGAGTATGGTGGTCGGTGCGTAGAAGCGATACCACATGTACGTGACGAGATCCTTCATCGCATTGAAACTGCTGCGGACCATAATGGCAGTCAGATCTCCGTGATTGAGATTGGTGGAACGGTCGGAGACTTCCAGAACGCACTCTTTATTGAGGCGGCACGTGTGATGAAGCTGAAGCATCCGAGCGATGTAGTGTTTGTCATGGTGTCGTACCTCCCAGTCCCTTCGACCTTGGGTGAGATGAAGACGAAGCCGACCCAGAGCGCCGTGAGGGAATTGAACTCGTACGGTGTACAGCCCGATTTCATTCTTGCGCGAAGTAAAACTCCTATGGATGCCAAGCGCAAAGAGAAGCTTGCGATCTGGTGCAACGTGCTCCCTGAGCGCGTGATCTCCGCACCAGATGTTGAGAGTATCTATGATGTGCCACTGAATTTTGAGAAGGACAATCTTGGTGACCTGCTTCTGGATGCGCTCTCGCTTTCAAAGGAGAAGACCGCTGACTTTACGGAGTGGAAGGAGTTTGTGGACCGTACGAAGCTTGAGAAACCAGTGGTGAAGATTGGTATCGTTGGAAAGTATTTTGATACCGGTGACTACGTGCTCTCCGATGCCTACCTCTCGGTCATCGAGGCTATCAAGTTCTCGGCAGCTACCGTTGGCGTAAAGGCGGTCATTGAATGGGTGAATGCAAAGCAGGTTGAATCAAGCAAGGATGCCGAGAAGCTCGAGCAGTACGACGGCATCATCGTTCCCGGAGGCTTTGGTGAGACTGGCATCGAAGGCAAGATCAAGTCTGCAGAATACGCACGTAACCATCGCATTCCATACTTTGGTCTCTGCTATGGCATGCACATGCTCGTGATTGAGTATGCGCGTAATATCCTCGGACTTGAGGGAGCACACACTGTTGAGATCGATCCAAATGCCGCACATCCAGTCATTGACGTGATGCCTGATCAAAAGGCTTTGATTGCAGAAGGGAAGTACGGTGGCACCATGCGACTTGGAACGTATCCTTGTGACCTTGGGACAGGTACTATCGCACAGGAAGCGTATGGAACCAATCAGGTTGATGAGCGCCATCGCCATCGCTATGAGGTGAATCCTGAATACATTGAGCAGCTCGAGAAGAAGGGTCTGGTGTTCTCTGGAAAGTCTCCTGACGGAGTGCTTATGGAGATCGCTGAGCTACCAAAGAGCGAGCATCCGTTCTATCTCGGTTGCCAGTTCCATCCGGAACTTCAGGCGCGTCCGCTCACGCCGCATCCGTTGTTTACAAAATTTCTCGAGGCGGCACTCAAGAGGAGTGAGCTCAAGGCATAAAGAAGACGGCCTCCCGAAAAGGGAGGCCGTGTTAGTAAGGCGCGCATGCGCCGAAAGATCATGTCACTTCGACTAGCCGCGGCTTGAAGAATCGCTCGATGTGCTCCTCTTCATTGGTATCCTTCGCCCAGAAAAGGGCGTCGGAGAGTTTGGCGATGCGGTTGCGCTTCTCGGGTCGCAGTCGGAGGATCGATGGCACCTCCTTGAAAAGATCTTGAGTCGAGAGTCCTTCGACTGGTCGTTCCTTGCATGCTTCAAGCAGATCCATCGCTGCTTGGAAGCGCTGTATTCCCCTCTCGCCAGGAAACAGGGCGAGATTAAGCTCGATCGCACGAAACGGAATATCAACCGTAGTGCGTGAGCTAACGATGTCGAACTCGGTACAGTTCACCATCAGCTCCTGGATTTCTCCTTCGCTCAGATAGACCTTCCGCGCCTCAAATAGTGGATGCGGGTTGAGCTTGTTTTGGTACAACGTGTTCCAAAACAAGAACCCGTATTCACGGGCGAAGGGTTGAAGAATCACATACAAACTCACAGTGGCCTCCCTGTACGTGGCATGATGCCTGAACGAGTAATTAATTTATAGCTCATATTCATTGCACCGTCAACTCATCTGTACGGCGATATACTACTCGCGTACTCGTAATTATTTCCGTATGGAAGTACCTATTAACTATCTTGCAGTGCTCGTCTCAGCAGTGGCAGCCATCGTGCTCGGCGCTCTCTGGTATGGTCCGTTGTTTGGTAAGGCCTGGATGAAGGAGGTCGGCTACACGAATGACGACGTGCAAAAGGCAAAGACTGACCCTAAGACTAAAAGCGCGATGATGCGCAGCTATGTGCTTATGGCGGTTGGAGCGCTCGTCATGGCATTTGTATTCGCACACTCACTTGCGTTCGCCAACTACTATCTCGATACATCGGGGGTAGGAGCAGGACTCACCGGTGCGTTCTGGAACTGGCTTGGCTTTATTGCTCCCGTCACGCTTGCACCTATGCTCTGGGAGGGGAAGAGTGCTAAGTACTGGGCTATCACCGGCGGCTACTATTTCGTGTCGCTTGGGGTAATGGGTATCATCCTTGGTCTCTGGGTGTAGTACGCGTTATCCACATGCCGTATGTGAGGGACTTGCGTCTCTAAACCCTCAGCGGTACAGTGTCTCTACTAAGTCCTGGCTCTGCCAGGACTTAGTACTTTTTATACGGTTGAATGTGTGCCCCTTTTCCAGTATTGTGTCATCGACGGCGGCGTGAGCCGCTTCGTCATTGCGGGATCGTCTAATGGTAGGACAGCGCTCTCTGGAGGCGTTTATCTAGGTTCGAGTCCTAGTCCCGCAGCTGCTATAAAAGCTCTCACAGAGGGTTATCAATGTTACAACTCTGCTACACTGTATGCATGGAAAAAGTAAAGATTGAGCACCACACGACCGCGGGAGGATTCTGGATTGCTGGATGGTTGTTCACCATCGGTTTTCTCCACCTTAGTTTTTGGAAGGGTGTTTTGGCAATTGTGCTCTGGCCATACTTCCTCGGATTGGTATTGGCGATGTAGGTTACTGTAACGACATACTATGACTGACGGCTACTCTGACTACAAAATGAATGAACCAAAGCCCGGGATACGGCACTATTACGGCGACTACGTTCGCTTCTGTTTCCTTGCGGCTGCAGTAGTCTCTTTCGTAGCACTTCCTCTATGGGGCGATCTGCTTCCGTTCGGCCTCTTTGCACAGATAACGGGAGGACTCATTCTCGTGCTTCTGGCAGGGCTCACCAATCCGCATAGCAAGGTGATCATGGTATTGAATGCTATTGCAGCAGGCGTCGGTGCACTTTTGGTTGAAGCTACTGCAATTACCCGTCACGCCATTGACCCCGTGCAACTTCTTCTCGTCCGCGAGATCGAGGTGGTGCTTCTTGTTCTTGCGTTCTATTTTGCGGTGAAGACCGCTCGCTCCATGTTCCTCCATAAGGTAGGGGAGACCGAGCGCCCTTGGGAGTTCGATAAGACGCCTACGGAGTAACGTCGGTGAACGCCTCGTCGGTGCCACTTGCCCCCGCAAACTTCCCAAGCCTCGTCCAGGTCGGCGTGAGTCGGTAGAACAAGATGGTCGTGGGATCGAGATGCGTCAGTGGCGCAAAGTCAGGACCCTGTTTCATAAAGTTATCCATGAGCCGCTTCACGATGGGATCGATGAGGGCGGTATCAGGTTCAGCGGTGACCACTCCCTCAATCTGTAGTGTGCGAGGTGATTCGGGGTCAGACACCACAAAAGCCGCACGAGGGTCGTGGTTGATGTCATCGACCTTGCGAGTGCCTGCAAGCGTCATGAAGAAGATCTCAAAGGCGTCATTGGCAACGTAGTACAGGGTTCGTGACCGAGGCTGCCCATCAGGCGCTACCGTTGAAAGTACGCCGAGCATGTTGCTTGTAAGGAGGGCGAGTGCGTCTGGGTCGGTAGTCATGGCTATAAGTGTACACCCCCCGAAAGTGGTACCATATACCTATGAAAGGATTCGTAACCAATATAGAAGCGGAGACCCTTGAGAACGAGGATTTTCGTCGGGTGCTCTATACCGCAGAACACTGCCAGCTCGTTGTGATGTCGATTGCAGCCGGCGAGGACATCGGCGAGGAGGTGCATGACGTCGATCAGTTCATCCGCATCGAGGAAGGTGAGGGGCAGAGTATTCTTGATGGTGTTGAACGGGACCTTACTGATGGATCAGTCGTGGTAATTCCTGCTGGGGTGCGCCACAACATCAAGAACATGTCTTCAAGCGATGCACTCAAGCTCTACACGCTCTATGCTCCTCCCCATCATGAGGATGCAACGGTCCATAAGACGAAGAAGGATGCGTTGAAAGACGACGAGCATTTCGACGGAGAAACCACGGACACGCTCGGTGCGTAGTCTGGAGCAAGCGTTCTAGCGCGGCTCGATACTCTCGAGCTTCGCCTTCATCCAATCGATCTCGGCCTGTTGACCGGAGAGGATGTTGGCACAGAGCTCATGGATCTGCGGATCAGTAAGATCCGCCTTTTCACACATAAGAATGGCCCCGGCGTGGTGTGGAATCATTGATCGTAGGAACTGCTCGTCACCAATCGCCGTTTGCTCACGGATAAAGAGATACGAAGTAGCAAGAAGGAGGATACCGAACGCAATAAGAACCAGGTTCCATTTCTTATTAGGGTACATAGATTTCATGAGCCACAGCTCAAGGATGAGCATGGGTGACGCCATAAGCGCAGCCATATAGAGCTGATTGTGATTTGGTAGTGCATTCGCAGCGGTATTCACCATCGCATACATAAGCACGTACATGGCAACAAGATGCAGTGCGAACATAAGGAGAAGGCGCCCGTAGTTTTTTGTGTGATCCATACCTATACGATAGCTCTGATGAGCGTATTGACACTATACCCCCAGGGGGTATTATGGGTATATGAAAACGGAAGCAAAGAAACAGGTGCTTAATCGTTTGAGTCGGATAGAAGGGCAGGTGCGGGGGCTGAAGAAGATGGTTGAAGAGGATACGTACTGTGTCGATGTTATTACGCAGACGTCTGCGGTGAAGCGTGCGCTCTCAGGAGTGGAGGATCAGCTACTTGAAAGTCATCTCGCCACGTGTGTCGTCGGTCAGATGAAAAAGGGGCAGCACGATAAGGCGACGAAGGAGATATTAAAGGTGTACGCACTTAAACGCGCATAATATGGAGCACAATCACGGACAGTCACTCAACCAGTTAGCCTTCAGTGCTACGCTTCATTGTCTTACCGGGTGTGCCACCGGCGAAGTGCTCGGTCTGGTCATTGGTACCGCGCTTGGATGGGGTGCCGGACAGACCATCGTGCTCGCGGTAGCACTCGCATTTCTTTTTGGCTATATGTTCACCATGATCCCGTTGTTGCGACATGGCATGACGCTTGGAGCAGCACTTGGGCTAGCACTCGCATCAGATACTGCCTCTATTGCGATCATGGAAGTGGTGGACAATGCGGTCATGCTGCTTATCCCAGGCGCCATGACGGCAGGGCTTGTAAGCCCGGTGTTCTGGGGGAGTATGGTGATCGCGCTTGCGGTAGCCGGTATATTCGCTTTCCCGGTGAACCGCTGGCTGATTGCGAGAGGGAAAGGGCATGCGCTTGTGCACGCTCATCATTAAGAACTACTAACTCACTACTATGGATACAAAGATTCTTCTCGTCGCGCTTATCGCCCTTGTTATTGGTGTAGGTGGCGGGTACGCGCTCGCCGCGAACAAGACGCCCGATCAACACATGATGGCAAACGGCAACATGATGCATGGCTCTATGCATAGCGGCATGCAGGGCGAGATGGAGGGTATGATGGCTGGTCTTGCAGGAAAGACAGGAGATGACTTCGATAAGGCCTTTCTTGCCGAAATGATCATGCACCACGAAGGGGCGGTTGATATGGCGGAGGCAGCGCTCCGAGACGCTAAGCATGCTGAGATTAAACAGATGGCGAATGCGATCATCGCTGCTCAGACGACTGAAATAAACCAAATGAAGCAGTGGCAGGAGGCGTGGTACGGACGATAATACTTTCTTTTTCAGAAAACCGCCGTAAAGAAGCGGTTTTTTGATTGCGTAGGTTCTAATCTTGCTCGACGCTCACCGCCAGAGCTTGCTGTCGCGGTATAATATGCAGATGAAGAGTTCATTATTATCGCGGAGCAAGCGCCGTCCGACTGAACCGTTGGTTGTGCATGATATCGCTATGACAGGACCAAAGGTGCTGAGTCTGCGTACAGAGCGACCCGCACTACTCTCCCGTATCTGCCGGTATGCAGCGCTCCATAAGCGACTCGTGTCGCTGCTCCTGTGTGCCGCGATAGTCAGCGGAAGTTTCGGTTTATATAAGACAGGCGCACAGGCACAGTCTTCGACCTACTTCGCAAGTTCCTGTCTTGGGGGTTGGGAGAATACGTCGCTGGCCGAGGGAGAACCCGATGTGCGTGGTCTGTTGGATGAGCATAACTCAGCGCTGCTTTCCGGGGATCGACAGGCTCAGATCTTCTGTAGCGGGTTTGCAGGAGAGATCCCAGAAGGGTCAACGCATACGGGCGTGCGTGCGCACATATCATGGCAGACACGGCAGGTTGATCCTCCCGCAACGACCACTATCGTTGCCGACGAGTCGTTTGAATCAGCTGCGATAGAAATAATCGACCTCACTGAGGACGAGCCTGCGGTCATCGAGCTTCCGATTACGGAACCCGTTGAGGTTGAGAGCGTACCGGGTACTGATCACGTACCAGACGAAGCGGTCGAGTCTGTCGTAGAGGAATCCGACCCCGTTGAAGCAGAATCTGCTGCAGACGAACCTGCTCCTTCTGAAGCAGAACCTGCTGCAGAGACTTCGGCCTTCATCCGATACATCCTTCCGCGTGCTCATGCGCAGGAGCTTGAAGAGGGTGCATCTACGACAACTGAAGCCTCAGCAGTCTCGACCGCTTTCTTCGAAGTGCTCTACACCCTTGATGGTGTGGTGTGGCATTCACTCGGCCTCGTTGAACAGGTAGACGGAGACAGCTCGTTTGAGATCCCCATTTCCGAATTCACATCAGTCGATGATCTCTCGGAACTCCAGCTTGCCGTACATACGCTTCCGACCGTCGAAACCCGTACAGATGTGCTTCTTGATGCAATGTGGGTGGAGGTGGAGTATACGGGCGGACTTGCGCCTCTCGAGGAGCTTCTCACTCCGATTGAGGATGTCCTCATTACTCCGGCGGCTACAGTGCTTTCTATACGCATCTTCGATAAGGAGATTATCATCGACGCTCGCGCTGCCCACGGGTGCGAGGCAGAGACATTTCGAGTAGATATGTCGCATGAAAGGACTCGGGACGCGCGTATCTTGCTCTCTGGAAGCGCGGGAGAGGGCGCAGAGCTTGAGATAGGAGCGCTACCGCAGGGTATCGATATCAGGTTTGCAGCCACCAATGAGTACGTCTATCGCCCCGCTTCAGGTGAAGAGACGGTCGAGCTCACGCTCGCAAATGAGCGAGGAGCACAAGAGGGAGACTTCACGGTACCTATCATCTATACCCGTCAGGAGCCGGAGCAGTCCTCGGTCATCTGTCAGATTAATATTGTGAATCAATGAGCGGGAAACGAGCGATAATCTCTGCGGTCACCCTCATACCACTTACTGCGTGGCTGTTTTTAGCATGGCCGGAACTTTTCTCATTTCCGCCTGCGCCCCCGCCTGCGTTCGCCGCAACACTGACCTATGTGGGAGGAGCGGAAGCGAGCGGCAACAGTGCGTCATTCAACGTATCGCTCACCTCGCTTGCCGGTGGAAGTGGGAGTGCTGCGATCGAAGGCGATCTTGTCATCGTGTCATCGGGATTTGTATCGACCGCAAACGGCAATCCGGGAGTGAGCACGTCAGGATTTGCTGAGCTCAATGACCTCTATGCTAACGATACGCGCGACGCGAACTTCTCGGTGAGCTGGAAACTCATGACGAGTTCTCCGGACACGACCGTTGCCTGTAACGGGAGCGGTTCGGCAACCAACGGAGCGGTATGCGTCGTGCATGTATGGAGGAATGTCGATCAGACCACGCCCTTCGATGTTGCTTCCACATCGGTTGCCACAACGAATTCAGCGGCGCCCAACAGTCCCTCGATAGCGCCGACCACGGCCGGTGCGATCGTTATCGCAACGGGTCTTGGAACTGGCGCAGCGGATGATGCTGCGGTGACAGCACCGGCCGGATACGGCAATCAAGTGGATATCAGCGTTGACCCCGGAAACTCAGCAATCGTGGGCATTTCCTCGAAGGCGTGGGTCTCGGGTGCTGAGGATCCTGCGGCATGGACGAACTGGACCACCTCCACCTCCGACTCCTACGCAGCGTTCACGCTTGCGCTTCGTCCGGCAGGGAATACCACCTACACGCAGTCCGCGTACCGCTGGTTCGCTAATACGAATGCAACCGATGTGGGTACTGCACTCGAGACCCAAGATGTTTCAGCATCGCTTTCAGCCGATGGCGAGGCATTTCGCCTACGCATGCTCTTGCATGTAGCAACAGCGAACCTATTCGCAAGCGGGCAGAACTTTAAGCTGCAGTTCGCAGAGCGTTCTGGCACCTGCGACACGGCGTTCTCAGGAGAGACCTACGCGGATGTTACTGGGGCTACGGCGATTGCGTATAGTACCGCTAACACCGCTGCCGATGGTGACAATCTCACCTCAAATGCCAATGATCCGACGCACAGCGGGCATACGATTGTGAATCAGGACTATGAGGAGGCAAACAATTTCACCAACACGGTCGGTACCATCGTCTCAGGGCAGGACGGTAAATGGGACTTCTCACTCATCGACAACAGTGCTCCGGACAATACCACCTACTGCTTTCGCGTCGTGAAGTCCGATGGTTCGGTGCTCGACAGTTATTCTGTCGTTCCCCAGATCACGACTTATAATCCGACCTCCCTTACCTTTGTCGTGAGTCATGTTGATTTTCCTACGATTGCACCAGGTACGCCTTCGCATGCAACGACGACACTCTCGGTGGACACAACGGATCCTAACGGCTGGAACGTCATTCTCTCGGGAGATGACCAGGGTACGAGCAACACGGTTATGGATCTTTCAACCGATGCAGCAGTCGGGATTACCGATCAGACTGAGTGGATACCTGGGTCCGCGACCACCTCACCAGGGAATGCGGTGCGCATCAGCTCTTTTGATAGCGGAGGGGACGTCCTCGCGTTCCGCGTCATGACGGCGTCCGGAACACCCCTGTTCCGTGCTCCTACGTGGTGGGGAAGTACCGATACCTATGTGGATGCTGCGACCACACTTTGGGCCGGTATTGCGTCGTCGACGGCAAGTAATAAGAAAATAGGAGAATCGAGCGAAGACTCGGGAGGGGTACCGGTGCTTTCGAGTGTTCTGTATTACCTCGATGTACCAACCAGTCAACCGGTAGGTTCGTATAGTGGGGCACTGACCTACACTGCAACAGTGAATCCTTAATCGATCAGGTGGGGACAACAAAGCGCATGAATAGTTTTATATACTATATAGTGACTATATGAATTCTTCATTTACGTTGCGAGACGTGCGAGCATTCCTTGCGGCGCTCATCATCACGACGCTCCTTTTTAGTTCGTTCTATGCCTATCGTGCGCATGCTGAGGCAGTCACCCTCTCAGTGACCGTTTCTTCAGCACTTACCTTTACTACCTCAACCGATCAATTCGGCAGCATTTCTCCGGGCACGTACAAGATTGCAACAACGACCCTCTCAGTGACCACCAACAATGCCGCGGGCTGGAACATTACGCTCTATGGCGATAATCAGGGAACGTCCGATACGGTACTTGATCTTGCAACCGATGCGGCAGTTGGGATTACCGATCAGACTGAGTGGGTTCCGGGAGCTGCAACGACCACAACGGGAAATGCTGTAGTGCGAGCATCGCTCGATAACTCTGCAGACGTTCTGGCGTTCCGCGTCATGACTGCTTCTTCCACCAACGGTACTTCCTTCCTTGCGCCATCGTGGTGGGGAACCACCGACGCCGATGGCACGGCAAAGTTTGCCGGTATAGCCTCTAGCACCGTACAACGCCAGATCGGAAATGCCGGTACTGGCTCCTACAGTGCTTCTGCACACATCAATACCGTGCAGTACTATCTCGACGTTCCGGCATCTCAGCAGACGGGCTCGTACGACGGCGGTCTGACCTATACCGCGACCGCAAACTAGGGTGTATAGTCTCCCCATGGATATAAAGAGGACTCTGGGGTGCGCACTCCTCCTCGGAGTTCTTGCCGGGCCACTCGCGCTCTCTGCCGCTAGTACCGGACTTACGATTCAGCCGGTGAAGATCTCGCACACCCTTGAGAAGGGTCAGTCGATCACCGGCTCCATATCACTTTCCAATGCGTCGGAGGAGGCGGTGAAAGTTGAAGTTAAGATTGAAGATTTTATCCCGAATGCCGGTGGAGACGGCGTAAAGTTTGTATCGCGCGCAGAGGGACTTACAACCGTACGCGACTGGATTACCCTCAATGGGGGAACAGCAGAACTCACCCTTCAGAAGGGAGAGCAGACAAGCATACCGTATACCATTAATGCGCCGCAAAATGCAGAGCCTGGAAGTCACCTCGGCGTGGCCTTTTTCAAGGCAATTAATCTTGCCGACGCAGACAAGCAGCTTAAGGTGGGTACGCAGGTAGGTACGCTCATCTTCGTCACCGTTCCCGGCAACTATCTCCAAAAGGGGCAGATACTTGAATTCAAGGGTCCGTTGTTTGCGCAAAGCGCACCGATTTCTTTCACGACCAAGTTTGAGAACACGGGCACGGTGCACTTTGAACCGAAGGGAGTCATCAAGATCAAGAATCTCTTCGGTAAAACCATTGCAGAAGTTCCGGTAGAAGGTCAGGTGGTACTCCCAACCGGCATCAAGGATCTTACGACTGTATTTGCAACTGAGTCATTCCTGCTCGGTCGGTATGTCGCATCGATCGAGCTGCGCGACGGAGAAGGGAGTCTCCTCTCTGCCAAGGATCATGCGTTTTACGTGTTCCCTGTCTGGTACACGCTTGGATTTATCGCACTGCTCCTCGGACTATTCTTTGGGTTCAGACTCCTTGCATCCCGTGTACATATAAGCGTGAATCTTAAAGGCGAGTGATGAATGAAAACGGTCTGCGGCCTCCTTCTTCTCGCGATCATTTTAATTCCCGCATCGGTCTATAGCGAGAGCACTGTCCTCTCGGTTACCGTGGTTGCACTCCCGCAATGCCAGGATGGTATCGATAATGATGGCGACACCCTCATCGACTACCCGCTTGATCTGGAGTGTGACACAGCTATCGATACGACCGAGAGCGTGGCTCCGCCACCAACGTCGAGTGGTGGGGGAGGAGGAGGGGGGAGCTCAAACTCAAACACCCAAGTCGCGTTTCGTGGAAAGGGATATCCGGGCAGCACGGTAACTATTCTCAAGGATGCGCGAATTGCCGCGTCCACGACTGCATCGCCCGATGGAGGATTCGATGTGACGATAAAAGGACTCGCAGCAGGCACCTATACCTTTAGTGTGTATGGCACTGACTCTCGGGGTGTTCAGTCAGCCACCCATACGTTCACAGTAAGTCTGACTAATGGTGTCACAAACATCATTACTGGTATTTTTTTGCCACCCACCATCTCGTTGAACAAGAAGGAGGTTAAATATGGCGATGTCATACAAGTGCTCGGGCAGACGACTCCTTATGCGGAAGTGACCATATTTGTGAACTCTGCCCATGAGGTCGTAAAGAAGCTGCAGGCAGATGCGCAGGGGGCATGGCTTCTTAACTTCGATACTACAGAGATTGAGCGAGGGAATCACTCAACCCAGTCACGTGCGGCAAAGGCGGGAGAGATTAGTCCTCTGTCCAGGGCGCTTGAGTTCAAGGTTGGTGCGCAGAACATTTTCGCCGAAGATGTACGTACGGGGTGCACTACGTCAGATGCAAACTGTGATGGTCGTGTGAACTTGGTCGATTACTCGATACTTGTGTACTGGTTTAAGAGGAGTAATCCACCAGTAAGTGCCGATCTCAATGGTGATGGGGCAGTGACTATTATCGATTTCTCAATCATGGCATACAACTGGAACGGCTAATATGCGTACACTCATCCTCCTTATCTTCGGGTTCTGCATTCCACTTTCAGTCTCTGCTGCCACGGTATCGTTTGAACCACAGGCAAGTACGGCGGGCATAGATGGACCGTTTGTTATTGCGGTAAATCTCTCTGCAGATACCTATATAAACGCGCTCGATATACGCCTCATGGTTCCGCATTCACTTGAACCTATCGATGTGTCCGATGGCAATTCCATCATTAATCTTTGGCTGGAGGAACCACACTTCGATGAGACTACGCGAATTCTTTCTTTTTCGGGCATTATTCCCCAGGGATTTATGGGCGAGCAGGGACGTCTTCTTACGATCACCATGCGGCCAGCTCTCTTAGAGAGTAGTGCGGAGCTAGAGCTCGATCCGGTAAGTGCTGCGTATGCAGGGGAGGGTGAGAAGGTTGCTCTTACCGCACTATCACTGAAGCTCCCGGTGGTTGCAACGCGCGGAAATATTGCAAACCCGATTCCGGACACTGATCCCCCCGAAGCATTTACGCCGATAGTGGTGCGAGAAGAACATCTCTATGAAGGAGCTCCAGTACTTTTGTTCTCTACGGTAGATAAGGGTTCTGGCATTGCACGATATGAAGTGAAGGAGAGCTGGTTTGGAAATGTCTTCCCCTCTACTGGCTGGCGTTTGGCAACGAGTCCCTATCCGCTCCGCGATGGTGAACGAGCGAGCCATATTTATGTACGGGCCATCGACAAGACAGGTAACAGCAGTGTGGAGCATATGCAGCCTGAGCGAATACCGACCGTTATGTATGTTGTGCCGCTTATCGCCATACTTTCCATGCTAGTGTTTTGGTATGTTCGCCAGATGCGCGCTCGTCGTTAGTCTCGTTGTGCTAGGAAGTATTCCATTACCGTTGTTTGCGGCGAGCCTCGATCTGTCTGGATCCGGTGGAGCGGTGGGTAGTACTATTTCCGTTCCAGTACGAGTGTCAGCAGGGAACGGCGAGTCACTCAATGCCGTATCTGCGCATATCGTATTCCCTCCAGATAAGCTCTCACTCGTGTCAGTTTCAAAGACGGGAAGTATCATCACGCTCTGGGCGCAGGAACCAACCTACTCCAATACTGCGGGCACCGTGTCGTTTGAAGGGGTCGTTCCGAATCCCGGTTACGCAGGACAGGGAGGCATGCTCGTCACGCTCTCGTTTCGGGTGCGTGCACCAGGCACGGCAACACTTTCATTTGCGGGCTCCTCAGTGCTTGCCAATGACGGACAGGGTACCGAGATACTACGAAGCGCAACATCCCGCGTCTTTGCTCTTACGCAGACAGCCGCGCTCGAGACATCAGCACCAGTTCAAGCAGTTGCTCCGACGTCTGTCGTATCATCTGGTTTCCTGGTCAAATCACTTACGCACCCGGAACAGGATGCGTGGTACCGCGAGACAACCGGCTCATTTTCATGGCAGCTGCCGGAGGGGGTAACGGCGACCCGTCTTTTGCTGAGCAGAAATCCTTCATCAGTACCGAGTGTGGTGTATGACACCCCACTCTCCTCAAAGACCATCGAGGGCATGCCCGAAGGCACCTCCTATCTTCTCGTGCAGCATAAGGTGGCTGGCGAGTGGGGTGCCATCGGACGGTACCGTATTAATATCGACACGACTCTTCCAAAGTCATTCCGCATCGTATTTCCTCATGGAGAGTCTGATGTGAATCCTCAGCCCATTATTCTTTTCAATACAATCGATACCGGATCAGGAATCGAACGGTATGAGGTGAAAATCGGCGACGGAGGATCGCAGCGCATGGCAGCCGCAGCCGATTCTAATCCCTATACGCTGCCGCTGCAGGAACCTGGCAGTCATGTCGTAACCGTTATTGCGTACGATGCGGCGGGTAATACGCAGACCGCGAGCGCTGAATTCTTCATCGAGGGCATTGATGCACCGATCATTACCTACTATCAGAGCGTTATTGAAGGAACTGATCTCGTGAAGGTGCGCGGTACTACCTATCCGAATTCAGATATAAACGCATACATTTATGAGGACGCTGAGCTCGTAGCTGAGGAATTCACTCGTAGCAATACACTCGGAGACTTTGCGTTCGTGGTTGCGAAGCGACTTACGCCAGGAACGTACAGTGTGACTGCGCGCGTTACCGATGCGCGTGGTGCACGAAGCGCAGAATCGGAACCGGTCACCGTTGTCATCAAGAGCAAGTTCCTCAGAGAGTTCGGCGACCTCGCGATCAATCATCCGCTCATTATCTCGATACTTGCGCTCATCCTGCTCGGTCTCGTGATAGCAGGGGTACTTGGAGTGTGCGCAGTCACCGGTGCATGCCGAAAGCTTCCGTCGATCTTCGGAAGAACAGAGAAGGTAACGAAGCGCTCGTTCGCACACCTCAAGCGGGATCTGTCAGACCACTTAAAGGGATTGCACTCCCGGGGTACCTCGCATGGCCTCACCAAAGAGGAACTGCTTCTTCTCAAGCAGCTCCGCAGTGATCTCGATAAGGTTGAACGTGTTTTAGGAGGGAAGATCAAGGATGAGGACGGCTCGTAATACTAGGCTCGGAGTCACGGAAGGCATCGAAAACTAATGGACTCTATCTGCTAAACGTATTGCAGGCTTCCACTGAGCCAGTCTCGAACCCAATGGTAAACCAGCGCACGCGCTCTGCTGATGAGCCGTGCGTCCAGTTCTCAGGAGATACCCGTCCGGTCGTTCTTTTCTGGATCCGATCATCACCAACGGCAGCAGCGGCATCAATCGCCTCCGTTATCTCGCCCTGCTCAAATACACCGAGATCTTTAATGGAGTGTGCCCACAGGCCCGCATAGCAATCTGCCTGGAGCTCTAGCTTGATCGATGCTTCGTTCGAGCCATCTCGTGCCACCTGATCGGACGTATCGAGCTGGTGCTGCACATGATGCCCAACCTCGTGCGCGATGACATAGGCTTGAGCGACGTCTCCACCCTGTGCACCGAACCGTGCGGTCAGTTCTTCAAAGAAGGTCTCATCGAGATAAATGGTTTCGTCAGGAGGGCAGTAGTGCGGACCTACGGAAGCGTCTGCTCCGCCACAGGACGACTGCGTCCTTCCACGGAAGAGTACGAGTGTTGGGGGTTCGTAGGTGCGGCCATTTGCCGCAAAGATCGTAGTCCAGGTTTCGTCAGCTGAACCCAGAACCGTTGAGGCGAATACTTCGTATGAATCTGCTCCCTCAAAATCTGCCGCACTGTATGAACTTGCCGCCTGCTGGTTACTGAGTTCATTCAGTACGGTAGGGACAAGAGAGGATAGATCTCCACCACCCAGAAAATTAAGCGCTATCACCAGCGCAAGACCGCCAAGCCCAAGACCGCCAGCGGCAGGTCCCAGACCGCGACGGTCCTGTACGTTACCGCGACCAGGTAGTTTGTCCCACAGTGCCATACAACCATCATAGGGTTCTTACATGAACAATTGCTGAGGTCCTTTGGGTACACTCGCACTTCACCCGTCCTTGCTATGCTGGGTACATAGTCTTAACCCTGTCACCATGCAAAAAATTATTCCGCATCTCTGGTTCGATACGCAGGCAGAAGAAGCGGCGAACTTTTATATCTCGCTCTTTAACGATTCAAAAATAACCGATGTCGCACACTACCCCGACGCGGGGAAGGAGATCACCGGCAAAGATGCCGGTTCGGTGATGACCGTTGCCTTTGAAATTAGTGGCTACTCCATCATCGCACTCAATGGTGGGCCACACTTCAACATAAACCCATCGATCTCGTTTATGGTGAACTGCGAGAGTAAGGAAGAAGTCGATCGGTTGTGGGGAGGACTCAGTAACGGTGGTACTGCACTCATGCCACTCGATGCGTATCCCTTCAGTGAACGCTACGGATGGATACAGGATCGATTCGGTATGTCATGGCAGATAAGTTATAGTCCCGCAGCATCACAGAAAATAATTCCTGCACTTATGTTCGTGGGTGACAACTGCGGTAAGGCAGAGGAAGCGATCTCGCTTTATACTTCAATCGTCGATGACGCGAAGGTTGGCACACTCGTCAAATATCCTGCTGGTGTTGAGTACGGGAAAGAAGGAACGATCATGTTCGCAGACTTTATACTCTCCAGTCAGTCTTTTGCAGCGATGGATAGTGCCGGTCCGCATCAGTTCAACTTCAACGAAGGGGTGTCACTCCTCGTGAACTGTGAGAATCAGGAAGAGATCGATCGCTACTGGTCAGCCTTGTCTGCATATCCCGAGAGCGAACAGTGCGGATGGCTCAAAGACAGGTACGGTCTCTCCTGGCAGATCTCTCCGAAGGGCATGGACTACTTCTTCAAGAGTAATGATAGGGAAGCGGTGAATCGCGCAATGGCCGCGATGCTCTCCATGAAGAAGATTGACATTGCTGCTATGGAAGCTGCGGCGAGAGGCGCATGAAGTTAGACGCTGTTGGCGTGCCGAGCAGTAATCTTCAGAGAAGCATCGAATTCTATAGCCTTCTCGGGTTCACGTTCCATGCATATACCGACCAGTCACATATCGAGGCAGTCTCGAAAACGGGAGAAGTGCGCCTCATGCTTGATGCTGTTTCTGTGGTTGTGGATATCCTCGGCCATGCTCCTGTGCCTGCCAACTACTCTGTGTTCGCCCTACGCTACGATTCTCCTCATGAAGTAGATGAGATAACGAGATTGGCGTTCGCCGCCGGTTTCACGTTAGTAAAAGAGCCGTGGAATGCGGTCTGGGGTCAGCGGTACGCAATCATGAAGGATCCAGATGGAACCCTCATAGATCTCTTCGCAACGCTCTAACAAGCACCTCATACAGCGCCGCCGAGAAAGTGGTGGATATACTTAGTGACGAACCAACTCACTGTCACTTCATGTACAAAATCTTCCTCTCGCTTCTTGTCGCCCTTCTTCTTTTCGTTCCTGCCACAAGTCAGGCTGTCACCCTCACCCAGGACCTTACGGCGGGTTCTAAGGGAGCTGAGGTTACCCAGCTCCAACTCATCCTCTTCCAGTTCGGCTATTCAACTGCTGCACCAAGCGGTGTCTATGCCGATACAACTGCTGCTGGGGTGCGCGCGCTCCAAAAGAAGTACGGCCTTCCGGAGTCGGGTGTAGTAGATCAACGCGTACGCAATCTTCTCAACCCATTCATTTCTCGGAACCCGCTATCGGGTACAGCAAAACCATCGGTATCAAACGCACCGAGTTTTTCGACATCGGTACCACTTTCGCTTGGAGCGTCAGGCTCAGCGGTGTTCGAGCTTCAACGCAAACTCGCGGCCCTCGGTTATTTCTCAGAGACCCCAACAGGGTACTTTGGTCAGGTCACTCGTGCAGCAGTCATTGCACTTCAAGCTGCACGCGGTCTTGAACAAGTTGGATATGTTGGCCCGCGTACAAGTGCAGCACTTGTCGAGTCATCATCAGGTTCAGTTGCGACAGCGCAACCATCGCAGACAGTCTCTACTCCTGTACCGCCAACCACGACTAGTGGAAGCGGAATTAAACCAACGCTCACATTTCGTATTGATCGAAAGTTTGCAGCAGCCGGTGATTCTATTCAACTTACTTGGTCTGCAAAACGTGCAGAAAGTTGTAGCGCATCTAGTGGCTGGTCAGGAGAGAGGGGGGTGAGAGGATCGGAATCGATTACTGTTTCGGGTAATGCTACCTACACCCTCACGTGTACTAGTTCGTCAGGCGGTACGATCTCAAAATCAGTATGGGTATCAACAACACTCGTCGCACGGAAGGTGGAGGATAAAGAAGATATTGTCGAGACACCGGTCATCGTTGTTACTCCAACTCCGACTACCCCGACTCCGGAGCCTGTCCCTACTATTGATCCAACAGATAAGACCCGTCCATCTATAGGCTCTATTCTCGTTCCAAAGGCTACGCTCACCAATAGCGGCATGGTTGTTGCTTGGACAACGAATGAACCTGCCACTACCGTTGTTGAGTACGGTACTACCGTGGCGTACGGACAAACCGTATCGACACCCGGCTACAGAACAAGCCATCAACAGACAATTTCCGGTCTCCTGCCTTCGACTACCTACCACTTCCGTGTGAAGTCGGTTGATGCATCGGGCAATGCTGCTCAATCACTCGATCGTTTCCGCGATACCCTTGCAGGTTCGATTGCTACACCGACCCCAACCCCAACCCCAACCCCTACACCCACTCCGACACCAACGCCTACCCCAGAACCGATTCCTTCTGGTCTCGACACATACTATGTGGACTTCGCATCTGGTGCAGATACCAATCCAGGTACTATGACGTCTCCATGGAAGCATGCGCCAGGTGACCCGAACGCTACCGGTAACCCAGCGAAGGTGGCACTGAAGAGCGGCAATACGATCCAGTTCAAGGGAGGTGTCGTCTATTACGGACAGATCTCAACCAAGGCTGCAGGTGTCACATATCGTGGCTCTGGGTGGGGAACAGGCAAGGCGATCATCGATGGTTCGCAGCCGGTTACGGGTCTTCGTAAGTGCGTCTCAGTTGCTGACTGTGCAGGGAATCCAAATTGGCAGCGTATCTATCGCACCACAGTCACTCTTCCAAGTCACATTACAGAATCACCAGCGCACAACCTTCATCTCATGCGTGGACTCGACCGCATGACGGTTGCGCAGCAGCCAGCTTCTACGAATAAGTACTATCAGGCGTACGAGAACTTCTACACCATCCAGCCTGCACAGATATCGAAGACTTCGCTCACCGATTCACGGCTCGCCTCTCTTGGCGGTTCAAATCTCATTGGATCCACCGTTCATGTTTGGGGTCAGCCAAATGAGATAATCCCTCGTAAGATCACTGGTTACAGCAACGGCACCATAACGTTCGCATCGCTCACGCCCTACACCAATCGGAACTCGCTCTACGCGATCTCGAACAACGCAAGCGGAGCCATCTTCGACACACCTGGAGAGTACTACTTCAATTCTTCCACCAATGAGCTCTACATCATGCCGTATGCTGATTCAGATGTGGCGGGAGGCACCATCACCATGGCATCGAGCCCGTATGGTTTCAACCTCAATACCCACGAAAACATCACCATCGATGGATTCATTATCCGCAAGCACGCAGGTGACGGCGGTCGCGAGGGTCAGGGTATCGTGAAGTACACCACCGGCTCAGCCGGAGGATACGTCATCAGTAATAACGAAGTCGCATACAGCTACTCACCGCAGAAGGGCGGCGCCATAGGTCTCCTGGGAGCAGCGGACAACACAATCATCCGCGACAACTACGTGCATGATATCGGCGGTAACATGCGTGGCATCTCGGTGACTGGCGAGGATGTTCTCATAAAGAATAATCACGTGAAGAATGTTGCGCGAACCGCCATCTTCTTCGGCGAAATGACGGACGGCACTATCGACGGTAACTATATCGAGGATAATAACTCGGCCCACGGTAACGGTATGTCCGTCTATCAGAACTCCAAGGACATCACGATCTCGAACAACCGCATCGTGCGCTCGAATATTCCGTTCACGATGGAGCAATCATCAAATATCACCATCTTCAACAATGTGTTTGTGGGGCCCGGATCGGACAGTCCCGCATTTGCTGATTGGGGTGGTATGTCAGGGACGAACTACGTCCTCAACAACACCTTCGCGAATGGATACCTTCTTCTCGGTAGTGCGGACAAGAGTGCAACTAACTACACCGTGCGGAATAACATCATCAACGGCGGCGGTACGAGAGGTCCGAATACTACGTACAGCCACAACATCTACACAGCTCTCATCTGGAACCAAAGTGCTCGATACGGATGGGCTGCTGAGTCAACCGAGCGGATCATTACTGATGTGGGATCAATCCTCGCGAATCCACTAGGTGAGATCTTCTCACTCAAGACGGGGTCTCCGGCTATTGATGCGGGCGCAAACCTCTCGATCTACTTCACACGCGACATTAACGGAACAAAACGTCCACTTGGAAACGGCTTCGATATTGGTGCCTACGAGTTGCGCTAGGAGCTTGGTATACTGCGAGCCATGAAAAAGAATACTTGGCTCTGGATCCTGGGCATCATCCTCTTACTCGTCATTGTATGGTTCGCATCGACAGGGAATCGCGAGGGACCAAAGACAAGCAGAACGACGGACGAGATCGCTGTAGCATGTACCACGCACGAGTCTGATCGCTTCCACATTCATCCGGTCCTACAGATTATGGTTGATGGGGTGTCGGTAGCGATACCTGCCGATGTCGGTATTACTCCTGGCTGTATGAAAACACTCCATACGCATACACCCGATGGCATCATACATATCGAGTCTGGTGAGCCGCGTGACTTCACGCTCGGTCACTTCTTCACTAGTTGGGAACGACCTTTTAGTCGCACTCAGGTACTCGATCATGTCGCAGGCGACACGCACCGTATTCGTATGACCGTAAACGGCTCCGAAGTCGATACGTACGAGAATACGATTCTGCGTGATCACGATCAGATCGTGATCTATTACGAAGCTATCTAATCTTTATATGTTGTACGGACTCATTGGGCCTGTTGAAGTGCAGTTTTTGATTATCATCGCATTCTCACTTCTACTCGGCTTTTTGATCGGTGTTGAGCGTGAGGCAAGAGGGAAGGATGCAGGTATTAGCACTCACGTGCTCGTTATAGCTGGTGCCGCACTCTTCACTCTCATCTCTTCGCTCGTCGATCCAGCTTCGACTTCGCGCATTGCCGCACAGATTGTCTCAGGTATCGGATTTCTCGGCGCCGGTCTCATTCTCAAGGAAGGTGCGAGTGTCAAAAATCTCACTACGGCCGCAAGTCTTTGGGTCGCTGGTGCTATCGGTATGGCGCTCGGGTTTGGGTTCTATGCGATCGCAGTTATTGCAGCGATCGTATCGATGCTCGCTCCGAGGATTCCGCACCTGCGGAAGGAAAATGGATACGAAGGATAGTGCATAACCTCATCCATAGCACTGACCGGGTGCTATCGTGTGAGGTATAGCCATCTAATCTCACCTATGGAGATATTCCTCGCAAAGCTGTTCGGTATGTATTTCATCGTGATGGGCGTCATCATGCTTCTCCGACGTAAGTCGATTATCCCTGCCATCCGTGACTTTGCCTCTAACGCAGGTCTTCGTGTCGTCATCGGTGCAATTGAGATCGTCGCCGGTCTTGCGCTCGTGATTAACTACTCCGTCGTCTCGCTTTCCGTGCCCGGTATTATCGCGCTTGTCGGTTACATGATGGTCATCGAGGGTATTCTGTACATGTCGATGCCAGCGAAGTTCATTCAGAGCTTCATTCGTTCGTTCAATAAGCCGGTGTGGTATCACGCAGGGGGCGCGATCGCGATTGTCGCAGGTATCTACCTTGCTGGTACCGGCTTCGGCTACTTCTAGTAATAGAGACGCGTTCTACGCGTCTTAGTCCATATGAAAGGCTTATTTGTTGCCCCAGTCCTCTTTGTGGGGGTGTTCGGGCTTGCGCTTGCGGTGCACGCACGAACTCCAGCCGAAGATGGACCTACGATGTGTACCATGCAGTACCAGCCAGTCTGTGGAGCAAAGCAGGTGCAATGCGTTAGTGCCCCTTGTTATCCGCAGTACCATACCTACGGTAACTCCTGCATGATGGGAGTCGATGGGGGATCCTTCATTCATGAGGGGGAGTGTACGGCTAGCGAGACAGGTCCCGTTACAGGGAAGCCGTATGTGCCACCAGCACACTGCACGTCATGGTTTGATGGGTGCAATCAATGCGGACGCGGTGACAATGGGGAATCGTACTGCACGCTGAAGGCCTGTGTTGGTGACCCTGCTCCAGGGTACTGCACGGCCTATGACGAACCTCCCAAAGAGACGCCACCCAAGTTAGTTCCACCTATAGATTCTTCAACTACCTCACCCCAAGAGGAGAACGATAGTGCAACAGCAACGTCTAGTGTGCAGACCGAAGGATTCTTCGCAAAGATTGGCGAATTCTTCTCAGGTATTTTTGAGAAGCTGAGCAACCTGTTTACCAGGTAACTCCAGTAGTGGGGTGCTCGCGCCGGTCTTGCTCAAAGCGCTTTGCAAGCGTGACGCCGGCCACTAGTATTCCAAGGAAGAATGCCACGAGTGCATAGCCAAGTGCTTGAGGCATGAGGCTTGCGTAGAGCCAGAGCCAGCCAGCAACAAAGAGGTTCGCGGTGCCCCAGACGACGTTTAACAGTGCGCCTCCCTCGCGACGAAGCGGGGTATGGTGCCGCTGCCCGAGAATACCTTTCACGAAATGTGGAAAGCCGTTTGCAAGCACAAGCCCGGCGAGGAAATAGAGTACGTATGCCATAGGTCTGTAGTATCAGGTCTATCCCGTGAATACGGCATGAACGGGACAACTCTGGTATCATGCCAGCCATGACAAAGCTAATTGGTATCGGGGTACTCGCGCTCATTGTGGTCGCCGTTCTTGTGGTTATGATCCCTCCTGCGCGGGAGGAAGTGGTCGAGGAGGTCGTAGTAGAGCAGCCCGTCTTAGGACGAGATGCACTTGTTGAGACATACATTAAAGAACATATTTCCGAACTCTCAACCGAGGCTGAGGTTCTTGGCGGTACCTACTACGTAACGAGCGTCCATGCTGAGAACGGAACGGGTACGGTTTCCTATGAGGACGGGCACGTTGCCTATACCGCAGACTTTACGTATATCCATGTAAAGGACAGCGGTAATATATCCATCTCCTCGTTCGTCATCAGAGAATAAGTTCACCGCTTCATTAAACGTTAAGTTGCACTCCCGCAGAGTTATGTCCATGTCACGTACTACCATTCTCGTCCTCGCAGTTATCGTTCTATTTCTCGTCGGAGTCGGGCTAGCTCTTTATCATCTCAACGATGCTGGGGAGCGAGAAGTTGTGAATCAGTATCGCGGTGCTGCATTTAGCTTTACCTACCCGCTTGGACTTGAGATTGAGGAGAACTCAAATGGCGCTATCGCAATCGGTTCAACCACTGCTAGTGGATTCGATTCTGCAGTAAATCTCACGATTGTGACTCCGGGTGAGATCGAGACACAAAGTCCAGTCGCAAGCGAACTCCCACCCTTCCTCAGCAATCTTTGTGTAACCACAAGTCCCGCTGAGCGTACCTACTGTGAGCGTGAGGAGCGCCATCAGGCGGTCACCACCAAGAGTGGGGCAGAAGCGCAGGAGTACTATCTGGTACTCACTCGTGAGCGAGCAGGAAGGGAGCCAGAGCGCGTTACTTATGGACCGATATATCTCTATATCACACCAGCCATTAATCCTGACTCAGAGACTGACTATGCCGTATTGACCGTCAGCAATTCTGTAGAGGCCGTACTTGCTGGAAATGCTGATCTTCCACTTCTTACCCGTATCAATGATTCCGTCACAATTAGTGAGGAAGAAGATCGCTAGCTCATCCACATCCCCAGCCGCACCCATTTGATTAAGCGGTACACTATATACGTTATCCGTATATAGCTAAATCATGCGTAATATATTGCAGTGTAATTGCGGCCCAAAGTTTGCGCCGGTCGCGTCCCTCCTCCTTCGGGTGGTCGTCGGCGTTATCTTCCTCGTACATGGGTGGCAGAAGCTTCAGGGTGGTATTCCAGGTACGGCCGGTTTTCTCGGCACGCTTGGGTTCCCGGCACCTGAGTTCTTCGCGGTGCTCCTAATCGCTGCTGAGGTGATTGGTGGTGCACTTCTTATCATCGGTCTCTTGACTCACTGGGCAGCGAAGATCCTTGCGATTGTTTCCATCGTTGCGCTTGTCACCGTACACCTCGGTAAGGGATTCTTCGTATCCGGAGGCGGTTACGAGTTCATCCTTCTTCTCTTGGTCGCCAGCCTTTCGGTTATGGCGATGGGAGGAGGGAAGTGGTCAGTCGATGCACATTTGAAGAAATAGGTATCTCTTTCAAATACTAAAACCACCCATTACGGGTGGTTTTAGTATTTCCACCTATTCAAAATCGAAACGTAATCGAATACCGCTTCTCTTCAACCGGCGGAATACTGTGTTGCCACAAGGATCGTGCAGAACCCGACATCATGTAGATCGAACGAGGTGCTGCGATCTGCGTGAATCGTTTCCATCCCTTGCCCTCACGTTTGCGCAATCTAAAGTTACAGGTGCCGCCCAGTGATACGCCAAAGACGGTGCTGTAGGGTGGGCGATCTCGGTGCCATCCGATCGGCGTTCCTGCCTCATACTTACTCACGAGTGCGTTATCAATCTTCTCAGGTGCTATCCCTGCCCAGTCGGTGACTGCATCACGAAGAATCTTCAGAGGTGTGGGCAGTGCGCGTTCAGTAAACCAACGAACCTTCCGTTTGGCTGTGTACTCGCCATGCTCGTAGTTCTTCAATTTGAGTCCGTGAAGATACTGGAGAAGTTCCACCTCCTCCTCTTCAGTCAGGAAGTCAGGTTGGTAGATAAACCCGTGGGGAGCGCGCACCGAAGTCGGGAAGAGGTCGAGCTGCGCCATACCTAATACACATCGCCTAACATCGGAAGCGAAAACAATTTTAGGCGCTTCTTTCCATCAAACAGGGAAGCTGGTCGATACTTCGAGATACTTCCGATGCCATTACCGTCCGCTGCCTGCTTCCGAATGGCGACGGCTTTTGCGCTTGAGCCAAGATATATTGTATCCCTCCCGTACTTTTCGGTGAGCTCATCGACACTCTCGAATAACCGATCCATCCCTTCGGTTTTCTCGGATGACACAAACAGATCGAGCTGTTCAGGTTTTGCTTCCCGTAACCCGGTGAGCGTAATACCGGTTGCACGGTAGCGAATCCTTTTTCGATAGAGCTTGGTGAAGAAGGGTTCGAGAGCGTGCAGAATCTCACTTGGCACATTGGTTGGTCGCGGGAGGGTGACCGCGTGCGTGTGATACCTAAACTCAGAGGTTTTCAAAAAGAACGAGAGTCCGGTCGCAACCAGGTTATATCTGCGCGCCTTGCGACAGGCCCCCTCAATATTCTTTGAGAGTTCAGAGTACAACACTGCAGGGCTATCCGACGCAGGACTAAAGGTTCGCGTCTTCTGAATAGAGTGGTAGTCATCCTTCTGCTCGGTCACGAGCGGCAAGACAGACTCACCATTCAATTCCTGCCATAGTTCATAAATAGGTTTGGTGACTCGTGCTTGAACCCACTCCTTATTCTTGCTCGCAAACTCTCCGGCAGTCTGCACCCCATGTTTTCGCAGTAGTGCGCCCGTGTTTGCTCCGATACCCCAGACTTTTTCAATCGGCACCGTCGCAAGAAAGGCATCTTTGCCGATAAGCGGGATGGGGGTGAATCCATTGGGCTTGCGGTAATTGGAACCGATCTTCGCAAGCACCTTTGTTGAAGAGAGTCCGACTGAGAAGGTGATATCAAGCTCGCGATACAGGTCAGCCTTGATGGTCTGCGCAATCTCTTCGTATGACTTATTAAGTGTGCGGCGTAGTCCCGTAATGTCTCCAAAGCATTCATCGATACCATACTCCTCAACCTCAGGGGTATACCTGCGCATGATCTCGTACATGCGTAGGGAATAGAGTGTGTAGAGCTGATAGTCGGACGAGATGATGATTGCCTCCGGACAGATCCGCTTCACGTCCCGGAGTGCTACGCCGCGCGTAATACCTCGCGCCTTCGCTTCATAGGTTGCAGCGGACACAATGCCACGTTCCTTGCCGGTTACGACCGGTTTCCCGCGAAGTGATGGATCTCTTGCTACCTCGCAGGCAGCGAAGAATCCATCCCCGTCGACATGCACGATGGCGCGGGGATAGTAGTAGTGCTTACCCCACCCGACTTCGGTTGGCATATGCAGACTTGCGGATAGGGCGGCGTACCTTGGTGCGCCTGAGCACACGCTCGAAACTCGCAAGTTGGTAGAGGGTGGGAGTGAAAGTGGCAGTAGTCATAAGTAAGTAATTAATATTTACGCACGACAGCAGTTACGACCGCTTCGATCGAAAGACTGCCTTTTGGATAGATGGGCTTGTAGGCTGCGTTTGCAGGCTCGAGGTAATACTGATCACCCTGCTTCCGGAGGTACTTCATTGTGTACTCGCCCTCAATAGAGGCGATCACGATCTGTCCTGGCTTGTAGGTCGGACGACGCTCCACGATCACGAGGTCTCCCGGACAGATACCAGCATCGATCATCGAGTCACCTTTGACCTTGAGGATATAGCTCGATTCCTTGTGCGGAGTGAGGTACTCGTCGAAGTCCATGACATCAAGGAGTTCCTCCTCTGCAGGGGAGGGGAACCCAGCCTCCACAAGACCGAGTAGCGGAGCACCCCGCATAAGGCGACCGGGGATGAGGTGTCCATCACGGTCCTTCTCGACGACACCAGCGTCAACCAACCGGCCGATAAGCTTGTACACGGCATTCTTCGATTTGAAGCCCGTGAGCGCCATAAGCTCCTTGTATCCCGGCATGCGGCGGTGCTTCTCGTAGAAGGTAGTCAGCTTTTTCTTGTGGTCATCGGCCATGTACTGAGTATAGGTGAACCATGGTTCACCTGCAAGGAGAATGTGGGGAAAGTCGCATCAAAGGCGAGTTCTTTTGCAGTACCTCGTAGCAGGAGCCATCCCACATCAGGGCTCGCTCTATATTGGTAGCGAACGGGTCGTATACTAGAGCTATGCTCACTCCAGGTTTTCTTGGGTCCCGGCTCGCAACCGCGCTGTGGATCGTTGTCTTGCTCGCTATCGGTCTTCTTCTATCGCTGTATGTGTACCGCGAGGTAGATCAGACAGGACGGGCACATATCGTAGATCGTGCTGCGACTCTTGCTGCTGCGATTTCTCCCGAGCAACTGTCAGCGCTTTCTGGTAGCGAAGCGGATCTTGGTACCGCGTCCTATGAATCCCTCAAGCAGCTTCTCATGGAGGTGCGCTCGGTTAACTCCGACGTGCGTTTCATCTATCTCATCGGTAGGGAGGACACCAGCGATCTATTCTTCTTCGTCGACTCGGAACCTGCTGACTCAGAGGACTATTCACCACCCGGTCAGATATATGCCGAAGCAACGCCTGCAATGCATGCGCTCTTTACGGATAGTCGCTCGAGAACCGAGGGACCTGATCGTGACCGTTGGGGTGTATGGATCTCAGGTTACGCGCCAGTCACAGGCGAAAACGGCCAGGTCGTCGCACTTCTTGGTATTGATCTGCCCGCTGACGACTACCTCACGAACCTCATCATCTACTCCGCGCTCCCATTCCTTGCCTCCCTCGTCCTCGTACTCCTCTTCCTTCTCATGAGTCGAGCACACAAGGAGACTGAGCGTCGTCTCGAGCAAAAAGCCGAGTTCTTGTCTATTGCATCCCATGAACTACGCACCCCGCTCACCGGCGTGCGCTGGGCCGTGGAGGGACTACTTCGTGATACGCGTCTGCCTGAAGACGATCGCTCGCTTTTGACGATGGTGCACTCTAATCTCGTGGGACTCATCGCCCGCATTAATAATTTCCTCGATGTATCGGCGATTGAAAGTCGCAAGCATCGCGCGCTCGTTAAAGAGCCGCTCAGCATCCGGCTCCTATTTACTGAGCTTGCCGAAAGCCTCACTCTTTCTGCAAAGCAGCGTAGTGTCACGATCGTCCTCGACCCTTCAATCACGAAGGCTGGTTCATTCGTCGCTGACCGTCAGATGATGCATCATGCGTTCTTTAACCTGCTCGCAAACGCGGTGAAGTACACAAACGAAGGCACGACCGTCGACATCTCCTACGAAGCAAGTCCTCAGGAACATCGCTTCCACATCACAGACCACGGAGCAGGTATTAAAGAAGAAGACCGACGAAAAATATTCGAAGGATATAAGCGACTGCGTGCGGCAATCCGTTCAGGCGAGCCTGGGTCGGGTCTCGGACTCTACCTCACCAAGCGCGCAGTCACACTCCACGGAGGTACGGTGGAAGTTTCGTCAGCACCCGGAGCCGGCGCAACCTTTACGGTGCGCCTTCCGCAGTAGCGCGCGGCGAAAGTCCGAGCTTGGTCTCGACAACTTTTACCACTACATCGATCTGATTGTCTGACTTAAGGAGATAGGCAAGCGCACCCTTGTCCATCGCGCGTGCGACCGTGCCGATGTCGTCTGAGGTGGTGAGCATGATGAAGGGGATGTGCTTTTCAGGCCACTGTGCCATCGCATACTCAAGCACCTCAATACCATCAAGTTTCGGAAGTATGATGTCACAGAGCACGACGTCTGGTGTTTCGTGGTCGAGTGCTTTAACGGCTTCTTCGCCGTCAGCAGCTGCGGTCACAGCATACCCAGCTTCAGTAAACTGCCGCGCAAGGCTTGCACGCATTAGTCCGTCGTCTTCAACAATCAGGATGGATTTTGGGGAATGGCTCATATACCCCTAGTGTACACCCGCGCTTGGAGGGTGATATGCGAGGTAGGTAGTAGTCTACTCGACTACGGTCAAACGCGTATCGTTTTGTGCAAATCGCGCCTTCACCTCTTTACCCGGCCACCTATGGTAGAGGACGGGGATGAGAACAAGGGTGAGCACCATGGAGAAGGCAAGTCCGAACATAATCGCAAAGGCGAGTGGTCCCCAGAGCGCTGAAGCAAATGAGAGCGGGATCATACCCACGACCGTCACGACGGTTGTAAGAACGATCGGACGGAAGCGCGAAGACGCGGCCGCTACCACCACATCGGTGAGGGTCTGGTCGGGGTTACTCTTTCCGATACGTGCGATCGAATCCATGAGAATGATGGCATGATTAATGATCACACCGGCAAGAGCGATCACGCCGAGCATGGATGGGAAGGAAAGCGGCTGACCCGTGATCATAAGACCCACAAGCACACCGATGAGTGAGAGCGGAATAATAGAAAGAAGGTAGAGGGAGTGTCGGAAGGAGTTGAACTCAAGGACGAGGATACCGAGCATGAGCGCAGCTCCTGCAAGAAGTGCGATACCCATCTCCGCAAACGACTGGTTCACATCCTCGCTTTCGCCAGCGACTTTCATGGTCACGCCACTCGGAAGCTCAGCCGCTTCCATGGCTTCCATAAACTGCGTGGTTGCGGTGTATGCGTTGCCACCTGCGCCTACCTCAGCCGAGATACTTGCCACACGCTCACCATCCTCATGCCGGATCACCGCGTTAGCAGGTGCGTACTCAATGCGGGCAATAGAAACAAGTGGAACTGGGCCCCTGGCACCGGGCACCGTAAGCTCACGCACCGCATCAATTGTTGCGTGCGTTGTCTCATGTGGCTCGCGCCATCCAGGATTTAGGTCAAGGCGAGTCTCGACTTCGATGTCATCAGTTCCTGTTCGGATGTCGGTCGCCTTTGCTCCAAAGAGTGCGGTGCGAAGCGTGTCGGCTACAGCAATAGGTGACACACCCAGTTCGGTTGCGCGTGCGGTATCCAAATGGATCACGAACTCACCACCATCGTCTTTCATGGTGGTCGTGATGTTAGTGACGCCCGGGATGTCGGCGATCACGCGCTGAGCAATCTCAAGCGTGCGAGAGAGATCAGCAAGATCGTCTCCCGCAAAGGTCACCGAGATAGGAGCTCCTGAGGGAGGTCCACCTGCCGGTGCGGTTACGGTCACATCCGCAGAGGTGACAACGGAAAGCTCCTTGCGCAGATCCTCCACGATCTCCTGACTCGTCTGGTCACGGTCTTCTTTAAGATTCACGGTGATGTTTGCGATGTTGCCGCCACCTCCGCCTCCCGATGCACCAAACGCGCTTGCGGCACCCACCTCAGATACGAAGGATGCAATACGAGGATCGTCGTAGAGCATTTCCTCAACTTCACGGACCGATAGGTCGGTGTCAGTGAGTGAGGTGCCGGCTGGACGCTCCACTTCTACGTAAATAAATTCCATGTCCTCCTCAGGGAAGAACACCACCTTCACGGCACCCACCATCGGCAGAAGCAAGGAGAGGAGGAAGAGTCCGAGCATGAGCCAAAGGAAATGGTTCTCCTTCTTCTTGTCGCCTAGGATGCGACGGAGGAATCCTTCGTACCAGTGCTTGGCGATTTCGTTGTATCGCTCCTGGCGCGCCTCCATCTTCGACATAGAGCGCGTGATCGTGTAC
The DNA here is from genome assembly GCA_038062175.1 of Patescibacteria group bacterium. Classification (GTDB taxonomy): domain Bacteria; phylum Patescibacteriota; class Minisyncoccia; order Phycocordibacterales; family Phycocordibacteraceae; genus C7867-001. The sequence goes on from JBBTXR010000007.1 coordinate 30,791, forward strand.
ATCGCAAGAAGCGGCACGAGTCCAAGTGCAACGAAAATGGAAGCAAGGAGCACGAAGATCACGGTAAACGGAATCGATGCGACGAACTTACCCATGATTCCTGAAAGGAAGAAGAGGGGAACGAATACGGCGACGGTCGTCATGGTGCCGGCGAAAAGCGGCCAGGCATATTCCTTAATCGCCATGATCGCTGCACGCTTCTTGTCACCGTACTCAATCAGTCGGGTATGGATTGCTTCCACCACCACGATGCCCGAGTCCACCAAGATACCGATGGCGAGAATAAGCGAGAAGAGCGAGATGAAGTTGATAGTGTTGCCAGAGTACGCCAGACCAATAAAGGCGATAAGGAAGGAAAGCGGAATGGAAGCGGCAGCCACCAGTGACTCCCTCCATCCAAGCGTAAGAAGAAGCATGATCACCACGAGCGCGACCGTCTCAAGTCCGACACGGGTGAGTTCGGTCAGGTCATGCTCCACATCCTTTGCGGCGTCGTATGAAATGACGGTGCGGGTACCGGCAAGTGGTCCGTCACCCATCTCTTTGATCTTCTCCTTGATGGCGTCGCCCGTCTCGACGATGTTCCCGCCACGGCTTTTGAATACCGAAAGAGTAAGGGCAGGTGACGATGGTTCACCAGCAACGGAGACGCGTGAGTAGGTTCGAGGGTCCTCAAGACCGTCTACGATGGTGGCGACATCACGAACGCGGATCACGCTTCCGCCAGGACCCTGGAGTGCAACCGCACCCACCGCAGCAGCATTAGTCACCCCCGCCTCAAGACGAACTGCGTATGAAATATCGTTAACGGTGATGGAACCGAGCGGTGAGGCAAGTCCGGATGCACGGATGGCATTAGTGACGTCAGAGAGCGCAAGGCCATACTGGCGGAGCTTGGTCTGCTCAACCACCACCTGAATTTCGCGTGCGCGTACACCAGACGTCTGCACGTTTGAGACACCCGGAATACGCTCGAGTTCGTTCTCAAGCTCCTCACCAAGCGCGGTGAGTTCTGCGGGAGCAAGGTCTCCTGAGATCGAGGCGATCATGATCGGCTGATCGGCAAAGTTCACATCGGTCACGACCGAATCCTCTGCCTCAGGAGGAAGCTCGCCCTGTACCTTATCTACCTCGTCTTTAAGAAGCTGGATCGACTTATCGATATCTGCCTGCGCCTCGAACTCAACGGTGACAGAAGAGACACCGGCACCGGACGTTGAGGTGACTTTCGACACGCGCTCAACCCCAAGCACGCGATCCTCGATCTTGTCGGTGACGAGGCGCTCAATGTCTTCGGCGGACGCACCCGGCAAGACCGTCGTCACAATGCCCATAGGAATCTGGACCTCAGGAGAAGACTCCTTAGGGATCATGAGTGCTGCGAAGATACCGCCAGCCATCAGCACGATCGCAAGCAGGATCGTGAAGTGATGCTTCTCGATGAAGAAGGTCCAGAATCGCGTCATAGATTATTCCTTTACGCGGACCCGCTCACCGTCAGACAAGCCGCGTGCGTCTTTGACAATGCGCAGTTCTGCGGAAAGGGGAGTGCGAATCTCGATACGGTCGCCGCGTACGTCACCGATCTCAACAGGCATGGCAACCAAGCGACCCTCTTCGTTTACGGTAAACACAATGCGCTCGTCAGCACGGAGCTTCACTGCTGAAAGCGGAAGCAATACGGGACCTTCCGTCTCTAGGGTTGCGGCAACTGCGTTTGGAAGTGCGATGCGAACGGACTGACCGTTCACGAGTTCGCTCTCACCCTCAACGGCAATATGCACCTCGATCTGTTTGGTCACTGGATCAAGTGCAGGCGAGATGGAGGTCACTACGCCAGGTGTTGCGTCCTCAATCGTGACCTCGGTACCTGCGGCAAGCAGGTCACGGTCATCCTCACTCACATATGCAACGATCTCAAGCGCGTTGTTACGCGCTACGGTCGCGACATGGGTAAAGGACGTGACATAGTCACCAACGCGGATAGGGAGGAAGTTCACCGTTCCGGCAATCGGTGCGCGGACGATGGTCTTCTCAAGCTGTGCCTGTGCAGCACGAAGTACACCAAGCGCGGTTTTGACCTGCGCGTCGGCGCTCGATACCTGGCCGTTCTGGCTTTCGCTCTGGCGAGAACCAACGGTTGCTGCAGTGCGTGCAGCACGGAGCTGATCGCGTTCAGCGGAAATGGTCGCAAGGAGGCTGTCAGCGGTTGCACGTGCTGAAGCAATATTTCCCTTCTGGGTTGCTGTTGCACCTGAGTTCGCCTGTGCGGCCGCTCGCGATAGTTCCACCAAGAACGCCGAGAGACGCTGTACAACAACCTCTGACTCACTCAATAGGGTCTCAGGATTCTTCGAATCTGCGGAGTCAAGCGCCCGCCGCCAGGTAGTAAGCTCTGTGCGGCGCAAGGCCGAATACTCCTCCGACATGCGCGGACCCGATCCGGTATTGAGAAGCAGACCTGGTGTAATCGATGTGCCTCCAAAGACACTCTGTATTTCGATGGTGAGAAGGCTGTCGATGGTGGTAAAGGCTGTGCGGTACGTGTTACGTGCCGAACGCTCCGCTTCTTCAAGCGACTCCTCTGAGCTACCTGCCTGGGCACGAGTGATTGATCGAGCGGCTAGTGCTGACTCGTAGGAACCTTCTGCCTGAAGCACAGACGCTCGCTCGCTGGCGTTTTCAAGCTCAGCGATAATTGCACCTGCGCCGACCGACTGGCCGATCGCAGTATGTACGCGACGCACGGTGCCGCCTGACTGCGCAAGAATGTCTGCCTCAGTAACTGAGCGGACAGAACCGATGATAGAAACGTTGCTTCCGTTGCCGGAGAGTTCGCTCACGGTCTGGAGCGTTACGGTGCGCTGCTGATTGGCAAGATCGCTTGCCGGATCACGGCGAAGAAAGACAATAAGAGCGACCAGAAGGGCAATAAGAATGAGCGCAATGACAATCTGCTGCCAGCGCTTTCGTCCCCGATACCACGACCAGGTCCGTGCGGAGAACGCACGAACCTTCTGCGCCGCCTGGCGCCCCATAGCTACAATCCTTTGCATATATCCGTATTCTATATCACTTTTGTCAATATGTCAATTTGTGGGTTATTGACGGCTTCTACTACTATCTACATGGATTTGAGCGCGTAATCAGGCGACAATAGAAGGTATGCAAGATATGCGTTTCTACGCGGCAGACGAACATGCGCTACGGGCGCGCTTTGGGGTGGGCGAGAAGGGACTGGCCGCAACCGATGCGGCCGATCGACTCGCGACCTACGGGAAAAACGCGCTTCCGGAAGCACGCCCCACGGCGCTCCCCGTCATATTCCTCCGACAGTTTGCGAGCCCGCTCATTTACGTACTCCTTGCGGCGGCTGCAATCATCTACCTCACCGAAGAACCGGTAGATGCGTACATCATTCTGGCCATCCTCGTCTTCAACGCGATCATCGGCACCATCCAAGAAGGAAAGGCACAGGACACACTTCGTGCCCTCCGCTCCTTTGCAACCACGAGCGCGACGGTGCTTCGCGACGGTGTGGAGATACTCGTGCCAGACGCAGAAATCGTACCGGGTGACGTCCTCCTTCTTTCGGAAGGGGGGAAGGTGCCTGCTGACGCGCGCATTATAGGAAGTCGTGGACTCAGGATTGATGAGTCAGCACTCACGGGAGAATCAGAACCCGTTGAAAAGACCTCTGCACTTTTGGCCGACACTGATCTTACTCTTGGGGATCAGGTGAACATGGCGTTCAAGGGAACGAACGTGGTCGCAGGAAGCGGGCACGCCATCGTTATTGCAACGGGAGGTGAGACTGCGCTTGGAAAGATTGCGACGCAGATCAAGGCTGTTGCAACTGAGATTCCGCTCCAGGCAACGATCCGTCGCTTGTCTCGCGCCATCATCATTGTGGTTGCGGTGATAAGTGCTCTCATCTTTGTGCTCGGTCTTTCACTTGGGTACGAAGCAGCTGCCATGTTTTCGACCGTGGTCTCACTCGCTGTCTCCGTGATCCCGGAAGGTCTTCCGATTGTTATGACACTCGTGCTTGCGTCGGGGGTCTGGCGCATGAGTAAGCGGCACGCACTGGTGAAAAACCTTCAGGCAGTGGAGGCGCTCGGTCAGGCAAGCGTGATTGCGGTTGATAAGACCGGCACTATTACTAAAAACGAGATGATCGTTGAGAAGGTGTATGCCGAGGGCACACTCTTTGCAGTTTCAGGCGAAGGGTATGATCCAACCGGCAGCATCACTCTGGATGGGGAGGTAGTAGTGCCTGGCAATCATCCGGAGCTTCTTTCTGCCGGAAGGATTTCGGCATACACCGCTAGCGCACGCGTGGTGTGGAGTGAGGAGAAGAAACTATTCAGTGTTGCAGGAGACCCAACTGAGGCGGCACTCATCGTGCTAGCGCAGAAGCTTGGCTTTAAAAAGGAAGACCTTGAGCGAGAGTCACCACCGATCGCTGAGCTTCCGTTCACCTCGTCACTTCGTTTCCATGCAGCAACGCATGCGGGTATGCGCGGCGGTGCGCTTTCGGTCGTCGGCGCACCCGAGCACCTTCTTGCTCGTGCAACGCATATTCGTAAGGAGGGGAAGACGCATGTCCTAACCGAGAAGATGCGAGACGAACTCGATACGCTTATGCGCACCCTCTCGTCTGAGGGTCTTCGTGTGCTTGCGTATGCCGAGCGAGTGGGTGTAGGTGCAAACCTCTCTCCGGAGACGGTCACCGACCTCACCTTCCTTGGCTTCATTGGTATGAAGGACGGACTCAAGTCCGAAGTCCCCGCGGCACTCGCTAAGGCGCAGGCTGCCGGCATCCGTGTCGTCATGATCACGGGTGACCATGTCGTAACGGCAGAAGCCGTTGCACGAGAAGCAGGGATCTTTAAGGAAGGGAATCGGGTGATCTCGGGCACCGAGCTTGATTCGCTCTCAGATGTCAAGCTTCGCGGTGCGCTTGCAGACGTTGCGGTGTTTGCGCGTGTCACTCCCGAGCACAAGCTTCGTATCATTCAGGCGTATCGTGCGAACGGACACACGATTGCGATGACGGGTGATGGTATTAATGACGCGCCGTCCTTGGTGGCTGCTGACCTTGGAGTAGCGATGGGGAAAATTGGTACTGAAGTAGCTAAGGAAGCAGCTGACATCGTGCTTTTGGATGATGACTTTGGTTCGATTGTGTCTGCGGTTGAGGAGGGTCGCGGTATCTACCAAAACATCCGCCGCGTTGCGCTCTATCTTTTCTCAACGTCAGCTGGTGAGACGCTCACCATCATTGGGGCACTTGTTGCAAAGCTGCCAGTGCCTGTGCTTCCCGCTCAGATCATCTGGCTCAACTTTGTCACCGACGGATTCCTTGATATCGCGCTTGCGATGGAGCCGAAAGAGAAGAATCTTTTGACGCGTCCGTTTAAAAAGCCAGGGAAGTATCTCCTCGATTCTTCCATGACGCTTCGCATGACGCTGATGGCTTCAACGATGGCGGCGGTTACGCTTCCACTCTTTGCCTTCTTCCTCGCAAGTCAGGGTATCGAAAAGGCACTCACCATTTCGCTCACCTGTCTTGCGGTCATGCAGTGGTACAACGCCTGGAATTGTCGCTCTGAGACCCGGTCACTCTTTACGATGAATCCGTTCAGTAACCTCTACCTCATCGGTGCAACAATCATTGTCGTACTTCTCCAGATCGTTGCGGTGTACCATCCGTTCTTCCAGGCCTTCCTGCACACGGTCCCGCTCTCACTCGTTGAGTGGCAGCTCGTTCTTGTTGCCGGTCTCCCAATCATCTTCTTTGAGGAGCTCAGGAAGCTTGCCGTGCGATTTGAGAAACCACGCTCCGTTAATTCTGCCTTCACCCCTCTTGCTCAACACTAGGGGTAATGAAGAATAAGAAGATCGAGCAGAAAGCAAAGATCCCTCCTCAAAAGCAGGATGCACAACCAGGACGCACGGCGCCCATGCATCCGCTGCCGGAAGATAAGATGGAGTGCTACGAGGGAAGTGGGAAGCTTGCCGGCAAGATCGCTCTTATCACGGGAGGTGATAGTGGGATCGGTCGCGCTACTGCAATTGCGTTTGCGAAAGAAGGCGCTTCCATTGCGATCATTTACCTCAACGAGGACGATGACGCGAAAGAAACTGCGCACCACATCGAGGATGCGGCAGGGGAGGGACAGGTAACGCTACTCCGTGCTGACATCGGAAAGCCTGCAGTCGCAAAGCGCGTAGTAGAGCAGATTGTTAAACGACTCGGTGGACTCGATATTCTCGTGAATAACGCAGCGGAGCAGCATCCTCAGCAATCCCTGACTGATATCACGCCCGATCAACTTGAACGCACGTTCCGTACGAACGTATTTGGTATGTTCTATATGACGCAGGCGGCACTGAAGTATATGAAGCCCGGAAGCGTGATCATCAACACCACCTCAGTCACAGCCTATAAGGGAAGTGAGGATCTTATCGACTACTCCGCAACTAAGGGCGCGATCGTATCTTTTACTCGTTCACTCTCACAATCACTTGCCGAGAAAAAGATCCGCGTGAACGCGGTTGCTCCTGGTCCTATCTGGACACCTCTCATCCCCGCATCGTTTTCAAAAGAGAAGGTGGGGAAGTTCGGGCAGAACACTACGCTCGGACGTCCGGGTCATCCCGATGAGATTGCGCCGTCGTTTGTGTTCCTTGCCTCAGATGATTCGTCCTACATGACAGGACAGGTGCTGCATCCTAATGGCGGGACGATTGTGAATGGGTAAATGTTCGATGCCTTGTCTTACTAGAGAAGATTGACGCTATTTATATATAATAGTACAGTTTATTGAGCCAAACGCAGTGGAGCCTTCAATGCGAGTTCTTCTCTTTGAGATGGACATTAATCTGCAAGCCTACATCAAGGCTTTCTTTGAGCACTATGGACATGTCGTGACCGCCACCGCCGACCGAAATGAGCTGATAAAGCTCATTCCAGATTTCCAAGTCACTATTTTCGACCCCGATGGTCTCGTCAAAGAGACAGGAGCCGATGTGGTGGCCAAGCTGCGCTGGTCCAAGTGCACGTGTCCAATCATTGTGCTTTCCAAGAAGAAGGCATGGAGTGATAAGGTCCAGGCCTTCAATTCGGGTGCCAATGACTACCTGACGAAGCCCTTTGAGAACGAAGAGCTCCTGGGACGCGCCGCCATGCTCGCGCACCAGGAATAGGCGCCTTACAGAGCACACGTCCGATATATAACTGACCTCGAGGAGAAATCTTCGGGGTCAAATCTTTACCATTGATCCAGGATCGTCTCAACCCCCAGCACTCTTCTCCAGCTTTCCTTTATCACCACTCTGGTAGTATCAGTCGATGACCCAGAGCGAAGCCCTCTCCATTTTGAAGTCCGGTGCCAACGTGTTCCTCACCGGGGAACCTGGTAGCGGAAAGACGCATACCATTAATGAATACGTTAGGTGGCTGCGCTCGCATGCGATCGAGCCTTCGATCACTGCATCAACGGGAATCGCCGCAACGCATATCCACGGTGTCACTATTCATTCCTGGAGTGGTATTGGTATCGCAGAGCACCTCACCGCACAGCTCATCGAGAACATCTCCCAGAAGGAGCATGTGGTGAAGCGGATACAGAGAACGAACGTGCTCATCATCGATGAAATCTCCATGCTCTCTGCAGACGTGCTCACGATGGTGGACGCGGTGTGTAGAGAGGTACGGCATCGCGAGGAACCGTTTGGTGGTATGCAGGTGGTGCTTGTGGGTGACTTCTTCCAGCTTCCTCCGATCGGGAAGCGGGGACAGCCATCTTCTTTCGCATTTGAGTCACCCATCTGGCCACGCTTGAATCCCATCATCTGCTACCTCTCCGAGCAGCACCGTCAGGAAGATCAGGATCTTCTCTCACTCCTTGGCGCGATACGCGAAGGAAGTTCCGACCATACCCACGTCTCCCTCATTCTTTCTCGTGAGACCGATCTCGAGGGACTCGACGAGGACACTCCGAGACTCTATACACATAACGCGGACGTGGATCGAGAGAACGAAGCGAAGCTGCTCGCACTCAAGGGTTCATCAAAGCGCTTTCTCATGTCTGCCGCAGGAGCTCCTCCGCTGGTAGAAGGACTCAAGCGCGGCTGCTTGTCTCCCGAGACACTCGTGCTTAAGGAAGGTGCGGTGGTGATGGCGACCAAGAATAATCCGATCGCAGGGTACGCAAACGGTACGACCGGAGTGGTGGTGGAGTTCGAGCACGGTTCAGGGTATCCGGTGATCGAAACCAAAGACGGTCGCATGATCACCATGGCTCCCATGGACTGGGCAGTTGAAGAAGGGGGGAAGGTACGCGCTAAGGTCACTCAGGTCCCGCTTCGTCTTGCTTGGGCAATCACGGTGCATAAGAGTCAGGGCATGAGTATGGATCGCGCAGCCATGGATCTTTCAAGAGCCTTTGAATATGGTCAGGGATACGTCGCGCTCTCACGCGTACGCTCGCTTGAAGGACTCTCTCTGCTTGGGTGGCACGAGAACGCGCTTGCCATACACCCAAACGTTGCTGCTAAGGATCAGCAGTTTAGGACGCTCTCAGAGCAAGCGGCACTTGCGTTTGGCACCCTTGCCGAGTCAGGAGAGCTTGAAACGATGCACAACAATTTCATCAAGGCATCGGGCGGCTCTCTTGAAGTACGAGAAGGCATTGCAACGCTAGAAAAGAAGACCACCTACGATGCTACCTACGACCTCATCAAGGAAGGGAAGACACTCATGGATATTAAGGCACTGCGTGGGCTCACCATCGGCACGCTTGCTGACCACCTTGAGAAACTGAAAGAAGCCGGCCGCATCACCATAGATGAGATCCGCGAGCTCATGCCAAAGAAGATTCTGGAGGCACTCCCCGCTATTTCTGAAGCCTTTGAAAAGGTTGGTCTTGATAAGCTTGCCCCGGTACACACAAAGCTGAAGGGTAAATATACATACGACGATTTGAAGCTCGCTCGGCTGATCTGTGGAGAGAGGGGGTAGGGTACAATCGTAGGGACATGCGCTTTCCGTTTACGTGGACTCCTCCGCAGCTGCCACGCCGTACGCTCGTTTTCTGGGGTGTGGGTATAGTCGTCCTTCTTGCGACGTTCCTTCTTATCTACTCCGCGATGTTCGGTGCGGTCGTAACCTACGATGAGCCAGAAGAGTTTATCGTGAATCCCGATACGCCTATTGAAGAAGTGGCGGAGGGACTCAAGGAACTCAACTTCATCAAGAGCGAACTTGCGTTCCGCCTTGCGTTTGCTGCAACCGGACACGGCGAGATTACCGAAGGAGGATACAAGATCAGTCGCAGCCAGGATGCGTGGACGATTGCGGAGGCGTTTGCGCACCCACCGTATCTTGCCTGGGTGATTGTGCCTCCGGGGATGCGTAAGGAGCAGATCGGTGAATTACTCCAGCGGAAGCTTGGATGGACTGACGAGCAGCTTGTCGAGTGGGGTGCGGCGACAGAAATTGATGACACCTTGATTGAGGGCGTGTACTACGGTGATACCTACCTCATCCCGTCTGACCAGCCACCCGCTGAAGTCGCTAAGCGTCTTCGCGGCAGGTTCGAGGAAGTGTTTGCGCCCTACGCAGAGGAGGCGAGAAAGAAGGGGCTCTCCTGGAATGAGGTGATCACCATGGCGTCACTCGTTGAGCGGGAAAGTGCGCGCACCGATAAGGCACTTGTTGCTGGCATCATGTGGAATCGCCTTGATATTGGTATGGCACTTCAAGTGGACGCGACCTTCCAGTACATACGAGGCGAGAGTGGGAATTGGTGGCCCGTACCAAAGTCAGAGGATAAGCGCATCGACTCACCGTTCAATACATACAAGTATCCAGGACTCCCGCCACACCCGATTGCGAACCCTTCGCTCGATTCTATAAAAGCGGTGCTGCACCCAGACGAGACCAATTGCATCTACTATTTGCATGACAATGACGGGCAGATACATTGCTCACAGACGTATGCCGGTCAGCTCCGGAATGTGGATGCGCATTTGCGGTAGCTTGACGCAACTCGTTTTTTATCCTAAAACCAATACAGCCTTTTGCACCTTGTAATCGGCGTGCTCCCTGAAAGGAGAAAGAGATGTCGAAAGACATGCTCGGTCCGGCTATCCGGGCTCTAGTAGGTGTACCGCAACGTCATCTGAATCTGATGGCTAAGATCGCTGATCATCTGAGTGATAATCTCGCCGATGATAGAGCGGCATTCTATTGGCAGCTCGCCAGGACGCGGGATGTCCATCTTGAGATTAAGCAACTGCCATATGAGCAGTGGCGAACCTTCACGGTGGGCGGACGATCCAAACGAAACCTTCTCACCTCAGTGGTGGAGAAGTACCGGGAGGACCAAATTCCTGGCGAGATGGTCAGGAGCCGGAACTTCCGAATCTCGACCGAGAGTCAGTCGTTCGACACGATTAGGCTCAAGTCTTCCGATATGGGCTTCGGGAATCTCGCACGAGTCGATTGGCTCCATGACGAGAATGTCTTGGAGAGGTGGAACACCACGAATGCGACGCGTCTGAACGGACGCAAAATCGTGCTGCTGCCTCGCGAGTCTGGACCGTTCATCCGTGAGCAGTACCTCGATCAGCCCAGCAGCGAGCGAATGATAATCGCTTCAGAGCCACTGGAGTTCCGGGGCACCGCCGGCCAGCTTGATTCCAGGGTCTTCAGACTCACCAGCTTCAATGGGGAACTCCAATTGAAGAGTATGAACCTGAGAGAGTCCATCGTTACAAACGAGTACATTTTGTTCGGGCTGGCTTAGTCAGTTCAAACGGGCCCCGCTGTCGCAAGATAGCGGGGCTTTTCATTGACGCTCTCCTATATATAGGTTATTCTCCCTTCAATCGCCCGAAGGGCCTTTTTATTTTCATGGACATCCGAAACATCGCCATCATCGCGCACGTGGACCACGGTAAGACCACCCTTACCGACGCTATTCTTAAAGAGACCGGAGCTGCCGCTGCCGGCGTCTCTATGGACTCAAACGCACTCGAGCACGAGCGTGGTATCACCATCTACTCCAAGAACGCATCGGTGGAGTATAAGGGAACCAAGATCAATATCGTCGACACTCCAGGACACTCCGACTTCGGTTCGGAGGTTGAGCGCGTGCTTCGTGCGATCGACTCCGTGCTCCTTATTGTGGACGCGCAGGAGGGTCCAATGCCACAGACCCGCTTCGTCCTCAAGAAGTCGCTTGAGCTTGGCCTCAAGCCAATCGTCGTGCTTAACAAGATCGATAAGCCAGCGGCTGACCCCGATCGTGCAGAGGAGCAGGTCCTTGAGCTTTTCCTTGAGCTTGGTGCGTCTGACGAGCAGTCAGACTTTAAGGTGGTGTACGCCATCGGTCGCGAAGGTGTGGCGATGAAAAAGGTGGACGACGAGCGCGTGAACCTCGAGCCGCTTCTCGACACCATTCTTGAGAACGTACCGGTCGCCCTCAAAGAGGGAGATGCCGAGAAGCCACTGAAGCTTCAGTCATTCAACCTGGCCTACGACAACTTCCTTGGTCGTCTCGCTATCTGCCGCGTCTACGAGGGCACCATCACCCCAGGTCAGAACGTCATTGTGAAGACGGCGGACGGTACCGCACGTAACGGAAAGACCACCAAGATCTTCACCTTCAAAGGTCTTGAGCGTGTGGAGGCTACTTCTGCGTCAGCAGGGGACATCGTCATCGTCGCAGGACTTCCTGATGTATTCATTGGTGAGACCATCACCACGGACCCCAACATGGAGCCGATGCCTGCAATTGCGATCGATGAGCCTACCATCACCGTGAACTTCCTCGTGAACAACTCACCATTTGCTGGTCGCGAAGGAAAGTACGTTACCAGTCGTCAGCTCCGCGAATATCTTGAGCGCGAGCTTGAGGTGAACGTAGGTCTTAAGGTGGACTTTGTGTCACCAGACGCGTTCAAGGTCTCGGGCCGAGGAGAACTTCACATCGCCATCCTTCTTGAGAACATGCGTCGTGCAGGATACGAGATGCAGGTTAGCCAGCCACAGGTCATCATCCGCGAGGAGGAAGGTCAGAAGCTCGAGCCATACGAGGAGGTCACCATCGACACTCCGACCGAGTTCCAGGGCGCTATCATCGAGCGCCTCGGCACCCGCGCATTCGTCCTCCAGAACCTCGTGCAGGACGGCGACACTGTGCGCCTCACGCTCGAGGGCCCAACCCGTGGACTCCTCGGATACCGCAATCAGTTCGTGGTGGACACAAAGGGTGAGGGTATCCTCTCTACCCGCGTGCTTGGCTTCAAGCCGTACGCCGGAGAGATCAAGAAGCGTCAGGTCGGCTCCATGATCTCCATGGCAACCGGCAAGGCGCTCGGCTATGCGCTTTGGAGCATGCAGGAGCGCGGGGTGCTTTACATCATCCCGGCTACCGAAGTGTACGAGGGTATGGTGGTGGGCAATACCTCCAAGGGTGAGGAGATGGTGGTGAACCCGACCAAGGGAAAGAATCAGAGTAACGTCCGTTCCTCCGGTATGGACGAGGCCATCAATCTCGTGCCTGCCTTCACTCTTACCATCGAGCGCGGCCTCGAAGTCATGACCGACGACGAGTACCTCGAGATCACTCCGCTCTCGGTGCGTCTTAGGAAGATGGGTCTTACTGAGTCCGATCGCTCGAAGAGTCGTCGATCGTAGATTGTCAGATTGAGGAAAACATGTCGGCATGCTACGGTAATGCCGGCGTTTTTCTTATCTCGACTAAAGAGTAGGGAAGGACATCGGGTTCTTTCAACTCTTACATGGAGGTCCATTCATGGATCAAGATTTCCACGCACGTATCCATCAGCTAGCGGCTCAGGAAGGCAAGACGGTCGGTGACCAACTGAAGGAGGAAGAGCTCCGTATTCAGCGGCTCGACCTCATCGACGGCACTGGCACGAAACGGACCATCGAGGCTCCCGACTCTGCGGCGAGTCGACTCTTCATCGAGTCGGAAGCGCGGCGCATGGGCGGGACTCCCGACTCTATCGTTCCGAACGGAGATACAACCGGTCGTGCCGTGGAGTTCTACGGGCTCAGTCTTTGGGATGATGAGCCGGGCACTGGCAAACATCCCGTCATCGACGCGCTCTGCGGTGCAGAGCCAATCACCATCACCTGGAAATAAGGAGAGACTCCAGTGTTCAGAGATTTACAGGCAACCATCGAACAGGCTTGGTCCGTACGCGACGACCTCAGTCCAAAAACTCACGGCCCTGTAAGGGATGCGGTGAACGAGACACTCAAGGCGCTCGACTCGGGAACGCTCCGCGTCGCGGAACGCAACCTGGACGGCGCCCGGACGGTGAATCAGTGGGCCAAGCAGGCCGTACTGCTCTCCTTCCGGCTCAACCCAAACCAGGTCATGGGTTCTGATCCCTACCATCACAGCGACGATCGTCAGGCTCCCGGCCCCTACTACGACAAGGTTGCGTCGAAGTTCGCCGGTTGGGGTCCTGCGCATTTCGAAGCTGCTGGTTTTCGAGTGGTGCCCGGTTCGATCGTCCGTCACGGCGCCTATATCGGGAAAGACGTCGTTCTCATGCCGTCGTTCGTGAACGTCGGTGCCTACATCGACGAAGGTACGATGATCGACACGTGGGCGACGGTCGGGTCCTGTGCGCAGATCGGCAAGAAGTGCCATATCTCGGGCGGCGCAGGTATCGGTGGCGTGCTGGAGCCTCTCCAGGCCGCTCCCGTTATCATCGAGGACAACTGCTTCATCGGCGCGCGTTCCGAGGTTGCCGAAGGAGTCATTGTCCGTGAAGGTTCGGTGCTTGCGATGGGTGTATTGATCGGAGCATCAACGCCGATCATTGACCGGGCCACCAGCAAGCAGTATATGGGTGAGGTACCGCCGTACTCGGTTGTGGTGCCCGGTAATCGTCCAACGGTTGCCGGTCGTCCGTCGACCTACTGCGCCGTGATCGTGAAGCAGGTCGACGAGCAAACACGTTCGAAGACCTCGATCAATGAGCTGCTGCGCACGTAGTTTCGGTTCCTGTAGAGTTGATTAAGTGGGGCGCTTCCGCAAGGGAGCGCCCTTCATCATTTCTCTACCTCCCTTTTTTTACTCTTAGACCGTTAGCAATAAACGCATATATTCCATGCTGTACACCATTGCTGTGATACTTCTGGCTCTGTGGCTCTTTGGTCTTGTGACCTCGTACACGCTTGGTGGATTCATCCACCTGCTGCTCGTCGTTGCTGTGATCATGGTGCTCGTACGCCTGATTCAGGGCAGAAACCCCATCGCCTAGCACATGCCACGCGGAAGCAAGGCCAAGTATACGGATAAGCAGAAACGCCAGGCTGAACATATCGAAGAAGGATATGAGAAGCGTGGTATTCCCGAAAATGAGGCTGAGGCTCGTGCCTGGGCGACGGTGAATAAAATGTCCGGAGGCGGCAAGAAGAGCGGTTCCGGACGAGGGAAGAAGGTGAACAAGGCGCCAGCCAAGAAAGGCGGACGAAAGGGCGGGCAGGTGAGTGCAAAACGCTCAAAAACCGCCAAGTCAGCTTCTGCAAAGAAGGCAGCCAAAACAAGAAAGAAGCGCGCTTCTTAAAGAACGTGAAAAGGAATACGGCCCATACTCTGGGCCGTATTCCTTATATGCCTTGCAAAAACACTGAACCAGTGCTATATTGTTCCCACAACGGTTACTCCACGGTTTGACGTCTTGAGAGATCACTCATCAAGACCAGCGAGCGCCACGGCGCTTCTGCTTGAAACTCTCGAGGACGGTTGATTACTCAACACGAAACGCACCACGCGTTTCGTTCAAACACATACAACCATGCAACAGAACAGTTCCTCCCGTTCGCGCGATACGCGCGGCGGATCTCGGTCGGGTTCATCCCGTCCACAGCGCGGCGGAAGTCGCGGTACGAGCGATGCCTACGAGATGGGTATGAAGTTTGCGCTTGAAAATGGCGCACCTCGTCGTCCTCAGCGCTCGTTTGGTCCTCCTCGCGGCGGAAGTCGCGGCTCGTCTTCATCACGTCCCTCATTTGACCGTGGCCCTCGTGGTGGCGGCTCAAGTAATCGAGGTGGCGGCAAGCGTGGCTTTGCCGAGATGAACGTTGATATCAGCAAGCTTATCAACAAGGCGCAGGCACCTGAAGAGGTAGAAGCCTACGTCTCGGAGAATGCGTTTGCAGGCTTTGCGATCGATGAGCATCTCAAGGCAAACATCATTGGTAAGGGGTACGTTACCCCAACGCCGATTCAGGATCAGTCCATCCCGCATATCCTCAAAGGTCATGACGTGGTCGGGCTTGCGAACACCGGTACCGGCAAGACAGCAGCCTTTCTCATCCCGCTTATCGATAAGGTCCTTAAGTTCCGCGCTCTCGGCCAGACCGAGCGCGTACTTATCATGGTCCCAACGCGTGAGCTTGCGATCCAGATCGAGCAGGAATTCTTTGGCTTTGCCAAGGGCCTCCAGCTCAACTCAGTCACTATCGTCGGTGGTGCAAACATCAACCCACAGATCCGCGTTCTCCGTCGCAATCCGTCATTTGTCATCGGTACACCGGGACGCCTGAAGGATGTCATGGAGCGTAAGGAGCTCGACCTCTCAGACTTCTCAACCGTCGTTCTCGACGAGGCAGACCGCATGCTCGACATGGGATTCATCAACGATATGCGTTTCATCATGTCTCATATGCGCGAGAAGCGTCACACGCTCTTCTTCTCGGCAACCTTGTCTCGCGACATCGAGAAACTCATTCACGAATTCCTGCACGAGCCGATCCGCGTCACGGTGAAGACCCGCGAGACCTCGCACACCATCGATCAGGACGTTGTGCGTGTCCCTACTGCGCAGAAGTTCGAGAAGCTCGTTGAGATTCTCAAGGCTCCTGAGATGGAACGCGTGCTTGTCTTCGGACGCACCAAGCATGGTGTCGAGCGCATTGCGAAAGATCTTCGCCATGCCGGCATTAAGGCTGAATCTATCCACGGCAACAAGACCCATGGCGCTCGCCAGAAGGCGCTGACCTTGTTCAAGCAGTCACATGTGAATGTTCTGGTGGCTACCGACGTTGCTGCCCGCGGCTTGGATATTTCAGGTGTTACGCACGTGATCAACTACGATCTCCCAGGCACCTATGAGGATTACACCCACCGTATCGGTCGCACCGGCCGAGCCGGTAAGGGAGGAAAGGCACTGACCTTCATTCCGTAAAAGACGCCAAAACCCCCAGGATTGTCATCCTGGGGGTTTTGCTATACTTACGGGACTAGAAACTAAGGGTCTTATATATTCGTATGGAAAAAGCAGAAACTGGTTCGTTCTTGGAAAAGTACCTCACCCCGATCGCGGTACTCGTCGGTGCACTTATCATCGCTGGTGCGTTTGCGTTTGGTCGTGGTGACACGGCTCCTCTTGCGCAGCAGGGACAGCAGCCAGCGAAGGTCGCTAACATTGCAGACGTGAAGACCAACGACAGTCCGTCGATTGGTAACAAGAATGCTCCTGAGACCATGGCGGTTTGGTTCGACTATCAGTGTGGCTTCTGCAAGAAGTTCGACGAAGAGACGATCGCGCAGCTCAAGACCTCACACGTTGATACCGGTAAGCTCCGCATCGTATTCAAGGACTTCCAGTTCTTCCCGGGTTCCGAAGATGTGGGTGTGTTCGGTCGCGCAATGTGGGAAGCGTATCCTGACCAGTACTACGCATGGTTCTCAGGTGTGATGGCACTTCCAGCCGGTGAAGGATCCGGTCTCACGGTGGCGCGCGTAAAGGATGTTGCTGCAGGTATTACGGGAGTCGATGCTAATCGTGTAGAAGAGCTCGCAACGGAGAATCGTGCGAAGTATATTGCTGCTATTCAGGCAGATCGCGAAGAGGGAGGGGTCTTCGGTATCACTGGCACCCCAGCCTCTATCGTCGGGAAGCAACTCCTTGAGGGCGCACAGCCTTACGCAACGGTGTCTGCTGCAGTTGATGCAGGCTCGTAAGAACACATTACTTTCAACTTCAAAGCCCCTTCTAAGGGGCTTTGTTAGTATCAGGGTATGACCGAAGCAGAATACCAGCGCCTCAATTTCCACCCGGACTTCAAACCGGATCTCTCACCAAAGGAGATGCTCGCGCTTGGGATATTTGGTGGTGCATATTTTGACGGGGTATCGATAGCAGAATATCCGAAGGATTGGTTTGAGGGAGTTGCTGTTTCAGACCATGGGAAGGATAAGAAGCTGAACTACTTTCTGGTTGATGCCTCGCAGTCACGGGAGGAATGGATACGAAAGGGCTGGATCGGTGAACACGATCCTTTGGGATGGTTTGAGTGGTACTGCAGGTATTATCTCGGACGCCGAATCCCTGGAGAAGACGAACGACAGATCAAGCGGTGGCGACGGATGGTGCGGCATGTGGCGCAGATTAAATATGCCTGCCGGGCAGGGGACGCTACCTGCCACACGAAGCAGCGGCAGGCGCTACTCCATTGGGGTTATGACTCTCGGGGGATGTAACGATATACTGCAGCCATGAACATTGAATGGAATAAAGTGACGTCGCTTTCGCAGATCGTCGCAATCGTACTTGCTGTTGGTATCTTTGCGCTCGGTTTCTATCTCGGTCAGCAGTATCAGGTGAAGGCGTATGAAAATGCGATTCAGGCTGAACTCGGTGAGATGGTGCGATAGACACGATGAGCGAAGAGGAATTCAAAGAGATAGCACAGGAAGAGTGGACGAAAGTTCCTGAGCGCTTTCAAGAACGCATCAAGAACGTTGCGCTTTTGATTGAAGACGAACCGAGCGAGGAGGTGCGTCGTGACGAGGGACTTGAGGAAGGCGAGACGCTACTCGGCTTGTATCAGGGCATCCCGAACACAGAACGGGGAAGTGAGTATGGAGTTGGCATCACCATGCCTGACACCATTACCCTCTATCGTCTTCCCCTGATTGAGGAGGCGGAGAATATGGATCGAGAATTCAGACAGGCGATGCGTATCTCGATACGGGAAACGATTTGGCACGAGCTCGCGCACTATTTCGGGCATTCCGAAGAGCCGATTAACGAGCGGGAAGGGGAGGGGACGAATCGATTTGAATCCTAATCTGTCGGCAATATTTAACTCCGTGTAAACGGAGGACATTAGAACCTGTTTGTAGGTAAATGCTTAGCCCCCGGTCATCATATGCCGGGGGCTGCGAACAATTGCTAGGACAAGTAGCGGATATCAGGGTTAGGGACTTCCTTCTTGTCGTCGTAGAACACGAAGATCAGTTCCTCACGCGTACAGATCAGCCCTTCGGGCAGGCCGAGGCGACTCTTCACCTTGCACGGCAGCTTGTGGCTCGTTGGGACGAATCCCGCAGCGTGCGGCTGGCAGTGGTCTTTGGAGAAGTAGAACTCCCCTTGACCATTGCTGCTGAAGACCACGACCTCAGTCTCGTCGTGCGGTGAACGGGTCAGTCGCGCGACTGCCAGGTCCTCATAGAACGTGCAGACGTAGTACTGGCGATTCGAATGCACTCCATCTCGGCCGGCGTACGTCACGGAAACGTACACTCGGTCGATCGGGAATCCGGCCTGCCGATTGTTCTTGAAAATAACCGTGCAGATGGGATAGACCCAAAGGTCATGATTCGTGCGACCCTCGATTTGCACCTCGGCATTACCCTGGAGCTTGCATGCTCGCAGGGTATAGTCGTTGATCCTGTCGAATTCCGAAATGAACTGCCCGATGTTCATGTGGTTGACCACCGCATTGGCTGCGGCAATGGCTGTCGACCGAACGACACCCAGACGGTCAAATTCACTCATCGTCTTCTCCTTGCATGAAGGAACGTAACAGGCCGATCCTGTCACTCAGTCGCATGGACCGATATTTGTATATGACTATTTTTATATTAAATTGTCAAATTTAGTCCCGGCATAGGAGTTTGGTTCCAGCGTCTCTCCAGATCCACGCTCTACACTTTCTTTTTCGCTCTCCTCGCAAGCACCCCCTTCACCGAAGGACTTATCTCCTTATCCTTCCGGTGTATACAGCCAATCCAACAGCAGGGTCTACGCTTTCCATTCTTCAGGTCACCGACCAGTCTTTTAATATGGTCCTTCCGGGTCTCGTCTTTTTTCACGGAGATAACCCAACAAATCCATTCATTGCGGGCAAGGGGAGTAAGGGTCTCCCAGGCAGCAAGCGCAGATTTACTTCCTGTAAGCGCTTTCTGCATATCAGTAGGCAGCGTATGTGCCGTACCGGCTGAGATTACTTTCTGCTTCATGAGGACATGATAGCGCACGTAAATGAGGTTGTAGGGTGCACCTAAACCGACTATCATAGATACATACTTTAGTAATTCGTTACGTATGCGTATCACCACCAAGCTTCCGCTCCTCGCTGCACTTCTCTTTGCGGCGGTTATCCCATTCTCCGCATCAGCGGCAACCTGCAACTTCACCCGTGATCTTGAAGTTGGTGTTACCGATGGCGAGGATATTCGCTGCCTCCAGCAATACCTAAACGGTGCTGGCTTCACCATCGCCACTGAAGGCGTTGGTTCAGCTGGAAAGGAGACGACACAGTTCCGAGAGAAAACGAAAGAGGCGCTCGTGAAGTGGCAGACCAAGAATGGGCTCTCTCCAGCAACCGGGTACTTCGGCCCGCTCTCACGTGCTAAATACAAGGAACTCGGGTCAGGCACTACCCCTGCCGTTCCGGCAACACCGGGCGTCACCCCCGCAACGCCAGCGATCCCTGGCAACCAGACGGCAATCCAAGCACAGCTTCAGGCGCTCCTCGCACAGGTAGAGAAGCTGAAGGGAGGACAGGGACAGGGTCAGGTCTCGACCCCGACCGTCTCTGACTCAAGTGTTAAGAAACTCATCCTCAAGGCTATTGGTGCGATTGAAGAAGCCGAGGAGCAGATCGAAGAGGCAGGTGACACGGCAAGTAACTCCGCACGCGACAATCTCTCAGACGCACGCAAGGACTTCTTCACGGCAATCGAAGGATACTTCGACAACAATATGGCACGTGCCGCACAGTACGCAGACGAGGCATACGACAATGCGATCGATGCATACCAGGATGCTGGCGGAGAGACTGAAGAAGATGAGCTTGATGAACAGCTTGATGAACTTGATGACCAGATTGATGAGACTGAGGTGAAGATCGAGCAGGCTGACGATGATGGTAAGGACGTCGAAGAAGCCGAAGAACTTCTTGATGAGGCGAAGGATAAGTTTGAAGAGGCTGAGACTGCCTTGGATGATGAGGAGTATGACGAGGTACGTGATCTCGCGGACGAAGTAGAAGATCTCCTTGATGACGCCATTGATGCTATTGGCTCAAAGAAGGGAGACGAGGATGACGCTGAAGAAGCAATCGAAAGTGCAGAGGATGCGATCGACGAGGCACAGGAGGCTATCGAAGAGGCACAGGATGATGGAGAAGATACGGACGAAGCTGAGGAACTTCTCGAGGAAGCAGAAGACAAGCTCGATGAGGCACAGGAGGCATTCGATGACGAGGACTATGACGATGCCCAGGATCTTGCTGATGAAGCTAAGGATCTTGCTGATGACGCGATCGACGAACTCTAGAAGCGAGTGTAGATAACAAAAGACCGGCCAGAAGCCGGTCTTTTGTTATGCCTTCTTCTCGCGTACTCGCCTGAGGTAATAGATGTAGAGCACAAAGAGACCGAGACAGACGGCAAGCGCGATCTGGATGAGGGATTCAATCGAGGTCGCTTGGTTCAGAAGATTCTGGTATGCGGAGAAGCCGGTGTAACCAACGGCGATAAAGAGAAGGCTACGGATTAGGTTACCGATGAAGGTGGCGATGTTGTAGAGACCAAACGGAATCTTGATGATGCCGGCACCGACCGAAATCGGAAGAGAAGGGGAGAGTGGAAGTGCTCGAATGAAAATCAGGATGAGGTAGTCACGCACACCTCCCGTGAAGTATTTACCCACGCGCTCAACTTCTGCATGAGTGATGCCGATCTTGGGACCAAGGCGCACCAGCAGGAAATCCTCAGCCTTGTCCGCAATGACATAGAGGATCGCGCACCCGATCGACTTCCCAACCGAGGCAAGAGCGGCAAGCCAGAGAAGTCCCCACCAGCCGTATCCTGCGGCAAGCGCTAAGGAGCCTGCGAGTGTGGTGATGAGGACGGAAGGGATGGGTGCCACAATCTCCTCGATAAAGGAGCCAAAGAACACGAAGAGTTCGAGCGGAAGCACGTAGGCAAGCGAGGTGAGGAGATGGCTGAACTGCTCAAACATAAAGCCCATACTACGCTATCCACACAGTAGAGGCCATTAAGCTCATCTTCATAGAGCAGAGCTATACTTATAGGTATCAGGTTGACCCCTGACCATAATCTTTATCTAGCAGTATGGCAAAAACGCTTGCAATGGTTTTCGGTGTCGTATTCGTGCTTGTGGGTATCCTTGGATTCATTCCTAACCCGCTCGTGGGTATGGAGGGTCTCTTCGAAACCGATGCGATCCACAACATTGTGCACCTTCTCTTCGGTGTAATTTTGATCGTGGCATCACGTGCAGATGTCGCAAAGGCAGCGCTCTGGCTCCTCATTCTCGGCGTCGTGTACCTCGCACTTGCACTCGTCGGCTTCCTTATGATTCCTGAGGAGGGTGAGCTCCTTGGTCTCGTGCATATGAATCATGCTGACCACTGGCTCCATGTCGTGCTCGGCGTGGTCTTGATCGCAGCAGGTGTTCTTGGGAAGAAGGGGGGATCCGCTCCGATGGGTCCGGTGATGTAACAACTCCGCTCGGTTCGATACGAACACACCGCTCATCTTGAGCGGTGTGTTCGTGTATAACGAATAAGCCGGATCATATGATCCGGCTGGTGGTTGGGGGTGAAGGTGAGGCGAATGGTCAGGGGTTGTAGAGAGGTGCGGAGGGGAGCGGGTAGGAAGGGAGAGCGGAGAGAGGAATGGAAGCGGGAGTAGATTCTGCAGTTGCGGCAAGGTGTGCAGCAGCGTCAGCAGATACTCGAGCGCCATGGAGAAACGCAATGACCGTTGCTTCAAGTTCTTTGAGCACGTTTGGAACAAGCCATCCAAGTACCAGGATCAACACCCCAAGACCAAGTGCGCGGAATATGGGCATATTCGTTTGCTTAGGTTAAATAACGGGGCGCAGATGCGGGTCCCGACGTACACATATGCGTACGCGATGGGTTCCATTGCCTTTCAAGGTGCTCTGAATATAAGAACTAGGTAGAAGGGAGGGAGGTTGCAGAATCGAAATCTGGTATGTCAGCCTATAAATAGGGAAACCGCGTGAGCGGAATCCCGTTACGCGGTTACTTGAGCTCAGTGTCGGCGAGCTCCTTCAGGAGTCGAATTGCATTTGCATGTGCATGCGGGCCTGGCACTACTCCGCTTGCCCAGTGATTAATCGTAACTCTGGAAACAGCGAAATGGTCGTGCAAGGTCTTGTCATCGATAAGCTGCCTGGCTGTCTGAATTAGAACAGCGAAGCGATCTTCCTTCTCAGACTCAGGTTCATCCAGCATCTTGCGGAACGCTTGAAGTGACTTTCGTCTTGTTTCCGCACGATGATCCGCGGATGATGTTGGGAAAGACGCATCGCTTTCCTGGGTCATGTTGATTCCTCTGGCTCAAGGTAAGTCTGGACAGAACCCTAGCATAGTTGCATATGGACTCCAACAGTGTTCGGTACACTACACGCCCTTCAATAGCTCCGCATATTCCTTCTGCACCTTCTGAAGCTTTGGTGCAATGATCACCTGACAGTACCCCTGACTAGGGTTCCTCTCGTAGTAGTCCTTGTGGTATTCCTCGGCAGGATAGAAGGGAGCTTCTTCGATGGTGGTGACGATCGGATCACCCTCAGCAGAAGACGCCTCCAGTTCTTTAATGAATGCCTCGGTCTCTGCCTTCTGCTCGGGAGTAGTAGGGAACACTGAAGAGCGATACTGCGTACCCACATCATTCCCCTGACGGTTTAGCTGCGTCGCGTCATGGGACGCGAAGAATATGGTGAGGAGGGTGCGGTAGGAAACGAGCGAGGGATCGTATTCAATACGGATCACTTCTGCGTGTCCGGTCTCACCAGTACACACCTGCTCGTAGGTCGGATTAGGTTGTGCGCCTCCGGCATACCCCGGTTCTACCTTCGTTACCCCTTTCAGCATCTTGAATACCGCCTCCGTGCACCAGAAGCAGCCGCCCCCAAATATAGCCTGCTGAGTAGTCATGCTACGATTTTACCACTACGTCCATGAGCGAAGGATTTAATCCCAACCAGCGACCGTCAACGGCAGAAGTGCCTACGGCTGAGAAAGTCTCCTTATCGAATCAGCTTCCAGCTGAGTCACTCGATCTCGCGCTCGATAAGGATGCCTTTGAGTCTCATTTTGAAGCACAGCGCACGCTTTCCCCTGATGCGGAGGTACGTCTCTATCATGGACTAAATGGAAGTTACGATGCGGCACTCGACTTACTCACCTCAGAGCACAAGGGTGTTGAAGAGCGGCGTGGACCAACTCTTTCCCTGACCCCGCTTGCTCAATACTGGAAGCCAGGTGATGTGGGTATTAGCTACGCAATTGCTCGACAACTTGTACAATTCCCTGGCGAAGATAATCCGAATGCAGTCGTGCGTCTGGATGCGAATAACGTAGCGCATATCCTTACGCCAGATAAGACGCTGCCGTTCACTGAATATCGCGGTGAGGTCATCCGTGCTCCAGAAACAGAGCCCGATCCAGAGAAAGAACGAGAGGTGTCTCGCCTACAGCAGAAGTATGACAAAATCCGCATAGAGGCGAGTTATATAAACGAACATATCGGCATCGATACAAAGCTAAGGATCGACGATCTCCTCGAAAAGGCTCGCGAACTCTTCAATGCCGTTTCTTCAACCCATGTCCGTGATGGTATTCATGACGGAGGCATGCCGCTGGGAAAGTTTAATTCATCTCGTATGCTGCAGCGCGAGCTTTCTGTAACAGGAGCACATGTCGAGGGAAAGAAATCGTTTGGTGATGAGGTGGAGCGCCTTCTCCCAAAAATTGAGGAATTGACCGATCGTATTAATCGGGCGCGAGGTGCAATCGATACCGAGATTGGAGAAATTGGAACCGAACAGCGAAACCTTAGCCAGCTCAAAACGCTCATTGATAAACGGAATCCTCTTCAATCTGCATTTGGTCCCTCAAGAAAGAAGCTGCTGAGTAACCTGAATGAAACCTATCGCGGCTCTGATGAATCACTCAAGGCTGTACTTGTATGGGCTCAGACGAGCACTGAGCCATGGTCACAATTAAGTGATGCTATCGAAGCAAGGAAGAACGTGCTCGAAGGATCTCAAGCACGCTTGATAGGGCGTAAGAATCTGTACGATCATGAACTCCTTACCTATACCGAGCTACAGAAACAGCTAGATAGTGTCCTTGAGATGGCTCGCAAGGCTCTGACGGCTACTCAAGGTCGATAGTTATGAATCGTTTACTAGTATCTGGTACGCTAGTCTTCTTGATCGCCTTCAGCGCGGCCTTCGCCACGCTTGAATCGAGGGTGCCGGTATTCCGTACACTTTCCGGAAGCGCACAAACCTCCAACGAGAAAGCGACCGTGCTGTTTGTGGGCGACATGATGTTCGATCGACATATCCGTACCGTCCTCGAGCGTTCAAGTGACGAGGTTATTCTCGGAGAAGTACGCGAACTCCTTAGCGAAGCCGATATGAATGTAGGGAATCTCGAAGGACCCATCACCGATAACCTGTCACAGTCACAGGGTAGTAAGGTTGGGGACATAACTAACATGCGCTTTACCTTTTCTCCCTCGGTGCGTGAGCTCCTAACTGAATATGGATTTGGACTCGTATCGATTGGGAATAACCATATCCGGGACTTTGATACCGCAGGCGTGCGCTCAACCACGAGCTATCTCTCCTCAGCGGGTATTGCATATGTAGGAGATCCCACAGGAGCTAGTCCAGAACCGGTCGTTAAAGAAATTAACGGCGTGCGCATCGCCTTTGTCGCATACAGTGATTTTGTAGGAGGAGATGCAGAACGCGCACGCAGAGCGATTAGCGAGAGTACTGCTGACGCGACGGTCGTACTTGCGCACTGGGGGAACGAATACGAAACCGAACCATCCGACCGCATACGCACTCTTGCCGCATCATTTGTTTCTGCTGGTGCGGATCTGATCATCGGTTCGCACCCACATGTGATCGGGTCAGTTGAAGAAGTGGGTAGTGCACGCATGTACTACTCGCTCGGTAACTTTGTATTTGATCAGTACTGGGAACCAAGCGTTAGATGTGGACTTGTGGTCAAAGCCACTTTCATTAAAGGGGAGGAGGGTACCCGTATCACCTACGAGGAAGAACAGGTGGGTATGAAAAACACGGGAGCAACCGTGCCGGGGTGCTCCTAAGCTCAGCATTACCTGCTGTTGATAGTGGTTTGTCGAGGGAGCCTATACTCAACCTCAGAGGGAAGATTTATCTAGCTCCTCTCTTTGACATCCTTCAGTGCATCAGGAACCGCCATGTGCGGGAAAGGGGACTGTAATGGGTTGGACAGACGAACGCGTTGAACTACTAAAGAAGCTTTGGCAAGACGGACTCTCAGGAGATCAGATCGCGAAGCAGCTCGGTGGCGTGACCAGAAACGCCGTCATCGGCAAGGTGCATCGCTTGGGGCTTTCGGGTCGTGCTACGCCCTCAAAGCCGCAGCGCACCACCTTCAAGGTTCCGCGGCCGCCACGTCCGTTCTCGGCACCACCTGCAGGACCACGTCGTATCGCTGAGCCGGTATCGCACACACCCGCACCTTCCGTGCGCTACATTGACGAGTCTCCAGGAACGGCAACGATTCTCACACTCGGCGCCCACATGTGCAAGTGGCCGATCGGAGACCCGGAGTTCGAAAACTTCACGTTCTGCGGGAGGGGGTGTGACGGTATATACTGCGTCCCGCACGAGAATGTCGCGTACCAGCCTACACGGGCCAAGAAGAAGTCTGGCGCCGCTGAGCTCGCTCGCTCATTACGTCGCTACATCTAAGGAACTGGGCGCTAGTCGTACTCTGCTACGATTGGCGCCCCTCCTCTTTTTCAAACGCAAGACAGGTCGAATTGATGCAGTACCGCTTACCGCCCGCTTCTGCAGGTCCGTCATTGAATACGTGTCCCAAGTGTCCGTTGCAGTTTTTGCAGTACACCTCGGTGCGGTGCATACCGTATGTGTCATCAGGACGCGTGCCTACGTTCTCAGCAACAGCGGGATCGGTGAAGGAGGGCCAGCCCGTTCCTGAATCGAACTTCTGGTCGGAGGTAAACAGAAGGGCACCACAGCCCTTGCAGTGGTATTCGCCCTCTTCGTGATTATTTACATACTCGCCAGAAAACGGTGCCTCGGTCTGGTGTTCTCGCAGTATTCGGTATTCTTCGGGTGCGAGCTTTTGCTCCCACTCCTCCTCTGTTTTTGGCATCTCATCCATACGAAACCAGTATACTCCCAGTTGCGTGAAGGATAGGAGAGGCTAGGATGTATTGTATGCATACCCGTCGAGGGCTTCTCGTAGCACTTCTGGTCCTCACAATTCTAGGCATCATGGACGCCTGGTACCTCACGCAATCAGCACTGCAGGGTGCTGCACTTTTCTGTGACGTTGGAGCGATGCTTGATGGCTGCAACATTGTTGCGCAGAGTCCGTACTCGAAACTCTTCGGGGTACCACTTGCCGCATACGGTGTCGCATTCTACGGCGTTCTTTTTGCACTCATTGCCGCTCTGTTTACTGCAACCCACCACCCCCTCTATCAGGCGGTGGTCGCGCTTGGGGTTGTTGGATTTATCGCTTCGATCGCCTTCCTCTTTATTCAGTTCGTTCTCATCAAGGCACTCTGCATTTACTGCATTGCCTCAGCTGTTATCGCAGCTCTGATCTGCCTCCTTGCCCTCCGGCTGTTTAAAAAGCATGCCCCGGGGCGTCAACCCGCGACTGTGGTATCCTGACCGCATATGAAGGGAATCCTTGCTGGGCTTACCCTCCTTCTCCTTGTGCCCTCCATGGCGCTTGCCTCAACGGTGCGAACCGAGCGTACGCTGGTGGTCGCAGAACCCATTGCGGATAACGCATATCTCGCCGGAACGGACGTGAATGTGGTAGCGGCTCTTGGAGGTGATCTTCTCTCGGTAGGAGGGACGCTTACCGTAAATGCGCCTATTGCAGGCGATGCCTTTCTTGCGGGCGGCACTATCGATGTGAAGCGCCCAGTTGCCGGTGATGTCCGTGCTGCTGGTGGCCGCATCATTGTCGAAGACGATATTGAGGGAGATCTTGTGCTTGCCGGTGGCATCATCGACGTGACAGGCACTGCCTCCTCAACGCAGATTGCCGGTGGAAACGTGCGGCTTGCAGGAGGAGCTGGTGGTCCCGTACTCATATACGGCGGCGAGGTGTTTCTTGCAGGAGAGTTCATGGGAGATGTTGAGGTATTTGCGTCTGACCGCCTCACGCTTGGAGAGGGAACCCACATACATGGCACGCTTAAATACAACGCACCGCAGCAAGTGGGCATTCCTACCAGTGCAGTTATCGACGGTGGGGTCGCATACACGGGTGGTTCCTCATACCTGCCTTCGGTCGAGGAGGCTAAGCGCTTTGCAATAGCGGGCGCCGGTGTCTTCTTTGTCGCAAGCGTACTTGCGACGGTGATTGCTGCGGGACTCCTCGCAGGGCTTTTCCCAGCGTTTGCGCAGCGCGTGACCGAGCGGGTCTTGTCACGCAGCCCACGACGCTTTGTGCTCCACGCGCTCCTTGGCTTTGCGATTGTAGTGGCAACTCCCGTCCTTATCCTCATCCTCCTTCTCTCCTTTGTTGGTACGGTCGTGGCAATACTGCTTGCGCTTGCGTATTTCTTTCTCCTTATCCTCGGCTACCTCTATGCGGGTATTATCGCGGGTGCTGCACTTATGCGTGGACTGTTGAAGCGCTCTTCAGTCTCCTGGAGGTCGGCGGTGCTCGGCATGTTCGTGCTCTATCTCATCGGGGTCATTCCCGTACTAGGCAAGCTCGTAATTTTGATACTTGGTGCAGGCGCAATTGGCGCAATCGCAACCATCGCCTACCGTTTCACCTTCTCACGCAGTGACGAGCTAGAGGTATGATGCCAGCGATAGGGAAGAAGGCTCCAGAGTTTACGCTCCAGGATCAGGACGGTACCCCGCATGCGCTCAAAGACTATCGAGGCCGGTACGTCCTCCTTTATTTCTATCCAAAGGACGACACCCCAGGCTGCACCAAAGAAGCCTGTGCGCTTCGTGATGCTGATCCTGACTTTTCAAAGCTTGATGCCGTTGTGCTTGGAGTTTCGGCTGACTCAGTAAAGAGCCATAAGAAGTTTGCGGAGAAATATGAACTCAAGTTTCCGCTTCTCGCCGACGAAGACAAAAGTGTGGTGAATGCGTATGGGGTATGGGGTCCAAAGAAATTTATGGGCCGCGAATACGAGGGAATCTTCCGTAACTCCTTCCTCATAAATCCTGAAGGGAAGATCGCTAAGATATACGAGAAGGTAAAACCCGAGCAGCATGCAGCAGAAGTGCTCGCTGATCTCAAGATATTTTCATAGCATGGAGAGTACGTTTGAAGAGCGCAAAGCGCGCATGGAGAAAATCGTTGCGTACTTGAAGAAAGAATACCCAGTCCCCAAATCAGAGCTCACCTACGAGACTCCATTCCAGTTCCTTGCCTCAGTAGTCTTGTCTGCACAGTGCACTGACAAGAAAGTGAATGCGGTTACCGGCACGCTTTGGATGAAGTACCGAACGGTGCATGATTTTGCGAACGCGGACCTCGCAACGTTCACCAGAGAACTCTCTTCGCTGACGTTCTTCCAAAACAAGGCCAAGCACATCATTGCTGCTGCGAAGCTGGTGAATGAGAAGTTTGGTGGGGAGGTGCCCAAGACCGCAAGCGAGTTAATTGAGCTACCGGGTGTTGCGTATAAGACCGCGCACGTGGTCCTGGGAGAATTATTTAGTGTCTGGGAAGGAATACCAACCGACACCCATGTCAGACGTTTTGCGCTTCGGTTTGATCTGGTTGACTCAACTGACCTTACGAAAATCTCAAAGGAGCTCGAGGCGCTTGTTCCGAAAGAGGACTGGCGGTATGTGAATAACGGACTCGTCCTTTACGGTCGCTACGTGTGCTCCGCTATCCCGCATCCCTGCAAGGAGCACCCCTTGACCAAGCTCTGGCCTCCTGCCGCGAATGTGTGGCCGAGAGCGAAATAGAGCACTTTTTCCTTTCCCCATAGAAGGGGTACGATTGGGGTATGGAAAAGCCAAAGCCGGTCGCGGTCTTCGATATCGATGGCACACTCTTTCGCTCGTCTCTCCTCATCGAGCTTGTCGAGGAATTAATTGCTCGCAACATCTTCCCGCCCGAGGCGAGACAGACCTACGAGGGAGCAGAAAGCGATTGGCTGAATCGGAAGGGGGAGTATGAGCCCTTTATCAAGAAAGTCGTACAGGCCTTCGGCAAGCATGCGAAGGGTGTGCCGTATGGTGACGTGGCAGATGTTGCTGGCGAGATCATCGAAGCAAAGCACGAGCGCGTGTATCGCTACACCCGAGATCTTTTAGACGAGCTTAAGGCTAAGGGATACTACCTGCTCGCCATCTCGCACTCTCCGAAATTCATCGTCGACGGATTTGCGTATGAACTCGGGTTTCATAAGTCCTATGGCACGTTCTACGAGACCGGGGCCACGGGTCGCTTCACGGGAACGATCGAAGACGAACATTTGATCATGAACAAGAGCGCAGTACTCAAGCGTGCGGTTGAGAAAGAGAATCTCACCTTCAAGAACTCCTACGGTGTGGGTGACACCGAAAGTGATATCTCGATGCTCACCATGGTTGAGAATC
>JBBTXR010000008.1:0-55734 GCA_038062175.1 Patescibacteria group bacterium
GAGATGGTGGACGCAAGTTGCTGACCAGTATGATTTGCACGATCGAGGTAGTACGTACCCTGCTGACCATCAAAGGTGCCCGTCCAGTCGCCGGTAGCGTTCAGAGTGAGTGCGCCACCCACGTTCTGGAGGCCTGTGCCAGTAAGGTCGGTGAAGGTTTCGCTATTAATACCCAGTGAGGTTGTCGTCGCGTTTGTTGCTCCCAGGTTTGCAAATGTCTGCGTGCCTGCCCAGGTGTTCGAAGTCGTCGTACCAAATGCAAGACTGATCACATTGCTTGCGATCTGGAGCGGATACGTTGCAGAGGTGATGCGGTTTACGTATGCACTTGCCCACTCAGTCGTTGAAGCACTAAGAGGAATCACATAGCCTGACGTGAGACTGAAGACACCCGTACTGTTGTCGTATGAAAGGCCGGTTGCGCTTGATGAGAGAAGGCCGCGCGCGGTCGATGCAAAATCAGAGATGGTGGACGCAAGTTGCTGACCAGTATGATTTGCACGATCGAGGTAGTACGTACCCTGCTGACCGTCGAAGGTGCCCGTCCAGTCACCTGTACGATCGATGGTGAGTGCACCAGCCGAAACGATCAGACCTGAACCAGTGAGATCGGTGATGTAATCAGAGCCAAGCTGCAATGCCTGCGCAATTTCAAGAAGAGGGAGTGTTGAAGTTCCTGTAAGCGATGATGCGGTGAAGTACTCTGCAACGACCTGTCCTGCCACCGAGAGCTTTGCATACGGAGAACTCGTACCAACACCAACGTTTCCATTTGTCGCTACAAACGCACTCGAAGTACCGGTGACTGCGGTACCGTTTGCGTCGTAGTACGCGATCTGTCCGGCAGTGCCTGCGTTCACCGTACCGGAACCCCCTCCACCACCTCCTGCAGTAATACAGGTTCCGTTCACTGCAAAACAACCGTTCGTGATATTGATACCGCCGGATGAGAAGAAGGTTGATGTTGCAGTCGTGAAGTTTGCGATTCCGCCAAGAGAGAGAAGTGAGCCAGGAGTCGACGTACCAATACCCACCTGACCTGACGAGTCGACGGTGATGCGTGGAAGGTTGTTGGTCTCGATGGTGAGCGACTGTGCATCATTGGTGCCGATGACTCCTGCTGCACCGAAGGAGTTCCCACCGTTTTGGAAGAAGCCCGAGGCGAGACTTGAGGTTGAGACCGAGAGTACACCGCCAACGTTGGTGAGTGCGTTCCCGAGGAATGAACTGAAGGTGCTGCCGCCGACCGTGAAGTTTGTTGCTACGAGATTGGTCGATGTTGCGTTTGTCGACGACGCGTTTGACGCGAAGAGAGTATCGACATACGCATTCCTCCACGTCACGCTTGCGGACCCGAGATCATAGGTACTGCCCGCTGAGGGAGTAAGCGACGAGGCGATACCCGCGTTTATGGTAAGCGAGTCACTTCCCGCGTCACCAATCGTTGTGTTGCCGTTTGCGGCAATGTTTCCGGAGAAAACAGAGGTTGCGGTGGTTGAGGTTGCAAGGACGTAGGGACCTGCAAGGTAGTCACCCGCTTCAACACGCTTTGCGTAGAAGCCGCCGGCGAATGAGGAGGTAGCGGTTGTGCTGGTTGCCGTGAAGTAGGGTGCCTCGATCGCAAGTCCGGTCGAGAGCTGGCCGGTCACGAAGGAGCCTACGGTGAGCGTACCGGTCACCGTGAGATCACCACCAATTGAGCCATTGTTGGTAACAGTGAGATCACCGCCGATTGAACCGTTATTAGTGACGGTGATTGAGTCCACTGTAATGTCACCAGAGACCTCCGTTATACCGCCACCTCCTCCGCCACTATTGTTTTCAGCATTTCGATTGATTGAGTTCTGAAGGCGTGCAACCCACTGATCAACATACGCAATAGACGCACCTTCGGTCTCGGTGGTGTAGGTCGGATAAATATTCTGCACGACCGTTGTTGGTCCCGTGTTGTTGACGATACTGGTCGGTGTTCCCGCACCTCCACCGAGTGGGTAATCAACCATCACGATTGGGAAGCGGTTGGCGTATGGATCGATGATCGAAGCAACTGCATAACCTGCCCAGTCGTAGAAGATTGAGAAGGAACCATAGGTCGTGCGTGCAAGGTACTCACCCTTGTTGAGGAACCAATCACGCGTCGACTCAAATGTTGGAGGAGCAAATGCTGATGCAGCTGATGCAGTGTTGGTTGCGCTTTCAAGTGCGAGTGCGCGTGATGATTCGGTTGAAGGAATGATGCCGGCGAAATCAGCAGCGTCATATGCGAAGGTTCCGATTGCAGCACCGAGCGAATTCTCGACGGCGAGCATCGTCTCACCTGCACGAGTGAACGCGAGCACGCTCTCCGTCACACCCGCCTCGTACGCGTAGGGAGCACTGACGATACCGGTCGCGACGAAAGACGAGATGTTCTCACCAAGTCCATGAGTGAATGCAAACGCGGCGAGTGGAATCTGATATGCGTTGACTGAAGCGAGTGCGACTGGTGCACCAAACGATCCATCACGAAGGAGTGCACCGAACGCGAGGAGACTCTCACCAGCATCGCTCGTTGTGTTCTCGACTGCGAGAGCACCGGTCGTAGCGATCTGTGCAATTTGCTGTGGGACGCTTGATGTTGCGAACACGATGCTTCCGCCAAGCACTGCAACCGTTACCGCAACGGCGAGTGCCTGCGTTGCAAATGGATTGCTGTGCGAGACATACGGCGAAACAACAGGCTTTGAGCGAGCAGACGCGTGATAGGTACTTGCGCGTGGAGTGACAACGATTGGTGCAGCAGGGGTAATTGGCGCTGCAACTTCCTCAACAACCTCCTTGACGGTCTCAGTTTTGACTTTTTGATATTCCTCTTCGCGCTTTTTTGAAAGGGAGTCAGCAAGTTCGCGCTTACGAGCCTCTTGGTCGCGCATAAAGACTTCGACCGATTCGCGAGAGACAAGCCAGGTGCGTCCCACCTGCCGTCCTTCAATTTTTCCTGCACGACACATACGTGCGAGGTAATCGGAATGGTACCCGGAAAATTCCGAGGCTTCCTTAGTTGAGATGAGGTTTTCTTGAAGGAGCGAAGTCATGTCGGATAACCGAATTAACTACATTCTATCTGTGATTTCGGAAATACCGTAGAGATTTTTGTGGATAGCATCAGTAAGTCTTCATCAGCAAAAAAATACATCGCGAGAAAAATTTAATTAGGTAAGAGTGATTCATCGAAGAATAAAGAGCAGTATCTCTATTAGAAGAAAATCTCTCAAGAAATTAATCAGTAGTTTGTCTATTCAGATATGTAAATGAGTGCACATGCACGCCTTAAAATGAGTTGCAGTGCGTTTTTATATCTGTATATGTACTTTTCTATGCAGTTTGCGCATACAGAAACGTATTACTGACTGATGCGTTGCTACAAAAGAAAAAATCTCCGTTTGAACGGAGATTTTTCTGCTTTATTTATACTCGTCTTGCCGAGACGAGAAACATATATAATTACTGCTTCTCTACGGATGTCTCGCCTCGGATAACATCGATCACGGTACCACGAAGTCCATCATTGAGTCCCTTTGTAGCGAGCGCCGTGTCCAGTACTCCGCTACCAATGACAGCAACGGCTACAGCTAAGCCTGCGACAGAGATAAGCAGTGCTTGGGCCCTGAGATGACTGCTCTTCCTTACCTTCCTTCTACGACGGCTCGGTACAGACGGAGTGGATACATATACAGGCTCTGTAGGCTCCTCCATCGGTACTCGATCTTGTGCTCGTGACAGATCAATCACGCTTCCTGACGTTCTTGGTTCGGTATACGTCGTACGCTCGTATGATGGAGCTGGTGTGTGATAGGAAACTGGTTCATAGACCCCAACCTCTTCCCTTTCGGCGACACGAGTAACTGCAATAGGCTCATTGCTCTCCTCTTCTTCTAAATCCTCAAAGATAGCCTGATTACTAGCTATGTCGGATACCCGAACAGGCTCTAGAGGCTCTTCTTCGACAATATATTCTTCCTCAACAGGCTCCTCAACGATTATTTCAGCCTCAACCTCTTCCTCAGCCTCCACTTCTGGTTCCGAGGGTGCTGCCTGCTCTCGTGTCGCGAACCACTCCTTCCAGGCATCTTGCATGAGAGCAACCGCCTCTGAGGTATCAGTAGCCGCCACAGGCGCTTTAGTGCTCTCAAGAGGCGGGAGAATGGATTCCTCCACTACCGCCTCGTATGTTGGGGACTGCCATGCAGCTACTGGGCTTGTTTTGACCTCTTCTACAGCATTAACCTCACCGTATGACGTAGGTACAGCACCAAATCGGTGTTCACGGATTGAGGATTCGAGCACATACCAGTTTCTACCCACCAATCGTGCTTCAACACGACCCTCACGACAGAGCTGGCCGACATAATCCTTCGCATAGCCAGTAATTTTAGCCGCTTGCTTTGACGAGATGTAAATCTTGTCTGCAATAGTTAGTTCGTCCATGCAATAAGTATAAGTCTTTCTCGTCTCGTATGAAATAGCTTGTACACAAGATGCATGAATTGAGCGCAACAGAGAAAAGACGCCGCTAAGCGCCTCTTAGTTAGCACCCACACCCCAACGCTAGGCCTTCAGAGCCTCTACAAGCAGCTCCCGAAGGACCGCAGGATTCCCCGCTCCCTTGGTCGCCTTCATGCTCTGGCCAACCAGGAACTGCAGGACGCTCTCCTTCCCAGCTCGGTACTCGGCAACCACAGTAGGGTTCGCAGAGAGCACCTCCTCGATGGCCTTCTGTAGCGATCCTGTGTCACTCACCTGCAGAAGTCCCGCCTCCTCGACCGTCTCTCGCGCGGATTCCTTCCCGCTAGCACGCAAGAGTGCGAGCGCGTCTTTGGCACCGCGTGAGGATACGCTACCAGTTGCGGTCATCTCAATTAGTTCTGCAAATGCTTTTACGGAGAGCTTGTCGTACGCACCGGCGATGTCGCTGAGAAGATAGTTCGCCGCAGTTGCTGCATGACCTTCGTCGCTAAGCTCTGCGAGTACTGCGTCGAAGAATGTACTGTCTTCGATTGTTGAAGCGAGCTGTGCTGCCTGCTCAGACTTAAGTCCGATTGATTCGTAGCGTGCACGCTTCTCCCACGGAAGCTCAGGGAGTGTTGCGCGTAGTTCACTAAGCCAAGGGAGCTCTGAGAGCACGAGCTTCGGGAGGTCAGGCTCTGGGAAGTAGCGGTAGTCGGCGCTCCCTTCCTTGAGGCGCTGACTGAAGGTGATCTGTCGATCTTCGTCCCAACCTCTGGTCTCCTGGACTACCTTCTCACCCTTCTCGAGAAGCTCGATCTGACGAGCGATCTCGAACTCGATCGCACGCTCTGCCGATCGGAATGAGTTTAAGTTCTTGACCTCGACTTTTGTGCCGAAGGTGTCGTCTTTGGAGACTGAGATATTTGCCTCGACACGCATCTCGCCTTTCTCAAGATTTGCATGTGACGCACCGAGAGTTCGGAGAAGAAGTTGAAGCTCACGTGCAAAGTCTCCGGCAGTCTTCGCGTCATGGATGACCGGCTCCGTGACGAGCTCCATGAGGGGCACGCCTGCACGATTGAAGTCGACGATACTTCCGACATCGCTATGCGATGAGCGAGCGGTGTCTTCCTCGAGGTGCACGCGAGTGATCGCAACACCGGCAAGTTCTCCTCCTGTGACGAGCGGATGTTCATACTGACTGATCTGGTATCCCTTCGGGATGTCGGGATAGAAGTAGGACTTTCGATCGAACTCAGTGTAGTCGGCAATCGTGCCACCGATCGCAGTACCCACGCGTGCGACATGCCTCACTGCCTCCGCGTTGATCACGGGAAGTGTGCCGGGATGTGCCATACAGACCGGGCAGACGTTTACGTTCGGACGAGACTCGTCCGCGTCGTTGGCACTGTCGCAGAACATCTTGGTCCTGGTGTTGAGTTCTGCGTGGACCTCAAGGCCGATGGTTGGGCGGTACTGCATGTCGTTTAAGACACGGTACCCCGTTTAGCACCCTTGGCGCAAGCGCCTAACGACCCTCTGCAAGCTCTTTTGCGAGCCTATCCGAGAAGGCTTTGAGGAGTTCGTCGTCGATGACCGAGAGCGGGATCACCTCCTTGCCGATGGCATCCGAGAACTCTTTGACCACCCTTCCCTGCTCCTCAGGGGGGAGCATATCAACCTTCGAAAGCACTACGAGCTCAGGCTTTTCAGCGAGACCACGGTCGACCGAGATAAGCTCATCCCGTATAGCCCTATAGCTTTTTTCAAGGTCTTCTTGTTCAGCCGAGACGAGATGTACAAGAATTCTCGTGCGTTCAATATGGCGCAAAAACTTAGATCCGAGGCCGCGTCCAGCCGAGGCGCCCTCAATGAGGCCAGGAATGTCAGCAAGGAGGAATCCGTAGAAGTCTCCGAGATGCGGGTCGAGCGTGGTGAACGGATATGCCGCTACCCGAGACCTGGCCTTAGTGAGCGCATTCAAAAGAGAGGACTTTCCGGCGTTCGGGAAGCCCACAAACCCCGCGTCAGCGATGAGCTTGAGGGTGATTGCGATATCCCCACCTTGGCCTGCCCTGCCCTTCGTTGTTTCGAATGGATTGCGGTTTACAGAGCTCTTGAAGTGCGCGTTCCCAAAGCCGCCGGAGCCTCCCTTATAGATGATGATCTCCTCTCCTTCGTGGAGAACTTCGTACGTCTCCCCGGTCGAAGTCGTGACGACGGTGCCCACCGGCACCTTGATGATCATCGGCTCACCGTTCTTTCCATGCTTGTCGTTACCCTCTCCCGCTCCTCCGTCTTCTGCACGGAAGGACTTTGTGAACTGATAGCTCGAGAGTATGGAGAGATCACGAACACCCAGGAGTATAACGTCACCACCACGACCCCCGTCGCCTCCAGCAGGACCTGCCTTCTCGAGACCCTTCAGGTGGAGCCAGCGAATAACCCCGTCGCCTCCGCGACCGGCCTGTGCCTTTACGTGCATCTCATCGATAAATGCCATATGTTCGTCCACCCTATCACAAAGAGATGAAGGTAGCAGTAAATCAAAAACACTCCCGTAAAGGAGTGCTTTCGATGTTGATCAGAATGTTATCCGCGCACGATCTCCCAACCCTGCGAAAGGAGCGGTTCCGCCTTCTTATATTTCATCGTCTGCGTCTCCTCTCCCTTCCTGATAGTCACCTCATCGTTCCTACCGTAGGCTTCGCTGTTACGGATCGGTTCCTTGGCCTGTGACTCGTCTCCACCTTCTGACGCGGCAAGCACCTGCCTACGAGTGCGTTCTTCTTCGGCACGAATCCTTGATTCGTCTGCGAGCTGAATCCGTGGGAGCGCCTCGATGAGTGCCTGGGTAATTGAGTCCTGCATGACATTGAAACGGATGAGACCCTCGCGACGGTACTCGATCAAAGGATCGCGCTGACCGTATGCACGAAGCGATACGGAGCGACGGAGGTAATCCATAGTCTCAAGATGCTCGAGCCAGAACGCGTCCGTGACCTGGAGAATGAGGCGGCGCATGAGAGGAAGGAATCCTTCACCGATCTCTGCCTGCTTTGCGTCGAACGTTGCAAGTGCGTCTGTATTACCTCCAATGCGAGACTTGAGGTATTCCTGCACTTCCTCATCGGTACCAAGGAGGGCTGCTCGGCGCTCGGCATACACGGCAAGACGCTGCGTGTTGAGCACATCGTCGTATGCCAGCACCTGCTTGCGAGAGTCGAAGTTGAATCCCTCGATACGCTTCTGGGCGGTCTCAAGCGACTTCGTGATCATACGACTCTCGATCGGTTCATCCTCAGGGATCTTGAACGTACCCATCACGTTCTTAATCATGTCGGAGGCGAAGACGCGCATCAGCTTGTCTTCAAGCGAGACGTAGAAACGAGTCTCTCCGGGGTCTCCCTGACGACCAGAGCGACCACGCAGCTGGTTATCGATACGACGTGCCTCATGACGTTCAGTACCAATCACAGCAAGGCCGCCAAGCTGACGCACTTCCTCACGCGCCTCAGGAGTCGCAAGCGCACCACCAAGTTTGATGTCGACACCGCGACCGGCGAGGTTCGTTGCAACGGTGACCTGTCCACGCTTTCCGGCGTCTGCGATAATCTCACCTTCGCGCTCATGGTTCTTCGCGTTCAGCACCTCATGCGGCACTCCCGCTTTCTTCAGGTGTGCACTGATCACCTCGTTGTCCTCGATTGAAACAGTACCGATCAAAAGCGGCTGACCTTTCTCATTGATACCCTTCACATGCTGCGCGAGTGCTTTGTATTTTCCTTCTGCCGTCTGGAAGATAAGGTCATCGTAGTCTTTGCGCTGCACCGCCCTGTTGGTGGGCACTGCGACCACCTCAAGCTTGTAGACGGTGTAGAACTCCTCTTCGGAAGAAATACCGGTACCAGTCATACCCGCCAGACCCTCGTACATGCGGAAGTAGTTCTGGAAGGTCACCGATGCATAGGTGCGAGTCTCACGCTGAATCGGTACACGCTCCTTAGCTTCAATTGCCTGATGCAGGCCTTCGGACCAGCGACGACCCGGCTGCAGCCGTCCCGTAAACTCGTCAACGATCACGATCTCGTTCTCGCGAACCACATACTCCTTATCCTTACTGAAAAGGGCCTTGGCCCGTACCGCGGTATCAAGGTGGTGCGCGTACTTCATTCCGCCCTCGGTATAGAGGTTTTCAATGTTAAGTGCCTTCTCGGCTTTGGTGATACCGGCTTCGGTGATCTGCACCGCGCGCTGCTTCTCATCAACGGTATAGTCCTCTTCTTGTACGAAGCGTTCAACGATCTGAGCGAATCGCTCATAGAGCCCCTCCACACTTGCTGCAGGTCCCGAGATGATAAGCGGAGTGCGTGCTTCGTCGATCAAGATCGAGTCGACCTCGTCGATGATGGCGTAGTGGTGACCGCGCTGGGAGAGCTGGCTCCCGTCATACGCAGTGTTGTCGCGCAGGTAATCGAACCCAAGCTCATTGTTGGTTGCATAGGTAATATCGGCTGCGTACGCCTCCTGTTTTGATGCAGGACGCAGGTAGTCATAGAAGACGCGGAACGAGCCTTCCTCATCGCGCTTTTCGTCCTCAGCGCTTTCCACATGCGACGCGTCATATATATAGGAGCCCTGGGAGGTGACCACACCTACCGTGAGTCCGAGGTATGCGTACACCTGCCCCATCCACGCGCCGTCACGTCGAGCAAGATAGTCGTTCACTGTCACCACGTGCACACCCTTCCCAGAAAGAGCACGGAGCGTTGCGGCGAGTGTCGCCACGAGCGTCTTTCCTTCTCCAGTACGCATCTCAGCAATGCGACCCTTGGCGAGTGCCAAGCCACCAATCAATTGCACGTCATAGTGCCGCTCATTCAGTGTGCGTCCCGCCGCCTCGCGGACAAGCGCAAATACCTCACCAATATCATCGGATTCGGTGGGCTGACCCTTGGTCCGTTCTTTCACTGCCTGAAGACGGGCGCGTAGCTCATCCTCAGAAAGCGTCTTAAATTCCTCCGCAAACGTTGCCGCGCGAGCGACAACGGGGGTCGCGGTCTTGATGAAGGCCGCAGACTCATTCTGTGAAAACATCCGACCGAGTAGGTTCGCCATGCGGCACACTATACCCTCTTGGCGAGCGCTCTGCTAGCGCCCCGTATACTTATATATATGACTCCGCCCTATGGACTCACCAACCAAGAGTACGAGCTTCTCCGGAAGCTCGATACCCCGTCGCGTATCCAGGACTACCTAAACACGCTCGCGATCAACTTCGAAAAGCGAGGCGAGACCTGCATGTCTCCGAGGAGGGTGATGCAGACCAGCCGGGCGCACTGTATGGAAGGCGCACTGCTTGCCTCAGCCGCCATGCTGGTGCACGGAGTACGACCACTTCTCCTCGACCTTAAGAGTGCTCGTGGGGATGATGACCATGTGATCGTCCTCTATAAGGAGCACGGTCGGTGGGGCGCACTCAGTAAGACCAATCATGCGACACTCCGGTTTCGTGATCCGGTCTATCGCACTACCCGCGAACTTGCGATGTCGTACTTCCACGAATACTTCCTTGATTCCGGCAAGAAGACACTCGTGAGCTACTCTCTTCCCTTTTCGCTTAGTCGCTTTGGCACCGATTGGATCACGAGTGAGCGCGACCTCTGGAAGATTCCTAGAGCACTTGATCAGTCGAGACACCTCCCGATTGCAGCACCTGAGGTGTTGCATAAGGCACGGCATGCCGATGACATTGAGCGCGCTGCAGGAAAACTCACTGAATGGAAGCGAAGTGATAAGGGTACCTAAAAGCAAAAAACGCCCGAGGGGCGTTTTTGCGTAAGCGCTCTAACTATTTGCGCTTCTTTGCACTCTTCTTCTTTGCGGCCTTCTTCACAGTCTTCTTTGCGGCCTTCTTTGCTGGGCGCTTGGTTGTCTTCTTTGCAGTCGACTTCTTAGCTACCTTCCTCTTCTTTGCTGCCATATATTTGAATGAAAATTGCTACGACTAGTATTTGTCGACCCACACGCAAGAAACTTTCTTGCACGTGTGTTCCGTTGTTTATTATTACGCGTGTAGAAAAAAAATGTATGCATGTTGCATGCACGTGTGGATAACTAAAAAAGTTTTGAAATTATTTTATGTCGCGCACTTCTCGCTCAATTAAAATTTCTGTTGCATCAAAAACTTTTTTTGTTACATCATCAGCAAGTGCATCGACATCGGCGCGTGTTGCGTCACGGTCTGCGACGAGTACGAGTGGCTGCACTTCAAACAACCGCGCCTTCCCATTTCGATACCCACGAAGACCAAGTACCTGATCGAGGATGTACGCGAGCGGTATTTTTATTCCACCGGTAATGGGATAGTGCGGAAGGTTAGGATAACGAACCGTGAGTTGGTTAAAGACTTCCTCAGAGAGGATGGGGTTTTTGAAGAATGAGCCAGCCGTTCCTTCATACGTAATATCAGGAAACTTCTTTGAGCGAATACGGCGCACGATCTCCCCTATGTCCGCAGGGGTCTGGTGTACAGCTCCTTCTTCGATGGCGCGGCGTATGTCACCATAGGAAAGTTCTGGTGTGGGTACGCGCGAGAGTGTGAAGGTAACGTTCGTAATGATGAGATGCGGCTCATGTTTAAAACGACTTTCGCGATAGCCAAATCCAGACGCTTCTTTACTGATCGTTTCCTTCTGAAGGGTCTGCGCATTAAAGACAGTTACTGCAGTAAGACACCGTTCAAGCTCGACGCCATAGGCACCGATGTTTTGTACCGGAGCAGCACCCACTGAGCCGGGAATACCAGCAAGGTTTTCGATACCCCAAAGGCCTCGTGCTGCAGCTTCCTTAACGAGTGTGTCCCAATGCATCCCTGCATCAGAGGTAACAGTAACGGTGTCAACGTCCTCGACAAAGGAAAGTGTGCTCGTGCACATACGGAATAGAACGCCCGCGTACCCCTCGTCAGCCGCAAGAACATTACTCCCCTCTCCAAGTACCCGGTACGGGAGTGCGTGTTCTTGCGCGAACGCAACCGCGTTAGATAGATCAGTATCACTCGTTATGTCGATAACATAGCGAGCAGGACCGCCAATGCGAAATGTCGTCAGGCTCTGTAGCGGAACTGACTCTCGTACAATCATTGAATACTAAAGGCTTTCAAGGAAAGCCTTTCCTTGTGCGGCAATTTGCGGGAAGCGAGCCATCGCTATCTGAATCTCTTTACGTGCATCAGGGATGCGTCCGGCAAGTGCGTATGCGGTTGCCAACCTAAAGCGCGCGTCAGGAGAATTAGGATTGTTCTCTACCTGTAGTTTCAATACGGCAATTAATTTGTCATATTGCTTGGTAGTAGCGTAGGCCATCACGAGTGACTCATCATCCAAAAGCGTAGTACCGAATACTTCCGTAAGAATCTGCTCTCCACGTGCAGTGTCACCTGCCATAATGAGCCCTGCGGCAATACGGTAGAGGAAACCGCCCGAGTGCGGCGATAGGTCATACACCTGATTATAGAGCGCAATAGCTTCCTCCGAGCGACCAACCTCAGTGAGTACTGTTGCACGCTCAAGCATGATGAGCTGACGGTTTGGCGAAAGCTCTTCCGCCCTTTCAATGTATGCGAGTGCCTTTTCGTTATCGCCAACCACGCGATAGAAGATGGATGCCTGCATATAGATACGGGTGTCGAGTGGAGCGCGCTCAAGTTCCTTCTCAATCGTGTCTCGAGTAAGTACCGCAAAATCATTCTTGAGCGCCTCTGGAGCTTTTGGATCGTTTACGATACGAGCAGTGTAACTTACCAACTGCTCAGCTATCTCCTGTCGAGCAAATGGGTTTCCCTTTAGTGCTTCTCTGAAGTGCGCGAGATTTTCAGCAGGACCACCCTGAAGGGGTGAGATGGCATAGACCAAGTGATTGGCAGCACGCATATGTGGCACGTTCACTGTGAGGATGAGGAAAAGCAGAACGGCACCCGCCACCGGTATCACAATGGCTTCAGACATACCCCGCGAAAGCTCGGGTAACTTCTCCATCGAGACAATAGGACGTGCGGTACGACTATGCAGATACGCGAGCACCGCAGCGAGCGGTATATAGGAGAAGAGATTGTCGAACACCACGATCGCCTGAAGTGCGTACGCTATCAGTGCTCCCGCGAGCATCATGCGCTCGGTGATTGAGAGATTCTGTGCACGGAACAACATGAGGAGTGCAGCGAGCAACAGTCCCACAAAGAGAAGGAGCGCTGGAATACCTCCTGCGACCAACCAATCGAAATAGGCACTATGCGCACGATCGAACCACGGCTCCTGCGTCACCAGTTCCGGGCGATAGTATTGATTGAATACATAGTTGTACCCTTCCTGACCATACCCAAGGATGGGCCGATCTTTAATACCCTCACCTGCCATACTCCAGAGCGTAAAGCGTACGTTTAGCTCAGAGAGCGAAATGGATGCGATACGAGACAAGACTGGGTTCTCAGCAATCCACGCACTCTCCCGCACCGTCCAGAATCCTGCAACTGCAAGGAGAAGTGCGACGAGTGATACCCCCGCGACTCTGCGTGTGCGCTTTCCGGCACGAAGAAGGTACAGAACCGCAACAAGTCCGACGGTTACCACAAGCGCAACGACGGCGCCGCGCGTAGCGGTATTAATGAGCACAAACACCTGCGCAACAATGAGTGCGATAAGCGAGTAGCGCAGCCAACCCTTAGACTCAATCGCGTACCACGCGGTTATAAAGCTTGCGAATAACAAATACACCGCGAGATAGATGGAGTTACCGAATGAAGCATCGAGACGAATACCACTTTGATGAATCGCAAACGCTGACCCGGATGCGCCGCAAACCTCCCCAATACACAAAAGCTGCATGAGGCCATGGAAACAAATCGCTGCCGATACACCGATGAATACCCACCACCATCGCTTCCAGAGTGTTCCCTTCGCGAGCATGACGCCCGCAACCAAGAAGAACAGGAACACATGAATCAGGGTGACGAAGCCATCCATGCGCTCGAAATTACTCCAGAGTGCCTTGTGCGCATTAACTGCAAACACATCAGCGATGAACACCCATGTCACAAATGCGCCATATATCGCGAGAAGCCAGGAGAACCGAGGCCGATACGTGCGATTAATAATCGCGAGCGCAACCCAGGCCACAAACGCTATTTCAACCAGAATACGGAACAGGAAGCCCTTCCCGGTAATAAAGGGGAAGAAGAGCTCATTAGCTACATAGAAAGGAATAACCGGTATAGCAAACAACGCAGCATATGCGACGTATTTCAAGCCTTTTTCCATAGACATATGTACGGACTATAGCATCTCTGCAATTCCCCTACTCGTGTGCCGTTTTAAAAAGAAGGAACTTAAAGAGCACAAACGTGACGACCGAAAATGAGAGGATAACGGTAGCAATTACCACCAAATACCAGTCCACCCCTACAAGCGCCGTGAGCCATTTAACGAGCTGTGCCTGGATATACGCGAGAATAAGTGAATACACTACGAAGATCGTGAGTCTGCGTACGTGACGGTCCTTCGTCTTAAATGTCACTACGGTATGGAGTGCAAAGTTGTATAGCAGGTTCGCCCCAAGACCGATCAGATAACCCGTGAAGTACTGCTCGCGACCGAATACAAGCTCGGTGAAGAAAGCAGTTATTGCCAGGTTAAGTGCTACACCAGTGGCGCCCACAACGAAGAAGTGGAGGTAGCGTGTTTGATGAAGAAACGAGAGCCACCAAAGCGGATTGAGGAAACGGGTGTAGGGGTGCATAAACGTTAGTGGTGTACGATACCGAGCGCACGGAGCACGGAGAGCTCACCGAGCATACCATAGTACTCAACAGTGATGCGATGCTCACCACGTGGTATATCGATACCCATATATAGTTCGTTGACGAGTCGTGGTGATAAGACGTTCCCATCGAGCGTTACTCGCCAGCCAGGTAGATTTGTTTCCGAGAGCACGAGCGTAATCGGTTTCAGTGTACTGACGATAAATTCAAATCTCCCATTCTCCATCCGTTCCGGTGCGATTGCAGTATCTGTGGGAGTGCAGGACGTACAGCCATGCTCTGCTAAGAAATAGCGAGGGGATGCATCCGGATACTCATAAAGATATAG
Source organism: Patescibacteria group bacterium (assembly GCA_038062175.1). Taxonomy (GTDB): domain Bacteria; phylum Patescibacteriota; class Minisyncoccia; order Phycocordibacterales; family Phycocordibacteraceae; genus C7867-001. The sequence continues at coordinate 14,634 of JBBTXR010000008.1, forward strand.
AGTCATACGGTAAGCGGATACAGAGCTTGTTGCTACCAAAATTAATTCGTCACTCTCAAGCGGTACGCCGGAAATAATATACTTACCACTCATCATGCCGAGCGTATCAAGATGTTTCAAAAGACGAGATGTTCGTTCTTCTGGAGTTCCTGCCCCGTACCCAGCTCCAAGCTCTCCACCAATCTTATCCATCGCTGCTAGCGTCTCGCTCGGTTCGAATTGATCATATCCGTCGACAGAATTGAGGTCATGGATGAAATGGAGATTGGACACCCCACCAGCTGAAGCAAGTTCGTGCGTTGCTATAGCCTCATCAAGTGACAATTTATATTGTGGCGGGATGTCATCTTTGGCAGCCTCCCCAATAAGGAATGGGTAGAAGCGGTAGCGTTGTGCATCCTGCGCGATAATTTCCTGAAATGGATTTGGAGATCCGTACAGTTCACTCGGTATGAATCCTTTCCATCCGCCCACGGCAACGGCAACGAATGTGCAGAGTCCGAGTACAAACGCTGAAAATTGGAAGCGATTCACTTGCAGATGTCCGCGCGCAAACAAGACCGCAAGTAGTGCAGAGACAGCAAGACAAAGCAGTGGGAGAAGTATTCCGGGATTTGCGAACGAAAGAAGTTCGCGATATGCAGCAAGACCCTGCTCAAATGCATGCGCATAGGATGCTGGATCCTTAGTGAATCCAAAACGTCCCTGCACTGTTGCGGCGAACACGTTAGAAAGTAGTGTTGCGAGCCACGCACCTCCTGTAGTGCCAAGTACCTGAATAACCGTAATCCCACCTATAAAGAAGGTGGTAATCACTGCGAGCATATAGGCACCCCACCGGAATACACGTGAGTGCACGAGATGCTCTGCGCGGTCAAACCCATATGCTGCAAGCAGCGAAAGCAGGAACACCCCCAAGAACATGAAGCGGAACGGAAAGCGGAAGAGTGAAAAGACCGGCAATTGATTCAGGAGATAGTAGAGTGGCGAATACTGCACTGCAGCAATGAAAGCAAACAAGAAGGCAATGCCAATTGCTGCAATATGCTGTTCCTGAGCCCGGTGTTCTTTGCGTCGCCACACCTTAGCGGTGAGTGCAAGCGCTCCAACCGCAAGCAACATCCAGAGCGCACCGACAAAAAGTGCTTTTCGTCCTGGCGTGATATACGGAACATAGAAATGTGGTGGTACCAGCGCAAGCAGCAGATCTCCGGGTGCAATAACCTTCAGCGTGACCTGTTCATAGGACGAAGCACCAGCACGCGATGTCTCGGGTAGAAACAGTGCCGTAGGCAACAACTGTGGCAATGCGAGCAATGCACCAAGTACCACTATGAGCGCGTATCGCACCACAATTCCAAAAAAACGCTTCAGTCGCAGGCGTGCAAGGAATGCATAGGCAGTAAGGTAGATTCCGGAAAGCACGACCGCATAAAATACAATTTGCGTATAACCACACAGTAGCGCCCAACCCAAACCTCCTCCCCCAATAAGTACGTATCGGAGCGTACGTTCATCAGTAAGTAGATGTGCGCAGCACCACATAAGAAGCGGCAGCAGAAATAACGTGTTTGCGGTAAGAGGATTCGAGAGATAAAACCATTCGAACGCAATAATGTATGAAAGCGCCGTAAGGATTGATGCGCGACGAGAAAGTGAGAGTGCACGCGCTGCCGCATAGCTACACCCGAGCGCAAGCAAAACATCAATTATGAGCCGAAGCTCAAGCATATAGGGAGAAGCGAAGAACGTCGCCAGTAACAGGTTGAGAGGGTCGAAAAAACCTGCAGACTGACTTACGTACATTGGAAATCCAGAAAAGAGGTGCGGATTCCATAGAAACGACTGCCCTGATTGCACGGCATCAACGTAAAAATGAAATGCCGGGTAGTAATAGACAGCGATATCGGTTCCGGGAGGCATCAACACCTTCCCGAACGCAATCGGTAGAAACAATACTGCCGTTGCACAGGCAAAGAGTACGGCTATGGATACCCAGGATGGCAGCCTATGCTTCATGTCTCTTCAATACTACCGCAGCAGCTGAGGCAATGAGGAATCCCTCAATGGGCAGTCGGTAGCGCGCGTTACTCACCGGTCCTGTGAGAAGCGCGAAATATAAAATAAGGACACCAAGGAAAGCCCAGGAGTAATGCATACGTCCGCGCAGGGTCTGCACGACACACCAAAGCCAGAATAGTGTAGTGATGCCCCAAAAGGTAATGCCAATAATGAATAACCAGATCGCAATACCACCCCCAAGCAGGTACGAAATAATATTCCCCACTCTTCCTGTCAAAAGATCGGTAGTGATATTTGGCATTGTGCCAATCTCAACATTGAAGAGACGAATCACATCCCGCAGACCGTCAGAGAGGAAGAATGGCATGGTCTTGAACACGTGGAAGAACAGGTACGAGAGTTCTTCGCCCTGAATAACTTCTTTGAAAGAAGCGGTGAAGATCGGTGTACGAGCAAGTGAAAGCGCTTCTTCGCGCGGAAGCATTTCCTGTTCCTCTTTAAAACGTTCGTACACGACACGACCCTCCGGTGCAGGATTAAATTTCAGAAACTCAGGAGCGTTGTAGAGCATAAGGTTTGCCGCACCCACCGAAGATACATTGAATGAGCCGAACAGTTCGTAGTTACGAAGGGACCACGGAAGGACTGTGAGGACCGCGATTACCACGATGATTCCAGCAATTTTAACGCCCTGCAGTAGCGGGCGATAGGACCAAAGGGCGAACCCCGCAAAGACGAATGGTAGAAAGACTGCAATTGGACGCACGAGTATGCTAATGCCAAGTATGAATCCGGTAGCACCGGCATAGCGCCACGAACCACGAGCCCTCTGAAGACAAAGGAGTGCAGCAAGCAGTAATGCAGCAAAAAGAGCATCCGAGAGGAGCGAGGCGGAATAAAAGAGCCGGAGAGGTTCAAGGGCGTACACGATACTGCCCCAGAATGCTGCTCGTTCGTGGTAGGGACGGATCAGAAGATAGAGCAGCACCGGCGCAACACTCAGGAGGAGTGCTTGGAGAAAAAGCGTGCCAAGCCAGCTTCCCGTTACGGTGTACAGAAGCGCAAGAAAGAAAGGATATCCAGGTGCCCGGAAGCTCTCTGGGTAAAATGGTGCGCTCGTTGCAACTGAAAATACCTGCTGCGTACGTAGATTATCAGCCAATAGTAGATACCCTTTCGCGTCCCCGGTGATTGCTGCCGGATTGAGGCCCTGCGCCGATGCCACCCACACAAGAAACCCTGTGCTACCTAATCCTGCGATCAGGGAAACTGCTGCGATACGTACTATGTGCGGGTGCCGTGCAAGGAACTGCTTCATGGGGCCTTTCGTACGACCGCAATAAGCGACACACCGAACGGCAGTGACGTGTACGCCAGCAGGTATCGCTCAAGACCGAAGATAAAGGTGAGTGGCGCATTGAGGAATCCCGGCGTTGCATCGAAGTCACTGGTTTCCTTACGAATACGAAGTGCCTTTTGCGCTAGACGAACACAGGCAATGAGCGGGAAGAGAAAGAAGTTGTAGTAACTCACCTGTACGGGAATCAGTCCCGCGTCTCGCACCTTTTCAAGAAGTTCTGCCTTGCGATAGCGCCGTACATGATGCGCGAGCTCATCATGCCTGGTCCAGAGGAACGGAAATGCTGGCACGGTCAGGAGGAGGATGCCACCGGGAGCAAGGCTGCGCGCAGCTGCCGCAAGGGCGCCTCGATCATCATCGATGTGCTCGAGAACATCGAGCATCGTGACCACCTGATACTTCCCTTCCGGCACGAGTGCTGACGGAAATGTGCTCGCAATGATTGGTGTGCCTGCAGCATGTTTGCGCGCGATCGCGATCGCCTCCGGAGCACTCTCCAGTCCTTCGACAGTGAATCCCTGCTCGGTAAATAACCGTGCATTAAATCCGGTTCCCATTCCTACATCAAGGAGTGCGCCTCCGCCCTTCGCATACCGGCGCAGAAGCGAAAGCACAATGGAACGACGACCCCTGAACCACCAGTGGGTCCGTTCAACCTGTGCCATTTCCGTATAGAGGTGCGATTCCATAGTATCTAAGATCTATAGACGCCAGTGAACGAACGCAGCTTTATGCGTGCGAGACCCGCGAGCGAACGGAACACTTCACGGAATGGGCGGATACGTGAATCGGCATCATCGGTCCAGGTAACGGGTATCTCCATATAGCGATGACCTCGCTGCTTTGCGACATAGATAATTTCAGCCTCTGCAACAATATGCCGCTCATACTGATGCGCAAAAATATCACGTGCAGCCTCACGACGAAACATTTTAAACCCAAGCGCGAAGTCGGTAATATTCCACATCCAAAGCGTCGTGCGTGTGAGATACAAGAATCCATACCCGAGGAACACACGTAGCGGTGGCTGCCACTTGGCGATATGCGACTCCGGAAGTTCCCTGCTACCAAAGACACAGGCAAGCGAGCGGTCTTCTTCAAACGCTTTGACGCAGCGACCGATGGCGTCATCTGCAACCGATCCATCCGCATCGGTCTCAAGAATAAGTTCTCCTCTTGCCGCTTCAATGCCCCGGCGCATTGCTGGCGTGCGACCGCGATTCACCCCATCGGAAAGGAGGACGAGTTCTGGGTGTTGCTTCGCAAGTTCGGTAACCATCGATGCAGTACCGTCTTTACTACCGTCGTCTGAGATGATGATCTCGTACGATTTACCGAGTGTCGGGAGATAGCTGAGCAACCGATGCAACGTCGGCGGCAAACGGCGCTCCTCGTTGTACGCCGGAATGACAATTGAAAGATACGGCTGAGACACAGTGTCTCTATACTACCCTTTCCCTGCCCTCCTGCCACCGCCCCACGGCTCTGTTATGATGGGGATTATCATGCAAAAACGGGCCGTTATTATAGGCGCGGGTCCGGCAGGACTCACCGCCGCCTACGAGCTCCTGCTCCGTACTGACATTATTCCGATCGTCATTGAACGGAGTCCGCAGTATGTCGGAGGCATTTCCCGCACTGAGGTATATAACGGGAACCGCATCGATATCGGCGGCCATCGATTCTTCTCAAAATCTGATCGGGTCATGCGCTGGTGGGCAGACATGCTTCCAGTCTTACTTGAAGGCGGATCGACCGACATTACCTACCAGAACTCTCGCCGCGCCCTGACCGAAGGACTACGCACCGCAGCCAAGGATGATGGATTGGACGTCATGCTGGTACGTCCCCGTAAGACTCGCATCGTATACGGAGGAGAGTTTTTTGCGTATCCGATTGAATTATCTTTCGATACCGTGCGCAAACTGGGTTTTGTGAAGATGCTAAAAATAGGTGTCACGTATCTACAAGCTGCACTCTTCCCGATTAAGCCTGAGGTCACTCTCGAGGATTTCTTTATTAATCGATTTGGTAGTGAACTCTATAAGACTTTCTTTAAGTCATACACGGAAAAGGTCTGGGGTACCCCCTGCAACGAGATGACAGCCGAATGGGGCGCTCAGCGCGTCAAAGGCCTTTCAATAACGAAAGCGATACTTCATGCATTGCGACGTCTGTTCCGACTCGGACCACTCTCCGGGAAAAGTGTCGAAACTTCGCTCATCGAGCAATTCCTCTACCCTGCCTTTGGTCCTGGTGCCATGTGGGAGAAGGTCGTTACAAAGATTGAGGAACGCGGCGGCGAAGTCCGCATGAACAGCACCGTTGATGGTATTGAGATGGATGGTACGCGCATCACCCATGTTCGGGTTAATGGCACTGAGCGAATCCCTGCTGATTACGTATTCTCAACCACCGATATGCGCGCACTTGGTTCTCTGCTTGAAACCTACGCGAGTGACGAGTCGCTCAAAGTTGCTAATGGTCTCACCTATCGAGATTTTATTAGCGTGGGACTACTACTCGAACGCCGTCCTACCGAATACGGCATGCCGCTCAAGGATACATGGATCTACGTCCACGAGCCCGACGTACAGGTGGGTCGAGTACAGTTCTTTCACAATTGGAGTCCTCATCTAGTTCAGGATCCAGAACATGGCTGGGTTGGACTCGAGTATTTCTGCGCTGAAGGAGACGAACTCTGGCGCATGAGCGATGAGGCACTTATCGCACTTGCGAGCGAGGAGCTTGAGAAGATTGGACTACGGCAGGGCATCTCCATTCTTGGCGGACATATTATTCGTGAACCCAAGGCGTATCCTGCGTACACCGGCACCTACCCCGACTTCGCTATCCTTCGAGATGAACTTGGTCGTATTGAAAACCTCTTCCCGATAGGCCGCAACGGCATGCACCGTTACAACAACCAGGATCATTCGATGCTTGCCGCAATGACCGCGGTCGACAATATTGTCGACGGTCGCACAGATTCATCGAACCTCTGGTCTATTAATACCGAACAGGAGTATCATGAGACGAAGTGAAACCCTGCAGACTTGTGAAGGGTTGTAGTTTGTAACAGGCACACTTTGACTAAGGCTCTACTACCATTTATACATTTGGCATGCACGATCAGAAAAAGAAAAAGGTCTATATATACGGCGTCTTTGATCTCCTTCATTGGGGACACGTTCAGCAGTTACGGAAGGCAAAAGCACTCGGCGACCACCTCACCGTAGGGGTGTTTACTGATGAATTCTCAACCGGATACAAGCGTAAGCCCATTATCCCGGAAGATCAGCGATTTGAGATGATCAAGGCGCTTGAGTTCGTGGATGACGTCGTATTCCAGGACGAGATGATGCCGGACAAGATCGTGCGCAAACTCCGTCCCGACATCATTGCCAAAGGTCCGGGTGCCGGCTGGACGGAGGATTCTTCACCCTGTGAGGATCTTGCGAAGGAGATCGGGGCCGAAACCGTCGTCCTTCCCTATCATGAGGGCGTCTCAACGAGTGACATCATTAAGCGCATCTGGAGCACCCATCGTCCATCAGGCAATGACACCATCGTTGCATCAAATCACCTGCTTGCGCAGGGACTTGGATTTCCGCAGGGCGCGGTCATGCGCCTCAATCTCGCCTGGATGCCAAGCAAGGAAGCAGCGCGTGAGACACTCGCCACCCTCGTCGACCACGAGGTGTACCTCGACTATCCCCAGGGACGCAGCAAGCCGCCACGACCGGTCATTACCCTCATGGAAGCCATCGAGCTTGCAAATGAATTCCCTAATGTAAAGTTCTTTGCAGTTTCAAACGTTGAAGATCCACACACCCTGAATGATCTCAAGGAGCGACTTCCCGCACACATCCAACTCGTTCCAAAAATCGAGACTCTGAAGGGTGTCGAGAACCTCGAAACCATCATTACCGAGTCAGGCGTCAAGCATGTGATGCTCGACAAAGAGGACCTGTATATAGACATTGAACGCGACGGCGACGAGTTCAATCGGCTCGTCGAGGTTGCTCGAGCGAAAGCTAAGAAGCTCGGCTTTGAACTTCTTGAGCTTCAGGGTGTCGTCTTCGCACCCTACCACTAGAGCACTGATACGATCTGTCGGAACATCTGTTCGGCGGCGTGCTCGGGTTTAGGATTTAATACCATTTTGCGTACCCGTGCGCGTGCTTCCTGGTGCGTGTCCGTACCGCTAATCGCGCGTTCAATCTCGGCCTTAAATGACTCAAGGGTACGAGCCTTCGGTCCCGGCGTGATGTCGTCATAATTAAAGTACATCTCGCGCATCGTAGTGGTGTATCGATCGAGGTCGAACGCATAGAAGATGATCGGGCGGTCGAGCACAAGAAACTCCACAAAGATGGACGAGTAATCCGTAACCAGAACATCGGTCTCGCGCAGGAGGAGCATTGCAGCAATATCTACCGGCAGGAACTCTATATTGCGATACGGCTCTTCTCCGGCGAGCTGTTCGTGATGCGCCTTAATAAGAAGGTGGAGGTTGCGCTCGCCGAGCCATGCATCGAGTTCAGCGAAATTGAGCCCGCTGTCCTCGAGTGGATTGGCTTTCCCATCACGGAACGTCGGTAGATAGGTAAGTATTTTTTTCTTTGCACGTACGCTCCGAAGATGCTCCACGAGCGGGCGCTCACGCTCAAGGAAGAGTGGGTCCGCAGCGAGAACTCCTTCGTTGCGCGGCTGATTCCCGACGAGCACACGCTCAAGCGGGACACGAAAGGCGGTACTGAAATGTTTCTGCCACTGTCTGGATTGCGAAAGGATGTAATCGCCCAGCATGACTTTCTGGGGAGCGAAGAAGATGTGATACAGGCGACGCAAGCCACGAGCGTGGTAGACCCAGTTGTGTACCTTCGTGCCAGCGGAATCGTACACGATTTTCTTAATCGGAAGTCCGTGCCAAAGGTTGATGATGCGAATGCCGCCGGTCAGCCAGAAGAATACGGATACATGCGACTCGACAATGATGACTCCCGCACGGAGCGTATACCAGAGTCCTTGTGGTGAATGGGCAAGGTAAGCACGCAGTCCCTCAGCGCGCAGTTCCTGGACGAGTTCCCGGTTATGAGTGAGCCAGATAGCGTGATAGCCCGCCACCCGACTGGCGTGAAGGTATAGATAACGAGCATTGTCAGCACAGCGCGTACCATCCCATTCGTCAAAGAGCCAGAGCTTCTTGTCCCGCGGCATGAGGTGCGAAAGAATCCAGAGCACCCAAAACACAGCGATAAGGAGTGCTCGTGGGAGCTCGAATATAAGACGAATGATTTTATTTTTGGATGTGGGCTTCATGGAAATACTTCTGGATGGGAACCTTTGCAAGATCGATCGTCGCGAGTGTTTCCGCAATCCGAACTGCCGCATCCCCCGTCCCAAAACGCAGATCAGATCGATAGCGACCGTGCGCCATCTGCCTACGCATGGCGTCGGAAATTGCACTGCGTTCTGCGGGTACCTCGATCACATTCTCTCCACGCTCGCGGAACCGCTGGCGTGATCCAACAACGACGCAGGGTACACCAAGGTATGCCCCCTCACGCAGGAAGCTTGAAGAGTTACCGACAGCAACCGCGGCATGCGCGAATACCTTGATGTAATCCTCAAGCGAGAGGTGCTTGTGGAAAATGCTTCGGTCCGCTCCTGACGACTGACGATACTCAGTAAGCGCCGTTGCAATGCCGTCTGATCCTGCATCAATATTCGGTGCAATGAAAAACTGTGGCATGCCAATCTGATCGAGCGCCGCAAGCAGTTCCTTAGTTTGTGCATAGCTCTCTTCGTATTCGGTCGTAACCGGGTGTTGCATGACAACCACATACGGTTTGGTGAGGTCAATCGGGTTGAGGTCCTTCGGATACCGATCATGTAAGTCGTTTCCAAGTGACGTATCGATGTCGCGGAGCGTGTCGATGATCGGCGAGCCGTGCGTGAAAATTGTAGCAGGATCCTCCCCCATTCGCTCAAGGCGCCGAGCGCTCTCTACGGTTGCTGGGAAATGTAGGTGTGCAAACTTCGATACTGCATGGCGAATGGAGTTATCAATCGTTCCCGATACGTCCCCTCCCTCAATATGTGCGAGCGGAATATTGAGATACGCCGTAGCGACGGCGACCGGGAGTATTTCAAAGCGGTCGCCATTGATCAGCACAATATCCGGCTTGAGCTTCGAAAGTATTTCGGAGAGCTTCAGAAGTCCTATACCTGCCGCCGATACCATCTGTGGCGGCGTACTTCCTTCGATCAGAAGCGGCAAGCGTGCGTCGATCTCGTAGCCATCGGCTTGAACCATACGGGAGAGCTGCTCCTGCCGAAGTACTGCACGTTCACCGCCGAAGATCTTCGTGAGGCGCGCACGGATGAGCCAGGGCAACGCCTTCAAAAGTGACGGCACCTTTGCGTACCGTAAGTACCACCAGAACCCATCGAAATATGCAGAGGATCCGACCACCACCTTGAGCTGGACAGTATCGTGAGCCTTCAGCGCCTCCATCACCGGATACAGGCGACCGTAATCAGAACGATTCGTGGCGATAACGCAAACGGTTCTCATGCGACATCTGCCCGGGAGAGTGCCACATCCGCCGGTATTACCCGCTTCGCGCGCTTTCCAAGGAGCCGTTCGTAATCTTTAGCGAGGAATGCGCCGGTCCCTGGACGCTTGACCCAAAGATTCTTCTCTGAGAATCGCTCACCCTTAGCGACTGGTGCAATCGTCACCACGGATGCGTACGCAAAGCGGATCGTTGGGGTCTCCCCCTTTGTTGGTCCCTTCTTCCCGCCGCGTGCCTCCCAAACCGCCCTCGACCCTTCAATGAGCTCGGCGAGCTCATGAGGATCAATGGAGATCGACACATCCGGACCGGGCCAGCTCTTATCGGACGTGAAATGCTTTTCAAGAACTGATGCACCGAGTGCGACGGCACCAAAACAGGTGTAGTTACCAAGCGAGTGATCAGAAAGACCCACCACCGCATCAGGAAATGCCTTTTGAAGCTCGGTCATCGCACCAAGTCGCACATCCGCATACGGGGTTGGGTACTGGTTCGTACAGTGGAAGAGCACGAAGGGCACACCGGCCTTTCGGAGGATCTGTACTGCCGGACGGATGCTCGCAATATCGTTCATACCCGTCGAGAGCAGGACCGGTCGTTTGAATGAAGCGATATGCTTGATGAGTGGATAGTTGTTGCACTCACCCGAACCGATCTTGTAGGCGACCACCTTCATTGCGTGCAGACGATCAGCGGCTGCACGCGAAAACGGCGTGCAGAGATAGATCATGCCCTTCGATTCGACATACCGCTTCAATTCACGCTCCTGCGCCTCGCTCATCGCACATCGTGCCATGATGTCGTAAATACTCTCCTTGGCGTTCCCAGGGATAGTCTTCTTAGCGGCTGGGATCATTTCATCCTCGATAACGTGCGACTGAAACTTCACACACTCAGCGCCCGCGCGCGCGGCGTCATCCACCATACGCTTCGCCTTCTGCATACTCCCCTCGTGGTTGATGCCAATCTCGGCAATGACCAGGGGCGGATAGTCAGGACCTATCCGGCGGGATCCGATTGAAAAATATGCTCGTTTTGCCATTACCTATATATAACCGCACTTCGCCTGAAAACGATACAGTATTGAAAAAGTACCCCCGCCACGGTCGGCGGGGGGGGTGTAGAAGAACAGTATCTAGAACAGAGACTCTACTGCATCAGCCGCCACCGGCGCACTGAACGGATAGAGCGGGTAGGCGGGACAACAGTGCTCGAAGTACCTATCGAGCGGCCGCACCTTGTCGAGGACTGGATATCGGCCTGCGAACATGAGTGGAGGAAGATCGAGTCCGCTCTCTGCCCTAAGGTTCGCCTGTACGGCTTTGTCCCAGAGTGTGAGGGCGAGCTCGCTCTTGATCGCCTTGCGGAAGAGCGTCGAGCTGTAGCCAGACGCGACCGCATCGGCACACTCAATGATCTCGTCCACCGACCCCTCAAGCAGCACTGCCGCATGCGGAGACCGGAGACGAGTGAGGATCTCGGTACCCCACTCTCCCCACGTTCCTTTTCCGTCTGGCCGCGGGAGCGCGACGAGCTTCGGGTGGAACTTCGGGAGAAGCACGCAGGGCCGCTTTGTCCGGTTGATCGAAGCGACGAGGCGAGGAAGCGCGAGCTCCATTGTCGGGCCGCAGTCGGGATAAACGATGAGTGCGGTCCCTGGATGAAGCTGACGCACTTCATGCATCCGATCTACGATCTCCGACGATGGAGTGACATTGCGTATTCCGGCAAAGCCGGCGACAACAGAGCGCGCACCCGACTGATCCTCACCGATGAGACGAGCAGCGAGCTCGTCCACGGTGATGCACAAGTCGGGAACAAACTCTGCACGGCGATGAGCAGCCCAGAAGTCCTCTACGTGCACGACCAGTACTCCCGCATCACGAGCAATACGGTCGAGCTCGTTTTCAAGAATGCGTGGTGACGCGAGACCCGTGATGACGACGTGTGGATGCAGCTCTAGGAACTGCAACTGCACGTCCTCGAGGCTCGTCACTTGGATGAACGAAGTCGTGGTTCGAGTCGCGGCCGCTCCGTCTCCCTCTAGCAGGAGACGGGTGCGATGCCCACGGCACGCAAGCTCGTCGAGCATGGGGATGATGGCGTTAGCCCCACCCATGTCGCGCGCGAGCGCGAGGATGCGGTGGTTTGGCAATGATGCCTCCTGTCAAAAACTGTAGGTGTCCGAATAGACTATATAATATAGTATTAAAAAGTCAAACTCTGTGGTACCTTTTAGGCGCGGCGCACCAACACCGCCTCTACTGGCGGAATATCTTCCGGAGTATCGAGATCTATACTCTCCTCCGGTAACATGACGTACGGAAGTGTTTTATCCCCGTCAAAGCGGGGCTCAGCCAGGCACTTTTCGGTTTCCATAATATAGATGGCACCGTTTGGCATATAGAGCTTCGGGAGCATTTGGCGATTCATGTTTGCAAACTCGCGCCCGACCGCGTATTCCATATACCCTTCTGGATTCGTGATAGATGCTTTGAGGTACGCATTATCAATTTCACTCACACTGATCACCGCGTCAGCACTAGTATCTCCCTCAAGAAGATTGAATGCGTCACGCAGATGTTGCGCCGTGCGTAGCGGCGACGTCGGCTGCAGATAGGCGACGAAGTGCGGAAGCGCACCGTGTGTATCACGATACGCTTCAAGCGCGTGACTGAGCACAGACTTTGCTCCTGCGGTATCGGACGCAAGTTCCGCAGGACGCTTCAGCGTCTCCGCACCGTACTCGGCAGCAACCGCAAGAATCTCGTCGTCATCCGATGAGACGACCACCCGTTCAAAAACCCCACTTGCTTTCGCTGCTTCAATGGTCCACGCGATGAGCGGCTTGCCGGCGATGAGCCGTACATTCTTGCGCGGGATACCTTTTGACCCACCGCGGGCAGGGATAAGTGCAAATGCATTCGTCATATCTACATATTCGCCGATCCGGTCTTATGGGCCAAGTTACGTCCACCGAGTGCATACTGTGCGGCCGGAGATAGTGTTACCGCCTCACGACGTGCCCCCTCGCTCCATCTAAAATGACAGGCTTCAGGGAAAGATGGCGCGTTATAGCAGGCAGTGAACATAATACGAGGATTTTCGGTCGCCCTCCCTCCGAAATGGAGACCTGCCACATCGCAAAAGATGACCGTTCCTGCTTTCCCAGTCATGACAGTTACGTTTTCTTTCGGAAAAGCTTGATCCACCTCGGTCTCCGGCGGATATGTACCGCCGATAAACTTTTGCGGAAACAAATGCCCGAAGCGCCCGTCATGATTACTTTCGCGCATGTATGTAAATGGCCCTGCGGTTTCATCCACATCATTGAGATAAATGAAGCACTTGAACCATTTCTTTTCAGTCGGATCCTTATGCCACCGCTGACTCAATATTGGTTCGGCATGTCCGGTCGGCAGGGTCTTGGCGAGTAGATATTGCCGCAGCCGGAGCCACATACCCATGTAGTGATGTCCGATAGAAAGAATGTTGTCTTCAAGTGAGAACCGAAGAAATGGATTTGATAAATCAAGTGTCGGCAACAGATCCCAATATTCTCTCCAGAATTGCTTTTTCCCAGTCGTGGATTCGACGTGTGGATGTTCACGCTCCCAAGTCTGAAACTTCGTAAGCCAGTCCTCACCTGGAAAGAGCGCATCGAGCGATGACACTGCGACACCGTCACGCTTGAGTGTCTCGACTATTCGTCTCCCCTCTTCTGAAAGCGGCAGGGGTGTCTGACGGTGCCGATTGACCGCCTCACGGTTGAGTACGCCATACCAGACCGGGTACGACATTCGTAGCCGGTGATACGGCTCAAGTGCTGCGTGGTAGAGATGCTTAAGCAACGCGGCCATTGTAGCATGGTGTGATTTCTTGGTGCGGGGTATTGTTATTTCATACATGAGCGCTCTATTTGGTCGTACCGCAGCAGTGTTGGGTCTTGGCCGTATGGGTCAGAACCACCTTGAAAGCTATCGTATGGGCGGCGCCAGGGTCATCGCCGCTAGCGATATACGTCCAGAGACACAGGAACCGTTTGAATCAGCACACCCGGAAGCACGGTGGTACGAAGATTGGCGCGAACTTCTTGCGAAAGAAACGCCTGATCTTTTAAGCATTGTCACCAATGGACCAAGCCACGCGGAGATGGTTATCGCCGCTGCGCAGGCCAGCATCCCTGTCATTATGTGTGAGAAGCCAATGGCCACCAGTATCGAGGAGGCTGAGGCAATGTTAGATGCCTGCAAGAAAAGCGGGAGCCGGCTCTACATTAATTTCACCCTGCGAGCCTTTCCTGCTTTCCAGCAACTCATTCGTTATGCATCCGACGGCACCATCGGCGAGGTCCGATTGGTGAGTGTATTCATCGGCGGTGCACGCGGACTCGGATGCGTCGGTAGTCACTACGTTGATATGATGCGTCTACTTATAAAAAGTGAGCCTGTGTCGATCCATGGAAGACTCGACCGGACCGGCACACCTAATCCTCGAGGTGAGCAGTTCCGCGATCCGGGCGGTGTTGCGGTATATGAGTTTGAAAACGGCGCGCGAGGCATTCTTGAGATGTTCGAGGATTATTCCCTACCCCCGTACCTTGTTGTCGTCGGTACCAAGGGACGTATTACTGCTGATATCGCGCAGAATCGTTGGCAGCTTGAAGTGTATGCAGATAAAGAATGGTCATACCCTTCATTCCTGGTCGACACACCTCCGACCCTTGCCGAAGGTACACTCGCAATGATTGTGGACGCGGCACATGATGGCACCATGGCCGCAACTGGCCCAGACGGTCTAACCGCGCTTCACATGATTCTTGGTATTCATGCCGCTGATAGCGCGGATAGGTCTATCTCGTTACCCCTTCAGGCCGATGAAAAAAAGATTATTGTTCCCATGACCTAATCTATGAACATCCGTATTGGCATTATCGGAGCAGGCGCAGTCGCACAGCATCATCTTAAGGTTCTTGCGTCGTTTGATGATGTAACACTATCTGCCCTTGCTAACCGTAATCCTGATCGTCGAAAAGAGACCGCTGAAACATTTTCTATACCCACCACCTACGGGACCCACGAGGAGATGCTCGAGCAGGAATCGCTTGATGCGCTTCTTGTGCTTACCTCGGCTGATACTATCTATCCCATCACAAAATCGCTTATTCCGAAGGGTCTGCCACTCTTAATTGAAAAACCAGCCGGGCGCACTGCGGCAGAGACACGAGAGCTTGCCGAACTCGCTCGACAGTCGGCCACCCGCGTTATGGTGGGCTACAATCGACGTTTCTATTCGGTCATTAATGCAGCGAGACGTGCCATCGAAGAGCGGGGAATTCTGCATGGTATTGCTATGGATGCGCCTGAACGCATTGACGCCGTACGCGCACTCGGTAAATTTTCTGATTCCCTCATTGAGGATTGGTTGGTATTGAATGGGACACATGGCCTCGACCTTCTGCGCTATCTTGGTGGCGACATCGCGGCAGCACGTGCCTTTCATCAATCATTTCAGGAGAAACATGGCGACAACTTTGGCGCAGTGCTTTCCTATGTAAACGGCACAATCGGTCACTACCTCTCGCACTGGAACTCTCCTGGCCGTTGGCAACTGACCCTCTATGGAACTGGTGTGCGGGCACGACTGGAGCCCATTGAGCAGGGTACGCTCCTTATCGGGGAAGAATCTTTACCGCTTCCCATTGACCCTATAGACACGGAGTATAAGCCGGGCTTCTACGCACAAGCACGATACTTCATCGATCGAGTAAGAGACGGTGGGGCTATAGAACGCCCTGCTTGTTCCATTGATGACGCCGTAGGTACAATGGAACTTGCAGAACTTATCTCCGGACGCAGCGCATAAGTGCTTCTGCGAGGCGTTCTGAAGCACCACCTACTGGTGCAGCAAGTAGATCGATTATACGTCGACGTCCATCTGCTAAAAGATGCGGGTCATGTATATAGGCCGCCAGCGCCTCTTCGAGTTCGTCTTTAGTATTTACAATGCGTGTCCCTCCTTGATCAAGAAGGGCCTTGCTGTGATCGGCATGATCAAAAAATCGCCGTATCGAAAACCAGTATGGCATCGTCTTCTCACCATCAAACGCAACAGAAATAAGTGGCTTATCAAACACGGCGCCGTCAACGAGCATGCTTGTGCCTGATGCCGTGATGAGAATATCTGAGTGGTGAAGTGTATTTATAAAATGTGATTCATGCTCAGCACGCATTTCCCACGCATTAAAACCATCGGAGAGATAGGCGACGGTCCTATCGAAGGTTATATGTTTAAGGTGAGTAAATGAGGCCGTCTCACTTGCGTGTGCTGGATGAGCACGAAAGAGCACCTGTGCGTCAAATTTCTCTGCCAGTTCGTTAAGTATAGGAGTGAGTGTCGCTTCGGCTGGAAATAAGAAGTCCCCTACTGCAGCATAGAGCCAGATGGGTTTATATGGATCAAGTCCGAGCGTTGCGCAAAATTCGACTCGCGAAACAATTCCTGATGGTGCGACGTAGGCATCATAATGTGGGAGACCTATCACCTCGATCCGCTTTGCAGATACATCGTGACGATGTATAGCCATATCACGGATGAAATTATTCTGCGCAATGAAACGGTCCGGGAGTACGCGAATGAATCCATAGGTGGTCAGGTTATCCCAGCTACGCACCATGCCAGTAACGGGCACGCCCTGGCGTTTTGCTTCGCGGACCATAGGCACATCGATAGTCGCATCAAGGAGCATTGTTGAGAGCACGAGAGCGGGACGGTACTTATCAAAAAGTTCGAGCAATCCGGGCGGACTCGACTGAGCACGATCACACAGCCGTACAACCATCCGAAACAGCCGGTGACCAAAGAGGTACGCGAATGCATACTTAATGTACGGATGTACACTCGATTCGTGTGAAAGAAAGGCGCGCCATTGCATGAGACGCAGTGTCCTTGAACGAAATGCATTGCGCGCTGCAAAGGAGAGCGCACGCTCGACAATGCTCTGCGGTGTCTGGGGGAATGAAACAACAGCCACTCCACGCGCTGCATAGCGTTCTTGATAATGAGCGACTCGCTGCTCGGGACAAACCAGTACCACGTTTACTCCTCGCTCGATTAAGTTTGCGGTGAGGGGCGTATCGATGATATTGCGGGTCACCGTGGTGTCGGAGACAGTGATAAAGATAGTTTGGTTCGTCATGGCTTTGGGACTCCCTCCATAGTATGATACGGCACATGAAGGCGCACATGTTCTTCTCCGCCACCGAAAAACGCGCCGCGCTCAAGGAACTCACCCCGATGTTCCAAGAACATGACAGCCTATGGGTCAGGCTCGGCAAGGCACGTCCTCTTATCGAGGAGTATGCAGCTCGCCTTAATCCAGCCGATCCAAAAAGTGTGTCGATTGCTGATTGCGGGTGTTCAGGAGGAACACTCCTTGAACAATTAAAAGCAGCTGGTTTCACCAATCTGCACGGTGTAGATTTCGAGAATTTCCTCCGTAACAAGGAGGTCGCGACCTTCCATAGAACGGACTTCAACTTTGAGCCACTGCCCTTCCCTGATGCATCTCTCGATATGGTCGTATCGATTGAAACGGTGGAGCATCTTGAGAATCCTATGCATTTTGAACGAGAAGTTGCTCGCGTACTCAAACCGAACGGCATATTTATATTTTCAATGCCGAATATCTTCCATATATGGAATCGCATTGGCTTCCTGCGTACCGGTGATATGTTCAGGTACCACGAGCACAACGATCACTTTGCCGTCATGCCTCGTGGAGTATTCAAGAAAATATTTCTACGCGACTTTACACTCCTTGAAACTCGCTTTGATATCGGTGAGTTACCTTACCGATTCTTCGGAAAGTTTACATACCCCGCCAACGAACTATTTGGTCGCAGCATTTGCCGAATACTTGAAAAGAAACCCGAGAACCGGCGCGTTTGACGCAGCATTGCGAATCCGGTTCAGAATCATCCGATCAGTCTCATCGACCGTGAAGAAATCCCGAACCCGGAGCGAGAATCCTGGCATGAGCCGCTTGAGTCGGAGGTATCGCTCCCACACAAAGAGTGAGTTCGAAATGATGTTGGCATACGCGATGCCATAGAGTCCAAAGAAATAAATCAGGGGCGGCATGAGGAGTAGCACCAAAACGAGCTTATATACGGACGCCCAGAAGTAACTCCGCTGAGCCTGAAGCGCAAAGAACGCGCCCGTGAAGATTGAGTCGAAGGCAGAAGAAATGAGCATAATAAGCGTAATTTGGTACAGCGGTACCGATTCGATGTATTGCGGGAAGAACCAATCGATCAGGAACGGGACGCCGATAGCGGCTGCAATGCTTACCGTCGCATACCCAAGCAGCTGGTATTTTGCTGCCTTCGCGACAAGGGCATAGAAACGCTCTCGCTCGTGTACATAGCGCGCAAGGAACGGTTTGATGACCGAATCAAGCGGGACGAGTGAGATCGTATGACCAATAAGGCCCTGCGCCACGGCATAGATACCCACTGCACTCGGGCCGAGGAAGTACGTAATGATCCACGGACGGATGTTCCTGCCGAACGTGCCAACGTAGTTTGAGAAAACACCCCACTTACCGTGATGCCGTAGGAAATGAACGAACGGGAATCGATCGCCGATAGTTCTCCAGAAAGACGGATCTATTTTGTAGACCGGATACGCCATGCTTATAAGTGCGCACGCCTGACTGAGTACTATTGCAAGCAAGAGTCCTTCAATGCGGAGATTCAGTGCAAAAAAGAATATACCGAGGAATACAAGCTTCCATGTCTCCTCGAGGAAGGTGTAGAGCGACTGCTGGCGGAATTGAAGGAAGACTGACTGCACCGTCTGTACGGTGGCACGTATGGGCGACAGTAGAAATAGGAAGGAGATGATCTGGAAGAACATCACGGTACTTCCCTTTCCGTACCAGATAGCAAGCGCCTGCGCACCAAAGAATACGAGCGCCCACGCAACGACCGCAAACACATACTGCAGACGCACATAGGACACTAGAAGCCCCTTCATGGCTGCAACGTTACCAAGTCCCCTCTCACGACTCATGTCGGCAACGACCGTTGCCCCAAGTCCTGGAAGCAAGAAAAACGAAAGGAGCGGAACGGCTGTCAGGATAAGTTCTGCCACACCGTACTCGAACACCGTCAGGTGATTGAGAATGAGGAAGATGGAGAGAAACCCCACACCCTTAAGCACGACGGTGGTAGCGGCCATCCACGCAGTGCCGCGACCGACGACGCCCGCTACTGACGCCTCAGAGCTATTCATAGAAGAGGGCGATTCCGCCTGTACGTACTACAACCCGACTGGGGGCTCAGGAGTGACATCAGGAACATTGTTCTTTGCGTCCGCGCTCCGTTTCCTCCGCTGATACATGAGCACATGTAGGTACACGCCAATGGTCACCATGAGAAATGCCATTGCAAGAACATATTTGACCTGTAGCGGCGCCTGAGTAATCAGTGTCGCGTAAGTCAACGCGACCACGTTCGCCACGAGCTGGAGGAATAGGAGCCAGAACGATAGCCCGTCTACCGTTCGGGTAGTTAGCGTTTTAATGATCTGTGGGATATAGCAGACCGTGAACAGAAAGGTGGCTGTCCAGCCGAGAATTTGCGCGAGTTCCATGTACGACTCAGTATATAGTTAGCTCGTCCGTTCGCCTATAAAGGCCGCAATTGCTCCCGATCGACTCTCCCAACTATGCCTGCGAGCGAGCGCCTGAGCCGCTTCGCTCCGAACCTTAGCCTCCTCCGGAGATGCAAGAACCGCACATATGGTCCGAGCAAGAGCGATCGCATCGTCCGGTTCAAAGAAGAACACTTCCCGATCGGACACTACGTCGCGTATAGAGGGAAGATCAGATACCACCGCGGGGTGTCCACTAGAGAGGTACTCAAACAGTTTCACCGGCGAGGTCTCAAGCCGAGACGCCTCTTCTTTTGCAGTGTTTGGAAGTATAAGTACGTCCGCGGCACCCTGCCAGAGCGGCATCCGATCATGCGGTTGGTGCTCCACGAAAACAATCCGAGGCAATTTCCGTTCTTGCACGAACGTCTTCAGCCGCACACGATCGTGCTCGGTACCGCCGACAAAATACACGTCTGTGTCCTCAGGCAGATACGCTACTGCTTCCGCAAGCGTATCTACTCCCTTCCATGAGAAGAGGTGTCCCGTGTAGATGACGAGGCGCCGATCCTGCGGAAGGCCGAGTATGCGACGAGTCTCTTCCTTGATAGGAGCAGCAGCGAAGAACGCGTAATCCACGGCATTCGGCTGATGAATCATGCGTTCGTGCGGGAAACCATACCGCTTAGAAAGACGTTCCATCTTGAGTGTGTTCGTCACAATGAGTCCGGTACATCGCTTCAATACAAATGCATTAAGGAATCGAAGTGAGCTTTCATAGAAATCGTGGATCTCGACATAGAGCGGTAGTCTGCGCAGCGACGGTACGATGACATCACGTAAGTCATGCGCATATACAATGACATCATTACGACCACGGAGTGCCAGAAATGCTGAGACGTTGAACGAAGCGACCATAAAAAGAAACCCAACTGAGCCGAGCACGTGCATAGCATCCAGAGTCGGCAGGCGCCGAATTTCAAAGCGTTCTCGAATCCCGTACCGTTCGAAGAGATCGCTATTACCAGAATCGATATTACGTCGGTTTGGAATCCACAGCTCTACCTCATAGCCCTCGCGAACGAACCCCTCGCAGGTTTTCAAAATGAGCGGCGTCATCGTCTTCTCTGACGGAAACCGCCAGTGTGTGAGATAGATAATACGGGGCCGAGCAGCGGTCATGCGCTTAGAGTATGGCATGTGGCATCGATACTCGGCTATAACCCCGTCTGTAGAACCCTGGTTGCAAAAAGGAACCCCCTCCAAAGAGGAGGGGGTTGTGCATAGTTAGTCGCTCGTAGAGCGTACGATGTGTCGCGGCGGTGACTGACCCATCGAATGCTCATAGAGGAACGATTCCCGACTTGGATTGAACGGGATACCGAGTTTTTCTCGGACATTGTCTTCGAGTGCATTGCGGCGAGCCACGAGCTCGTCGCGATCAAGGTGGTCGGTCCACACGTGCGACACGTAGCCGTCGTTGGGGTCGCCCTTGTAGTAGTCGGCTTCGCGCACGTAGTCGACCTCCTCCTGGTAGAGTCGGTCACCCGAGCGGGCCTCGTACATCCACACCGCACGACCCCCGCCCGAAGACGGCTGGGGCGTTGCCTGATCATAGTACGGCGATCCGGGATACGGCGTGATGATCGTCACATCGAAATCGAACGGACGCGCATCGAGGAGCCACCGCCGTGTCTCATCGACCGTCGTGCCCGATTCTCCGGGGTGCCCCACGGACATAAGCGCCTTGACCTTGAGGTCGTGTCGACGCGCGATGTCCATGCACCGACTGTTGTGTGCCTGGGTAGCCAGCTTCTGGATGTTCTCCAGAATACGTGGTGACCCCGACTCAAAGCCGATGAGAAGCTGGCGGAAGCCGGCTTCATAGAGCGCTGCTGCTTGCTCGTCGGTGAACCGTTCGGACTTCACGAACCCTCGCAACTTCCACGTCGTACCCAGCTCGCGCTGCGTACGGGCGATGCGTTGCATAAGCTCGACCATTCCGGGGTTCACGTTGAGCTCATCATCGTAGAACATGAAGCCTCGAGTACCATAGGTGCTGTAAAGATGCACCATCTCCTCGACCACCCCTTCTTCACTGCGCAGACGGATATTGCGAAGCATCGGAGAGTTCCGACCAGCGCAGAATCCGCATTTGTATGGACAGCCAAGCTGGGTGATGAGCGAGTGCGCTGGCACCCCATCGATCGCATACTTGTAAGTCGTTAGATCAATGAGATGTCGTGCCGGCAGAGGTGTCGCGTCGAGTCGCTCATCGGTCAGGAAGTACGGCGAACGACGATTGTCCCCGTCGATGAGCTGCGGTGCATCATCCTCAAGCGCTGGGAAGATCAGTGTCTCCCCATCACCCGCGACGACGACATCGAAGTTTTCGGCAAGGGGCGCATAGTCGCGCTGCGCACGACCGACGCGCCCGCGTTCGTTGTCATATCGGCAGGCTGCAACCACAAGCGTTGCATGCGTACCGCCAAGGATCAGTCGTGCATCAGGTCGATGCGTCCTGATTGTCCGGGCGATCTCGACCGCATTTGGAAACTGCGGCGTCGTTGCGGTGATGCCGTAGTGTCGTGCAGACGAGGTTCGCACATGATCCTCGATAACTTCGAGGTAGTTCTTGATCGCTGAGAGGTCAACGACCTCGACGGTATATCCTGCCTGTTCGAGTGTGCCCGCCACTTTCAGCAGACCGAGGAACGGGAACACGCGCTCGTCCAAGAGAAAGGGCGAGGGCGGGATAATGAGACAGACGGTTTGCTTCGCCACTGCTCGTCCTCCTAAGACGTTGGGTTGAACTTCCGGGGTGAGAATACCACTCTCATCCTTATCCTGCACCCATCAGGAATTGAGCGTTTCAAGAGTGTTGCCAGGCAACGCTACCGTGAACACATATCGATAGAACGCATCCGGCCGTATATACCGCTCAAATACTTGCCGGGCTTCTTTCTGCCGAAGCACATATTCATCTCGTGAAAGCGCATCATAGTACGCTCGAGCAAGCACGGGCGCATCCGTTACTTTTTCCATTGGGACACGCACCATAATACGGTCGTACTCAATAACCCCTTCAAGCGGGAGTACGCTTTCTGTTTCTATGTAAAGCGGGAGTCGCCCAAGCGAAAGGGCTTCTTGAAATCGATTCGAATAGTTGCCGTCTCCCTTAGGAGCAAGCACGAAATCGCTGTTGATGATGGTATCGATAAACTCACGGCGCGCAGTCGAGGGATCAAGTTCAATTGATGCAGGATGCCCAGAAAACGTCCGTCGCACGATGAAGTGCGTACGCACCAGAGCAGATGATGTACAGGCGCGCATCGCCCGTACGCGCCAGTACACCCCGGGGAGATACGCACGGAATCGACAATCAAAGAAACCGAGCGCCTCATACCACATCACCGAAACCTGCATACGTACCCGAGTACGTAGACTTTTCACCGCAGCACGCCCACAAAAAGAGATGAGTGGCACTTCCTGCTTTTCTCGAAGCGTGATGCCATTCCTGCCGAGGTCCTCAACGAGCGTAGGTGTCATAATATCTCTTTTCGTCTTGGTACGGCGATAGAGCGAGTAGCGAAATACATAGACTCTCGGATCAAAGTGAAGGCGATCGGCAAAATCAGCGTGCGCAAACACAAAAACCGGCAGACCGCTCGCTTCTCCCATGTCTGCATAGCGCTGTATGTACGCACGCGCCGCATCATCGAGACGATTGAAATTATGTGCGAGCACAATTGCCTCTGCAGCAGAAAGATCGACATACTCCACTTCTTCAAAAAAATTCGGAGGAAGTTGTTCGCGAAAGAGTCCCCGCTGTGTCTTTCCCGTTGGATACCGGAACTCAAAGAGCGGATGTACGAGATACTGCGACAGTGGATCGGGAACGTACAGGCGCATACCTAGAGTGCCGATAGAATCTGGAGCAGCCCCTGTGTCGATCGTTCCCAGGAAAATGCTGCTGCTCGCTCCTTACCGCGCGCAATACACGTCTCCCGCAGTGCCTGATCGGTCATCATACGCTCAAACTTCTCCGCCATGTCTTCAATGGAATAGGGATCAACGAGCAAGCCTGCCTCCCCCGCTACTTCAGCCATCGAGGAAATCGAAGAGGTAATGACCGGCACGCCTAGATGCATAGCTTCAAGGATTGGCATGCCGAATCCTTCATTGAGCGATGCAAAGACGAATACATGCGCGTTGGTGTAATACGAATACAATGTCGCGCCGACCGTATAACCAATAAAATGCACGTCTTGCTCAAGACCATGTGCCTGAAGTTCCTGAATCATATTCTGGAAATACTCCCCTGTTCCGTGGTCCCCCGCTATCACGAGCTTTGCCGGACTTCCTGTCTGCTCTTTGAATCGAATGAACGCCGAGACAATACCATGAAGATTCTTCCGATACTTCACTTTTCCAGCAAAGAAAAAGTACGGCTTGTATGCCTCTGGTATCTCCGATGCTGAATCGCGGTATATCGTGAGATCTTGGTATCCATCAGGAACAAGATGGAGCTTGTGGGCAACCTGCGGATAGTAGGTGCGAATATCATCAGCAGTTGCTTCTGACGGCACAATGACTGCAGCACTTCGATTAAGCGATAGCGGCATGAGCACATGATCGCGAAAGAATGCGAATAGTTTCGGGCGCATTCCCTCTACCGGAATCTTCTGACTTCCTAACTCCTGACAGAGCGCTACCGTCTTCACCTTACGCGAGGTAACAATCGACAGAAGCGGCGTCATGAAAAGCAGCACATCGACTTCCGGCTTCTTCGTGAAGAAGTACCACAATCTTCCAAGGAAGTGCTTAGGTAGCGAGACGAGCTCATAGGTCCCCGGAATCCCTTCCTTCGTAACGGCATGCGACGAATACAGTACAATCTCGTGCTCGCCAACACTCTGACGAATGAGTTCGCGTGCAAACTCAAGCACCACATACCCCATACCAGAGGCATGAGCGGTCTCGTATGGCTCAATGACAAACCCAATACGCATAGTTAAAGATACTTTTCGAGGAGTGGCTTATGTTCCTCTATCCACGCATGCATAACCTCAAACCCTTCTTCAAGCGAGGTGGTGGGCTCCCAGCCAATTCGCTCCTCCATTTTACGCACATCCGATATGTATACCTTCTGATCTCCCGGCCGCCAATCACTAAATGAAACGTTTAACTTTTTATTCAATCGCTTCTCAAGAAAGGCGAGAAACTCGAGAAGTGAAAGTGTGTTGCGTGGTCCGCCGCCCATATTAAAGATCTCACCCGCACTCTTTTCTGGCGTACTGATCGCCGCCTCCATGGCACGCACAAGATCGTCCACGAAAAGCACATCACGCACCTGCTTACCGTCTCCATAGACGGTGATCGGACGATCGAAGACCGCCTGCATCGTAAGAAATGCGAGCCAACCCTGATCCACAATGCCAAACTGATGCTTCCCATAAATACAAGACTGACGAAACACTGCGGTTGGGATTCCGTAGATACGCGCGTAGTCACGAGTATACTGATCCGCTGCACCCTTTGAACAGCCGTAGGGGGAGTGGAAGTCGAGCGCAATAGATTCTGAAACACCATCTGGGAGATCCCTATACGCATACCGAGCGTCGCTCTCAGTCAGCGCCACCGCTTCCATGCCACCATATACTTTATTAGTTGAAGTAAAGAGAACGAATGGCTGTTTTGCGGCAGTCCGCGCTGCCTCAAGCACATGCAGTGTGCCAAGCGCATTCATGCGGAAATCGTGCAGTGGGTCTACCACTGAAGACGTGACCGCTACCTGTGCGGCTGCATGAATGACCGCGTCGATGGATCGATCATCCAAAAGGTTCCGTAGCGCATCAATACCGTCAGCAACATCCAGCGTGACGATGTCGGTAATCCCTTGGCTTTTGAGGTGCTCCGCATTTGCGGTTGATCCCGGTCGAGAAAAATTATCAACCAAGGTGACACGGTTGCCAGCCCCTGCAAATGCGAGCGCGGCATTGGTGCCGATAAAGCCGCAACCGCCGGTAATGAGAATATTCCGTGTCATACCTTACGTAGCATCAGCATACCGTTATCGGTTAAAACTAGCCATTACCGTCCAGCGTTTCGACCATAGTGGGAATGAGCACATTGAGGTTATGTCGTTTTTCAACATACGCGTGCGCCATTGCACGCAGTTCAGGGTCCTGCCAGGCCCGTGCCGCGAGTGCCGCCTCAATCTTTCCGGCGAGCTGACGTACCACGGGAGATGCCGCGAACGCGAGCGGTTCTCCCACCTCCCTCGCCAGCTCATAATTCGTGGTAACCACCGGAACACCTCGAACCAGTGCTTCAAGCAGTGCCTTATCCAAGGATCCCGTATCTGAGGCGTGCACAAAGAGATGCGATCGTTCGTACCATGCGGCAAGAGCGGCAGGAGCCTGCGGACCGGCGAACTGCACACGTGCGTCAAGACCAAGCTCCGCTACCATCTCTCGGAGTGTTGCTTCATATGCCTCACCGGAAGGCCCCGCAGCACCTCCGACAATTGAAAGCTGTACGGTATCCGGGAGGTGCGCAAGTGCGCCAATGAGCAATTCGACGCGCTTCACCGGCGAGAGTCGACCGATAGTAAGCAGTTGGATTGGTTCCTGCATCGCAGGGGCCGGAAGCAGCGGCAAACGATGTACTGGAAGCCCATGCCCCACCACTCGCTTCTTTGGTGTCTCAACCCGCATACTCTTCGGGGACGCGGTAAATACAACTGAAGCAAAGAAAATGGCGACCCGTAGCCGAAGGGTCACACTCTTATGGAGATACCACAGACCGATCCGTTTTCTGGTAAGTCTCCAAAACCAACCCGCAAGCACAACGTACTCCGGATTCATGTGCACAAATACTGCATCGTATGCATGGCGAAGCTGCCAGACGAGCTGAAGGAATCGAACCGCATAGATCACCGGATGCTGTATACCCCCCTCCTTACCAAGCGAATGCACCCGGACATGTGCCGGAAGAGTATGCTCTCCTTCATACAGACAGATCACCTCAACCTGCTCGCACTGCGCCGCGAATGTCTCAAGCCACTCGTGAAAGAATCCGAGCACGGGATGCCCCTGGTCTACCGCCTGCGTGACAATGAGGAGTCGCATATTAGGAAGCCTTTCGTACCACGTAGAAATGGTGGTACTCGCTATTGAATGGTACGAAGTCGCGCGTTACCGTACCGAGCTGTGAAAGAACGGATCGAATACGTGACGGCGGGTATCCACGCTTCCCAATCTCCCAGTAGTGCTGTCCGTTGAAAGTGTGAGCTTTAGGAAAAGGAATCTTGATCGCCCACTGTTGTCGCGACAAAAAAGGAATCTTGAAGGAGAGTGCCAACATGGGACCGAAGTGCGGGAGACTCACCACGAAAGCATGACGCGAGACTCGAGAGAGTTCAGCACAGGCACGTTCGAACTCATCAAAGGGTAAGTGCTCGAGTACTTCAAACGCACAGGCTACATCAACTGCGTTATCGGGAAGTGGAATGTTCGTCACGCTCCCCAGGAGGTCTGGCGATAGATCCTCGGCGATATCGAGCGACTGGTATGCAATAGCGGTATTCTTCTTCACAAAGCTTCCGAACACGGCGTCCCCCACCCCGACCTCGAGGATGGAGGTAGGGGAAAGTGAAAGGACTTCGCGTAGCTGCCAGTAGTAACTGACGAAACGACCTTCGAACCCATAGGCACGAAAGTCATAGTGTGATTTATCAACCTGTGGTGCGGTCGTCATGGGCGAGCTTTATTATACGCTGGGGAGTTCAGCGAGTGCATGGATGACCGGCCATCGACCATCACGACGCATCTCGAAGAGTTGTGCCTGGGGACACTCTTGAGTCATCGATGCAAGATGCGACGGCGAATCGTCAATAAAGATCGGTGAGGTACCGTACATGCTTATATATGGTGCAAGGAACGCTCCCTTCAACACGCCATTGGTATACATGACTGCAATACGCGGTATGCCGTCGAGCGCACTTTGCATGAAGTTCGCATCTGCAATCTTGTCAGCTGCAGTAACGATCATCGCGCTATTCCCTTTTTCTATAAGAAAGCTGCGCGCATCCGGATAGAGAAATCGAGAAAGTTCTCCCGGCATATAGGGTCCGCTGCTACGCGACCGGTCATATTCCTCAAACGCTGCGAAATCGAACAGGGTTCCGGCAAAATCAAGAAGGTACATCATGCGCGATTCATTGTTTCTTGCAGCTCGTTAGCAATTCGCGCCGGTTGATCGAGAACGGAGGCGAGGTGTGCCTGTACTTTTTGCTCTGCATGCATCGCAAGCATACTTCGCGCCTGCACATCTTCAACCAGACTTTGGATGTGCACGGCAAGCGCTGCAGGATCTCCCGGAGGTGCAACGAGCACATCCTCATATCCCGTGAACACCTCCCCCACGATGCCAACGTCGGTGGTGATAATCGGTAGACGGACCAGTGCGGCTTCAAGGAGTGTTCGTCCATATCCCTCATAAGCACTGGCCTGGATATAGGCCTGAGCACTTCGCATGAGCGCGAGCGCGTCTGTGCGCCACCCAAGAAATACAACATGATCAGTCAGGCCAAGAGCGCGCGCCCGACGTTCAAGCGCTGCGCGTGATCTTCCCTCGCCGACAACAAAAAGCCCGACCGAGGGATACGTACGATGGATACGCGCAATCGCGTCGATGATGTCTTCAATACGTTTCTCAGGCTCAAGCCTCCCAACAGTCATAAGCGCGAAGGCGAATGTGTGTGGTGGAAGCGGCAGAGCCTGCGGGAGTGTTGGTGAAGTAGCAATGGGAATCACCGATACGGGTGGAAGCGTATCGCCATAACGCGCAACGAGCGAGCTTTGAATACGTTCGGATACGGCCCGTATCCCGTCTGCCCGAGGAATTACGGCGTCTGCAATACGAAGACGTACAGCATTCAAAAGTGGCATCGGTACTTTTGCCGCACGCATGACTGCACTCCGCGTAAACCAGGGGGAGGCGAAATCAGTATGTACCTGTATATGGAGCTTGGTTTCCGTGCCGCGCACGGCACGAAGCGCCACATATCCATGCTCAAATGGATCCTGTGCAGACACAATCTCAATACCCTGCTCTCGGATACATCGCTTAGCACAGCGCATCAACCAAAAAAGCGCCAAGAGCTTCCCTCCCTTGACTGAGATGATAGTGAGGTTGCCCTCTTGAACTCCACGCGCATACATCGCATCCGCGTCTCGCGGCGCTGGTGAGATAATGAAGAGTGTACCAATCGCAGCAGCATATTCCTGCATGCGCAGACGCGCCGGACTTTCCGGTGTAAAAAGGCTCGGATCAGAGCCGATGAAGAGCGCGCGCATACTTCTAGGGAGCCGCTGGTTTCGGCATATCACTTCCGTAAACGCTCGCAAGCAGATCGAGATCTTTACCACTCCCCTGGAGAAGGGCGACATTCTTCGCTTCAGCGGCACGAAGCCATGTGGTACCCGCCGTATCCTGTGAATTAATCGATTCGTGGAGCTCACGAATCGCAGCGAAATCCTTAATGAAGCAGTGACCGCCTGCACCCCGTCCCGATTTATGCACCGGCTTTGCATACCGATTTGGGATGTACGGATCTGCATGAACGCACTCCTCGATAGCTGACCAGTCAGCACCCAACTTCACGGCGAGGTCGTAGAGTACATTAAAGAAAAGGATCTGCACGTACCCACTTCCATTGTGCGCGTACTTAAATAATTCTGCCTCTGCACTTGAAACGATTCGCTTCAATGGGGCCTCTGGCAGAAGACGGAGTACCGCCTCTGCGCTTGCCTGATGTGCTTCGTCTGCGGTCGGCATACCGACCACGCTTCCAAAAGGATTGGCAACGTCCTGTGCAGCCGTTGCTTCACTAAGGAACTCAGGTGAGAACAGAACGATCCGATCCGGATACCGTTCCTGGAGACGCTTTGTGGTACCAGGGAGAATCGTTGACTTAATAACCGCGGTCTTACCGACGCCAACAAGACCGATTGCAGATTCTACGATACCCGCATCAAACCCATCAGGTCCGGTTGGGGTGGGCACAGCAATGAAAACAATGTCGCACTCAGCGATGCGTTCCTTATTCGCACGATACGGTTCTTCTAGCGCGTAGCGAACTACGGGGATACCCCGCGACTCAAATTCATCGGCGTAGCTCTTGCCAACGAACCCGTGCCCAATTAGCCCTACTGTCGGATGTGTCATCATATAGAAAAGATATCACTGATAACTCAACCGTGCCTACCTAGGTCGCAACTCGGCGGAATAGTGACTCAAACTCGTCCGCTACCGTCTTCCACTCCCTTACGTACGTAACGGCACGCACACGCTCGGCAATTCGTTCGTAGGCTTCGGGGTCAAGGAGTGTACGGATAGCGTCAGCGAAGGCTTCTCGATCGAGCGTATCAATAAATAGACCCGTGTTCTCCAATCGATCAGACAGTCCCGTATCCTTGGGTGCAATAAAAGGCTTGCCGTGAACGACCGCATCAATCACGCTGTTCGGAGCCACGTCACTCACCGACGCCAGTACGACCGCATAACACGAGGCAACCCGTCGCTGATGTTCTTCGGATGGAAGTGGACGGGTATCGAGCTCAATATCTGGATATACAGCCTGGAGATCGGTAAAGACCTCTCGCATAAGCAGTTCATTCTTCAGACGAATTGGTCTCCCTGCGGCAACGAAGTTCTTCTTTACCGGAGGTATTCCTTTCTGTCGTGCAGGGAATACGTTTTCAATCACTGCCACCTGTTCATGACGAAGTGAGTAGGGCTCGCTCCACAGATCGCGAAGCCATGCGGTATTAAACGCAATATGCGCGTGTCGAGTAAGAAATCGTGTACCTAAATGAACGATACGTTCTTTTATAGAAAGCGTTCGCTCTGTGTTGTAGAACTCGGAAAGCTTCACAGGTTCTCCGGTACGCTCCACATACTGTTCCCAAAGGAAATCTCCTCCGACACGCACGACAAGCGGACGCCTAACCATGAGCGTCACGAGCACTGCTGGTAGACCAGTGCTCCACGTATCAATTGCAAATACTACATCTGCACGCGTTGCGGGAATAATAAGACGCAGGCCATAGAGGAGGTGTCGCAGTCCTGATGGAAATGCACGTACCCCTGGAGTGTACGCGTGAGTTTCAACTACCATACCCCGTGAGGAGAACTCGCGTTCGAGATTGCGCGCATAGTTCGCCCACCCACCAGTTTCTTCAGTATTCCCAAGTGCGAAAAGTATACGCATGACTATTGCTTCCCCCGCTCAAGAGAAAGGAGGAACGTCTCATGTGCACGAAACCAATCAACAAATCGCGCGATACCCTCTTCGATACTGACTGTAGGCTCATAGCCGAAATCCTTGCGCGCCTTGCTGCAGTCTGCAACCGTTGCTTCAACATCCCCCGGTTGAAGCGGCAGGAGTTTCTTCCGCGTAGTCTTTCCTACTCGATCCTCGATAATCTTCACAAACCGAACGAGCTCGACTGCTTCTGTTCCGCCAAGATTGTACATCTCGTAACGCGCCTGCGGTTTTACCTTCACGAGCCGTACAATACCATCCACAATATCGTCGATATACGTAAAGCTTCGTTTTGCTTTACCTTGATTATAGAGTTCAATCACGTCTCCAGAGATCGCTGCACGCACGAACTTAAACAGTGCCATGTCGGGTCGTCCCCACGGACCGTATACCGTGAAGAACCGCAGTCCGATCATCTCAATCCCAAAGAGGTGGTTGTATGCATGCGCGAGTGACTCATTCGCCTTCTTCGTTGCAGCATAGAGGGAAATCGGGCGATCGACCCGTTGATCCTCACGGAAGGGCTGCTCCGTATTTGCCCCATACACCGAGCTTGAGGAGGCATAGACAACCCGAGGCCGCTTCGTGCGGCGTGCAACTTCAAAAACATTCAGTGTCCCTAGATAGTTCGCGTCTGCGTATGCCCAGGGATCGGTAAGTGAATACCGCACTCCTGCCTGCGCGGCCAAATGGATGATCTCTGCAGGCTTTGTCTCTTGCACAAGCTTCTCGAGACGCTTGTAATCGGTGAGCGATATACGCGAGAAGGTGAAGCGCGGATATTTTTTAAGGAGAGCGACGCGCTTCTGTTTCAGGCGTACATCGTAGTAGGGCACCAATGAGTCCACGCCCGTAACGGTATGCCCCTCTTGGAGAAGTCGCTCTACGACGT
Organism: Patescibacteria group bacterium; assembly: GCA_038062175.1. GTDB lineage: Bacteria > Patescibacteriota > Minisyncoccia > Phycocordibacterales > Phycocordibacteraceae > C7867-001. The sequence goes on from JBBTXR010000008.1 coordinate 46,481, forward strand.
GATATCCGATAAATCCTGCCGCACCGGTAACAAGTATTTTCATAGGCTATGGGGTAATAGTACGGAATAAGTCCTGCATATCATGTGCAACCAGGTTCCACTCATACTTCTCCATAACCATCCTTCGTGCTTTTCTCGTTACACGATCGACAATCTCTGGATTCTGCTGAATGTGACGGACGGCGTCTGCGATATCTTGAGGCGCATCAGGCGCCACGAACCATCCCGTCGCCTCCTCACCAGTCGTGTGTCGCACATCAGTAAGGAAATCGGTGATGCCGCCGACTGGTGTACCAATCGTTGGAAGTCCTGCTGCCATCGCCTCAATAAATGCATTGCCCATACCCTCGGATCGTGATGCACGAATAAAGATATCCGCTTTCCCGAGTTCCTCGGTCAATCGAGTGTGCTCTATTGCTCCAGCGAACGTAACACGGTCAGCAACCTTGCAGGACGCAGCAAGTGCTTGAAGTTCGCCGCGGAGAGGTCCATCGCCATAGATCGTGAACGTCGTGTCATGTGGGAGCAGCGTAAGTGCACGAATAACGGTATCGATACCGTTCTTGTGCACGAGTCGAGACATCGTCACCAGACGAGTACCGATACCCGGCTCGTGCACAACCGATGAGAACCGTCCCACATCGACACCATTCGGAATGACCACAATAGTACCCTCATACCCGCAACGACGTGCCCAGGTAGCAAGGAATCGCGATATTGTCTGAATAGCAGCTGCACGACGAATCCCATAGAACAGAAGCGGGCTCACTAATTGAATGTGCGGGCGGTTAAATACATGCTCAAAGGGGTCTCCCTCCTGAAGGGTGAGCACATACGGGATACGCACCCCCATCATGCGCATGAGTACGACCGGAAACACCATATAGGCCATCATGCACCAGACAAAATCGAAGCGGTGTTTCCGGTGCAGCGCAAGTGCGGCAATCGCTGCAAGCGGCGCGTACAGCACCTTGCCGAGATACGCGACCATGCCGAAACTCTCTGCCGTGGTCATTCCTGGTCTTCCGATACCAACGCGGTGCACCACCACCTGCCCGATGCGCTCCGTCTTCGGAAGTAATGAGTCAAACCGATATGCGATGAGATGAAACTCGATATCCCTCTCTGGTATGCGATCGGTGATTTCGCGAATCGCCACTTCTGCCCCGCCAATAAACGGATGATAGTTGAGAGAGAAAATAAGAGCCCGCTTCATGGCATGCGGTTAGCGCTTGCGAGTCATGATCCCTTGTAAGATGGCGGAATACGCAAAGCGTATCTGGTTTGCAAACGCGTCTCCCTCACCAAGTGAACGTCGTGCCTTGATTCTGCGCTCAAGCGATGGGAGAACATGACCTTGTTCGGGCGTGGATGAGTACACCTGGTCAGTCTCTCGCAGAACGAGTCGCAGGAGAAGTCGTTCACGAAGTGTAATATCCTGATCGGCAAGCGTCACCAGAAGCGGGATTTTCTTACGGCGGCGCACGGCAAGGGCAGGAAGCGCTCCGTAGCTTGCCATAAGTGACCAGGCGAAGATGTATTGATGCTTTTCAGCCAACTCAAACGCTTTCTTGCGTCCGAGGATTGGTAGCAGGTATTTATCGAACGGAGTGCCAAACCCAATGCGGTGCACTACCCCGTTTGGAAGTGCACAGGGTATCTGAAGCGCCGCCTGCGTGTGACACGCAGTCACAATATCGAACGTGACGTCCGGTAATTTCTCCATCAGAATGCCGAGTGCATCTTCAGCAGGTCCCGAGATTGGTTCAAAGGTAGTGGTAAAGACGAGGATACGCTTCTCGGCTGTAGTGATAGCGGTAGGCTCTTTCATTACGGAATCGATATAGTCAGCCAGAGAACGTGTAGGGCGCCAACCGAGCGCACGCGACCGTTCCGTGTGTACTCCTGCCTGCATGCGATTCCCTTTGCGTTCTGGGAGCATGACGATTTGTCCATTAAACATCTTCGCCACTTCAAGAATGGAATATCCGGTATCGTTTCCGAGTCCAAATTCATCGCCCGTCCCTTTTTCACCGACTAAGAGGAGACCGTCAACGATATCATCGACGTGAGTGAAATTGCGTACTTGTGTACCCGGTGCCACAACTCCAAGCGGTTTCCCCGCGAGACGATTCTGGCGATAGATTTCAATGACCGTACCGAATGCGCCAGCACGCTCACCAGGACCGTATACGTTATAGAAATAGGTAATGGCATACGGAATGCCGAACCAATCAGCATAATTCTTCACCAGTTCAGTATTGCTTGCCTTACTCCACGCATAAGGACTTTGATCGCGACCGCGACCGCCGTCACCAAACTTTGTTGATGAACCTGCATATACAATTTTTGCACCGCGCCTACGTACAAACTCGAGTACTGCAAATGTACCTACGGTATTGAGGTCAAACACCTGTTCCGCATCCTCAAAACTCTTCTCCACGCGCGAGTATTCCCCGAGATGATACACGAGGTCAGGGTACTCGGGAACTAGATCCTCGATGTATTTCGTGTGCCCCTCACGATACTCCACTCCTGGCACATGATTTTCACGACTCCCAGTGAAGTAGTTATCGAGTGAGATAACTTTATGACCCTCACGCAAAAGGCGCTCACACAAATGAGAGCCGATGAACCCGGCTCCACCGGTAACAAGAACGGTCTTCATATATATGGGTACGATACGGCAGAGTTCGCGGTACGGCAAACGGCCCCCGCGGGGTGGCGACTCCTCGTCCATCCCGCGGGGGCACTTATGCGTTTGCCATATTGGTGCGTGTTATGCCCTACTGCTCATCTATTACTACCGCACAAAACGCACTGAGGTTGCACTACAGATTTGGCTTGAAGATATCGCGTAGCACTTCCTCCGGAACTTCAAAGACTGAGTCAGTTACTTTTGGCGCTGGTGGCTCAGGACGCTGTTCTTGCTGTCGTGGTGGAGCAGCTTGTGCCGGCACCTCTTTCCTTACTACCTCAGCAAGTGCTGCCTTAAAAGATTGTTCGTTTTTCTTCCCCTTCTCCTCCTTCTCGTTCTTCACATTCGCAATCGTGCTCTTGAGGATTGCCTTCAGGTCCTCAGCACTTCGCGTACTTGCAGCAGGAGCTGCCCGCTCTTCACGACGAGGCTGCTGCGGAGGACGATTATTGTCTCTTCGTGGTTCTGGAGCGTCGCGGCGAGGTTCTGGCGGACGAGGACGAGGGGGTGCGCTTCCTTCCCGTGGCGGGTATTTGCGTGGAGGAGGCTCGACAGGACCCTCATCTGGTGTCATCGCAAGCTCTGCATAGATCGCTTCTTCGATACCAGCACGCGGATTACCAAATTGCTTGCGAGATGACTCAATCACCTCCTGACGCCACGAGCGTGGTGGTCGTTCGATCGGTGGGATGGTGACGGCGGAGAACGGACGAGAACCGATACCATCGATCATGAGGGAAAGATAGATCTGTGCGAACCCGAGGTTTACAAGATCCTCAGGTTCAAACTCAGGCGCGAACACCACTTCAAGCTTTTCAGCATCAAAGGGACCAACGCGGAATGCGATCGTAGTACCGACGTTACCGAACACCGCTGCAGCCACTTCCTCTTCCATCTGCTCCACGTACTGGTGCGCCATGATGAGGTTCAACTTGTACTTACGTGCCTCAGAGAGAATCTCAGCAAAGGTCTCGTTAGCAAAGTTCTGGAACTCGTCCACGTAGAGGTAGAAGTTGGCCGCCTTAGCGAGCTCATGGTGCTGGAGTTCCGCTCGACTCATCGCTGCGAGGAACAGACGCGTGGTGAGCATGGAACCTAAAAGGCGCATATTCACATCACCCACCTGACCCTTCGAAAGATTGATAAGGAGGATCTTCCGCTCGTCCATGAGCTTCCTGATATCGAAAGAGGAGGTCGGCTGACCGATGATGTTGCGGATGAGTGGATTGGAGGTGAACTGTCCGATCTTATTTTGAATGGCAGGGGTCGCCTCCTGCGTATAGCGATCGGTATAGGTCATGAACTCCTTGATCCAAAAATCCTTCACGACCGGGTCTTTAATGTTCTCGACGACCTTCTTTCGGTAGACCTTATCGGTATACATCCGGTTCACTCCAAGCAGGGTTGCTCCTGGGTATTCAAGGAGCGCAAGGAGTGTGTTCGTGAGGATGTACTCCATACGAGCTGACCAGGCGTCCTGCCAGATCTTCTTAAAGGTCGCCATGAGACCGCTCGTCACGAGGTGTCGCTTGTCGTACCCCACGTCCTCCATGACGTTGAAGGCAACTGGCTGATCGAGATCGAATGGCGCAAAGTGCACCACATCCTTTACACGGTACTCGGGGATGAAATCAAGAAGCGTCTCGATCGCACTTCCGTGTGGATCAATGAAGGCCATGCCCTCTCCATTGCGAATGTCTTGAATTGCCATGTTCTCGAGGAGCGTCGACTTACCCATACCCGTCTTCCCGATCACGTACATGTGACGGGCACGGTCCTTTGCCTTAATGCCAAAGGGCACCTTCTTGCCGCGAGAATCAGTTGCGGCGAAATAGGTCACTCGTTCCGGATTCTCCATTTGTAAATAGTATAACGCGTGGTTATGAAGGAGATAAGAAAAAGGGCACGTCTTGCGACGTGCCCTTCCTTCGTAGCCCGTCATGCAGCCAGACGTGGCGAACGAGCTTTGATCTTTTCTTTGAGCCTTTGCCCAGCCGGAGTGCACTCCAGCATGAGCTTGGGAAGTTCAAGGATGAGATCCCGAAACGCAAACGAACGAGCACCAATGACCTTCGCATCACACCCTTCACGACGAAGCAGAAAGGCACAACGCCAGGTGTGATAAAAGGACGTTACGGCAGCCACCTTTCCGCGACCACCTTTCCTTTCGCGACTGCTTGCAAACGCCTGCACCTCTGCGTGCGTGGTGTCAGCGATTGCTTCGATCGTTAGTTGTTCAGGAAGAAAACCGCATCCAGTGAGTCGTTCCCATACGAAATCAGTTGCACGGGTACCGTCCGGATAGACGTCGGTTGCGAAAAAGTAGACATGCTCGATGACGTGATTCTTCCGCCTCATTCCCAAGAGAGCGTTGATACGTCCCACAAGCTGTGGAGACACACCACCATCGCGGGCAGCGTGACGATTCCCATGCAACAATACATGCACGACATTGCCCTCCTCTGGCACTTATACACCTTACCAGATACTACAACACGAGTCGCGCTTTGTCCATCTACTGATACTGAATATACATCGGTCGTGGTGTGAGTTTAAGGAGATCCTGCGGGGTCAGAAGCCTATCTGATGGCGGCTTCATATCGTTCTTGTAGAAAATCTTGAAGCCGGTGAACTCAATCGGTTCTGGAGCCACAAAGTGCTTATACGTATTGATCTTCTTTGCAGGAGGTCCCCACCCATCCATTACAATCACGATCTGCACCTCAGGACGTGTTTCGATGAGTGCGTAGTCGGTGACCATCCTTTGAGTAAACCTATGCACCACCAGAATCTTTGGTGGGAGATCATGCTTCTGCACAAGCTCAGCCAAGTACGCTGATGCGCGATTAATGTCTCCTGCCGATACGGTACCGATGACCGTTCCTGGTTCCTCCCCGCCCTTCATGTTGAATTCTGGATCGATTGCAAGGTGCACGTCCGGTTGAATAAGGTATTCCTCGAAGGCGACAATCTCTCCTTGCAGCGATGCAAGTCCCGCTTGAATCTCAAGCACAGTAATGCCATCGATCTTTCGTGCCATATCAATCGCACGCTGGATGTGTGCATCCGGCATCCGGAGTCGATACGTGCCGTCGGCCTGTGCATGTTGCTGCGCCGTAGTGGCGATGTAGTCGATCGCGGGCACAACCTTGGTATCGGGGTCTGCCGCCTCCCAGCGCGCCACTTCACTCTTCAGGCGTGCGATCACGGTTGCCTCATCAAATTCGCCCAAGATGCCCATCTTCGTGGAATAGAAGTTGCCGTAGTACGCAACGATGCGCTTCATGGGGAGAATCGCTCCTGCTTTCGGGTATTCAGTCTTTACGGGCCACATGCGTGACGTGGTTGCGGTCGTAGACGCATAGTTCGCCATACGCTCGAGCTGACGATCGAAGAGCTTGGTGTCGAGGGTGGGTTTTGAAGGTGGGAGGATCTTTGCAATCAGCGTGGTAGTCGCAACTTTTGAGTAGTTCTGATGCATCGCGACCGCATACGGAATGCCATGCACGGTGACTAATACGAAAATAAGCCCAACCCCTACAAGGATGGTGACCGGATTATGGAAGAGCTGTTTGAGATGCTTCATGAACAATAGGTCGTCGCTTCCTTCGCATTCTAAGCGAGACACCGATGAGTGCGATCAAAAGACCGCCTGCAAGATAGAACCACATGAGAATCGCGAGTGGGAGACCAACAAAAGGAGAAAGCATGAGGAGAACACCGACGATGATGAGCATGCTTTCGCGAGACATGCGCTCAGTATATCAGGGTGACACTATCACCACGAATTCACCCCGCACCTGGTCAGGGTGACGAGTGAAGTAATCAGCTACTACCTCAGCACTTCCCTCTACCACTGACTCATGGATCTTAGTGAGTTCCCGGAGAGTCGTTACCTTTCGCTCCTCGGGGAGTACTTCTGCAAGAGAAGCGAGTGCTTTCTCGATACGGTGTGGTGACTCGTAGAACACGACAGTACGCTCCGTGTCTGCAATCTCCTTAAACAGGGTCTGCCTGCCCTTCTTGTGTGGCAGAAAGCCGAGGAATACGAATTCATGGGTCGGGACCCCAGCAATTGAAAGCGCGGCGGTAAGGGCAGAAGGTCCTGGGATCGCCTCAATCTTTACGTCATCTCCAAGGCGCTCGCGTGCCTGCCGCACGAGCTCGGTACCAGGGTCTGAAATACCAGGAGTACCCGCGTCAGTCACCAGCGCCACATGCTTCCCTTCTCCAAGAAGCTGGAGCACGCGAGTGGCGGCAAGTGCCCCGCTATGCGCGTGGTACACGAGAAGTGGTTTCGAGATATCGAAGCGCGCGAGTAGCTTTGCGGTCACGCGCGTATCCTCACACGCAATTGCGTCTGCAGCTTTCAAGGTCTCAACCGCACGGAAGGTAATATCCGCGAGATTGCCGATTGGAGTGGCAACGACAGAAAGGGTTCCAGCCATGCGCGCACTGTACCAGAAAATAGGTTGACGCACCTAGTATGGAGGAGTACGGTGAAAGCTGCTTTTTGTTCTGTAGATTAGGGGAGAGTAAGTTAATGTCTGTTGGAGACACGGTACGCCAAAGGATTCCTCTGGCGCAACAAGGCATCCACCGCACAATTGATTCTTCGATCACCTATAAGACGATCATCTTGAGTCCGTCAGGCCTCGATCATGACCTATCACTGATAGACTTCTATCGCGAAGATTCAGTGCAGGCAAATCCTAAGCTTGCAGGGACCGTGAGCACCTTCCTTAAGGAGGCAGGTGTGAAGCGAGCCTTTGGACCAACGATCCGCTTCTCTCGTACCATTGCTCGACCTGAACAGCTCAGGACCCGCATCATGCTTCCGGACGAGATTCCTCTCTTCCGGAATGTAGGGCTTCCGTCCGATGCAGTAACACTGCCAGAGCCAGGCGATGCCATGATCATGTCGGGCGCAGGATGTGCCCTGATCGTTATGGTCTGCGGCGACACAATCGTCGCAGGGCATGGGGGACGCGATTCGCTCATCGATAGAAACTTTGTTCTTAAGATGGGCAGCAACGATGGACGAAGTATTGTCGATACGATGGCCGGGTCTGTATCAGACGGAAAGAAGCTCAGGCTCCTGAAGGCATCGTGTCGAGCTTTCTACAATGTTCCTCGGAAGTGCTTCGATCACTTCTACGATCACGAGAGGCACGGTGTCTACAATCAGGAACTCGCTCAGCTTATTCGTGATCGCCACGGTACACGATGCGAACAGATCATGAAGGAAACGAGTCGCGGCTTCTATCTTGACCAAGGCCAGCTCATCGGTGCACAGGCAATTCGACACTCGTTTCATACGGTCTCGACGTGCCTCGAACCCCTGACCCCTGGTGGAGAATACGCCCACACCCGGCATCGTGACGAGAAGATGCGTGAGAAGCGCAATCTCATCGCGGTTGTTCGTATCACGTAATCGAACGACGCAGGCACAAGCACATTGGCCGACCCTTCGGGGTCGGCTTCCTCTTTTGGTACTATAGACCGATGTCAGACAAGAAAAGCGTCCATATTATCGGTATCTGCGGGGTTGGCATGAGTGCCACCGCCCTCCTGCTTAAGGAGGCTGGCTGGGAGGTCACCGGCTCAGATGCCGAGTGCTACGGCCCCCCGAAGGGCATTCTCGAGCGTGGCGGCATTAATCCCATCCTCTCCTACTCCCCCGAGAATATTTCTCCGTACGTAGATCAGTTTGTCATTGGACGAAACGCAAAGCTTGCACCTGAAACTAATGATGAGGTGCGAGCGGCACATGAGTATGGAAAGCCGATCTATTCCTTCCCTGAAGTACTCGGAAAGCTCACTGAAGATCGACAGAACGTAGTGGTAGCCGGAAGCTACGGGAAATCAACGACAACCTCAATCATCGCGCACATTCTCAGACATTCAGGAGTTGATGCCGGTTACTTTGTTGGCGCAGAACCCGTTTCCCTTCTCCTACCTGCAGGCCTGGGTTCACACCCGGTATTTGTTCTTGAGGGAGACGAGTATCCATCGGCGCATGACGACGCACGCGCCAAGTTCATGCATCTCCATCCACGCGACCTCGTACTCACCGCGGTCGTGCATGACCATGTGAATGTATACCCAACCTTTGAGGATTATCAGAAACCCTTTAGGGAGCTGCTCGCACTCGTACCAGAGGACGGAATCGTCACGGTCTGTGCAGATGAGGCAGGCGCACTTGCACTTGCCGAGGAGTCAGGAAAAACACTCGTGACCTATGGCACTACCGAGGGCCAGTTCCGTGCAGCAAACATCGAGTACGGACCAACCACCACCTTTACCCTGCTTCGACCGGACGGTGGTGACATTGAACTTTCCACTACCCTTCTTGGGCGCCACAACGTTGAGGACATCGTCGCGGCGAGTGCTTATGTCCTTTCTCGTGACCTCGTGTCTCCTGAGGCACTAGCTGCTGCCGTGGCAACGTTTGGTGGCGTGAGACGAAGGCTTGATAACATCGCACCGGACTCACGTGTGCCGGTATATGAGGGCTTTGGGTCCTCCTATGAGAAGGCGCGAGCAGCAATCGATG
>JBBTXR010000009.1:0-9363 GCA_038062175.1 Patescibacteria group bacterium
TGAACGGCCCTCTCCAGGCAAACAACGGTGTTGTCTCTGCAACGACCTCCATTGGTGTCCTTTACGGCGGCACCGGCCTCACGAGTGCTCCAAGCTACGGACAGCTTCTTGTTGGCAATAGTTCAGGAGGCTACACACTAACCGCGACGAGCTCACTTGGACTTGGCGGTATTACCGCGATCGGTCCGGCAGGACAGACACAGACTGGCTCAACGATCACTTTCGCAACATCATCGACTGCGTACAACGGACTCACTGCATCAACGACCATCACGGGTTCGGGCAACACGCTTACGTTCACCAGTACGCTCGCGGGCATTCTTGGTACTCTCGGCGGCGGTACCGGTATCAACTCCTACACACAGGGTGACATTCTCTATGCTGACAGCAACGGAGATCTCGCGCGTTTGCCAATTGGAAGCTCTGGCTCAGTACTCAAAGTATCGGCCGGTATTCCATCATGGGGTACCGACCTTACGTCAGGTGGCGGTGGAGGAGCTGGTGCCTGGGCAACCACCACCGACAGTCTCGCGATCTATCCAACCGACACCACCGATGTCGTTATCGTGGGTAGTAATGCAACGGCAACTGCAAACAGTATCCTTGAGGTCTTTGGCCGCTCGTACTTCTCAAACAACGTAACGATCGGTACGACAACCGGATACAGCCGTCTGTCGGTATGGACAAGTGGCACCGGCACCGGTCAGGCGTTTGAGGTGACAAACAATGCATCGACGACGCTCGCCAAGATTTTGGATAACGGAACTGCGTACTTTCTCGGGAACGTTGGTATCGGCACCACATCACCCGGTTCCTTGTTTGCGATCGAGGGGGTTGCCAATTTCACAACCGCTACCACCACCTTCGCATCAACGGGCGGGATCAATCTCACCAGTGGCTGCTTTGCCGTTAACGGTACCTGTCTTGGTTCAGGTTCAGGTTCCCGCGGAGTTGGAAGTGGTACTGCTGGTCAGTTCCCGTACTACGCTGCTAACGGTACTGATCTGACTGCCACCTCATCACTCTTCCTTGCGACGAACGGTGCAGTCGGTATCGGCACCACCTCGCCAACGCAGAGTCTTTCCGTGCAGGGCAACGGTCTCTTCTCTGGTAATCTTTCGGTCGCAAACCTTACGGCAACCGGAACCGTCACAACCGCTAACTTCACCCTCGGCACCCTGAACGGCCCTCTCCAGGCAAACAACGGTGTTGTCTCTGCAACATCATCAATCGGTGTCCTCTACGGCGGCACGGGACTTACTGCTGCACCAAGCTACGGACAGATGCTCGTTGGAAACTCTTCGGGCGGCTACACCCTCACCGCGACAAGCTCACTTGGGCTTGGTACGAACTTCTTCCAGCAGGGCGGCAATTCGTTTGGTGCGACGGCAGTGCTTGGTACTAATGATGCGAATGCGCTTCAGCTTGAGACCAACAACAGTGTGCGCTTTACGATCACCTCGGCAGGGGACGTTGGTGTCGGTACAACCTCGCCGGTGGCTCGCTTTGCAGTGCAGGGCGCAAACGCATCAGGTGCATTCGCTGACGCGCCGCAGGCATTCTATGTAGAAGGCGGTTCAGGCGGCTCTTCTACCGGTTACGGCGGTGCCATTACGCTTATTGGTGGGCCTGCAGCCGATGATGGGGCATTCGGTGGAACCGTCACGCTTCGTGGTGGTACAAGCGATCCGCTTTCCAACAACCGAGGCGCGGAAGGAGCCTTCGGAGGATCAAGCGACGGGACAGGCGGTACCATCAGTCTCACTGCAGGCAGCAGCGATGCTACTGGAGGCGGCGGCATCAGCCTCACTGCAGGTAATGGAGGCACACTCGGCGGCGGCATCGATCTTTCAGCGGGCAGCGGCACATTCGGCGGAAGCTTCACCTTCACTTCCGGTGACTCAACATCCGGTGGAACTGCTGGCGACTTCACTTTCACGGGCGGTGTTGCAAGCTCTACAGTTGCAGACGCGACCGGCGGAAACTTCTTCGTTACCGGCGGTGCGGCAAGTTCGACCGTCTCGACTGTTCGTGGTGGTTCGATCGAACTCACTGGTGGTTCCGGCGGTACCGGCACTCTCACCAACGGCTCGGGAGGCAACATCGTACTGAACGGCGGCTCGGCTGGTGTCGCAGGCGGTTCGGTCGGCAACGTGCTTCTCGCGACAACGCGCGGCGCCGTCGGCGTCGGTTCGACCTCGCCATTCGCAAAGCTCTCGGTGCATGCAGCTAACGGCGAAACCTTCACCAATCTCTTTACGATCGGCTCCTCAACTGCTTCAGCTACCTCGACCCTCTTTGCAATTTCTAACACTGGTGCAATCTCAACAATCGGCGCCATCACTTCAACCGCCTCAACGGCAAGCACCTTCCCGTACGCCTCCACCACCGCGCTCTCAGTCTCAGGTACTCTCTACCTCGGCACCCTGAACGGCCCTCTCCAGGCAAACAACGGTGTTGTCTCTGCAACGACCTCCATTGGTGTCCTCTACGGCGGCACGGGACTCACGAGTGCTCCAAGCTATGGCCAGATGCTGGTGGGTAATAGCAGCGGCGGTTACACCCTCACCGCGACCAGCTCACTTGGGCTTGCGGGCGGTACTGGTACAGCAAATCGCGTTGCGTATTGGACAGGCACAAACGAGCTTTCGTCGGATGCCGATCTATTCTTCAACGGTACACGTGTAGGTATTGGAGGCACTACCACCCCTGCCGCGCGACTCGGTATTATAGGTGAATCTGGAGGAACGGGCGATGCTCCGCTTGCGCTCTATGTTCAGGGTGGCGCTGGAGGAAATACGATTGGCGGCACTGGTGGCGGTGTCTCACTTGTTGGTGGCGCCGGAGGCTTGTCCGGTGGCTACGGCGGCACCATTTCACTCGTCGGTGGTGCAAGCCAGAACGGTAATGCAGGTTCATCAATTACCGTCTCGGGCACGCAAAACTTAGTCGGGGGTAACATCACTCTTACTGCAGGAGCGGGCGGGTCGTTAGGTGGCAACATCCGATTATTTGCAGGTGGAGGAACAGGTTCTCCTGGTGATGTTCAACTTTATGCGGGCGAAAGTACTGGGAATAGTAGTGGTGGCGACATTACCATCTGGACTGGCGACACCACATCACTTCAGGATGGAGGAACGTTCAGTGTGACTGGCGGTGTTGCAAGCTCTACGACCGCAGACGCTCGTGGCGGTGAGATATACCTCACGGGTGGCGCCGCAAGTTCCACCGTCTCCTCGGTTCACGGAGGATCCCTGTACTTCACTGGTGGTGCCGGTGGCTATGATGCAGATGAGGACGGGAATCCAGACACGCTCACCGTCGGTTCTGGAGGCAACATCGTACTGAACGGTGGCTCTGCCGGTTTTGCGGGTGGCTCAGTTGGTAACGTGCTTCTTGCAACAGCCCGTGGCGCAGTCGGCGTCGGCTCAACCTCACCATTTGCAAAGCTCTCGGTACATGCGGCTAACAGCGAAACCTTTACCAATCTCTTCGCAATCGGTTCCTCAACTGCTTCAGCTACCTCGACCCTCTTTGCAATTTCTAACACTGGTGCAATCTCAACAATCGGCGCCATCACTTCAACCGCCTCAACGGCAAGCACCTTCCCGTACGCCTCCACCACCGCGCTCTCAGTCTCAGGTACTCTCTACCTCGGCACCCTGAACGGCCCTCTCCAGGCAAACAACGGTGTTGTCTCTGCAACCACATCCATCGGTGTCCTCTACGGCGGTACGGGACTCACGAGTGCTCCAAGCTATGGCCAGATGCTGGTGGGTAACTCAAGTGGCGGCTACACCCTCACCGCGACCAGCTCGCTCGGATTCGCCCCCACATTCACAGCTACCTATCCACTTCAGTATTCTTCAAATGTTCTCTCGCTTGCATTTGGTACGACAACATCAAACACATGGGCAGGCACGCAGACATTTGCGAACCTCTCGGCAACAAACGCGACGACAACCTCACTTGGCATCAACAGCGAGACCTTCACGGACCTCACCGGCACCGGCCTCCAGAACGTGGGTGGCGCACTCACGCTGAACGCAACCGGCGACTGGACCGGTACTTTCGACGGCCAAGAGGGAAGTTACTATCTCGCGAACTCATTCTCAACCACCTCTGCTAACTACTACGCTCATTCCTCCACCACCATCGCTAAAACCTATACCGCAAACACCTTCACTGGTGCACAGGTATTCTCGGGAGGTGTCACCCTCGGCACCTTGAACGGTCCCCTCCAGGCGAACAACGGCGTCGTCTCTGCAACCACCTCCATCGGTGTCCTCTACGGCGGCACGGGACTCACGAGTGCACCGAGCTATGGACAGCTCCTCGTTGGTAACGGTACTGGCTACACGCTTACCGCAACCAGCTCGCTTGGACTTGGTACCACGTTCTTCCAGCAGGGAGGTAACTCCTTTAATGACACGGCGATTCTTGGAACGAACGATGCTAACGCGCTTGCGTTTGAGACGGGAGGCGCCAACCGGCTCTACATCACTCCTGATGGTGATATTGGTATCGGTAACGAGACACCGTCCTTCTCGGTGGGATACACGACGCTTTCGCTTGGTAACGCTATATCAGGCGGTGTCCTTACGTTCCAGCAAAACGGAAGCGATCGCGCTTTCATCTACAACACTGCAGGATCAGATATTCTGAACATCCAGGCAGCAACGGGTGTCGATTTCAGCGGCGACGGTGTCACGTCCGCACTGCGTGTCAATACGGCGAACGGACGGGTGGGAGTGGGGACGACGACCCCGTGGGCGCAGCTTTCTATCAATCCAGTAGCGGGAGATGGCACTGCGCCTGCGTTTGTGATTGGATCATCGACCGGCACGAGCTTCGTGGTGACAAGTAGTGGGCGCATAGGTATCGGTACGTCTAATCCGGACTCCTCCTTCTCCATGACCATTACCGGTTCCTCGACCGCAAGCGATATCGGTATGACGACAGAGAATACTGCACCGGGTGGCTATGCAAATGCTCGCTTTGAGAATGATCTCGGCAAGCTAGGATACGTGGGTATGGGTGGTAGCAGCATTGCAAGTGCTTCATATAGCAACAGAACCTTCCTGGAAAGCATCTCCTCGTTCGGTGTCTCACTCATTGCAAATAGTGGCCAAGATATCCGTTTCTATGTCGGCGGCATCTCAACATCATCGGAGCGTGTCCGCGTTACCTCATCGGCGTTCGGTATTGGTACCACCTCGCCCTACGCAAAACTCTCAGTGCATACAAATAACGGTTCGACTGACAGAACGCTGTTTGCAATTGGTTCCTCGACCGCAAGTGCAACCACGACGCTCTTCTCAATTGCAAACACCGGCGTCCTTACCTCAAACGCATCAGCCACTTCGACCTTCGCATCAGGCTTGAACGTCGCCGCACTCAACGTCACGGGCTCCGCAACCTCAACTGCAGCAAACGGATTCAATATCGCAGCGGGCTGCTATGCGGTGAACGGTACCTGTCTCACAAACTTCACCAACACGCTTGCAAACGGCGGGACTGCAACCACCACCTTCTACTCAGGCGGTGTGGTGTTCTCTGATGGCACTAAGCTTACGCAGGCAGCGTCGCCATCCTCGTTCTTCTGGGACAACACCAACAACCGTCTCGGCCTCGGGACTTCCTCCCCCTATGCGACCCTCTCCATCGCCGCTCCGCTTGGCACAACCCCGTTTGCCGTCTCTTCCTCCTCAGGCTCGAACATCTTTGCGGTGAACAGCTTCGGAGGCCTGACCTTCGGTTCCACCACCTCGGCAAGCATTTTCCTCAACGGCGGCGGCACCACCACTCCTACCTATGCCTCCTCTAATAATGTTGCCATCGGCAACGAAGCGTTCTCGTACTACACTACCGGCGCTACGTACAACATCGCCCTCGGGTATCGAGCGCTCTATGGGTCCACGACCGTCCCTATGACGGGCGATGACAACATCGCGCTCGGCTACCTGGCGCTCACCTCCAACACCACCGGCTCCCGCAACAACGCATTTGGTCCCGGTGCACTCTCCAGGAACACCACCGGCTTAGACAACAACGCGATTGGCGACAGTGCACTTTTCTCCAACACCACCGGCGAAGACAACAACGCACTTGGCGACAGCGCACTCCTCTCCAACACCACCGGCTCCAACAACAACGCCATTGGTCAGCTAGCACTCAACTCCAACACGAGTGGTAACGAGAACATTGCGATCGGTTTTCGCGCGGGATTCCTCACCACCACCGGTTCTCAGAACCTCTTCCTGGGCTTTCAGCCGAACACCGGTAACGCAGGATACATCACCACCGGCTCCAACAACATCGGCATCGGATACAACAGCCGCTTCCCAAGTGCGACCGCTGACAATCAGCTCAACATAGGTAACTTCCTCTTTGGTACGCTCCCCGCAACCAGTACGGCTACTACGTTTGCTGAGGCGACCACAGGCAAGCTCGGCGTCGCGACCTCCTCTCCATACGCAAAGCTCTCGATCCACGCAAACAACGGCTCAACTGACACCGCGCTCTTCGCGATCGGCTCTTCAACTGCAAGTGCGACCTCAACGCTCTTCAGTATCTCGAACACCGGCGTCCTATCCTCGAACACACTCGCAACATCTTCCTTTGCTGGCGGTCTCGATGTTCTTGCGGTCAACATCACGGGCTCTGCGACTTCGACTGCGGTAAACGGTATCAGCATAAGTGGAGGCTGCTTTGCGGTTAATGGTGTATGTATTGGTGCTGGTGGTGTGACTTCGGTCGACGCAAGTGGTGGCACTACCGGTCTTAGCTTTACGGGTGGTCCGATCACCTCATCCGGCACCCTCACGCTCGCCGGTACTCTCGGTGTTGCAAACGGCGGTACGGGTGCCACGTCATTTACTGCAGGTCAGCTTGTGTATGGCGCAGGCACGGGCGCGCTGCAGAGTGTCGCAACAACTTCGGCAACGATCGGGCTTGGTCTCTCAGGATCACTCACGACTATCGGTTCTGGCCAGTCGCTCTCGATCGCAACCTCATCGCTCTATACGGGTACGCAGGGCCAGATCGCATACTTCGACGGAACGAACTCTCTTACCGGCACCTCATCGATCTTCCTTGCGACGAGCGGTCGTGTGGGTATCGGCACCACCACCCCGTCTGAGGCGCTCTCTGTGAACGGGAACATAAGCGTCGGCACCGCGGCTGCAGGTGACTCGCGAATCACGGTATACGTCCAGGACACCGGAAGTGTTTCGAAGGGTATTCGGGTGGTTGATCCCATCTCCGGGTACGGATCCGTCCAGCTTCCTGCGAGCCTCGAGGGCGTCGGGGTGAATTCCAATGGTGACCCGACCGGCTTCACGGGACCAATGTGGATCAACTACTACTCGACTGGCAACATCATTCTCGGCGAAGGGGGCGGGAATACGTATATCGGTATAGAGAGTGGGCCGACCGCAAAGCTGAGAGTGAAGGGAGAGTCTAGTGAAACCATTCCGCTCTTCGTCGTGGCCTCCTCGACCAACACCCAACTCTTTAATGTCGACTATACGGGCAACGTCGGTGTCGGCACCACGACCCCAGGCTCTCTGTTCTCGATCGGCGGCATCGCTAACTTCACCGCCGCAACCACCACCTTCTACTCGACTGGAGGCATCAACATCGCCGGGGGCTGTTTCGCGGTGAACGGGACCTGTCTGTCGACCGGAGGTTCGCTCTCGGGCACGGGTGCAGCCGGCACGGTGGCGTTCTGGACTGGTGCAAGCACGCTCTCGACCAACTCGCTCTTCAACTTCGATAACACGAACACCCGCCTTGGTATCGGCACCTCGACCCCGGCATGGCGTCTTCAGATCGCGTCCACGACTCCAGTCTTCGCGCTCACCGACACCGATGCCGGGGTAGACGCGAAGCATCTTCTTCTCTCGAACGACAACGGCATCTTCAAGATCGGTACCTCAAGCGACTCTCTCAACTCGACCTCAACCGCCTTCCAGCTCGATCCTCGCGGCGCAGCCGTATTTGGTCTCGGTACCACGTCGCCATGGCGCTCACTCTCGGTCGTCGGTACGGTCGCAATCAACGGCCTCTCGGCGGTCTCGGGTACCGACCAGTCGGTCTGTATCGACGGCACTACGATGGAGCTCACCACCCAGGCCGGCGACACCTGTGCTGTATCTGCAGCTCGCTACAAGGAGCACATCACGCCAATTGAAATGAATGCGCTTGATCTGGTTGCCCAGCTTCAGTCGGTTTCCTACGAATACAAGGAGGATCCAACCAACAAGCTCTACTGGGGTCTGACCGCCGACAACGCGGGATCAACCTCGCCGCAGCTCGCATACTTCAACGACGACGGCTCGGTGCAGACCCTGAACACCTTCGGCTTCCTCTCCTTGTTCACGAAGGGCATCCAGGAACTCAACGAGAAGACCTTCCTCGCAACCACCAGTCTCTCAGTTCGCGTCGAAGCGCTCGAAGACAGTCTCGGAGTCGGAGGTGCGTCTGAGGATGACGAGCCAGCGGCTCCTCTCACCTCACTCACACTTTCGGGAGACGTAACGGCTGCTCGCTTCATCGCACCGGTCACTGACTTCACGGTCGGCTCGAGTACGATCGAGGCGACGATTCCAAGTGAGTTGCTTGCGCAGGGCGGTGTCGATATCGCACGACTCGCAACCTACACGCTCGCGCGCATGAACGATCTCGCAAGCCGCATCGATGTTACCGAGGAGCGTCTCGTTACGATCGAGGAGCGCCTCGCTGAGCTTGAGAACGCGACTTCGACTGAAACCTTCATTCCGGCCTCGGCATTCGAGAGCCTGCTCGCAAGCGCGTTCTCGGGCTTCGACGCAACGATCGAGAACGGCCTCGCATACTTCAAGCGCATCAAGGTAGGGGAGCTCGTGATCGCGAAGGAGGGCGAGACGTCAGCGGTGGGTTCAGGGATCATCCTCGCTGGGAACGCGGTGGTTGAGGTGAAGAACCCGATGGCAACTACCACCAGCAAGATCATCATCACGCCAACCTCAGCCATCGATGGTTCCTGGTATATCTCGGACAAGGATGAGGGAAGCTTCCGTCTGCGCCTCTCGTCTCCTCAGGAAACTGACTTCACCTTCGACTACCTCATCATCCAGACGGAAGGGGATGACGAGACGGAGCAGGATCCGCAGGAAGCACCGGAGCCAGCTCCGGAGCCTGCGCCCGAGCCAACTCCAACACCAGAACCTACTCCTGAACCGACCCCCGAGCCCGCACCGGCCCCAGATCCTCTTGAGGGAACGGAGCCAGCCCCTGAACCAACACCTGAACCAACACCTGAACCTGTGCCCGAGCCCGCGACAACCCCAGAAACAACACCCGACCCCACACCATCACCAA
>JBBTXR010000010.1:0-18619 GCA_038062175.1 Patescibacteria group bacterium
TCTACTTCATGGCGTGGGAGAGGGGTCTTAAGACCACCTATTACCTCCGTTCGCTTGGGGCATCCCAGGTAGAGAAGGCGACCGTGTCAGCATCAGAGTACGGTTCAACCCACACTCGCGGTGCAGGAGGTCCTATGACCGCAGCAGTTGCAACAGAAGCAGTAGTGGCGGCAATAGAGGCTCCTGAGCTCGTGCCAGAAGCAGCTGCCCAGCCAGCGCTCGGCGTTCCTACAGGATTCTCTGCGGAGGAATGGCAGGCAAAGATGGCTCGTGTTGCTGCAGGGGAGGAGGCGGGTGTGTGTGAGAGCTGCGAATCCTAGATCCTAAGCAAAATCGTATGTCTACCACCGATCAGAAAATAGATGAACTTGCAGGCATGATTGCGCAGGGATTTACCGAGCTCAAGCAGGAAATCGTTGAAGTCAGAGATGTTATGGCTACAAAATCAGATCTTGCTCATCTACGTGGAGATATTGATATAATGTTGGATCGCCATATTGGAACTTTCCGTAGGGACTATGACGAGCTTGCTGCACGTGTAAAGAAATTAGAGGAAGCAGTGCTCGCTAAATAAGATTGCGTATGCCTATCAACAAAGGAGCAGGAGTCGTCGACGTGAACAATCGCCGCATCATTAACGGTAAGGATGCTGATGTGATGCAGCTCTATCCTATGCGTCACCACTTCGCGTGGGAGGCGTACATGGCGGGTAACTCTAATCACTGGCTCCCAACCGAAATTTCGATGCAGCGCGATATCGAGCAGTGGAAGAGTCCGACCGTGCTCACCGACGACGAGCGCAAGGCGTTTGAGACCGTGCTTGGTTTCTTTACGACCGCAGACTCCATTGCGGCGAACAACGTCGTGCTCGGCCTCTACAAGCACATCACGAGTCCTGAGTGCCGTATGTACCTCCTTCGTCAGGGATACGAGGAAGCGATCCACACACACGCCTACCAGTACATCGTAGAGAGTCTTCAGATGGATGAGAGCCGCATCTTCAACATGTACCGCGAGATGGATGCCATCTATAACAAGGACAACATGGTATTGACCTTGAATGAAGGTATTTTCGATCCGAACTTCAAGACGGGTACGCTTGAGGCCGATCAGAAGTTTGTTGAGAATCTCTTCGTCTTCTCTCTCATCATGGAAGGTATCTTCTTCTACTCCTCCTTTGCGGTTATGTTCGGTTTCCAGCGCCAGAACAAGCTCACGGGTTCCGCTGAGCAGATTCAGTACATCATGCGTGACGAGTCGCAGCACCTGAACTTCGGTGTGAACCTCATCAACGGAATTAAAGAAGAGCAGCCAGAAATATGGACTCCTGCTTTCCAGCAGCACCTCGTGGATCTTGTGAAGCGTGCGGTGGTGCTTGAGTACACCTTTGCAACGGAAGTGTTTCCGAAGGGTATCTTTGGTATGAATGCCGCAGGGTTCAAGCAGTACATCGAGCACATTGCCGATCGTCGCCTCGCAACCGTTGGTCTTCCATTGCAGTACAACGTCGATAATCCATTCCCATGGATGAGTGAGGCGGTGGACTTGAACAAGGAAAAGAACTTCTTCGAGACCCGCGTTACTGAATACAAGACGGGAGGTCAGTTGAACTGGTAGGACACTAATGAGACGTTGAAACGCCCGGCCAAAGTGCCGGGCGTTTTCGATAGTCGAACAAGCGATTTTACATATCCGTGCTGCGATCGCAGGGCCGAGCTTCCGCTGAAAGTTGAAGCAAGAGACCTAGGTCAGCGATCCAGGGCTCGTATGCAAGATCGCTCAGTTGTGATCGCCAGCGTGGCGAGAACATGTATAAATTCAGGTGCTCCGTCCATTTCCCCAGAAACCGATGAGCATAGTCTTCGACCCGCTCAACGACTCGTGCGCCGCCGAAATAGAGCAGGCTCGAAATGATCTTGAATCGTGCAAGGCGTTGCTCTTCTGCCGATTCATCCCCGAGGTCGGCAGCGCG
Organism: Patescibacteria group bacterium; assembly: GCA_038062175.1. Lineage (GTDB taxonomy): Bacteria > Patescibacteriota > Minisyncoccia > Phycocordibacterales > Phycocordibacteraceae > C7867-001. The sequence goes on from JBBTXR010000010.1 coordinate 1,973, forward strand.
ATCGCGCATTTGATAGATGAATTCGTGTACTAGACTTGGTTCGGCAAGCAGGATGAAGCCGATATCTTCCTGCGGTCGCTGCGCAACGGCACCGCCAAATACATCAACTCCGCAAATACCTCCATGCGTGATGAAGATATCGGCAAGGGCACGGGCGTCATCGAGGTCAAGCACCTCCTTCGTCGGCCCGTCTCCTGTCATCAGTAGTGCTGGATATGACATTGAACCCCCATATAGCTTGAGTTACGTCTTGCATCACCTTACGAGCATCCGCGGCAGTAGTCAACGCATAGTCGAGCTATTGCGAAGACAAAGGTATTTCTAAATAATTCCAGAAATTTGAACGAGGTGTGTACCTATATAAATAGCTATAAGTGTAATAATTGCGCCAATTAATGATTCTCGAAAGTAATACATTCACTCACTATAGATATAGAAGGTGATGGAAAAATAAAATAAAAATAAAAGAAATATGATGGAAACGAAAAAGCCGCCGTAACATACATATTCGGCAGCTAGTCTCTCTCCACTGGGTCAATGGATGCCTGTCAAACCTACCCCCACCGCCACCCCGGCTTTTCTCCATACCGATAGCAGATCGCAAGAAGGGAAGCGGTAAGGAGAAGTCCAATCGATAAGAAGAGAATGCTTCCTTCAAGGACCGAACCACCCTCAGTAACCACGGAAGGAGCAAATGCACCGAACAGAAGTCCCAAAATGACATAGGCAAGAGCGTAGACAAGGGTCACCACCCACCCCTGCCAGGAGACGGGATACCATCCCCACCCAAAGCGCTTTGCGCGGAACCACAGCTTCCGGTTTCTTTTCATATATGGCGTAATTAAGCCGTATCTTAGCAGATTTGGCTAGGGGAAACGAGCCCTTGACTCCTGAAATACCACATGAACCGGGAAGGGCCAAATCCTTCCACAGCACTTGACAAAACCTGTCAAGTCTGTTAGGATGGCCTTACTGGGCCGTTTCAGAGAGATCTGGAATACCCAGTATATATGCAATTCCTAGTTATCGCCGTAATTGGCGTTTTCTTTTTACCGGCGAGCGTTGGGGCCCCGGCATATGCGCAAGTAACCAGCGCAGGTGCCGTCGCTGAAACCACTGTCGAGGACGAGCCTTCCCCCAAGAAGGTCGCCCTCGCGGAGGAAGCGACCCAAAGCTACACGGTAAGCATGACGGCATACAATGCCGTTCCCGCGCAGACTGACTCGGATCCATTCATCACCGCTTCTGGTGCATGGACGAATCCCGAAGTCGTCGCTGCTCGCTCTCGTGATCTCGCTGCTGAACTTCCGTTTGGTACCGTGATCAAGGTTGAGCGCGCAGCCGCGGACTCGCCTCGCTGCCAGTTTGGCAGGGTGGAGCATCTCATCGGCTATCGCGTTATCGCGGACACGATGCACAGCCGCTGGACCAGCAAGATCGATATCTTGCTCGACCAGGCGGACACCGTCACGGTGGGTGCAGTTGAGATGAATCCCGCCCGCGCGATCGGCGTCTGTGGAGGTGTCACCATTACGGTCGTCGGTTCTGTCGATATTAACGACATGCCGGAGACCCAGGAGGAACTCCGCCAGATGTTCGAGAGCAAGGCGCTCGCACGCACGTAACATACTGAACATAGAACAAGACCGCTGACAGAGTCAGCGGTCTTGTTCGTCACCTTTGATATACTATGTACATGAAGACCTTTTTCCATCGCCTCGGTGTCGTTCTCGCAGTACTTGCCGGACTCAGTCTGGTAATCGCATCGTTCGCACCAATGTTCGCATCTGCAGCTCATGCGCAGACCACTGACCTTGAATACTCTGGTTGGATCCCGTACTGGGCCGCTAAGAAGGGAGCTGATGACGCGCGTAAGCACATTAAGCAGCTTGATGAGGTGAATCCCTTTACCTACACCGTTAAGTCAGACGGCTCGATCAACGATGCCGGCAAGATGAGTGCTTCACACTGGAGGAAGCTCAAGAATGCTGCGGAGAAAGAGGATGTTCGCTACGTACCTACCATTATGTGGAGTGACGGTGCGAAGATCCACGCCACGCTCTCAAACTCAACACTCCGTGCACAGCACATCAAGGAGATCGTTGAGCTTGTCGAGGATCATGACTACGACGGCATCGACATCGACTACGAAGGCAAGCTAGCTGAGACCAAAGACTACTTCTCGCTCTTCCTTGCAGAACTCGCACTCGCACTTGATGACAAGTGGCTCTCCTGTTCAATTGAGGCGCGCATGCCCGTTGCCGACCGCTACACCGGTACGCCTCCTGCCACTGCCTATCAGGTTGCAAACGATCTACCCGCCATTGGAAAGGCCTGTGACCGTGTGCGTGTCATGACCTACGACCAGCAGACGGCCGATCAGAAATTGAACGCGCTTCGTGCAGGCGCTCCGTATTTCCCCGTTGCCGACTCTCTCTGGACCGAGAAGGTAATCAATCTCATGGATAACGACATCAGCAAGGACAAACTTGCGATTGGTGTGGCTACCTACGGTCGTGAACTTGAGGTCACCGTTTCTCCAACCGGTAAGTACACCTACAAGAATCTCTGGTCATTCAACCCAGGCTACGCAACTGAGATTGAGAAGAAGAATAAGGTGAAGCGAAGCCGAAATGTGGGAGGCGAGATGAGCCTCACGTATATCGATAAGAAGGCAAAGAATGGTCCTTCGCAGAAAGAACTCATCAAACTTGCTCCTTCTGGAACGCCATCAGGAGAGATCGTTGCCGCTGGTGCACGCGCCTATGCTGCTAAGAACAACACGCCGGTAACCTTCCGTTTCCTTTCCTGGAGCGATGCGGGGGCACTTAAGGGACATGTTGATCTCGCAAAGCGCCTTGGAGTACGTGGCATCGCGGTCTTCAAGATCGACGGGAGCGAGGATAAGGGGATCTGGGCAGCGATGAGGTAGTCAGTCCTCCTTTCACTTACGCGCTAATCAAAGAGGGAAGCGAGGTACGTATTAATCTCGCGCTGATCCAGATCATAGAAATACTTATTTCCCGCATGGAGTTTGCGGGCGAGTTCTTCACCTACGTATCGCCAGTGCCAGGGCTCTGATACGTAGTACCGGTTACCCTCAGGGTAGGAGAGGATGAACCCGTAACGATGCGCGTTGTCCTTGAGCCAGGTAAATGCGTCAGTTGTGCCAAACGCGGTAAATCCACTTCCAAGCGCAGCCGTAGTGAAGTCAATGGTGGTGCCGAGCTGGTGCTCCGAGTATCCCTGATCGGCTGAGAAGCGATTAGCACCTGCTCCGTAGGTAACGGCATACCCGTTCTTTAGTGCAGCCTGTGTTCCAAAGGAGCGATAGGCGGACACTATGCGCAGTTCAATGCCGTTCTCCTTCGCTTCTTCGATAAGATCCTCGAGGCGAGGGCGTACCTTGGCATGGACCTCGAGATCCCTCGAGCTATCCGACAGATACTCCTCCTTAATTGGAGCAAGTGCGCTTGGCGTATAGTTCTCATTCAGGAAGTACACCTTTGAGTACTTGGCGAGAAGCTCAGGGTCGGTCTCGGCAAGCTTAGCAAGTGTGCCTACCGTCCCTGAGATCTCCTCAATCCTACGCTCGAAGGCACCGGTCTTGGCGCGCTCCTGGGTGAGCGCATCCTCAAGACGTCGCTTCTCCGCCTCTGCATCATTCAGTCTCCCTTCAAGATCCTTGATGGAAGCGTGTGCTTCCAGATTCGCCGTTACCAGCGCGTCCGACTCACGATCAAGATCGACATATTTATAGACACCGAAAGCAAGTGCGGCGGCAAGCACGACAGAGGTCGTTCCAAGAGCGATGAGGCGAAAGCGGTAGTTAATCACGGGTTGGAGTGTACCATGCGAGCAGACATTGACGTTGCGTGAAATAATGTTATTCTCCGTATAGAATCAGGTGGGAGAGCACTATGGGCGATGAGATCGACGTTCATCTAGGGCGCCGTCTGCGCAGAAGGCGGAAGTTTCTGGATCTGACCCAACAGGAATTGGCGGATGCTTGTGGCGTACGCTTTCAACAGATCCAGAAGTATGAGTGCGGAGCGAACCGTATGTCAGCGGCCCGTCTCTGGGGCTTTGCGGGGGTGCTCGGCGTGTCACCACAATACTTTTACGAGGGTCTTGCGAGCAGCCGCAGCACCTCGGAGGAGAGGTCCCTTACGAAGGAATGTCTTATGAGTTCGGAAACGCAGGAGCTCGTCACTGCATTCTCCGGTATCGATGAGCTTCTACGGCGAAGGCTTGTTGAGCTTGCAAAGGCCATGGCTAGCCGAACCTGATTTCTTCCTTCGCTCGAAACCAATGAGTCCGGCCACCCAGGTCGGACTCATTCTCTTTCCTTGCGCTAAAAGCTCTGGTATATAAAGAGGTATGAAAGGAAAGTTCGTGCCCGGAGATTTTGATCTCCGAGTCCGACGCTCTAGCGCCGGACTCGGTCTTTTTACTGAAAGCCCTATAGCCAAGGGTTCTTGCATTATTGAATACGTGGGCCGCGAGGTCTCAAAGGAGGAATCGGAAACCTCAAAGAGCAAGTATCTATTTGAGATCACTAAGGATAAGACGATCGACGGAAAGCCTAAGTGGAATAAAGCCGGATACATCAATCACTCCTGCCGTCCAAACGCTGAGAGCGAGATACACAAAGGACGAATATTCATCCTGGCGATTAAGAACATAAAGCCAGGCGAAGAGATCGTTTACGACTACGGCAAGGAATACTTCAACGAGCACATCAAGCCCTTTGGCTGCCGTTGCCCGAAGTGTATGTCTAGGTAATAGGAAACGCCCCGCATAGCGGGGCGTCCTTGTTTGCTAGCCGCCCTGGAGGAAATGCTCCTCAGGCGTCCAGACATTGATCGGCCTTCCGATCTCTGGAGCATCTTGAGATGGCTCCTGTTCGGTAGGGGCGGTTTGGGGCGAATCGGTCACTGGCTTCTCCTCTCCCATGGAGTACTCCTGGTACTAGTGTTCTTTCCTAAGAAACACTCTATGACACCGGTCCACTTCTTTCAACAAGGCGCTCAAGCGGTGCAATCGCAAACGGCACGATCATCTCCCTCTGCGAGAGTCCTCCGTGTATTCCAAGCTGTCCGAAGGTACTGTCGGGCGCATGCCGATACCACACGTGGTATCCCTCGTACGGAAGGATGAGCACATCACCGACACGCTTAAGGAAGCGTTCCGACGGCTTTCCGATGCCATAGAGCCCACGATCGACCGCCTCCTTGGTGGTGATCACATCTGCCTTACCTGCAAGCTGTCGTTTCAGATAGTCGATGGTGGCATCACGCTTGGGTTCATAAATATGCAAAAACACGTCATGCGGGGCGCCGGTCGGGTAGATCGACTTGCCGCCCGGGCCATGTGTGTAGGTTGTCTCAAGGTCGACATAGTCGTTGAGGTAGATAATGTCCTCATTACGAATGGCTGCCTGACCATGATCCGAGGAGAGAATAAAAAGAGTATCGCGCACGCTCTCAGACGGGAGGGCTGCTACAACTCTCATGAGAAAGGAGGAGAGGTCCTCAAGTGCTGCCACATGCTGTTTTGAGCGCGGCCCATGCACATGCTCAACACCATCTACTCGGTCCCAGTACAAAAAATGATAGGCGCGCCCATGCTCATTTCCGAAGGTCTCAGAAAGGGTGCGGATGAGACTTTCGTCATCGGTAAAGGGTCGGGTCTCCGATCCTCGTTGAGACACCGTTGAGTAGGTGCTCCCTGCAATCTCTTCCTTTAGGTATACGTATGAATTCACTCCTTCGGCAGCAAGTTCCTCATACAGCGTCTGTCCCTCATAGAGCATGTCGGGCTTCCCGCCAAGCGCGACGAGTCCTTCTCGGTCATGGGTGAGCTGTGCTCTGAAGGGAAGCGGCTCCACGATCTGATCGAATTCCTCGAAGTAGAGTGTCCACTCAGGAAGCCCATGCTCTTGAGGTGTTTTGTTCGTGTGCAGAGTGGTGAGGGCTGCAGGGGTGGTTGAAGGGAAGACTGAGGTGATGGGGTACACGTCACCCTCGGTCTTGAGCTTGCGGAAGAAGGGAAGTGTCGACTCATAATCGACAAAGTGGTCGAACCCTAACCCATCGACAAAGAAGAAGAGCACCTGCCGATACGCGTGGTTATAGCGAAGCGCAAAGGGAAATGTGGCACGGTCATTGCTTCCCGCACCAAGCCAGAGCTTCACAGATGGCGGAATCTCAGCGATCGAGTAGGTGCCGTAGTAGGGATAGATAAAACTCTCATGCTGCCGCTCCTTCTTTATCCGGTGCAGTATGTCGTGGTGAATCATGGCTAGCGAATGACGTCTTTGAGCTGCGTGTACACATAATCCATGTGATTGATACGCGCATGGTCGATGAACTGATCGATCGCTCCAAGCGGATAGTGCATATTTCGGAGCTCCTTGTTCTTGATCGCTTCTTCAAGCGCAAAGATGTAATCCTCGACCTTGAGCGCCTTGTATCCACGGCCGTGGAAGTCGCCCACCGCTGCCGCAACCGGACGGGTAATGTTGAGTGCGTTATGCATGTCGCCGAGCGTGTGGTATGCCTTCGTGAGGAGCTGCTGGCGCTTCTTCCAATTCTTCTCGTGCAAGATGGCAAGCAGTTGTGGGTACATGTCAGAGGAGCAGCGCAACCATTTCTGGAATGCCGTTCCAAACCACTTTCCATACGGCGCATACCTGCGCTCCAAGAGGAAACACATGAACATAATCTTCTGGATGTTACGCGCAGCGATCACCATCGAGCCAACCTCATCACCCTCCTCGCCCGTGCGTGCCGGGCTCTGCAGCTCGTCGGAAATCTTTCCCCACTGCGTACGAAGCATGTATTTCCAGATGTCGTCTGGGTACCAATTGAACCGGTCACGATGCTTTTGCACCCCCAGGTCATCTCGGTACAAATGTCCGGCCGTGACCTCAATGAGTGCCTGTTGTGGGAAGAGAAGCCAATCCTTAAACGACGGAGTCTTGGTGAAGTCGAAGCCCAGGTAGTGTTGGAAGTAGGAACGGATCGTCCAGAACTCAAAGAGGTGATTCACGGGACCGCGCTTACGTATCTTCGGTTGATGCTTCAAGTAGTAGTCACCATCGACAAAGTTCGTGGAGAATCCCTTGTAGGTGGTCGGAAGGCGTTTGCGCAGGAGCGCATCCACCTTCACCTTCTCTGAAATGAAATCAAGATCCGAGAAGAAGATATGCAAGCGCGGACCCCAGTCGTGGTCCATGGAGGTAGGGGAGTCGAACCCAAGCACGTCCGAGCCATGACCTACCAACCCCGCGGAATACTGAAGACCGGGACAGTGCTTTTCAAGAAGTGGACCTACGACGTCAAAATAGAACGAACGATTCAACTCGAGTCCCGGTATGAATTTCGGCATAGGCTCTTGTAGTACCTCGAAGCTCGTAAAGGATGAGTGAAGTTCTGATTCACTCTCTACTCACCTCCTCCTTGCTACTACACTGTCTATGACCGCAAAGAAATCATCAGCAACCAAGATTCGTCAGGCGAAAGAGGAGTCGGCCGCAAAAGGCACTGCCGGCCGCAAAGAGCATAAGAAGGGTGCGCCAAGCTCAAACAAAGGGTCGGGCGGGAAGCGGGCAAGATAACCTCAGTACCATGAGTAAAAGGCTCCCGTGGGAGCCTTTTACCGTTGCATCCTCTAGGCATTAGCTATTATCGTCTCCGCCCCTGCTTGCCTGGCCACCCTTTCGTCCAGCTTCTCGTGCCTCTTCGGAGCTGAACTCATGTGCGGTGCCCTTGGCATGTGCTGCCTTTCCGCCCTTACTTGCAATCTCACGCTGCTTCTCTTCATCCATCGCTGCGAAACCTCGCTTACTACGCCCATTTGTATTGTTCGCCATACCTATCCGATTAACTGATAGGCTTTGACTATAGAGAGGAGGGAGTGAACCCAAAGTGAAATCTACTCGAGTATAGAATCGGCAAGTCCGTAGGTTACGAGTTCAAGAGGAGTGAGGATGGTATTTTTCTCCATCATCTTCAGCACCTGCTTGCTCTCAAGGCGTCCTTTGGAGCGTTCAGCGACTACGGATGCGTACTGGAAGTCTTTCAGTCGGTCTTCGCGCAGCATTGCGTCCATCTCGCCGGCGGTGTATCGCTTACCTTCATCAAAATGCCTCCCTGCCACATGCAGGAGAAGGGTAGTGTGTGGAGTTACGAAACGGGTATCGCCTGCAAGGAAGATGATAATGCCGGAGGAATCAACGTCTCCTGAGCCAATGGTAGTAAGGTGAGGCTTCAATACATAGCGCATCGTGTCATAGAAGCTCATGGCGGTGCCGGTAGGCCCCCCTGCGGAGGTCACCTGGAGTGTGATCTCCTTGTGTGAAGCGGAAATAACGAGATCACGGACTTCTCCAATCACGCGCTCGTTGGTGGTGTAATTCACCATGCCGAAATACTCCACGGTCCGCGCGTGATCGATAGCGGGCTTTCTAGGGGCTCGTGACCTGATTACCTGGAGAAGATTCTTCTGGGCTTCCATGAACCCAGTATGAAGTTAGAGGGCACACGAAGCAAGCACAACAGTAGAGTGGATAACCGTCAAGGTTAGAATCCCCACTGTATTTCTAGAGAGCCTGTTGGTGAGGTAGCGCTCTCGCTTTGTTTCTGCTCGTACACAAAGGTATTAAAGGCGACGAAGAATCCGTACATGAGAGCGAGACCGATGGCGAGTGCAACGATAATGTTCATATCGTAAGTATAGCGCGTATAGAAAGAAGGACCGCCCAGCATGAGAGCTAGGCGGTCGTAATCGGGGGAATGCCCCCAGTTCTTATGTACTGTTTTAGGCGACGATCGCTCGGCGCCGGCGGAGCATGGCGCCCGCACTGCCGAAGCCGAGGATCATCAGAGCCCAGGTGGCGGGCTCGGGGACGGCCCCTCCTTGTACGACGGACGACGCTTGCGTGACCCTGCCGACGAAGTCGAAGGCAGAGTTGCCCAGACCGTCGTAGAACGTGAGGCTTCCGCTGCCGAGACTCCCCGCGATGCTGAATGGAACATCGAGGTTCGAGATGCCGGGATCCGACACCGAGAAAAACCAGGGATGTTCTGCGGAGAGGCCGCTCTCGTGGATGAGCGAGCCCGGGTCCACGTACGCGTAGCTGGTGTCGAAGAGCATCAGCGCGAAGGGAGTCCCTCCATTGACGACCACGGTGGCCGAAAGGAACGGGTTGTCCGTTGAGGTCGCCTCCGGATAGGAGGGACCGACGACAGAATCCGACAGGACATCCGGTTGGAACCGGTTGACCGAGGTGTCGATGGTGAAGATCGTTTTGAAGCGCAGACCAGCGAGATCCGCGCCCGGCACCCCGTAAAAGCCAATGTGGTCATTTCCGGTTTCGATGACTCCCGTATAGGTCATCACCATGATCGCGGCCGAAGCCGGAACGCTGGCGGCAAGTGCAGCGGCCGCGAGGGCCGAAACCAACAACTTTTTCATCGGATAGCCTCCCTAATAGGACCGTGCGAACAGCCGCCCGGTAACAGTGCAATCCGACGGAACTGTACCACAGAGTGTTAAAAAATGCAATACCCCCCAAAGGATAAAAGAAAGCCGCCAGACCCACGAGGGAGTCTGGCGACAGTTGTCGGGTTTTGGACCCGAAGGCTAGGCGACCGCCAGGCGACGGCGGCGGAGCATGGCGCCCGCGCTGCCGAAGCCGAGGATCATCAGGGCCCAGGTGGCGGGTTCGGGCACGGCGCCAGTCGACAGGTTGTCGAAGTTGGCCGTCCGCACGAGACCGTCGGGGTTGGTGTTGTGCACCTGCGTGTACAGCTTGGCGATGGCCGTGCTGCCGAAGGCGCTCACGAGGGTCGTGGATCCGCCGTCCACCTGGTACTTGATCTTGTCGATCGAGCTGAGCAAGGTGAACTCGAGCGTCGCCCACGTGTCGTAGTTGACGGTCGCGCCGGTGTTGATCCAGGTACCGTTGTCCCACGCACGCCACTGATCGACGCCAGCCACTCGAGCGAACTCGAGAATCGGGAAGGCGCCGGTGTCGGTCGATCCCCAGAAGCCGCCGAAGCGGTCGTCCGTGGCGTTGGTCCAGGCTGAGTCGGGGGTGTAGAGCTCGATGCTTGCCGAGATCTGACCCGGATCGAGCGTGGTCTGCCGCCCCTGGGTGTTGTAGAAGGCGCCGCTGAACGAGGGACCTCGATCGTTGGAACCGGCGGTCTCGTCGGTGCCGACAGCGAGGACACCGTTGCGCCCACCACCCGAGACACCCGACACGAAGGTCGGCGGCTCATAGCGGTCGGTGGTCCAGCCCGCGGTGTCGCCGGCGTCGTCGAAATCATTGTTCTGCGCCGAAGCGACGCCGCCGAAAGCAAGGCTGGCCACGAAGGCCACGCCAATCAATGAATTGAACTTCATCAGTCTTCACTCCCTGCAGCACCCCCCCAAGAACAACCCCGGAGATCCTAGTGCACTGCAGTAAAAAGAACTCAGCGCCTAAGCGCTTTTTACTACAGTGCACCTATGTATTTAGCCTTAAAAGAACAGACCGACGGATTCTAACACATCCTTACATATATGCAATATGAAGCCTTCAGGAAGGACTTTAGGTAAAAAAGAAGCCGCCCGGACAGGGAGTGGGGAAGTGTATTCCCCAAACCCAATCCGGGCGACCATTCATTCAGGCTGACTGCTCAGGCTCCGCACGAATTCCACGAGAGCCGACCGCGAGACGCCCTTGGGCAGTGCGGCATAGGCCTTGAGGAGCTCAAGCGCGCCGGGCTCCGTGAGGAGATCGGCCACCTCGTCGACAGCGCCAGCTCTTTCCGACGCCTCGCCGAACATCTCGGAGACAGGCACGCCAAGGGTCTTGCAGATCCGAGTCAGCATCGAGGAGGACACACGGTTGGTGCCTTTCTCGTACTTCTGGATCTGCTGGAAAGTGACTCCGGCAGCTTCAGCGAGCGATTGCTGACTGAGGCCACGGACCCTCCGCAGAAGCCGGATCCTGGCGCCGACAGCAGCGTCAACGGGATCGATAGGCTTGGTGGTACCCACTTATAACTCCTTCAGTAACACGAGGATATCCTCTGAGAGTACAGTAACACAATTATTATATAAAGCAATATTGACTAACTCTTCTTCCTATTTCGTACGATCCCCACAACGCCCGCGATAACAACCAGGAGGCCAAGGAGCTGTGCGCCCGGACTGTCGTCATATCCGCCATAGATAAATAGAGACACACCAAGCGCCATGCCAAGGAGTGAGAGAACGATCCAGATGATCTTCATATATCCATTATCCCACTAGAAACTGAACTAATTGTGAGACACCTTCAACCGCAAGTTCCACCCAGACAGCGAGGAATAGAAGTACGACACCTACCACTGCAAGCACTCGAGAGGAGGAGTTCTTCAGGTTCCGCACCACCACATCAATGGCAAGTCCTGCAAGAAGCAAAAGAATGCCCATCACCACAAAGTCGCCCGGCATCCAGTCGAAGCCGCCACCAGCCCCTCCATATATCGAGGCAGATGAGTTAAGAAGGGTAAGGGCAAGCGGGAGGAGTAGTACGACGACTACGCCAAGCACAATACGGCCGATCTGTTTGGCAGGTGTCATGGTGAATTGAGTCATACGTATATAAACCACCCAAGTGGCCTCCTAGTTTCCGTATACCTAGAAAGGGAAGCTAGTTACTGCCGCCTCCATCACCGCCACCACTTGCGCCTCCATCCCCACCAAAAAAGCCCGAACCGCTATCGGTTGTGGTGGCAGTGCCTGTATCAGTTCCGGTCGGTGGTTCGGCGACGGTATCCGAAGACGCTGCACCTGATTCAGTGGTCATCGGAACAAAGACGGCACTTGAGTCGGCAACGACCTTGTCTTTCTTTCGGAAGAAACCCCAAAAGCTCATATACGAAAAGTATAGCATCGCGTTATGAGCGTGGTGTGTAGAGACACCCATAACGTAAAACAGCCCCGAAGGGCTGTTTTACGTTCACCGTATGACTGACTTACGGAGTGAGAGTATCCTGACCCTTCTTTAGTTCGTCACTACACTCGTTAAGAGCGTCCTGAAGAGCCGTTTCCTTTTCAGCTGAAGCAGGCTTGTCACCGTACTTTGTATCCCACTTGCCTAGTTCTTCGCTACAGCTTTCTACACGATCTCCGAGGTTTTCATTAATGTCCCGAACAGTTGGTTCTGGGCGCATGAAGTAGAGAGCGGCAAATACAATAGCGATGATTCCGAGAACGATGGAGAGATACTTGTAATGGGTTGGTTTCATGAAAGAAAATAGCAGTAGTTAGTACTCTGTCATGCTAGCACTCTTCTGGCTCTGCAATTGTAACGAGTCGCACAGTCGATGGAGGACGCTAGAACTCACTCCCTTAGATTCAGTGATACACTGTACAGACGTGAGAAGCCTGGCTTCTGTACTCACACCAATTACATACACATGCTCTGGACCATAGTACTCGTGCTGTTCGTTTTGTGGCTCCTAGGTTTCAACCTTCATCTAGGTGGTAACCTGATTCATGCGTTACTCGTCATTATTCTTGTCGTTATCGTTATCCAGCTACTCAGCTAATCCTCTCATCATGGACTCATACAACTCACCGACCACCAAGCCTATCTTCCGTAGTACGCAGGTAGTCTGGTACATCCTTGCGCTCCTCGAAATACTACTCGCATTTCGTTTTGTCCTAAAAGCAACTGCCGCGAATGCCAGTGCTGGATTCGCTAATTTTATTTACACCATCACCTGGCCCTTTACGCAGCCCTTCGCTGCAGTCTTCGGCAAAACACAGGTGGCAGGATCCGTTATTGAGTGGACAACGCTTCTCGCCATGCTCGTGTATCTCATCGTCGCGTGGGGAATCATAAAGCTGTTTCTTATGAGTCGAACTGTTTCGACACCAGAAGCCGCTGCAAGGCTCGATAAATAGTTCTACTTACTTGTAAAAGCAAAGGAGCCCGATTATCGGGCTCCTTTGCTTTTGGCTCGCCCGGTGGAGGACGTTAGAACCTCACTTATTTGACTACGTCATTAGAACGAGCATAGTTATCGTAGCTGTTCCTTTGTGGGTGCAGCAATGAAAGGCGCGTTGAGCGCCATGGAGGTTAGACATGCGTGGTTCTCCGACTATCAGCATTGCGTATTTCGTGGAGAAGCGGGAGGGGCCAGTCCAGCCAATCACACCGTACCTCATGGAGATTAGCTACGGCTGCTCTCTGGTTCTCGACAGGCTTGGTCCACTGGCTGAGCACATCGAAGCAATTCGTGTCGTTCCCTGGCAAGCGGGGTCGCCGACGGCAGAGCCGAGCCTCAAGATTAAAGTGGTGCTGAGCGGTGAGATAAGCACCGATAGGATAGACCTCGAGGAAGACATCTCGTTCCAAGCCGGTCCTGGATTTGTACTGCGGGAACTGATTATGACGCGTCTCTTGTCTCGGATTAGAGGCGCAGTTGAGCAGCGTTCCCGCTGGCACCATAAAAATGCCGATTGGTGGGGAAGCAAAATTCCTCCTAAGCCCGTGGAGTCCTAGAGCAGAAAGAGGCCGAAACCCAGTTGGGGAGTAGGCTTTCTTCTTTATTTGAAGCTATGTTCGAACCTTTACTCCGCCTAGTGGAGGACGTTAGAACCTGTTTTGTATAAAAGAAGCACCCGAAGCCGGTTGGAGACGAGCTCCGGGGCTTCGAGTGCTGAATGTGGCTGTTCTCACAGCCAATTGGCGATGAACCAGAGCTCGGTCCCGGCATCCTTCTCATTCGCCGAGCCATGGACGGTATTGAACACTCCGCCCGCGCTCAGGAAATCTCTACGAATGGTGCCGACGTCCGCCTTGTAGGGGTCCGTAGCGCCATTCATCTTGCGCACTCGTGCGATGGCGTCTTCGCCTTCGAGTACGAGTGCAACGGAGGGGCCAGAGCCCATGCCGAGCACTAGACCGTTCATGAAGGGTTTGCCCTCATGCTCGGCATAGAACGCTCGAGCCTGCTCATGGGTGAAGAGAATCATGCCGTGCCTGACCAGGGTGAGGCCGGCATCGACGTACCGCTTGATGATGTCGTCCGTCCAGCCACTAAAGACTGCGTCTGGCTTGATGAGGACCAATGTCCGTTCGAGCACGAATGACTCCTTTCCGGAGGTTGAAGGAAGAGATATTTAAGAACTCTCGTCAAGTAGAGTAATACGAAAACCTATCTAAGTCAAATTTTGCTCCGCGGGTAGGATTCGAACCTACGACCAAGCGATTAACAGTCGCCCGCTCTACCACTGAGCTACCGCGGAATATGAACGCCCTCTTGCGAGGACCTTCGCATTCTAGCTCAAAACGGCTAATCGGCAATGTGCGGTACCATGAACTTCATGGGAACTTCTCGGTGATCCGCGTATGTATATAAAGGTGACCGCACATCCAGGGAGTAGGAAGGAATCGATCGAGGAGGCAGGGGATCGTAGTTTCACCATTACGGTCAGAGAACCAGCCGAGCGTAACCTCGCCAATATACGGATACGGGAGCTTCTCGCGCTACGGTTTTCGGTCCCCGTGTCTGCTGTCCGCATCCTCACCGGACATCGCTCACGTTCTAAGATGATTAGTATAGATAACTGATCAAACGCATATGCAAATCAATTTCAAAGGCACCAATTATGAGCTCACCTCTGAAATAAGCACTCACGCGAGAAAGAAACTCCAGAGCGTGAGGAAACTCCTCGGGAAGGGAACGCATGCAGCCTTTGCATATGTTGATCTCGGCAAGGAGACCGAGGCACATCAAAACGGACGCATCTGGTATGCGGACATCAATCTTGAAGTGAGCGGCAAGCGCTACTACACAAAAGCGACTGAAGAGACGTTAGAGAACGCCGTTGATAAGGCAGTGAACGAACTTAAGAGCGAGATACTAACAGTAAGAAAGCGTGAGCAAAGCCTCGTTCGAAAGGGTGGTGGTATGTTCAAGTCGCTTATGCAGGGCTTCTCACGTTAGCGGATGAAGTCAGTGTAGTTCATCTCCTTCTTTCCCTCGGGTACAACCCGATCAGGAATAAACACGCCATCTTCAAATCGAGCGGTAACGATCTTCATGCGCAGACGCCTCCCGTTCTTCTCCATAAAGAAATAGGTGCCAGGCGATTCTGCATAGGCACGGTACTTATTCCAGTTAGTGACCGCATCACCTGCAAGATCAAGCTCTCCTTCGCTCTTATCGATCTTCTTGCTGTGCGTTGCCTTCGACTCGTCTTGCGGGGTGGGCGTAATGTCTCCTGCTTCAAAGGAAGGAAGAACGTCCGCAAGGAGTTCTGCACCAACCGTGATCAGGCGAGGACGTAGCTCGCGTGTTGTTTCAGTCGGCTCTACCGCCACTTCCTTCTGCGCAATCACATCCCCTGCATCAAGCTTATACACCATCTGCTGTATGGAAACACCCGTTACCGTGTCTCCATGCAAAAGCGCCGCTTCAACCGGAGACGCGCCACGATATTTAGGGAGAAGGGAATAGTGAATGTTGAGAACGCCTTTCGGAAAGGCATCAATCAAAGCCTGCGGAAGGATTTTTCCGTATGCAACCACAATCGCGTAGTCGTACCCACGCATGCTCTCGATAAATTCAGGAGTGATGGATTCCGGGGAGAGCACCGGAAGACCGTGCGCCTGCGCCCACTCCTTCGTCTCGCAGGGAAGCAGTTGCATCCCGCGTCCGCGAGGGGCGTCAGGAGAGGTAACCACAACGCCGGGCGTATACCCGCGCTCTACAAGAATCGCGAGGGTGTCGCGCGCTACATAGGGTGTACCAAAGTAGGCAAACTTACTCATGATTCACTTCAACAAGATCCTTTGCGTGGTCGATAAAGAGAATGCCATTTAAATGATCGATCTCATGCTGGTAGATCTGGGCGACGATCCCCCCGCCTCCGCGTTCAAAGGTAGAGCCGTCTTCGGCTCGTGCTCGCACCGTTGCGCGGTTATGTCGACGTGTCTTTCCGTAGAGACCACGTACCGACAGACACCCCTCATCCATCTCAATGCGTTTCTGCGAGCTGCGGATAATCTCAGGATTGATGAATACGACGAGCTCTCGTTTAGGAAGTAATTCCGGATCTGCTTTCCGCTCCTCTCTCGGAGAGAGGGTCCGATCCATACGTGCGATGAAGATGCGGTAGGGAATACCAATCTGAGGAGCAGCAAGTGCCACGCCATCAGCCTCCGCATCAAGCGCTGTATCCATATCCCGGAGCATCTGCGAAAGCTCCTCGCTTCCGAAGAGCTCTTCTGGAACCGGCCGTGCGATATCGCGAAGTACCAGCTCACCATTCTGCACAATTGAAGACATAGGGATACCGTAGCAAGTTCAGGGATAAAAGAAAAACGCCCGAGTCGGAACTCGAGGCGTTGTGTGGGTGCCGCTGACGGAGCCAGCATTTCGATAGAGGGAAGGGTGTTTCGTATTTCCTCTATGAATGAAATGCGTCTCAAGGTCAGCGACACCGGCGGTCGGGGTGCGAGGGGTTTCCTCGCGCAGCATCTGGTTTTTGTTCTTATGGGCATCCACGTCATTGTCCGCGATATTCCAGGAGAGAACGGAACCAGATGGTGTTTCGAAAGAGCGGGGGGTGGGGGGGGGGGGGGGGGGGGGGGTG
>JBBTXR010000010.1:18629-55888 GCA_038062175.1 Patescibacteria group bacterium
CGAGGTCGGGAGGGTTGTCGGGTTCCCGGCCTCGCACGTGGGACCCATCGGGGGGGAGTGATGGGTGCACCGACGGGAAGTAAACCATCCTCAACTCTGTCTGTCAACTAAAAGGGTTCCTTGTCCTTATGTTTCTCCGGATCTATCTCCCACCAGAACTTCTTACTAAAATGCTTTGCTCGACTACAGACTGACTTTAGATAGTAGAGATCCTGGGTGGGTATGCCCTCCAGGATCTTACCCATCCGAGCCATGGTGAGCTTTGGAAGACCATCCTCGGCGCGTGCAAAGTTCAAATGTCGTACGAAAAATCGCATCAACTCCCCACGTTCTTGAATGCGGGACTTCTTCGGCTTCTCGCCGTCAGCCATCTTGGGGAGATAGTCGCTGATGGGTCTCATGTAGAGACAGTGTATCGCATGCGAGAAATGGTTCGAAACCTAGTCTGCCAGCAATTTTTAGGTAAAAAGAAGCCGCCCGGAGGAGCGACAGAGAAGGTGTGGTCCTCCGGGCTTCTTCGGGCGGATTAGGCAAGTTCGAGAGCGTGCAGAGAGGTGGAGACACAACACTCGTGATCTTGCGTGCCATAGTTGACGGTGACATCTCCCTGCTCAGGAGCAGGCCACGACATAATCGTGCCCTCACGGCCCTGCGCGATCGGAACCCTCTCGTGGAGACTCAGATCAGTCTCAATGGGAGGAGGAAAGACAGGCTCCCCTTCGAAGGATTGAGTTGCGCGAACACGGGTACCCTCTGACAGTTCTTGACGGTTCATTAGAATTCTCCGGGAACGAATGACCTAGACAGAACCTACCATATGTTGCAGAAAGGTTCCAATATCGTCCCAGACCCCCAGCAGCCTATGAGTAAATTAAATAGCAAGGTCTCTCACTTTGAGTAAAGTAAGAGACCTTGAGGTTAAAAGTTATCCCAGCTTTTGACTTACAGCGCAGTCGTTTCCTTGTAATTCTCATACCATTCGCGAAGATTCTCGAATCCGTCAGGGACACGATGCAAATGCAGATTAGCCCCAGAGGTATACAGAACATAATGTACGCGGGCTAAGTCGTACTGTAAGCTTTCACACGCTTCCCATACATACTCATGGCTCCGGAACTCCCGTCCGAAGGAAACCCCAAAGAATTTATACTTATTCCGATGCCGCTCGCCCACGCGCGCGAGTTGGCTTCCTGCTCGGTCAAGAAGGTATATATGTACGGGTCGCATATGTCTTGGTATGGGACTTGCTTTCTCCATCATTGGAAAAGCGTCATGCAGTACTGTCTCAGTCACAATGCTCACACTTACTCTCTCAACTTGTGACCTGAAGTAATTACGCAGGAACGGATACGCGGCCACAACCGCAGCTATTTTTCTACTCATCTTTTCCTCGAAAGACCCATGTGATTCCTGGACAGGACCCTAACATAATTGCATAAGGGTTCCAACATCGTCCCAGACCCCCAGCAGTATTTGGATAAAAGAAAACCGCCCTCCGCCGAAACGAAGTTTGGTTTTCGTTTAGTCGGTGGGGCGGTGTGATCAGCCTTCCATCTTGTCGGCTGCATCGAAGAGGATTCTGAGGCAATGCCGGTGATAGGAGGCCAGGCCGGTATTGGTGGCGATCCTGCCGCAGAGGGTGTCGAGTTCGTCGAGGTCTTCTGCGAGCTCAGCGGCTTTTGTGATGGCCAGCTTCTCTTCTTCGGTCGTTTCAGCCTCATGCCAGAGTGACATTGCAGCGTCGACGTCGGTGACAGCGGCAACCTCTTCTGCAAACGTCAGTTCGGACATTGCGATCTCCCAGGGGGTCAAAGAGCGGTTTAAACTTTGAATCCAATAAAACATGAAGAAGTATATAAGTCAAGTATGTATTTCCTTCATGAATAAGGTTCCAACATCGTCCCAGACCCCCAGCACTATATACTCGAAAAGATGAACGTGACCTTGATAGGAATGTCCGGCGTGGGAAAGAGTTTCCTCGGAAAGAAACTTGCCGATGAGTTGGACTATGCATTTATAGATACGGACCGACTACTCGAAGAAAGATTCCACAAACCCATTCAGGATATTCTGGACAGTCTCGGTAATGAAGGATTTCTCAAAGAGGAAGAAGCTCTCTTGCTTGGCCTTACTGATGTGGAAGACACCGTTATTTCTCCAGGGGGAAGTGTTGTATATTCTCCGGCCGCAGTGCGTACGCTCAAACAGATATCAAGCGTTGTGTACCTCGAGGCTCCCGCCACATGGGTGAAGGAACGCACCAATCCTGCTGAGCGGGGAATAGTCGGTTTACAACACAGAAGCTTCGATGAGCTGTATAGCGAACGTCAAAAGCTGTACGAAGCCATGGCGGACTACACGATATCCGTATCAGAAAAGGAGCCTAATCTCATAGTTGCAGAGATGATTAGACATCTTGGACTGGCATAGAACGATTCCGGTATCGTCACGCCCGAGCGATTGTCTACGTCCGTTCAATCGTCGCTCCAATCGACTCGAGTCGCTCAACCAAATCCTCGTATCCTCGATTGATGCTATATACGTTGCGAAGAGTGGAGCGCCCTTCAGCCGCAAGCATGCCAACGAGAAGAATAGTAGCCGGGCGAAGTGCGGGTGGGCAGACGACTTCTGCACCACGCAGGTGGGTCAGTCCGCTAATTTGTATCCGATGCGGATCCATGAGCACCGTCTGCGCACCGAGGCGATCGAGTTCGGTGTAATAGATGGCACGCTTCTCAAAGGTCCAGTCGTGGATCAGTGTCTTTCCCTCTGCCTGTGTTGCGATAACGGCAAAGAAGGGAAGGTTATCAATATTCAATCCGGGATACGGAAGCGCATGGATCTTCTCGGGGAAGGCAACCAGCTCAGATGGTTCAAGGTGAATATCGGCAAGCTTGGTAATGCCGTTCTCGGAAATCCCCGCATCGGTGACCGTATACCGCAGACCCATCTTCTCAAGGGTCGCCAGCTCAA
Source organism: Patescibacteria group bacterium (assembly GCA_038062175.1). Classification (GTDB taxonomy): domain Bacteria; phylum Patescibacteriota; class Minisyncoccia; order Phycocordibacterales; family Phycocordibacteraceae; genus C7867-001. The sequence continues at coordinate 21,603 of JBBTXR010000010.1, forward strand.
GCTCAAGGAATTCGATCGGGGCTTTGGTAATAGTGAGTGTGGATTTGGTGACAATACCTGCGGCAAGGAAGAACATGGCGTCGGTTGGGTCTTCCGCGACCATGTACTCAACATCGAGATTGATGTCAGTCACGCCGTGCACGGTAAGGGTGGTGGAGCCGATTCCCTCAACCCGAACTCCAAGCGTCTGGAGGAATCCACACACCTCCTGTACTTGGTAGTTAGCGGATGCGTACTTGATGACGGAGGTACCCGGAATCTTTGCGGCAGCGAAGAGTGCGTTTTCGGTTGCCGTATCACTTGCCTCAAGCATCACAATCCCGGCAGGAGAAAGTCCCTCATGCGACACCTCAAACCGATCATCGAGTGTGTCGATAGCGACTCCGAACCGCTCAAGTGCCCAGAGATGCGGACGGACCGTACGATTCCCGAAGTTACACCCGCCTGACTGGGGTATGGAGAAGGTGGTGAAGTGGTGCAAGAGGGGACCAATGAACATGAGGATACTGCGGGTCTTGGTTGCAGCTATCTTGTCGATAGTCTCAAGTGAGATCGTCTCGGGAGGGGTGAGACGGAGGGAGTGTCCGTCACGCACTACGCTGACCCCAATCGATTCGAGCACCTCCACGAGTCGATTCACCTCCTCGATCTTCGGCACCTTATGCAATGTTGTTGTTCCTTTATTCAATAGGGAAGCCGCCAAAAGCGCGACCGCACCATTTTTAGATCGATTGGTTGCGATAGATCCTGAAAGCGGATGACCGCCCTCAACGACAAAATTCATATTCTCGGCTGGCATGTTCCGGCTATTGTACCAGAGCGTATTTTGAGCCTTTCGGATGGGCGCGGTATGATGCGTGAGCTTTATGGCATCTCTATCCCCGCGTCTTGGTATCGATCTTGGAACGACGAACGTACTCGTCTTTGTTCCGGGGAAAGGCGTGGTCTTGAACGAACCCTCCGTGGTCGCCGTTTCAACCGAAACCAACAAGGTGCTCGCGATTGGCGCCGAGGCGAAAGCCATGATCGGGAAGACCCCCGACTCCATCACCGCGTATCGCCCCATGAAAGACGGCGTGATCGCGGACTATCGCGTGACCGAAGCCATGCTCCGCTACTTCATGCGGAAAGCACTTGGGAGGTGGAACCTCCTCAAACCCATCGTGCTTGTATCCGTGCCTGCGGGAGTAACCAGTACTGAAAAGCGTGCAGTGATCGAAGCGGCAGTGAAAGCTGGTGCGCAGGATGCGTACGTCGTGAAGGAACCCATCCTTGCAGCTATTGGTGCGGGCATCCCGATCCAGGAGGCGCTTGGAAGAATGGTTGCAGACATTGGAGGCGGCACCATCGATGTTGCGGTGATCTCGCTGGGCGGCATTGTCTCCTCTATCTCAGTGAAAGTCGCCGGCAACAAGCTCGACCGTGCCATCGTCGACTATGTAAAGAAACAGTACAACCTCGCCATCGGTGACAAGACCGCGGAAGAGATCAAGATCAACATTGGTTCTGCGGTACCAGTCGCGGAAGAGATCGCAATGAACGTAAAAGGACGCGACCTTGTGTCGGGACTTCCGCGCACGGTTGAACTTAAGACCAACGAGATCGTGCAGGCAATGAATAGGGAACTGCGGGAGATGATGAATGCGATTCGTAAGGTGCTCCAGGACACACCGCCCGAGCTTGCTTCCGACATCATCGACAACGGTATTATCCTCACCGGCGGAACCTCCCAGCTTCGTCATCTTCCAGAACTGGTGTACCGAAGAACCGGAGTCGAAGCGAAACTCGCCGATCAGGCATACTTCTGTGTTGCGCGCGGCACAGGAGTTGCACTCAAGCATTTAGATACCTACAAGAAGAGCATTATTTCAAAGCGATAACGGAAACGGCCCACCTCAAAAAGGTGGGCCGCATACTACTTAGCGCAGAGGGACTGAACCCCCGAAGAGCAGGAAGCCGCCGGATCCTTCGAACTGGCGACGTGCTCGCTGATCGTACGGATTACGATCCTGCTTGGAAGGGAAGAGACCGAACGTCGGTTCGGTGTCTATCGGTCGGCGTTCCTGATACTGCACGTTGGAACGGAGAGACCTCGACATGCCATCTTTCCAGACGACCGAGAAGAGTTTCTTTTCGGCAGTCGGATCGACGTCCGAAGACTTCGTGTGTGCGAGGGCGGGAAGGGCCAACGCGCACACCAGGACTGCTGTGGCGGAGAGAACAATGCGCATTGCATGACCCTTTCACGAGGCGCGAGAGCCCGGGTGGCACTCGTCTACCTCTAGTATCGCTCTGGTACAAAACTTGTCAAGTGTCAAGTATTGGAAATAAAAACGCAGGCCCCATCACATACTGTTGTGATGGGGTCTAGGATATTAGTTCGCAAGCGCTGTCTCGCGCTGCTGCCATCTCCGGCTTGCAGCGAGGAAGACGAGAGCGGTAGCGATCGTGGACGTACCAGCATAGAAGCGCTCCTCGATAGCCCAGCTTGAGCCGGCCATCATGGAAATCGCATTCGCGGCTGTGTAGCCGAGATAGATCAGTGGCGCGCTTGTGGCCGGCTTGGTGATCGCGTCGGTGAGCACCGGCAAAGTGGCAATCGCAAGCGCCATGGTCGAGAGGATGATGACCATCTGCTCGGCCGAGTACGGTATCGACACCAGCTGCTGATGTTCCCAGTTCATCCAGGTCACGACGCATACCACGACCATGAACGAGCAGAATGTCTCGACCCAGCTCCACTTGATCTTCCTGCTACGCAGGACGATGCAGGTGATGACGGCCACGGAGCCGAGGGTGTAGAGCGTCGGAAGTAGGTAGTTGCCGCCGGCCGTGAAGGTCGAATAGGCAGCCATCCCGTCGAGTACACCCCAGAGTGCGAAGGTTGCGAGGTTTTGCTCCACGCTGCGGTTCCAGAGGGACATGCACAGCGGAACGAAAAGCATGGTGCCCAGGAGTCCGCCAGCTATTGCTAGCAGATTCATTCCACCGAGTTGAGCCAGAGGCTCGCGCAGAAACTGTAAAAGATCCACTAAAGGCCCCTTTCGTGACCGTGTTTGCTACACGTATAATACTACATATTTGAGCTTAATGTCAAGCTCATCCGGTGGCGTAGCTACGCTCTAAATCCGCTCAAACCTAAGCGTCCCCGCCGCACCCACATACACCAGTTCAAGCTCGTCTGCAGTGAGTTTCTTAACGAGGAAAAAGAGTGACTCCTCGGGAAAGACAACGGAAAGCACGGGTGACCCGTCCGCAACTGCCTTCACCTGCGCAGGTACAGTATCGCCATCAAGTTCAAAGTTCCCGACGGTGGTCGCATCGGTATTTCCTGCATAGCGATCGGTGACGCGTCCGTCGCTGCCAAAGGCACGGGTGAACTTTGGGTCATCAACACTTCTCCAGGTACCCACCACACTCGTCTCAATCTGCGCTACCGACGGCGCGATAGGAGTCTCAACGTTCTGCTCCGAAAGCTGTGGAGGAACCGCTGAGGGCTGATTGGTATACCAGAGATAGCCTCCAGCAAGGAGTGCGAGTACGACGACGATGCCAATGGCGACTGATCGGTTCATGAGGTGGTGGTTAGGGGATATACATAAAAGTGTACACTAGCCCTATGGCGCACCATGCGTATCTGAAAATAGGGGATCTTGAGGCAGGGATTGCCGCTGCTCTTCTGTTCGGGCAGAAGGAACTCGGCCTTATCGCTCAAAACAATCCCGATGTAGTCGTGTTCCGTTACGCGCATTTCCCAGTCGAGGAAGCGAGGCGTGTCGTATCGCTTGCTGCGCAGTCGGGACTGACGGGTAAGAAACTCATCGTCATCGCGACGGAACGCATCTTCCATGAGGCGCAGAACGCACTCCTTAAGGTATTTGAAGAACCACCCGAAGGCACCACGCTCGTACTCATTGTGCCTGCAGAAGGGCAGCTTCTTGCCACTATGCGCTCACGGCTTCTGCCGCTTCCGGGAGAAGATCAAAAAACACAGGAACTCCATCCATTTGTGCAGGCGAGTGATCCCGAACGGAAGAAGATTGCTGAGAAACTCCTCAACCGAGCGAAGTCCGACAAAGATGATGAAAAGCAGGCGGCACGTGCCGAAGCCATCCGTATCGTCGAAGACCTCACCCGTGCAGCGTATGCAAAGCAATCAAGTCCAGAACTCACCATCTTACTTGGAGAGCTCAATCGCTTTACGCCGATCATGCATGAGCGGTCAGCACCGCTGAAGCTCATCTTCGAGCATCTCCTTCTCGTTACACCAAAGTTATAGGAGTGGTATAACGGTCTCAGAAGCAACTCGTTTGGGGAAGGGTACGTCATGAAGCTATGGATACTCGGCGGGTGCGGTACCGCAGTATTTCTGCTTGCCATCGCTCCTGCTGCTGCGCAGGGGTTCACACCCGAGCAGCAGGCGCAGTGGGACAAGATCCACGTGTCTTGTCACAACTATGTCTTTGACAAGATCGAGGAAGAACAGCAGAAGGGATATTTCAACCAGCGTCTCACCGACCTCGATCCGGCCACGTTCAAGATCGAGCTGCAGAAGCACATCGAGACCGAAATGGTCGCGTGTCTTAACGAAGATGTGGGCAAGGATCCGCTCTTCGGCGCCGGCTATCGCATCCGGGTCGCGGTCAAGGAGGAGAAGCCCTCCTGATCAAATACGTGGAGCGCCCTGGCCTATGGTCAGGGCGCCTTCATATTCATCCGAGCCATGATTTGCTACACTCCTCACATATGTCATACGACTTTTCTAAACTCGACGCAGCTATTAAAGAAACTGAAGAGTGGCTTTCCAAAGAACTCTCTGCGGTTAGAACCGGACGTGCAACACCGATCCTGCTTGATGGCGTGAAGCCAGAAGTGTACGGCACTCGCTCTCCAATCTCTTCCGTCGCTTCTGTCACCATCGAGGACGCTCGCACACTGCGCATCTCTCCCTGGGACAAGTCAGTGATCAAGAACATTGAGAAGGCGATTGTTGATGCCGATCTTGGGGTAGGGACCTCCGTTGATGATCAAGGGCTTCGTGTGTCATTCCCGGAGCTTACCGCCGAGCGCCGCACCATGCTTGGAAAGCTTGCGGGTGAGAAGACTGAGCAGGCTCGCATCACGCTTCGGGGACATCGCACCGATACCTTGAAGGAGATCGATGCTGCGGAGAAGGAGCTTGGCATGAGCCAGGACGAGGTGAAGCGATACAAGGAAGAGGTACAGAAGAAGATCGACAAGGGTAACGAGAGTCTTGAGGTAGTGCTGAAGAAGAAACAGGAGGAGATTTCGATCTAAGCACATGAAGCGTCATTGACGCTCCATGTGCCTGTAGGCTATACTTGTTCTACAAACGGCTTCGGCCTGCTCCCCGCCAGAAATGGCGGGGAGAGAACGTTTATAGCAAACTTGCGCGCACGATAGATGCTACAAGCTTCCGAAACACTCCCTCATCGAGTGTGCATATTTTGTTCGCAAGCCGCTTACGGTCAATGAATCGTAATTGAGAGAGTATCGCTACTGCATTCCTACCTTTGATAAGCCCGACCGAAAAATAGTATTTCCCTCGTTTTGACCTTCCAGTCAAAGGAATAACGAGGCAGGCATCCAGATTGAATTTCTTTATAATAACCACTGGACGTTCGAAATTCTTACCGCCGTCCTGCTCCGAACCAACATTTATGCCAAGTGCGCACCACCACACCTCCCGTTCTTGGAAAAGAGCCTTGCCTATCGATTCATCAATGGTGGTTTTCTGCTTGTGCCATTTCTGAAAATTCTTTCTCATGCCGTAGAGCGTATCGTGCAGAGATAAAATAAATATGACGGAGTGATATGTGTAGTACACTCATTCCACTATGACCATCCTTGTCTTCATCCTTGTCCTCATCGCCCTCATCCTCGTACATGAGTTCGGGCACTTCCTGGTGGCGAAGTGGTCAGGGATGCGGGTGGATGAGTTCGGGATCGGCTATCCTCCACGCGCCTGGGGAAAGAAGTTCGGTGAGACAGAGTACACCCTTAACTGGCTGCCGTTTGGCGGCTTTGTGAAAATATACGGTGAGGACCCAACGCCAGGAGTGGCGCCTTCCCCTCGTGCATTCTCGGCGCGTCCCCGTCCGCTTCAGGCACTCGTACTTCTAGCGGGTATTGCAATGAACCTTCTATTTGCGTGGCTGCTCATCTCTGGAACGCTTGCGCTCGGTACCACGCGTGCCTTGACCGCAGAAGAAGCGGAGCGCGCACCGGACGCGGTGCTTGCCGTTGCTACCGTGCTACCGGGTTCCCCTGCAGAAGAAGCAGGCCTTACGCCAGGCGACTACATTCTTTCTATAGAAGGAGCAGGCGGCAGCTACACGGGTGCTAATCCTGACCTCTTTACGGGATTCATCGCAGAACACGAGGCAGGACTTCCACTTACTATGTCCGTGCGATCTCAGTCAGGAGAGGAGCGGATCGTGACGGCAGCAACCAGACAGGGGGTGGTTGTAGCAAATCCTGAGCGTGCGGCACTTGGAGTAGCGGTTGCGCCTGTCGGAACCGTGCAGGTTTCGTGGTACGCGGCTCCGATCGAAGGTGCCGTACTTACCTGGGAGATCACCAAAGATGTCGCGGTCGCACTCGTTCACTTCTTCGGCGGACTCTTCACCTTCACCGCAGATCTTTCTCAGGTCGCGGGCCCCGTTGGGATTGCAGGAGCAGTGGGGGACGCGTCACAGACAAGTCTGGTTGCGCTCATGACCATTACTGCGCTTATCTCGATCAACCTCGCACTCATCAACCTCCTTCCGATTCCTGCACTCGATGGTGGAAGACTTTTGTTTGTGATTATTGAGTCGATCATCAGGCGTCCCATCCCTCCCATGTTTGCGAATTCCGTAAATGCGCTTGGGTTCGGGCTCCTCATACTGCTGATGGTGGTTGTGACGGCCTCGGATATCTTCAAGATAGTAGGGTAGGACGCTTTTTGCCCTCACCACATCCGGGCCGTATACTGTCAGGACTATGCGTCAATCCAAGCTCTTCACCAAGACTCGTAAGGAAGCCCCTAAGGATGAGACGGCCAAGAACGCGGAGCTCCTCATCCGGGCCGGTTTCGTGCATAAGGAAATGGCCGGGGTGTATTCATACCTCCCCCTTGGTCATCGCGTGCTGAAGCGAATCGAGCAGGTCGTGCGTGAAGAGATGGACGCTATCGGCGGCCAGGAGATGGTGATGACTGCACTCCAGGATAAAGAACTCTGGGCGCGTACTGATCGCTGGGATGATGAGAAGGTTGATAACTGGTTCAAGACCGCACTTAAGTCAGGCGGGGAGACCGGCCTTGCGATCACGCATGAGGAGCCACTCACTCGCATCATGACCGATCACATTTCCTCATATCGTGATCTTCCGGTCTTCGCCTATCAGTTCCAAAACAAGTTCCGCAATGAGATGCGCGCGAAGTCAGGAGTTATGCGTGGTCGCGAGTTCCTCATGAAAGATCTCTATTCCTTTGCAGCAACGGAAGAGCAGCATGAAGCGCAGTACGCAGCGGCACGAGAAGCATACAAGCGCATCTTCGAGCGTCTTGGGATTGGAGATCGTACCTACGTAACCTTTGCGTCAGGCGGTGTATTCAGTGAATTCTCCGAAGAGTTTCAGACACTGTCTGAGGCCGGTGAAGATCTTATCTATCTCGATGAGAAGACCGGTATCGCCGTAAACAAGGAAGTTCTCACCGATGCGACACTTGCGAAGCTCGGTCTCTCCCGCGATTCACTCGTTGAGAAGAAGGCGATTGAAGCCGGGAACATTTTCCATCTCGGTACCCGCTTCTCAGAATCGCTCGGACTTACGTATACGGACGCCGATGGGTCTAAGAAGCCTGTCATCATGGGTAGCTACGGTATTGGTATCAGTCGCATGCTCGGCATTTTGGTTGAAACGCTGTCTGACGATAAGGGTATGGTCTGGCCTGAATCGGTTGCGCCGTTCATGGTGCACCTCGTACCCGTCATATCAAACGACGAGACCGTCATGGCATACGCAGACGCGCTCTACGATGACCTCACCAAGGCCGGTGTCCCGGTGCTCTACGACGACCGTGACCTTCGTGCGGGCGAGAAGCTCGCTGACGCTGATTTGATCGGTATCCCTGCACGCGTGGTGATCGGCAAGAAGACACTTGAGACCGGACAGCTCGAAAGTACATACCGCAGGACCGGAGAGACAAAGCTCGTTTCAAGGGAGGAGCTCCTTGCGTATACGAAGGCGGCAGAGCAGCATCATGGCTAGACGGTTCTCAAGGAATTCTTTTTTCTCAAGCGACATCGGGATCGACCTCGGTACGGCAAACACACTCGTGTATGTTCGTGGTCGCGGCATTGTGCTGAATGAGCCGTCAGTCGTGACGGTGAATGACAAGACGGGGCAGATGGTTGCGGTTGGTAAGGAGGCGAAGATGATGCTTGGGAAGACGCCTCCGCACATCAGAGCAGTGCGTCCACTTCATCATGGGGTGATCTCAGACTTTGAAGTGACTGAGGAGCTGCTTGCATACTTGATTCGTAAGGCGCAGGGGGGCCGTTCACGCTTGCTTGGTCCTCGCGTGGTCGTGGGAGTACCTACTGGTGTCACCAACGTAGAGAGTCGTGCAGTTCGTGATGCGGCGCTCACCTCAGGAGCACGTGAAGTATTCATCCTCGAGGAGCCTATGGCAGGAGCCATTGGCGCCAAGCTTCCGATCACCGAGGCAGTGGGGACTATGGTCCTTGATATTGGTGGCGGCACGACCGACATTGCGGTGATCGCACTTGGCGGAACCGTTGCAAGCAAGTCATCCCAGGTAGCGGGAGATCGTTTTAACGAGAACATCGCTGATTTTGTTCGCAGTGAGTTCCAGCTTGCAATCGGAGAGAAGACGTCTGAGGACGTGAAGATCGCAATTGGTGCGGTGCTCCCGCTTGAAACCTCAATTGAGAAGGCGGTGCGCGGTCGTGATCTTGCAACGGGACTCCCGCGCGAGATTATGCTGAACGACAACCACATCCGTGAGGCGCTCTCACCATCACTCGATTCTCTTATGGAGGCAATGAAGGAGGTGATCGAACATACGCCACCTGAGCTTCTCTCTGACGTGCTTCAGCGCGGCGTCACCGTGTTCGGGGGTGGTGCTCAGCTACGCGGTCTTCCTGAACTTCTCTCCCGTATGCTTGGAGTGCCGGTGCATGTGGCAGCCGATCCGCTCACGGCAGTGGTGCGAGGTACCGGTATCGTGACGGAGGATCCTGAGCCCTGGAAGGACGCATTCTTGCATGAAGACGCCATTCTCACGCACGCGTAGGAGAAACGCGCTGCTTGCCCCCAGTGGCGGCATAGCACTCCTTATTGTCGCTGTTCTCATCATCATTCTTTTCATACTCCGCACGGTGTTCCCAGGAACCATCTCGTTTCTTGCGCGTCCCTTCTGGAGTGCGGGGGGTGCGGTAACTGATAGCGCGGGAGGAGTGTCTGCATTCTTTGGTGATAAGGCAGTGATTGCGGAAGAGCGCGATGCTCGGGCACGAGAAGCCATGCTGCTTCGCGAACAAAACGCCGTGCTTGCCGCGCGAGTGAGTGACCTTGAACGGTTGCTTGGGGGGCGTACTGAAGCGGTAGCGGGTATTCGTGCAGGTGTGCTCGTGCGCCCACCGGTGTCGCCCTACGACACGCTGGTGGTGGATCAGGGGACGGAGCAGGGAGTACGCGTAGGTGCGCAGGTCACAGGTGCAGGCGGCGCTCCCATTGGCATGATTGAAAGCGTGGCGGGAGACACCTCCCGCGTTCTTCTGTACTCAGCGCCCGGGCATGTTACGCAGGGCTGGGTAGGAGAGGCGCGCATACCCCTTTCGCTTGAAGGGGCGTCTGCAGGCGCGTACCGGACGAGTGTGCCGCGAGAAAACACCGTTGCGGTCGGCGAGACCGTGTACCTCGTAGCTGGGGGTGCGGTCCCTATTGGTACGGTGGTTGCGGTTGACGCCGATCCTTCCACACCACGCTCGGTCATCCATGTGCGTCCTATCGTGAATCCATTTTCAATAACCGAGGTGCTTATCACCCCGTAGTATGCTGGTGCGCGCCTCAACCATTCTTCTTGCGCTTGTGGGTGTAGTGGCGTTCCCCTGGCCCCTAACGGTTGTGTTTGTGTTCATTGCTGCCTTGTTTCTGCCCCCACTCGCGCTCCTGTGTGGTGTGCTCTACGACATTCTCTACTTTGTTCCGGGTGCCTACCCCTTCCCGCTTGCGACCCTGCTTGGGCTTGCTGGATTTCTGGTCGCTGAAGTCGTGCACGGTTTCGTGAAGACGCGTATCATGGGCGCATGATAGGGAGGAGGTGGGGACGAAGAAGGAAAAGAGAGCGCGAAATCGCGCCCGATGAGATCTTCCTTGATTCCTCTAACCTTCCTGAATTCAACCAAGCGCGTCTTGAAGGAAGGCTCGAGCGTCCGGTCTCTCGTACCGCCTATGCCGGCATCCTACTCTCGGTAGCACTCGTGTTCTTTGGTCTCATCGCACAGGCCGCAAACCTCCAGATTATGGAGGGGGAGAGATTTGCGCAGCAGAGCGAGCGCAATCGTGTGCGTCCTGAGGTGATGTTCGCCAAGCGTGGTGCGATCGTGGATCGTAACGGAAAGCCGCTCGTGTACAACAACGAAAGTGATGGTGGGTACGTGCGCCGTGTGTATGCGTCTCCTGGCTTTGGTCACCTGCTTGGGTATGTGTCGTATCCGAAGAAAGACTCATCCGGAAACTACTATGACACTGAGATCACGGGTCTTGCAGGTGTTGAGAAGACGTTTGATGAAGCACTGGCCGGCAAAAACGGCACGCTCCTGGTTGAGGAGAATGCGCTCGGGGAAGTGCAGAGTCAGGGGCAGGTGGATGCCGCGAAAGACGGTGCGACGGTAACCCTTTCAATTGATGAGCGGGCACAGCGCGCGTTTGCGTCATCCATTGCCGAGCTTGCGCAGCGCATTCCGTTCCAGGGAGGCTCGGCAATTCTTATGGACGTAGAGACGGGTGAGATCCACGCGCTCGTGTCGTACCCCGAATACGATCCGAACGTGCTCTCGTCAGGAGGCCCTAGAGACGTGATTGCGTCGTATCAAAACGATTCGAGACGTCCGTACCTTGATCGAGCAATTGCAGGTCTGTATGCGCCTGGGTCAATCGTGAAGCCGATGGAGGCGGCAGGAGCACTCCACGACGGAATCATTAGTCCCGACAAGACCATCTTCTCCTCGGGACAGCTCGTGGTTCCGAACCCGTATGACCCAAGCAAACCAACCATCTTCAAAGATTGGAAGGCCCTTGGCGCCATGAACATGCGCAGTGCGATCGCGTACTCTTCCGACGTCTATTTCTATACAGTCGGTGGCGGCTTCGGTGATCAGCGCGGACTTGGTATCAAGCGGCTCGGAGAATGGTTCAAGGCGTTTGGATTTGATACTAAAACGGGCATTGAACTTGAGGGGGAGGAAGAGGGGTTCATCCCGTCTCCTGAGTGGAAGGAGAAGACCTATGACGAGCCCTGGCGCATTGGTAACACCTACCACACCGCTATCGGTCAGTACGCCATGCAGGTGACGCCCATAGAGGCTGCCAGAGCGGTTGCCGCAGTCGCTAACGGCGGGAAGCTTGTGCGTCCAACGGTTTTGAAGAGCACGATGACACCAGCAGGTGAGCGCATCGACATTAGTCCTTATGCACTGCAGGTAGCGAGAGAGGGTATGCGCATGGGAGCGACCGAAGGAACCTCGGTTGGTCTTAACGCGCTTTCATTTACCACCATTGCCGGGAAGACCGGTACGGCGCAGTTGGGTGCAAACAACGAATACCATCATGCCTGGGCTATTGGATTCTTCCCGTACGAAAAGCCGAAGTATGCGTATGTCGTGCTTATGGAGCGGGGCCCCTCCACTAATCTTATCGGCGGTATCTATGCAACGTACCAATCGCTCTCGAAGCTGTATCAGACAGCACCAGAGTATTTTGAGTAAGTTGACCCCCATTCCTATTCCCGTACAATATGCCCACTACTAATCAGTTCCTCGTACCCATGACCGAGCAAGAGACCCTCGTGAGCCAAGAGAAGTTCGACGAACTCCTCAGTGAGCTCGATACCCTCAAGACCGTGCGCCGCTCGGAGATCGCAAAGAATCTTGAATATGCCCGATCACTCGGTGATCTTTCTGAGAATGCTGAATACCAGGAGGCGCGTGAGCTTCAGGCTGCTACCGAAGAGCGTATCCGCAAGCTCGAAGAGATCGTGAAGCGTGCAAAGATTAGCACTGAGAACAAGAAGAAGGATGTTGTTGGCTACGGCTCAGTCGTTACTATCCGCAAGGAGGGAAGCGAAAGTCACGCATACACCATCGTAGGTTCTGAGGAGGCTGATATGCGCGTACACAAGCTCTCACACGTCTCTCCGCTAGGTGCCGCGCTCATGGGCAAGAAGAAGGGCGATGTGTTCACCTTCGAGACACCAGCAGGCAAGCAGACGTATACGGTAGAGAAGGTGGCGTAAGTGTTACGTAGAGATAAGAAGAAGGGCGGCCCGTTGGGCCGCCCTTTGCTATTGGGGTCTTTCGCATATCGGGGCTATAAGCTTGCCCGTTCTTCATGCCGACGCTGTCGGCTGAGTTCGCGCCGATTGATCTTCGGACGAACCTTCTTCGGACGCGCATGGCCGACATAGTTTTCGAGCGCTACGGCGAGATTCTCTGCCCGCTTGCCGTATGGTGCACCGTTACAGGTCTTGCGGATCGCAAGTAGGCCGCCTGCACTGGTAACTGTGGTGGGCGGGGTAATACCTCGCCGCTCAAACTGTTCAGGAATCGTGGCGATGAACTTGCTCGCGAACTGGCCCGCGCTCGAGAACACCAACACGGAGCCGTCTGGTATGGCCACTCCCACCTCAAGAGGGAAGGCCTGATACCCGCGCTCGTGCAGGATGCGTAGTGCCTGCACAGCGATCTGGTCATTGTTGTAGCCAACAAATAGTTTTTTCGCAGCCTGCATACTATCTCCCCTGAATTTTGAAAAGAGCAGTTTCGTCGCCCTAAAAACGAAAGACCCGGACTTTTGTGGTCCGGGCCTTCCTTCAAGTTTCTAATGGAGTGTTAGTTAGAAACCTCAAGCGAGACCCCGACCGGTGTTAGAAGGCCGAAGTAAACATAGATGCCGAGGATCCAACGCGAGAAACTGTTCATGTAGGAATCATGATAGCGGATAGGGATTCAGAGTCAAACTCAACAGTATTTTAGTGGGGATAACAACCCATGTGGTGGGTCATAGTGGCATATACTTGGATATTAGTGGGATGAAGTGGGAATACGGTTTTTCCTCTTCTTCCGCCTCGCATTTCACCCACACTTCACTTTTTTACATGTTCATCGGCGAATACCGTCACACCTTCGATGCAAAGAACCGCATCTCCCTTCCGGCGAAGTTCCGGAAGGAGCTCGGTGCAAGTGTCATTGTGACCCGCGGCCTCGACCACTGCCTCTTCATCTATCCAAAGAGCGCATGGAAGAAGCAGGCGGAGCGATTCGCCGCATACTCAACGGGAAGTGCAGCAGGACGCGGTCTTTCTCGCCTTATGCTTGCGGGCGCGTCGGAAGCTGATGTTGATAGCGCTGGTCGCATTCTCGTTCCGGATTATTTGAAGTCCTTTGCAAACCTTCAGGTCAAAAGCGTGGTCGCGGGTGTGTCTGACCGCGTCGAGATCTGGGACGAGAAGGCGTGGGAAGGATACACGAAGTCGATTGAGCGCGATGCTGATGCGTTTGCCGAAAAGCTCGGTGATCAGGGCGCCCTCTAAGGATATGGATAAGCACACCAGCGTACTCCTCTCCGAAGCCGTCGACGCGCTTCTTGTTGCCCCCGACAACACTGTAGTGGATGCAACGATCGGTGGGGCAGGGCACTTTAGCGTTCTTCTTAACAAGCTTGGGGCAGGCGGCAGGCTCATTGGTATCGACGCAGACGCAGACGCGATCGAGCGCGCACAGAAGGCAGCGGCAGAAAGCACGGTCAAGGTTGAACTCGTGCACGACAATTTCCGTAACCTCGGAAGCATTCTCGCCGGACGAATGATTGATCGTGCACTCTTTGACCTTGGCTGGTCTTCTTTTCATCTTTCAAGCGGTCGTGGATTCTCGTTTCGTGTTGAGGAGCCGCTCCTTATGACCTACGGCGATCCCTCAGAGGGAACCACTGCAGCCGACCTCGTGAATGATCTTGAGGAAGGGTCACTCGCCGATCTCATCTACACGCTCGGGGAAGAGCGCTTCTCCCGCGGAATTGCTCGATCCATCGTAATCGCACGTGATCAAGGGAGGATCGAGACCACCACCCAGCTCGTCGCAGCAATCGAGGGAGGTGTGCCTGCCTGGTACAAGCATCGCCGCATTCATCCAGCCACCAAGACCTTCCAGGCGCTGCGCATTGCTGCTAACGACGAGCTGGGAGCCCTGCGTGAGGGTCTTACGGCGGCCCTTGGTGCCCTTACCGAGGGCGGGCGTGTCGCGGTCATCACCTTCCACTCAATCGAGGACCGCATCGTGAAGCAGATGCTTCTTGAGGCGGCACGTCAGGGGATGGGAGCGGTGGTGACGAAAAAACCCATCGTGCCAAGTGCTGCAGAAGCCTCGGAGAATCCGCGCTCCCGAAGCGCGAAGCTTCGAGTGTTCGAGCGATCGCCGCGTGCTTCAACCGTTATGACCAGTAATTCATTTGCTCTTTATGCCTAGCCGCACCATTTCCGTTCTCTCGTTTGCGCTTTCTATACTCGTTTTTGCGTATATCTCACTCATGGTAGTGACGGTCTCGCTTGCGGCGTGGCGAACCGATCTTGCGGCAGCGGTGCGCGACACAGAAAGTGAGATCGCCCTTCTTGAGCGCGACTACTACGACTCGACACGGCGCATCGGTGCGACTGACCCATCCGCGCTTGGACTTGAGAAGCCTCGCAGTATCACCTATGCGGCAATGGTAGAGGCGCCAACCGTCACTCGACGTTAGAATACTCTGTATGCGCCGTGCCATTCGCATACGTCTCCGGCTTCTTTCGGCAATTCTCTTTATATTCGCAGCACTTATTTGTCTGCGTCTGTATTTCGTACAGGTGGTGCATGGTGCTGATTACGCACTTAGAGCAGAGAAGCAGTACATTTCCGCAAGTCAGGAACTTTTCTCTCGTGGCTCCATCTATTTCACCCGTAAAGACGGGTCACTTCTCTCTGCTGCAACGCTTTCAACCGGGTTCACGCTTGCGATGAATCCCGAGCAGGTCAAGGATGCAGAAGCTGCCTACGCCGCCATTAACGCCCTCACCCCCATCGACTATGCAGAGTTCATGGGTATGGCGAAGAAGGTTGATGATCCGTACGAGGTGATCGCAAAGCGGATACCGGAATCAGTCGGGGAACAGATAGAAGAACTGTCGCTCCCTGGCATACGCGTTGAACGTGAGCGCTGGAGAAGCTACCCCGCGGGCACCCAGGCGGCACAGTCGATTGGGTTCGTGGCCTATGACAACGACAACACGATCGCGGGTCGCTATGGCCTTGAGCGCTACTACGAAGACGCACTTTCGCGCGACAACGAGGGATTATTCGGAAACTTCTTCGCAGAGCTGTTTGCGAATCTTGATAGCGTGATGGTGGACGCGCGTGCGGCAAAGGAGGGTGACCTGGTAACCACGATTGAACCTATGGTCCAGGAGAAATTGGACCAGGTATTGCTTGAAGTGAACGCGCGCTACGGCTCCCTTGAAACCGGTGGCATCATCATGGACCCCAAGACCGGTGAGATCATCGCGCTCGATACGGTGCCATCCTTTGACCCCAATGACGTGAAGAATGGCGACCCTGCACACTTCGGTAATCCGCTTGTCGAGCATCAGTACGAGTTCGGTTCTATCGTAAAAGCACTCACCATGGCGGCAGGACTTGATGCGGGAGTGATTGCCCCCGACTCTACCTACGAGGACCGTGGCTGCATGGAATTGAACAACAAGAAGTTCTGTAACTATGACCTCAAGGCTCGTGGCACCACACCCATGCAGGAGATTCTTTCCCAGTCGCTTAACATGGGCGCTACGTTCGTCGCGCTTCGCGTTGGGCACGAGCGCTTCCGTGAATACTTCAAGGAGCTTGGTATGGGAGAAGAGACTGGCATCGATCTTCCAAGCGAGGTTCCCGGCAACATCACCAACATCTTAAAGAGTCCGCGTGACGTTGAGTATGCAACCGCCTCCTTCGGGCAGGGTGTGGCACAGACCCCCGTTGAGATGGTGAAGGCTTTGGGTGCGCTCGCAAACGAGGGGAAAGTCGTGACTCCGCACCTTGTGCGTGCGGTGAAGCTTGAAAGCGGTATCGAACGAAGGCTTTCGTGGGGTGGGGAAGAGCGGGTATTTTCTAAGGAAGCGACCGAGGCCACCACCCGCATGCTCGTGAAGGTGGTTGACGATAAGCTCGATGGTGGCAATGTGAAGATTCCATCCATGTCGGTGGCCGCAAAGACGGGTACCGCCCAGATTGCGGGCCCGGGTGGCAAATACTATGAAAACCTCTACCTCCACTCCTTCTTTGGCTATTTTCCCGCCTATGA
This sequence comes from Patescibacteria group bacterium, assembly GCA_038062175.1. Taxonomy (GTDB): domain Bacteria; phylum Patescibacteriota; class Minisyncoccia; order Phycocordibacterales; family Phycocordibacteraceae; genus C7867-001. Next base: position 38,238 of record JBBTXR010000010.1, read on the forward strand.
ACCTCGCTATATCATTCTCCTCTATACTCGTCAGCCATCAGGGGTTCAGTATGCTTCTGAGACCCTCACGCACCCCTTCATGGATCTAACGCACTTCTTGATTAACTATTACGAGATACCTCCCGACCGTGCGGAGGTCTCCTAGCGTATGAAATCTCTTTTCCGCAGCATAGTCATTTCCATACTTCGGGTGCTTACCCGCGGCATCCTTCGGAAGTATCAACCGAAGATCGTGATGGTGACGGGGAGCGTGGGCAAGAGCTCGACCAAGGACGCAATCGCCGCAGCGCTTGCAAGCTCCATCTACCTGCGTGCAAGTAAGAAAAGCTACAACAGCGAGTTCGGTCTTCCGCTTACCGTCATTGGTCGCGAGACCGCGTGGGGAAGCCCGCTTGGCTGGATCAAGATTGTCGTCGAAGGCATCATGCTCCTTCTTTTTCCCGCGCACTATCCAAAGCTGCTTGTGCTTGAGGTTGGCGCTGATCGTCCGAGGGATCTCGAGAAACTTCTGAGAATCGCAACACCTGACGCAGTCGTGGTAACCAAACTTCCGGAAGTACCGGTGCATGTGGAGGCGTATGAGGGGCCTGCAGAGGTGCGGCAGGAGGAGTTTGCTCCGGCCTACGCACTTAATCATGGTGCGCCACTTATCTTGGCGGCAGAAGACACCTACGCACACGCACTCGCCAAGGGCGTGCATGCCACCGTCTCCACCTACGGATACGAGGAGGCTGATGTGCGCATCACGAAACCAACGTTCACGGGTACGGGCATGGAAGCCACCTTCCTCATTGAAGGAAAGGAGCATGCAGTTTCGGCTCCCGGAGTTATTGGCACGCAGCAGCTCTACGCACCTGCGGCAGCCATTGCAGTCGCTCGTGCGCTCGCCATCCCACTCAAGGAAGCTCTTTCAGGATTACGTGACTATACGCCCCCACCGGGTCGCGCACGTGTTCTCCCTGGCACGGACCACTCCATACTCATTGATGACACGTATAACTCGTCTCCTGCGGCCGTTGAGGAGGCACTCAAGTCACTTGCGCTCGTGGATGGGAAGCGGCGCATCGCTATTTTAGGGGACATGCTTGAGCTCGGGCGATATTCTTCTTCGGAACATGAGCGCATTGGAGCACTTGCTGCATCCTCGGTCGATGTCCTCATCACTGTTGGGCACCGAGCAGAAGCGATCGCTACAGCTTTCCTCAATGCCGGACGAGCGGAGGGGAGTGTAGAGTCGTTTGAAAACTCAGTCCTTGCCGCTGCAGCCCTCCCTTCCTCAGTCAGGGAAGGAGATGTCGTACTTTTAAAGGGTTCGCAGAGTATGCGTATGGAGCGGATCACCGAGGCGCTTTTGGCTAATCCAGAAGACGTAGCACTGCTTCCGCGACAGGACGCAGAGTGGAGAAGGAGATAACGATGTGAGCCCCGGACGACGTCCGAGGCTCAGGAGGGTTTGGCAAACCCATTTTTCATGACACGAGCAGTAAGTCGTTGAATATAAAAACTCGGAAGATGGCACTGTCGTGCACATTCTAAGAGCTCGTTGAAGTACCCGTAGCTCGGGAGACCTTCTGCTTGTCCCTTGCGGTAGTAGGTAATCACCTCCTCATACGACGCTCCCGTTCCATCGTAGACCTGCACCGTCGTGCGGAGACAGGTATCCGGATATCCCTCGTACGCATCAAGCTCGAGAAGCTCTCGCTCACTGATCTCAAACAGAGCACCCCAGACCTTTCCCAGTGGTGCTGGTCGTATGTTTACAGTAGCGCCGGATCGATGAGGGGAGCTGCCATCAAAAATCAGCTCGCAACTGGAGAGATGGGCTGGGTACAAGAATCGAGCTCCTGGACATCGCTTCTCCATGCGTTCCCGATTCATGTTCAGATCGTAGGCAAAGTAGTGCATGCAAGCACCTCCGTTGTATTTGTCCTGCGTCATCAAAGCGTATGCAGCCAGAAAGCGCAATGAGCTCGGAACAGGTGTTCCGAGCTCATTGCATCTGTGACTCCACGGGGAATCGAACCCCGATTTCCAGCGTGAGAGGCTAGCGTCCTAACCGTTAGACGATGGAGCCGTTAGGAAGAGTTATACCAAGAACTTGAGATAAATAAAAGGAGCCGGGACCTCTATGAAAGAGGTCCCGGTCGGTGCTGGCGCCGAGGGCGCGCGGCGCGTTCATACTGCGTTGCCAGCAGCCGAAGTGCCTCGCCGCCGAGATAGTCACCGCGGGCAAGGCAGGCTCGCGCATATCCTTGGATCATTGCCGCGTCTTTTTCGAGCAGCTCTCTGCCCTGACTGCGGTCACGAAACAACGTCTCAATTGGGATAACGATATCTGTACTCATAATCGCGCTCCTTGAATGAACTAGGCGCAAGCATATGTGCGCTTGGGTCTTTCGTCAACGAAATGTCTTCCAGAATCCTAATGGACCAAACCTCCCAATCTTCGTGCGGTGTATGGAAAGCGCGAGTCCGTTGGTACCGAGTTCTTTCCCGATACGCTCTGCAAGTGTGCGCATATATGTACCAGAGGCGCAGGTAGCTCGAAGTCGAAGGATGGTAAAGGTGCGTGTAGGCATGCTCGCAAAGAGGTCGGTCCACTGTGCACGTATCGTATCCTGTCTGAAGTCAGCACCGAGCACCTTTGATGGCTCATCACTCCTTGGTGCACTCGATACAAGAGCATCAATACGTGCGAGGAGAGAATCCTTTGATACTTCAATTCGTTCAAGCAGCTTAATCCGATATATTGTCTCGTCATGCACCGGGATCTCGATCGTATCGATCGTTCCTTCAAGCGAATGCAAGAAGAGCGGCTTCCCATTCACGGTCTTTGAGGAGAATGCGGGGTAGGGAAGGGGGTGGGTACCAGAAACGGAAGAGAGTACCGATGCTACCTCACGAGTAGCTGGATGGGTTTCTTTTCCTACATACAAAGGAAGTCCAAGTACGTCTCCTGTATCGCTCCCGCAATCAAGCAGCACCTCAACCTCATACTCCTTATCAAGCCCCGTATATCGATCCTGCTTTTTACATTCATCTCCGAGCAGGATAAGGAGTTTGCCGGAAGCTATAGGGTCAAGGCGTCCCGCGTAGCTTGCAGGGATATTTGCGTATATAGGGTTCGCTACCTTCCACGCCGAAAGCGCTTCAAGCGGCGTCTCTCCTATCTTCTTTTCGATAATCACTCGTGCCTTCATGTCCGTACCATACCAGAAATGACAAACCGCCTCCGCAGCATTCCCAAGCAGGGAAGGCATACGGAGGCGGGGTTTTGATCAGGCTGCTTTGAGGAAGCGGCTATCGCGTTCCGGATATCCAACATAGCAGCGCATGTGTAGGTAGTCTTCGATAGCGGCCGCAAGTTCCTTCGCAGCTGCATCGACGTCGTCGTAGTTGTAGCAGGTGTGCGTGTGTCCGTCGATGAAGGGAAGACGGACTCCTTGATTGAGCTGGATTGGTGTGCCGAGTCTGCGCTTCAGACGCTCGAAATTAAGCAGAAAGTGCGAAGGCTCAAGGCGCACACGAGCCATGCCCGCCCGCGTTAAGAGGCAGGGGAAGTCGGCCTCGCCACCGGCACGATCCGGAGGCATCGGGAAGATGTTTACACTAATCGCCTGACCAGAAATAATCGGTATAAACGACATGGAGTACCTCCAGGTTTGATCCCGAAGACACCCCACCATCAGTGGAAAGGTCTTGCGCCCGTCCTGGCCGGACTATACCAAAATAGCCTAAGAAATCAATGAATCCACGACTGCTTTCACATCACCTCCGTCAGCCTGTCCCTTGAGTTCCTGCATGAGTGCGCCCATGAAGCGTCCCATGTCTTTCTTCTCGATGGGACCCCTCTCTGCGAGCTTTGCCTTTGCAATTACCTCAATCTCTTCCTTAGACATCTGTGCCGGAAGTAGTGCCTCGATAACTGCAAGTTCTTCCTTCTCAGCTACCGCAAGCTCTGCGCGTCCTCCTGCTTCAAACTGCTGGATAGAATCCTTGCGCTGGTTAGCGGCACGCTTCAGAACTGCGGTTGCTTCCTCGTCCGAGAGGAATTCGTCGGGCTTTCGTTTCTTCGCGACGACCTCATTGGTCATGGCCGTGACAAGAGAACGGTAGGTGCGAAGGGTAACCTCGTCCCTAGCCTTCATGGCGGTAGGGATGCCTGCTTTGATCGTTTCGTGAATCATGGTGCCATGAGAATAGCATACGTCATTAATCGTAGAGCGAATGATCGCCTATCGCGAGCAGAACTGCCGATTGGTTCGGAACCTCCCATATAAACATAATTCGATATCGATAATTCACTGAGAAGCTATATCGCCCCGCAAGCTCACCCTTGAGTTTGTGTACACGCAACGATGAGTGCGCTGCTGGATCCCTGAACTGCTCAATTCGTGCAAAAGCCTCCTCCTGCAGCGCAAGAGGGAGTTTTTTGAACTGCCGCAGGAACGTTGGTTTATAGGCAATTTCCATGCGGCTGAATCAAAATTTCTTGAGAAGGTCGCGCAGATCGCCGCGGAGTGTCGGTTCTCGCTCCGCACGCAGCACAGCGCTTATCGCCTCCTCTTCAGCCAGCCGTTCGAGGGCACGGCGCATCACATCAGCTCGGTTCGAGCCGACCCCATCCTTTACGAGCGAATCAAGACGCTGCTCCTGTTCTGCACTCAATGGTACTGAGATGGTTGCCATGGAATTCATATTTATTAATATGAAATTATCATACTCCTTACATCACGAGAGTCAAGAACGCTCATACTTGTCTCCAAAGCGCATGACCTTCTCTCTGGTGAATGCCAGCCGCTCTTTGCGGGGCGTAATGTCGTAGTGCTCATGGAGATACAGGAGGTCCTTCTTCACGGCTTCAACAAATTCAATCTGGAGTGACCCTTCTTCGGCACCTTCACAGCGGGCGACGGTGTCACCGAGCATGCCGATTATGGTAGCGAGGAAGGGGAAGTAGTCACCCTCGGTGATATGGAACTTGAGACGAGTGATGCGGTCGTCATCACCATCACGAATGATCCAGTAGGGGGAGGGAAGAAATGCGTAGGTTCGCATACTTAGGTGCGATAGGGAGCAGGCACGCTCGCAAACTTCTGCTTTGCGATGATCACGTGGTCGATGAGATCGATCCCGAGAAGTGCTCCTGCTGATATTAACTGCTCGGTCACCGCAATATCGGGCTTCGATGGCTCAACCGATCCTGAGGGATGGTTATGCACCAGAATCACTGCCGCCGCTGCATACTCAAGCGCAGGACGAAATACTTCGCGCGGATGTACGATATTCATATCCACTGTCCCAATCGATATCACCTCATCACGGATGACTTTATAGTGCGTATTGAGGTAGAGACCGCGCAGGTGTTCCTTAGGGAGACTCCGCATATCGATTGCGTAGTTGAACACATCGCGAGCAGTACGAAGTACAGGAGCCGAAAGCGTATTCTGTGCATGGAACCGTCTCCCAAGCTCGGTGAGTGCAACCACCTGGAGCGCCTTCACAAGCGGAATACCTAGATCTGTTGCAAGTTTCTTTGCATCTGTCTGGTGCATAATCCCGCGCTCGCCATAGTCCTGCATCACCCGGGCTGCCATCTGGAGCACTCCTTCTTTCTTGGTTCCATTTCCGAATACCACCGCAAGCAATTCTGCCGCTGAGAGTGCGCGGGGCCCGTCAGCGAGAAGTCGCTCTCGAGGTTTTTCATCATCCGGAAGATCACGGAGTGCGATGACATAACGGCGCTCGGTGTTATCTAATACGAGCGCGTTGTGGTTAATGCGGTAGCGGATTTCGGTCGACATATGTATCTATGCTAGCGGTTGATATTCGATCTGTCCGATTCGTAATCAACACAAAAATCCAGATTTTCTTCATATCTAGTGAGCCAGGTATACTGCATATATGGACTTGTTTACCGTCGCACTCATTGTTCTCGGCCTCCTGTTTGTACAGGGTATTGGCCTCTACTTTGTGTTCAAGAGGAAAGAGACAGCGCCCGTGGCTGATACCACCACTCCACTCCTCCTCCAGCGCCTTGAGGGACTTGAGCGTTCTCTCGATTCCCGCATGGCAGAAAGCTCAAAGCAGATGCATGACACCATGCGCAGTCAGCTCGGAGAATCCTCCCGCCTCATTAAAGAGATCACCCAGGAAATTACCTCAGTTAAAGAGATCGGAAGGGAGACTGGAAAGTTCGCGGAGCAGCTTAAGAACCTCCAGGACATCCTCAAGAATCCAAAGCAGCGCGGTATCCTCGGCGAGTACTACCTTGAGACTGTCTTGAAGAACGTCTTCACTCCTGCGGACTACCAGATGCAGTACATGTTCAAGAATGGGGAGATTGTCGATGCGGTCGTGTTCGTGAACGATAAGATCGTGCCGATCGACTCCAAGTTCTCTCTCGACAACTACAACCGCTACATTCATGCAGAGGGAGTAGAGCGCGACACGCTGGAGAAGGCCTTTGTAAACGATCTGAAGCTCCGCATAACAGAGACCGCAAAGTATATTCGACCCGATGAGAACACCATGGACTTCGCGTTCATGTTCATTCCTTCCGAAGGCATCTACTACGATCTTCTGACCAATCAAGTCGGGGCAGGGGAGGACGAGAACCTGATCCAGCGAGCAGCATCGAAGTACAAGGTCATTATTGTGTCGCCGACCTCATTCCTTGCCTACTTGCAGACCGTGCTCCAGGGGCTACGCGCGCTTTCTATAGAGAAACGAGCCGTAGAGATAGAAAAGCGGGTAGGGGAGCTCGGCAAGCACGTCGGCTCCTTCGAGGAGTACTACAAGAAGCTTGGTAATGCGCTATCGACCACGGTTTCTCATTTCAACGCCGGATATAAGGAGCTTGGGAAGATCGATAAGGATGTGTACCGCATTGCGGAGTCGAAGATTGGGATTGAGACCGAGCTTCTCGATAAACCAGGAGAGCGGGAGGACTAATCCACTTCCTTCATGGAGAGGGCGGGTGTAGAGTCGGGATAGGTACTCACAAGGAGGACATCATGCGCAGTCATATCGCCTTAGTGGTGGTCGCTGCGAGCATGCTCCTTCTGGGGAGTGTGTTCGGTAAGGCTACCGTTGTTGTATATCTGCGAAGTCAGGGGGAAGAGGCGTATCTCATCAAGTATCACGGTAAGCCAGTAAAGCGCTCACCGCCCCCGCGCTGCACAGATTGGACTGATAGGAACTGCAGGCTGGTATAGCCTCAAGACAGGCCGCCCCCTCCCGGGCGGCCTTGCTTTTTGGCCCTGCTACCGCTAGGATAGGGAAATTATGGAATTGGCAGTCATTAAGTCAGGCGGCAAGCAGTACGTGGTTTCCCCAGGAACCCTCGTTACCATTGAGAAGCTTCCCGAGGAGGTAAAGAAGGGTGATACCGTCACGTTCGACACTGTCCTCATGACCGACAACGGTTCGGCTACCACCATCGGTACTCCGGCTGTGAAGGGAGCTTCAGTCTCTGGTACCGTACACTCAGTCGGTCGCGCCAAGAAAATCGACGTCGTGAAGTACAAGGCAAAGAGCAGGTACCTGAAGCGCCGCGGACACCGCCAGCCTTTCGTGAAGGTAAAGATCGATTCGATCGCCTAAGCAAACACCCGCCCCCCGGCGGGTTTTGTGTTTTGGAGGCTCAGGCGTACGCTTATGACAGAAAGGAGACCGACATGCCCAAGTACGACTTTCGCGTACAGCACGGCTCAGTATTACTCGGGATGACACACCGTCGTCTCTGCGATCCTATGAAGGGACAAAGCATCAAGTTCATGCATGGACCTATCGAGTACCGCCTCAAGGTAGTGGCTGTCGAGCCTCGTTCGGACAGCAATACCGTTGTTCGTCTTACGGCAGAAGGACTGTCCATCGAGTATCTCAAGAACGCACATTGGAAGGAGGTGAACGAATGACGCCTGGAGGGAAACCTCCAGGCGTTTACGTTTCCTTCCGATTCTGCAGCGCCCCAGACAGGGTCTCCGCGTCCGAATATTCGAGCTCGGATCCGGTTGCAAGTCCGCGGCCAAGCGCAGAAAGTTTAATACTCCCTCGTAGCGGAGAGAGTAGCTCTCGAATACGATCTGCGGTGTGTTCACCCTCAGAGGTCGCTGAGAGCGCCAGGACGATCTCAGAGAGCCCATGCTTTGCTCGCTCCTCAACCGTACGCACGAGCTCTCGCTCTCGTATGTGTCCTTTGCCTGAGAGGGTGAGCACACCTCCAAGCACAAAGTATCGTCCACGATATGCGTTCGCTCGCTCAACTGCGGCAAGGTCCTGATCCTTTTCGACGAGCATGAGGATGGCATCGTCTCGTTTAGGATCGGCACAATAGTTGCAGAGTCCCTCACTGTTAGTAGGGGAGAACCGCATACACATATGACATTGCCGAACATCGTTTCCGAGATTGACCAGGAGATCAGCCAGACGCGCGCGGTCTGCTTGGGCAGTGGTGAGGAGGTGATACACAAAGCGCTTTGCCTGCCGTGGTCCGATCCCTGGAAAGCGCTCAAAGGCGCGGGCTAGCTCCTCGATACGATCCGACATACCTAAAATTCATTTGCCAAATCTCCGTATCCTGACTTATCCATCGGCACGTAGCTCGTGCGCTTGTCATCGAAATACAGTTCGACACTCCCAGTCGGTCCGTTGCGGTGCTTCTCCACAAGGATCTCAGCGATGTTGGGGCGGTCGGTATCCTTGTTCTGCTTGTCATCGCGGTGGATGAACATAACGACGTCGGCATCCTGCTCGATCGATCCCGAATCGCGAAGGTCAGAGAGGCGAGGCTTCCCACCACGCTGCTCAACGGCACGAGAAAGCTGTGAGAGGGCAAGGACGGGTACCTGGAGCTCTCTGGCAAGGTGCTTAAGCGACCGGGAGATCTCAGTGACCTGCTGAACCATGGAATCAGACTGGCGGGTGTTGGTTGGCGCCATGAGCTGGAGGTAGTCGACGATGATGAGGCCGATACCGCGCTCTCGCTTCAAACGCCTTGCGACGGCACGCATGGAAAGAATGTTCTGTGCCGGTTTGTCGTCGATGTAGATCGGTGCCTTTGAAAGGGTATCGAGTGCGTCTCTAATCTTTCCGAAGTCATCGTCTCCAAGGCCGTGACCGGTACGAATCTTCCAGGAACCCACAAAGGATTCTGCTGAGAGCATACGATCGATGATCTGCTCAGCACTCATTTCAAGTGAGAAGATACCGACCGGAGTGTTACTCCGAATCGCAATGTTGCGTGCCATATCAAAGGCAAGCGAGGACTTACCGACCGACGGACGAGCTGCAAGGATGATGAGATCGGATGGATGGAATCCCGAGAGAAGGTTATCAAGGTCGGGGAAGCCGGTTGGCACACCACGCATCGCCCCCTCGTGTTTTGCCATGTTCTCGATGCGCTCCATGGTCTCGATGGCTTTTTCCGAGATCGGGATGAACTTATGAGCGGCGGACGCGTTTCCAATCGCCATGATCTTCTTCTCAGCATCATCGAGGACTTCAATATGATCTCGAGAGTCATCAAACGCAGCCTCGGTAATTTCGTAGGAGGCGTCGATCAGTGAACGCATGATGTGCTTGCGGCCAACGAGTTCTGCGTAGTGGTGGAAGTTGCCTGGGGTAGGGGCTTCTCCAGCAAGCTCGGCGATATACGCGCGTCCACCAATACGCTCAAGGTTACCGTTTCCATTCAAGCGCTCAGAAAGGGAAAGGATATCGATCGGTTCTCCGCGCTCAGTAAGCTCACGCATCGTCTCAAAGATGAGTCGATGTTTCTCGGCATAAAAGGAATCTCCTCGGATGGTGTCCGAGATGTCATGGATCGCGTCAGGCTTCAGCAGAAGTGCCCCGAGAAGAGCGCGCTCTGCATCAAGGCTTTGAGGAGGAACACGGAGCGCTTTTTCGGACATTACCTCTAATTCTATCAACCGGGTCTCTTCGTGACTACGGTACCATTTTCGGTGTCTTCAACACGATATCCCCTCTCCTCTATGTGGATACGTAATTCGTCAGAATGAGCGAAATCCTTGTTCTGCCTCGCAGTATCACGCTCTCGTGCGAGCGCCTGTATTTCTTCGGGGATAGCAAGCCCGGTTCGTGAAGGAGGGTTCATTAAAGAAAGCCCCAAGACAGGCTCTGCAGCTACAAGCACACCCCAGACCTGTGGAGCATCAAGATCCTCATCCTTAAGGGCCTCCCATACGAGTGCAAGTGCCTGAGGGGTCGCCAAGTCATCTCGTAGATGCGCGATTACTTTCCGGCTCGTGTCAGAAGGAAGTGCTCGGCCTTTAGCAGCTTCTTTGGCCTCCTTTGAGAGTTTCCAAAGGCGTGTGAGGGCCTCGTTCGCTGCGCCAAGCGCTTCCCAGGTGAAGTTCATTGGGGAGCGGTAGTGTGCCTGGAGGAAGAAGTACCGAAGCGCGAGTGGGTGATAGCCGCGCTCCTCGATGTCAGAGAGATAGATATCGTTCCCAAGTGACTTGGAGATCTTCTCACTCTCAATATTTACAAACGCCTCATGCAACCAGTAGCGGGCAAGGGGCTTGTTGTTTGCTACCTCTGACTGCGCGATCTCATTGTTGTGGTGCACGGGGATGTGATCCATGCCGCCTGTATGGATGTCGATCTCAGGACCCAAAAGTGCCTTGATCATCGCTGAACACTCGATGTGCCAGCCGGGGAAGCCCTTGCCCCAGGGACTCGTCCACTCCTGAAGACGCTTCCCATCAGCAGGGGAGAACTTCCAGAGCGCAAAGTCTGCAGGATGTCGCTTGTCTTTATTCTCGCCGATGCGGCTTGAAAGACCTGCGAGAGCCGCTTCCTTGCGCATCATGTCAGCGACACCACCGAGCTTTCCGTATCCATTGAACTTACTCGTATCGAAATAGATACCGTCCTTGGTGCTGTACGTGAAGCCCTTGCTCTCAAGTACCTGGATCATCTCAATCTGCTCCTTCACGTACTCGGTTGCACGCGGGTAGCTGATAGCGAACACGTCCATACCAATCTTTTGGCAGTCCTCCATAAAGGCAACAGCATAGCGCTCAGCGATCTCCTTCGCGCTCTTTCCTTCACGCTTAGCACCCACCTCCATCTTGTCCTCTCCTTCGTCTGCATTAGAAACGAGATGTCCTACATCCGTGATGTTCATCACCCTCCTGACGCGGTATCCCGCCGCATCAAGAACGCGTGCTACCAGGTCCGCAAACAAGGGAGCTTTAAGATTCCCAATGTGTTGCTTGCTGTACACCGTTGGACCACAGGAATACATACGGACCTGACCAGCCTTGAGAGGGGAGAAGATCTCCTTCTTCCCAGTAAGGGTGTTGGTGAAAAAGACGGGGGCTGAGGAAGTGGTTGGTTTGCTCTCCGGATTGAGGAGCTTTTTGAGCCAGGACATGTAGACATTCTACCGCAGGAGAGGGAATGGTTCGAAACCTAGTCTGCCAGCCAACTCGAGCTAGGTTATCCCGCACGAGACGCGTCGATAACCTGGGGAAAGTTTCTCCAATCAGAAAAGGCATACCGGCTGAGAGCCGTATTCAAGAATCAAAAACCGCCCTAGGGCGGTTTTTGATTCCTTAGGACCAAGAGGTCATTTAGAGTTCGCTTAGTTTTTTCTTCATCCATTCAATTTCACCTTGCTGGCCTGAAACAATGTTCCTACAAAGTTCTTGAATTTGAGGATCTTGGACAGATGCTTTTTCACACATGAGGATTGCGCTTGCATGGTGAGGAATCATGGATTTAAGAAATTCCTCATCTCCGACAAGTGCCTGGATACGGATCAGGGCAAAGAATATAATCATTGCAATAATTCCCCCGACCATAATCATGATGTTCACCTTTTTATTCGGATACATCTTTCTCATAAAAAGCATCTCAATCACAACCATGGGTGAAGTCATCAGTGCAGCCATGTAGAGCTGATTGAAGTTTGGGTATACGTTGCCCAGCACATTTACCATGCTGTACATAAGCACATACATTGCTATGAATGACAGCACAACCATTATTCCAAAGTGAATATATGGATTTTCATGTCCCATTGAATGTTTCATAGGTCAGTTAAGTATTTATTAATCCCCCGTATACTTTAAGAAAGTATACCCCTCGGGGGTACTATAAGGGAGATAACTTATACACAACCATGATTGAGCTACCAATACTTATTTTGCAATTTGGAATTGCTATAACCTTTCTTCTCACGGGGATTTTGATACTTCTTTCAAAAGATAGGTGGGTGCACATGCTTCCGGCCTGGTTCTCACGCTTCCCTTGGTCGCCTCGTTCATTTATGACCGGCACTGCTCTAGGAGATGTAGCAATCGGAGTGTGGCTTATTAGCGGGTATGCAACAGGTATTGCGGCAATAGTTGCCTCTGCACATTTGGCAGGTGTTTTGCTTGTATCTGGGAAGCATGAGTTCCACGAGGTGTATAGAGACATCGGCCTTCTTATGGCAAGCATATCCCTCTCGCTATTCTTTCTTGCTTAGTGTTGACTCAATATACCCCTAGGGGGTACCATTAGAGCAATGAAGATTGAAAACAAGAAGCAAGTCCAAAACAGGCTGCGTCGTATTGAAGGGCAAGTACGAGGACTGCAAGAACTGGTGGAAAAGGATACATACTGCATTGACATCATTACCCAGACTTCCGCGATCAAAAGTGCTCTTTCTGGAGTTGAAGATCTTCTACTTGAAAATCACCTCGATACCTGTGCCTCTACCCAAATCAAGTCAGGGAATATCGGCAAAGCGAAGAAAGAGATACTGGCCGTGTATCGCTTGAAACGCAAGTAGCATGAGCCACCACGAAACATACCGAATAAAAGGCATGCACTGCGCTTCTTGCGCGGGCATCATTGAGCGAACGGTGAAGAAAGTTGAAGGAGTCGAACATGTTGAAGTGAATTACGGCACTGAGACCGCAAAGATTGCCTTTGACGAAGCAAAGACAAACCCGCACCACCTTTCTGAGCAGATACGACCACTCGGATATTCGCTTGTGGTACCTAGTGCAGAAAGTATGGGTATGACTGCCGACGAGCACGCGGGGCATACTGGCATGAATCAATCGAAAGAAGAAAAACTTGCTGAGATTAAGGATATGCGTTGGAGGGTGTTTTCGGTACTTCCGCTTGCCGCGTTCAGCATCTTCGTTATGGGCTGGGAAATGGGAGCGCAGTTCGGTTGGCTTAGCACTATTCCTGAGATTTGGTATGAGTTCTTCCACCATCTACTCCCAATATTTGCGACCTACACCATGGTCGTCGTGGGGGAGCCTTATCTTCTAGGCTTCTATCGTTTCGTCAGATATGGCAAAGCCAATATGGACACGCTTATCGGTATAGGTACTTCTGTCGCCTTTCTCTATAGCTTCATCCTCACGGCCTTTGAAGAGCCGCTTCGCCCGTTTCTCAATGTTGGACAGACCTACTACGACGTAACCATTGTGGTCATAGCATTTATCGCGTTTGGCAAGTATCTTGAGGCGCGTTCAAAACTTAAGACCGGAGCTGCAATCGAGAAGCTGCTTGGCTTGCAAGCAAAGACCGCGCTCGTCATGAGAGACGGCAAAGAGGTCGAGATGCCGATAGAGCAGGTCGTACACAATGATTTGATCGTGGTAAAGCCGGGAGGAAAAATTCCCGTTGATGGAATCGTGACCGAGGGTAGTTCGTATGTGGATGAATCTATGGTTACCGGCGAACCGATCGCAGTAGAGAAGAAGTCAGGCGATTCCGTAGTCGCCGGAACGATAAATACGAAAGGACACTTCGTTTTCAAGGCAACCAAGGTTGGATCTGAAACCTTGCTTGCAAGCATCATCAAGATGGTCAGCGAGGCACAGGGTAGCAAGGCTCCCATTCAGGGGCTAGCGGATAAGATTTCCAGTGTCTTCGTTCCTGTCGTTCTCGTATTCGCCGTCATAGTATTTGGAGCCTGGATATTCTTCGGCACGCCTGCTCTGGGCTTCGCACAGGCATTGACCCTCGGTCTCTCTTCATTTGTCGGGATTCTGGTTATAGCCTGTCCATGCGCTCTCGGTCTTGCTACGCCGATTGCAGTAATTGTGGGTGTCGGTAAGGGAGCGAGCGAAGGTATCCTTATCAAGGACGCCGCCACGCTTCAGAAGCTACGAAGCATGGATACGCTCGTAGTCGATAAGACCGGCACAATCACGAAGGGCAAGCCGGAAGTCGTCGGCATAGAAACATACGGAAATCATTCAGAGGGAGAAGTGCTCCGCATTCTCGCTTCGCTTGAGAGCAAGTCCGAGCATCCGCTTGCAAGTTCAATCATGGCGCACGCTAACAACAAGGCAATCGAACTGGTTTCGGTAGATGGATTTGAGAACATCGAAGGCAAAGGAGTGCGCGGAAGCGTTCAGGGTACGGAATACTTTGCAGGTAATCCTAAACTGGTCAGCGACCTCAAACTGAATTTCGATGCCTCCACTCTGGAGACCCACACGACTAAAGGAAGAACCCCCATTATTCTCTCCACAAGCAAGGAGATTATGGGATTGGTGCTTGTTGCCGATGCGGTCAAGCCTGAAGCGGCCGCAGCCGTTAAGAAGCTTCACAGCATGGGTATCTCGATCGTCATGCTTACCGGTGACAACCGCCAGACCGCAGAAGCTATAGCGAAAGAAGTCGGCATAGACGATGTGGTTGCTGAAGTGCTTCCGAATGAGAAGCTGGATAAAATCAAAGAACTTCAGGCAAAAGGACGAATTGTTGCCATGGCGGGGGACGGCGTGAATGACGCACCCGCGCTCGCACAGGCTGATGTAGGTATCGCTATGGGAACCGGCACTGACGTTGCTATCGAGACGGCAGGTATAACGCTTCTTGGTGGCGATATATCGAAGACGGTTAAGGCGATCCGGCTCTCTCGCTTCACGATGGCGGGCATCAAGCAAAACCTATTCTGGGCTTTCATTTACAATCTGGTCGGCATACCGATCGCCGCAGGTATCTTGTACCCATTTTTTGGTCTGCTCTTATCGCCAGTCATAGCAGGGCTTGCGATGGCGTTCTCAAGCGTGTCCGTCGTGCTCAACTCGCTCCGATTAAAAACCGCTAAGCTCTAACCATGGATACCTACACCTTTCACGTTCAGGGAATGCATTGTAAGTCCTGCATCGCACTTACTGAGGGAGAGCTTATGGATCTGCCGGAAGTTACGCATGCAGAGTCTTCTCTTAAGACCCACACAGTCGATGTTACTGGTGAGTTCGGCGACCGTACTCCACAGCAAGTAGCGCAGTTCCTTACGGAACCATTGAAACGGCACGGTTACACCCTTCACTTGGAGAAGCAAAAGCATCAGGTGCGCTGGTCTGACTTTACCTACGCCATTCCAATAGCAGCCGTTTTCATCGCACTGTTTATAGTCCTTCAGAAGCTCGGCATTGTGAATCTCGCAGGTGCTGGACAGATGACGTATGCCACAGCCTTTGTCATAGGCCTTATCGCATCTGTGTCTACCTGCATGGCTGTCGTTGGCGGACTTGTGCTTTCAATGTCGGCCAGCTACGCCAAAGAGGGTGAAACGGTGCGTCCTCAAGTGCTTTTTCATATAGGCCGTCTCGTCTCATTCTTTATACTGGGCGGTGTCATTGGTGCGGTCGGATCAGCATTCCAGCTTGGAGGAACCGGTACGTTTGTCCTGAGCTTCCTGGTTGCGATTATTCTCCTTATCCTCGGTCTGAATCTCCTCGACATATTCCCTTGGACTAAGAAGATTATCCCAACGCTCCCGAGCTCTTTCGGGAAGGGAGTGAAAGGGTTACGAGGTACCGCAGGAGCACTTGCCCCTATGCTTGTCGGTGCGGCCACGTTCTTCCTTCCGTGCGGCTTTACACAGTCCATGCAGCTCTACACGCTTACGACCGGCAGCTACCTTGAAGGTGCACTTACGATGTTCGTGTTCGCTCTTGGCACGCTTCCGGTTCTCGCGCTTCTAAGCTTCAGTGCCCTTAGCATCAAGAAGATGCAGACCGGCGTGTTCTATAAAACTGCCGGTCTCATAGTCATATTCTTTGGCCTCTTTAACCTAATGAACAGCCTCGCCGCTGCTGGGCTCATTCCGCCCATCATCAGCTTCTAGGATATACTTATGGACATGAAGAATCTGCCTCTTGCCGCCTCGATTCTTATCGCCGCCATTGTTATAGGAGGGGCCGTCGTATTCAGCCAGAAGCCCAGTGACTCAGGTCAAATCGTTCAGAACGTCTCTATGGAGGGCGAGAAGCAGGTAATCGAGATAGACGCCAAAGGCGGGTACTCTCCTAAACTTACTACCGCAAAGGCAGGGGTACCTACCATGCTTCGACTAAAGACGAACGGTACATATGACTGTTCCTCAGCCGTAACTATTCCAAGCATTGGGTTCCGGAAGAACCTAGACGCAACTGGGGTAACGGAAGTTGCCATATCAGCAGAGTCTGCGAAGGGAGCAGTTGAAGGCGTATGTGCTATGGGGATGTATAACTTCTCGGTAAAGTTTCTATAAAGTAGCAATTATGAAGAATTCCGGTAAAAAACTTGTTACGATACTTTTTTCCGGACTTCTGTTCGTCCTAGTTTTTGTCGGGCCATGGATGCTTTTATCCATGGCTAGCGATAATGGTATCGGTTGTCCGTTCATGCCAGGGCAAGAATCAGTATGTTCAATGACTGTTTTCGATCACATAAGTCACTGGCAAAACGCGTTCGCAACTATTTTAGTGGAAGTCCTAAAATATCCCGCAGTCGTTGGTTTTACGATATTTGTACTGTTAATCCAACGCAGACATAATGGGCCACCGTTATGTGCAATCGAGACCCGACACCCAACCCTTTTCCAAGAACTTTTCTCACAAGGTATCCTGAATTCAAAAGCATATTAAGCAAGTGTTAGATGTGTTCTTACTCGCTTAATTACTTAGGTATATGTTTAAAAAATTTGGAATAGTCGTTCTGATCTCACTAATTATCGGCAGCGGCATTGGATATCTGGTTGGGAGTAGCAAGGATCATCCTGGTAACCAAGCTTCGGTCTCGCAGTCGGATGCTGCAATGGGAACGCACGGTGCAACTCCTGACGCGATGGTTCAGGAATTGAAGGATAAGAGCGGAAGCGCTCGTGATGAGGCTTTTCTTGAAAGCATGATCGTTCATCATCAGTCAGCAGTAGCGATGTCGGAGGTGCTGCTTGAGAGCACGAAGCGTCCGGAACTTCAGAAATTAGCAAACGACATAATTGCCGCCCAGACAACTGAGATCGATATGATGAAGGGATGGCTTAACACGTGGTATGGACGCTAACCCTGAGAAGCGCACTCGTCCTGCGCTCGAAAAGTACTCGACACCCGTATCCGTACTCCTCGGTGCGCTCATTATTGGCGGCGCACTCTACTTCGGAAATGGGAAATCAGCCACGGAAGGCGCAGTGCCTGAAGCTCCGAATCAAGCGGCCATTCAGAAAGCGCTTGAGAACATAACTCCTGTATCGTCAGCCGATCACATTCGCGGGAACCCGAACGCGGAAGTCGTTATTGTCGAGTACTCGGATACCGAGTGCCCGTTCTGCGAGCGATTCCCCGACACTATGACGCAGGTCATGAACGAGTATGATGCAAGCGGCAAGGTTGGATGGG
>JBBTXR010000011.1:0-10869 GCA_038062175.1 Patescibacteria group bacterium
CAGGTGGATACTGGGCATAAGGTGGGGAGAAAAGTGGGGATAAGAAATGGTTCGAAACCTAGTCTGCCAGCAATCACAGCTGCTCCTTACGCTCTCGATAGTCCTATGTTTAAATAGCGACGGAAGGGGAGATTGCGATGGCGAATATCCGATACACCAGGACTGGTGCCCATCGACGACATCAGTTGACCCAATTAACTCGAGACACAAGCAGGCGGACGAACGATTTTCCCGATCGTCTTTTCGATCCTGAAGTCGGCAAGCCAGTACGCGTAATGCGAACCGGCGTAATTGCCAACGTTTCAAGCAAAACGGGCTGGGGAGATTTTGTCCTCGAAGGCATAGAGGGATTCTTCTCCGGTTCGCAGCTTGAAGAGGTATCAGAGTGATCAGTAGCACGTCATAGAGAGGGTCTCCTTCGGGCGGCCCTTTTCTACTATTTGCTTACAAAAGGTTCCAACATCGTCCCAGACCCCCAGCTAACTTTAGTATGCAAAGACCCCACCTTTCAGTGGGGCCCGGTGCAAGTGAGGATCTCTTTCCTCTTCACCTCGGACAGCGCTTGCACGGTGTCCAACGGCTAACGCCGTTCTGCTATCTAACCAGCTCTTGCGAGGTGGCGGCGTCTACCAATACGCGGCCGTCAGGGAGTCGGGGTGGAATCCGATCCGCGTGAGTCAGGGCGCGCACTACCGCAGAACATATAGCAGTGAATGATCTGTCATGGGAGGACTTGTGTGGATACGACTGTAAACCTGTCCTGCATCCCATGAGTGGTCTCTCCGGTGGAAGGGGAGACATGGTCGCGGGAGTCGCTTTTTTCACCGACGAATTAGGACCTTGGTCATGAGTGACCTCCTTTCCAAGAAGAGTATATATCAAATGTAGGTTCCAACATCGTCCCAGACCCCCAACTATAAAATTGCGCATTTCAATTTGTATTGTATACTACAATACAGAGGAGGCTAAAATGCTAGATTTCGCATTCCCGGCACTACTTATGTTCATGGCGGGTGCATGCGGACCTGCTATCAACCCGTACCACGATTTCGCATTCCCGCGCTTCAGGAATCCCTTTCAGGCGGTGTGCTTCGTACTATTCGGGACGCTTCTCCCGTTCTGCTTCGTTTCCTCGATCGTACTCGGATTCGAAGCGGCGAAAGATGTGGGTGGATATGCGGCTGCGCTCTATCCGCTCATCATGCCGTTCGTATCTCTGCCGCTCGCCTGGGCAGGGTGGCGTACTGCAAAGCAGCACTTTCTCAGCTGATTTTCAGCCGTCGAGGGGCCTGTCATTCATTGCGAATGGCGGGCTCCTTCTGCTTTATATAGGTTCCAACACCATCCCAGACCCCCCAGCTAAAATACCCGTGGAATATCTGATGAGCGCAGTCTCCCGAGCGCCTCAGCTTCGGAAGGAGCTTCTACTTTCATAACGGGCAGTGTTGACTCGGCAAAGAGATCGAAGAGAAGATTTGGATTTTCTTTGTATTCATCATATATTCTGCCGCGCACGTACTGCTTAAATGCCGGAGGTTCGGTTTTCGTATAGTCTTCGCCCATAAGGTAGTCGTGATCGAGAAACTCTTCTCGGCTGCGTGCCTTCTGAATACCTTTCAATATGCCTCCTCGATTCCTCAAGCTCTCCGTATTGTAGAGAGCGACAATTGCTTCATCATGAGCCGAGGCTTCAGCTATCTCTGGCTTAGTCTTGATACTTTGCTTATATCGAAGGAACTTAGGGATCATATTTGCCGCAGTGGTTCTATCGTCACTCTCTGCTAAATCTACCCATGTATGGGCGATGTCATGCAACAGATCTGTACCTGCGTCGAACGAGGTCGTGAGATGCAGACTTTCGTACTCCCGTAGCGCAGCATCGCTCGCTCCAAGCGGACGCTCTTTCAATTCACGGAGAACTGCTGATTCGTCCCTTACTGGCTCCTCGTCACCGAAAAAATCTCCCATCACGAGCTGTCGGGCTGCAAGTCGCACATAAGCCTGAAAGTACGCAAGCTCTTCAGGAGCGATCATTCCTTGATCCGTACTGAAGATGCTTGAGAAATAGCGTTTATCGATGGGAGTCCTTTCGAGTATCCTTTCAACCCGCTCGGAGACAGCCTCTTTCAGAGAGGAGCTCAGCTTTTCAAAATTATATGGAGAATCAGCAGGAGATGCCTCCCTGTGTTCAGGAGACGCGGCTCGCACGGAGTCCGTGCTGTATGACCGCTTCGTGGGACCCCGTTCCAGACTCATGGCTCTACTTTAGCACTAGGATTCCAACATCGTCCCAGACCCCCAACAATTAGGAAAGACCGGATACGTATCCGGTCTTTAACTCCTGACTTACTTGTGGGTCTTTGTGGTTATCCCCGTTGCGTTCGATACCTGATCGAAAATGTCCATCTCCACAGACGGATCCAGACCGGTCTCGACACCCATCTCATTGAGCACTGAACCAAGGTGCCGAACTTCGAAGTCCATCACCTTGAAGATTTGGAATAGACAATCTTCGTCAGACCCCTTGAAAGGCTCGTTGTCTCCTGTGCCAGGTACTCGCTCGGGATAGCGACCCTGACTGAGGTTGTGGATGAAGTTGTTCCAAACGAACCTCGTTCGAAGAAGCTCCCGAGCGAGCATTTCTTCGAGCGGTGTCGAAAGCTCTCTTGCCATATCTATCTCCCATCTGCAGGCCTAGCCAGAACGTACCATGCACTTAAGAAAGGTTCCAACGCGATCTCCAATCACCAACAGTCTTATCAATCGCCCTCAAATGCGGTAAGGTAGGGCGTGGCTGAAAAGGCAAATACTAAAGGAGGAGGCGGACCGCAGGAAGCGGTCCTGCGCTTTGAGGAGGTCTCCTTCGAATACGGGCACAATCATCCAATCCTTGACGAGGTGTCGTTTTCGCTACGTCGTGGGATGAAGGTGACCCTGATGGGTCAAAACGGGGCAGGGAAGTCGACCATCTTTAAATTGATTACGGAGGCATTCCAGCCGGAGCGTGGTCGCATCCTGAAATCTAACGGTCTCACCGTTGCCATGGCGCATCAGGTGATCACCCCCAAGGAGCGCGAGCTCACCGTCCGCGAATACTTCGAGTCCTGCTTCAAGGAAAAGGTATACGATATCGATCCGAAGATTGAAGCGGTGCTTGAGATCGTGAATCTGCACGCGCCGTTTGATCGTCAGGTGAAGTCATTCTCCGGTGGTCAGCAGGCGCGACTTCTTCTCGCGTCTGCACTCATTCAGAATCCCGATCTGCTTCTTCTTGATGAGCCGACCAACAATCTCGATACTGCAGGTATTGAGCACCTCACCGACTTCCTCAAGTCATACCCCAAGACCTGCATGGTCATATCCCATGATGCGGAGTTCTTGAATTCATTCACCGATGGCGTTCTCTATCTTGATGTACACACTCGAAAGCTCGAGCAGTACGTTGGTACCTACTACGACCTCCTCAAGGAGATCACCGCCCGTATCGAGCGTGAGAACCGCAAGAACGCGCAGCTTGCTAAGAAGATCCAGGATAATAAGGACAAGGCAAACTTCTTCGCACAGAAGGGAGGAAAGATGCGTCTAGTCGCTAAAAAGATGCGTGAAGAGGCTGAGGAGATGGAAGAGGAGAAGGTGGACGTGCGTAAAGAAGATAGGACTATCCGTCCCTTCACCATCCCGCACCAGGATGATTTGGTTGGTGAGATCATCAGCATTACGGAGTTCGGAACGATGGACCCAAAGACCCATAAACCGAAAGTCAAAAAGGCGAACGTGACTCTCAAGAAGCGTGACCACCTTCTCCTTCGAGGACCAAACGGAATAGGGAAATCAACACTCCTAGAAGCACTTGCAAGCGGGGAAGCGGCGGGCGCCAAGATCGCACCTGAGGTTCGTGTCGGTTACTACCGCCAAGACTTCTCGACCCTTAACTTCGAACACACAGTGTACGAGTCGCTCACGAGTGCCATGAGGAAACCAGACGAGCAGGCTATGCGCGCCACTGCCGCAGGCTTCCTTATCACGGGCGAGCATATGAAGAAGAAGATTGGTGCTCTGTCGGAAGGACAGAAGGGTCTCGTTGCGTTTGCACGGCTTGTGCTTGAGCGACCGGGACTATTGATCCTCGATGAGCCGACCAACCACATTAACTTCAGGCACCTACCGGTGATCGCAAAGGCACTGGATCAGTACGAGGGAGCGATGATCCTGGTGTCGCACGTACCAGAGTTCGTGTCACAGATCAGGATTGATGAGATTCTGGACTTGGCGAAGTAGTTCGAAGCCTAGTCTGTAGAGTTTTGTATAATCGCCCCATGACTACACTAAGCCCTTGGATCAATTTTAATGGTAATGCCGAAGAGGCATTCAACTTCTATAAGTCAGTGTTTGGCGGCGAGTTTACAACCGTAACCCGCTTCAAGGATGTTGCCGGTCCTGAATTCCCGGTAGCCGATAATGATGCGGATAAACTCATGCGCATTACGCTACCTATCAACGGAGCAAACATGCTCATCGGAAACGACGTACCTGAGTTTATGGGCACGGTAAACGAACAGGAGAACCGAAGCAAAATCCATGTCGCGACAGAAAGCAGAGAAGAGGCAGTAAGGATCTTCAACGGGCTTTCTGTCGGGGGACAGGTAGAGGTTCCGCTCAGTGATAGCGCAGAGGAGTCATCCTTCGCTATGTTCAGGGATCAGTATGGTATCGAATGGATTGTAGACTTTAGTCCAAACCGATAGCATCGTAGCCCGGAGACACCTACCAGCAGCCATACCCGCCCCACAAGCGCAAGAAAGCATGCTTGGCGAACTCTTTGATTTCTAGACGCACATCAACTCTTCATGAACTCATCCGTATAGTGAACGGATGATACTTTCAATGCTTGTTGGATTCGTGCTCGGTGCGGCCGCTATTGTCTTTGCCCTTCAGAACACCGAGATCGTGGCACTCACGTTCTTAGGGTGGCAGTTCCAGAGCTCACTTGCGCTACTCGTGCTTGTCGCACTTGCAACGGGCGTGCTCATCAGTCTACTCGTCTCGATCCCTGCGTATGTAGGATCCTCGTTCAGGATCATGGGCCTTAAGAAGGACAACCGAAGACTGTATGAGGAACTGGAGGCGCAGCGTAGCGCACAGACGGTCGTAGTAGAGCGCACCACCACTGATCCTGTACTCGATATCCGTTAGACGCCGTGCTTGACGCAGACCATCTGACCACGAGACTATAGCTCTCTATGAAGCGATGGATCGTGGCGCTCGTAGTACTGGTTGGTATCGCAGGCGTTGCGATAGTCTTTCTCCTTCCTCGAAACTCTATGGATGATGACGCCTGCACTGCACTAGCCGAGAAGCCAACCGTTGTTGCCTTTGGTGACAGTCTCGTCACAGGCTACGGCACAACCGACAAGGGTGACTTTGTTTCAGTACTCTCTAATAAGCTCGGAGTCCCGATCATCAACCTCGGACGTAGTGGCGAAACCACCGCAAGCGCCCATACTCGCATTACTGACGTCGTACAGGAGCGCCCCGACATCGTTATCATTCTCCTTGGCGGTAACGACGCGCTTCAAAGGATCCCGGTAGGAAAAACAAAGGAGAATCTTGATGCCATCCTTACCACACTGACGCAGGTCTCGTCGGTGAAGACCAATGTCGTACTAGTGGGTGTACTGGGGAGTCCGATCAATGATCCATATAAAACTATGTTTGAGGACCTGGCGAAGAAACACGATGTTGAGTATGTACCGAACGTGTTGAGCGGTATCTTCGGGCGCCAGGAGTTTATGAGTGACCAGGTCCACCCAAACAACGCGGGACACGCAAAGATGGCTGAGCGGATATATCCATACGTAGTTGATACCTGTAAGCAGGTGCTGCCTTAAGCCCATCCTCATACTGCCTACGGTAGCGTAAACTGTACTTATGAAATCTACCCATCTACTCATCCTGGTGCTGGTTATTGTCGTGCTTGCGATTGCGGTCTGGTTCGTTCAGGCCTCACTAAAGACCGATGTGCAGACAACCGATCAGCCGGTTTCCGTTCTTTCCTTTGCTGACTGTGTTGCTGCCGGCTATCCCGTTATGGAGAGCAATCCACGCCAGTGCCGTACCCCTGACGGAAGGACCTATGCGGAGGAGCCGACCCCTGCACAGACGGCTTCGAAGATAACGTATATGAATGCGAACGCGAACAACATCGTGGTCGAGTCACCAACCCCTGACGCAGTCACCGGAAAGGAATTCAGTGTCATCGGCAAGGCGCGTGGTCCCTGGTATTTCGAAGCATCATTCCCGGTTGAGGTTCTCGATGCAAATGGAAAAACAATCGCTTCGGGCGTCGCACAGGCGCAGGGCGAATGGATGACTGAGAACTTCGTCCCGTTTAAAGCTAACCTCAAGGTTCCAGACGCATATACGGGACCGGCAACGCTTGTCCTACACAAGGACAACCCGTCCGGGCTTCCTGAGAATGATGCTTCGGTATCATTCCCATTCACGATTGAGTTTTAGTGGCCGACGTGCCAGCCGCGGCAGTAAAGGCAGCGGTAGGCGTGTGCGCCACTGCGGAGCCGTTTTGCCTCACGGATTGCACTCCTTTCGTTTGGGTGTGTGACCTTACGCCAACAGCCACGATACCGGCGCCAGAAGAAGCGAAAGATGCCCATTGGCTCAGTATACGGTAGGGTATCGGTATGAACGCGAATCACTACGACGTTATCGTCATAGGTGGGGGAGCTGCAGGCCTTATGGCCGCAGGAACTGCCGCTGCCCGTGGCAAGCACGTACTGCTTCTTGAGAAGAATCCCGAGATCGGGAAGAAGCTTTCTATATCGGGTGGTGGCAGGTGCAATATCGCAAACGCCGAGGAAGACGAGAAGGTGCTGCTTTCGCAGTACGGGAAGGCAGAGTCTTTCCTATACTCAGCCTTCTCAGAGTTTGGAATGCACAGTACCTTCTCCTTCTTTGAAACACTTGGGTTGCCGCTCGTCGTACAGAAGCAGAAGCGTGCATTTCCGAGAAGCGAGCGAGCGGAGGATGTAGTGGCAGCGTTTGAGAAGTATTTGAAGAAGGGGAGGGTAGAAGTGCGTACCGATACACCGGTCGCGCGTATAAAGATGTCAGGAGGGAAGATAGAGGGGATTCAGACGCAGGGATTTGTCTTTACCGCTGACTCCTACATTCTTGCGACTGGTGGAGTGTCGCACCCAGAGACTGGGTCTACCGGAGACGGATTTAAGTGGCTTAGTGAACTCGGGCACACGGTAGCAGAACCAACACCCACCATCGTGCCGCTCGCAGCGAGTGATGCGTGGATCCCAAAACTAAAAGGAAAGACGCTTAAGGATGTGAGGATCACTTTCTATCAAGAGGATGTTCGAAAGTTCTCAAAGAAGGGGAGTATCCTACTCACCCACTTCGGGCTGTCTGGTCCGACGATCCTAAACGCTGCAGGGAGTGTGAGAGAGCTTCTGTATGGCGGGATCGTAACCGCAACAATCGACCTGTTTCCAACGACTGATCTTGGGCATCTTGATGCGAAGCTTGTTGCCCTCTTTGAGGTGAATAAGAATAAGCTTCTGAGGAACACACTTCCTGAGATACTCCCGAACGGTACTACTGAGGTTCTTCTGTCACTTGTTCCTAGCATTGATCCTGAGATCAAGGTGCATAGTGTGACAAAAGAGCAGCGGAGAGCGCTCGTAGAGCTTCTGAAGGGTCTTCCAGTCTCGATTACCGGCCTTATGGGATTCAATCGGGCAGTAGTTGCTGATGGCGGTGTGCTTCTGAACGAAGTTGATATGCGGACCATGCGATCAAAGAAGTGTGAGAATCTCTTTATTACGGGTGACCTGCTTCATATCAGTCGTCCATCGGGAGGATACTCATTGCAGCTCTGTTGGACGACGGGGTATGTGGCGGGGGTGAATGCTTAGCCTGGTACTCAAACATTGACAGTTTATAGTATTTAATGTACTAAATACTCAGACCATTCAGATCGGAGAGGACCTTTTATGACCACGCTTAGGCTTACCACGGCGGTGAAGCGCCGTTTTCGCTCTGTCGAGCGTCAGGACGAACTCAAGCTTGGGTTTGTCTCAGACACGCCCGGCATGGAGAACCGAATGCTGCGTCTCGAGCAATCGCTCCTGACGCTTGCGATCAAGGGTGTCCAGATGGAATACCGGTTCTGGATGAATGAGCTGATGCAGAAGCACACGCTCAGTCCGCACGCGCTCACAGTCATCGTTCGGCGGCTCCGGCTCCTGAACAGCGACCTTCCGAGCGACCTGCAGGATCCAAATCTCGAGATCGTGCTCGAACAGCGGGTGAAGCGGCACATGCGCCTCAATGCTCATGCCCTCATCCGTCAGTTGTACGCAGAGACAAGCCCCTCGAAGACTCACGAATTGCGGAGACAAATCCGTGACGCTCTCAAAAGGGCAGGAGCCACTCTCGAAGACGTGGGTTCGTCACAGAAGGAGCTACGTGCTGTCATAAAGACGTGCTGGGACACCTACTACAAAGAGAGCCGCGAACGACGGGCAGCCGCTCGCGCAGCTCGTCAGCAAGTCTCGGTGTGAACTTCCAATGCTCGCGCGACCTGACTGGTTGCGCGAGTATCTTTTTATATAAATTTATATAAATGTACCAACATCTTTCCTGGCAGTGCAATGAAAGAGGGTCTCCGATTATCTCGGAGACCCAAAGAATTCGCCATTTTCATACCATTCGACAAGTGCTTGAGCGGTTGGCCCTTCAACCTCGTCTTGTATGTTGTCCGCACACTGCTTAGCCTCGCCTAAGCTCCCGTTCAGAAGCAAGAAAAGAAGTCTGGTGATCTTATTGGGGTGGTCTGCCTCCTGGTACGCCAATGCGCTTTCTGCATGAAAACGCCCGGCCTCCAGGTTCTGTTTCCAGACCGCGCAACTGATGGCGTGATGATGCCAAAACCACAGAATCTCGCGACACCACACTCGCTCCTCTTCAGACAAGGAGTCAAGGTTTTCTTCCTCAATCTCCAACTTGATCCTGTTATGGAGCTGGTCTGGGTTGTCATAGTCCCAGGTTCGTTCTTTGAACAAGGGTTGTTCAAGCTCGCAGTAGGCATGATGGAGTGCAAGTGGCTCCGTCACCCCAGCAAGCTCGTATGCTTTTCGAAGTGTCATAACCACTATCCTTTGTACTAGAGCTGGACAGAACCTATCACATACTGCAGAAACGTTCCAACATCATCCAAGACTGCCAGCAATTGGATAAAAAGAAACCGCCCGGAGGAGCGGCGGGGAAGTGAATCCTCCGGGCTACTTCGGACGGTCAGCCGTCAAAACGGCCTTCTATTTCCCGCTCCAGAGCAGAGCATTCGGGGTTAGTGGGGTCGGCCGCCTTATACGCGACCATCAACCGCTTGAGATCGACCACGAGATGTTCGGGCACGTCAGCACCAAGGAGAAAAACACACTCCTTAAGGCCGATCATACTCATCCATCCATCGCTGATCCGCCCCGTCTCGAGCGAGGGAGGATCCGAAGCGATCAGTCCCTCGGCGATGTTGATGATCATCTGGCGCAGGTCTTCGGAAACCTGACGTTCGATGTCGCCGCTCGGTCGCATGTACACGCGACGCACCTGGTCGACGAAACCTGAGTGACCGTGGTTCGATTCCATCAGACACGTCATCCAGGCCTTGCGTGGTTTGCCCTCGCCGAGGAGTGAAGCAGCTTGTTCGATCAGATGATGTTCGAACCAATACGGATCATCCGGTTGGCAGTTACGCACGAGATCAGCATGACCGAACTCAGCATGGTGATGTAGTTGACGAGCAACATCGATCAGGTCGCTTAGCTGCTCCTCAGGAATTGAGCGGAGAAGATCAGCCAGCTTCAATGCCAGCCCATGTCTCTGTGAGGGGTGGATACGATAGGGCACGTGACTCTCCTCGATATGATTTGTACAGCGAATCGTAATATAGAATCGATTTAAGATTACGTCAAGTTCTGCTTACGTAGCAATAAACAAAAGGCCGCTCATGCGGCCTTTTGTACTCTCTCACCTCTAACTACTCTCCGGCACTCTCAACCCTCGCGTCAGCGGCAAGGCGTCCGATGAGTATCGAAAGACGCTCAAGGAAGCCTCCCGTGTTTGCGCGAGCGGAAGCCTCAAACTGATCGAAGTCGGTCTGAAGTTCTGCCCATTCCTGCTGCGCCTCACCCTCGGCGTTTGCATACGCTGCACCAAGACGGGTGCGCACAGCCGCATAGTCGTCCTGGAGCTCTGCATACGTCTCACCAGCCTCCTGGCGTGCACGTAGTGCGGTCAGGTCTGCCGCTGCCTCCACACGTGCCGCAGCAATGTCTGCAGACTGCACGGTGACCGATGCTGCCTCCTGCGTAGCGGTTGCAGCCTCCTCTACTGGCCTATTTCCAAAGAGGAAGAAGGCGAGAAGTATGAGCACAATAACTCCTCCAATTATCCATATCGTTCTATTGTTACCGTCCATAGGCGTTCATATTAGTACTAGGCTGCCAAGCGTAAACTCTTCTATATGTTGGAAGAATGAAATTCGAATAGGGAAGTCCCCTACCAAAAATACGGCCCACTTTGTAATTATTTAATC
Organism: Patescibacteria group bacterium; assembly: GCA_038062175.1. Classification (GTDB taxonomy): domain Bacteria; phylum Patescibacteriota; class Minisyncoccia; order Phycocordibacterales; family Phycocordibacteraceae; genus C7867-001. The sequence goes on from JBBTXR010000011.1 coordinate 10,622, forward strand.
TCGGACCTCCCTATCTCGGATACGCGAGAGCAGGGAAGTGCGACTTCCCCGATATATACGTGAAATATATCCGAGATATAAAAGCGAAGAATCCTGAGGCTGTGAGGGAAGTGGTACCCAAGTACCTTTATTTATATAGATATATAAACCCGTGCACTGAATCCTTTTCCTTGAACAAGGGAAGTGCCATATCGAGAAGAAGCCCAGAAGAGCGCCTCAGCCTTTGTATACAGTAGTACTGCGTAAAA
>JBBTXR010000012.1:0-13716 GCA_038062175.1 Patescibacteria group bacterium
GTCCGTCAGCAGGATTGCGCCGATGACGGAGACATCGTTGTTGCGCTCATCAATGACGAGGCGACAGTGAAAATTCTTGAGCAAAAGAACGGCATGGTGATCCTGCGGCCGAAGTCCTCGGATCCGCACATGCCGATCGTATTATCAGATAACTGCATCATTCAGGGAGTAGTCGTTGCGGTGCTTCCGGCTGATTTGTACTAACCATGGAAGCAAAGATAAAGCATCTCGAATTCATACAAGACACCATCAAGAGGATGGCAGGCAACTCCTTTCTGTTGAGGGGTTGGAGCATTACCTTAGTCATCGGTATTTTCACGCTGGCTAGCCGAACATATACGGCGGTCTATTTCTGGATCGCGCTTTTTACCACAATCGTTTTCTGGGCACTCGATTCTTACTATCTCCACCAAGAGAGGAGGTTCCGCTGTCTCTATGACGACGTGAGGAAGAAGGATCCGGCAAACATCGACTTCGCGATGTCACTTCCCAAAGACCACTGCGAAAAGTGCAAGTGGTCTGCTTCGGCCAGGTCTCCAGTCTTCCTCGTCTTCTACGGACTGATCACCCTGATCCTCATTGGGTTTTTGCTCAGTATTTACTTCAACATATCAATAACTCTTAAATAACTATGACTAGAAAAATATTCTTCAGTTTCCATTACGAGCGCGACGCTTGGCGAGCTGGCCAAGTACGCAACAGCGACATGATTCCCAATGAGGATGAGTATGGCTTCATCGACGCAGCCGCTTGGGAAGAGATCAAGCGACAGGGAGATGCCGCAATCGAGCGGTGGATTTTGGATCAGCTTAATGGAACTTCCGTCACAGTAGTGCTTATTGGAGCAGAAACAGCACAGCGTCCTTGGGTTGATTTTGAGATCCGCGAAAGTTGGAAGCGTGGCAATGCGATCATTAGTCTCTACATTCACAATGTTAAAGACAGTGAGGGCAAAACCGATATGCAGGGCGTGAACCCGCTTGATAACGTATATCTTGAAAATGGCCAACCGTTGTCGAGCGTATGTTCGACATACGACTGGGTACTTAACGACGGGCGAAACAATTTAGGCAGTTGGGCCGACCAAGCCGCTCAGTTACGTGCTCAGTATAAAGGCGAGACTGCTCTTAAGCCAGGCACAGCCTCATCTAGCGTAAATACTCCACCTCGTTCTTCCTACACCCCAACCGGACCTACCGTTATCAATAATCCTTCCGGTCCTTGGGCGTATTAGACATGCCTCTGGTGTTTTCGGACGAAGAAATTGCGAAGGTTACGGCCAGATACCCTCGGCTTGCTCGTATCGATTCTGGAACAGTAGAAGGTATCTTAGATTTGAATGCGGTATATGACGGCAAAACTCTAACGGATAACTTCCATATACGGATCACTGCCTTCAATCCGAACTCCGAGCGTGTACCCGCTTTGTATGAGATTGGAGGTCGCACTGAGGCGATTGCAAAGAAGTGGAATATGTCAGACTTGCGCGATCTGCACCGTAACCCGAACGGCACCGCGTGTGTATGCGTTAAGCAGCTGGAGAAAGAGAAGTTTCCGCCCGGATCCAACCTCTTTACCTTTGTGGAGCAGTTAGTCGTTCCATATCTCTACGGACTTTCTCATTATGAAAGCAGCAAGACATGGCTGTGGGGAGAATTTTCCCATGGGGGCCTCGGCCTTCTTGAGTTCTACGCAGACAGACATACGCCCCAAACCGTAGAGGACATATCGGAAATACTTCCTTCCATACGCAAGGAACTCAATTGGAAGGAGTACCATAAACAACTACGCAGTCCAAGCGCGAAAAGGGCTTGCTTATGCGGTTCAGGAAAGCCTTTTGGCAGATGTCACTCAAAAGCGTGGAAGGGATTGGGGCAGCTAACCGCTGAAATTGAGCGTCTTGGTCTGAACACCAGATCGTTATTCATATGACTAAGTATCTTAAATCCCACCAGTATTACGCAGACCTCTACGACCGACATACGGTAGATGAATGTCGAAGAATTGAACGACTGTGGGGTGAGAAGGAGATCGAAAAGCCGAATGATATCGATATAACAAAGGAACAAGTGGAGCGGATAATGGTCGTGGGAAAGGAATGGCAACTTCACTTTGCTGCGGGCGAACGATATCTAAATAGAGACAAAACCATTCGTGAGTGGATGGAAAGAGATGAGAAAAGGGACCAGTTCTACGAATCAGTTCAGGCTCCTGAAGATATCCGATGTCTTACATGTCGCAATCGCCTCAAGCCGACATTCAAGGAGCTTTGGACTGAGTTAGATAAAGAGGACCGCGTTTTGTTCATGTATGACTGCCCGAACAGGTGTATGCCTCGTCGGGCATTTTTCAATGATGGCGAGGAATGGCGCGTGAAGCCGAAGCTATGTCTCCACTGCAACACTACGCTTACTCACTCGGAAGAGAATACAGAAGAGAAACTTATCACGACTTACTCCTGCCCAAAGTGCGACTACAAGGAAGTAGATGAGTTCAAATGGTCCAAGAAAGAGGAAGAGATAGATGAGAATTTTCCACGAGATCGAGATCGCTTCTGCTTAACTGAAGAGGAGGGCAAAAAGTATCAGGATGAAAAGTGGAACTTAGAACGCATGGGTAAATTCATGGAGGAATGGAAAGAAAAGGAAAAGGCACGAGAAGAAAAATTGAAAGCTAACCCTAAAGGATTTCATCTTGAAGGTGCTGGCTATACCTGCTTTACCTGCGGAGACAGTACGCCTGAGGGCGACAACTGGTATGACGAATATGGGATCAAGTGCCTTGTCTGTCAGAAAGCGATCGACGAGGGAGAGATACCTGCTTCGCTCGCAAAGGACAAGGACAGTTGGTACACGAAGTACGATATAGAGAGGAGCTTTAACATTAAAGGGCCAACGCTACGAAGCTGGGTCAAGAAAGGCATCATCAAATCCCGCACCGTAAGCCGCTATGGCGAAGGTGTTCACTACGAATTTTTTCTTATCAAGGATAACGAAGACTTTTTACCGCCCAAGAAAATGGTTGAGTCCCATTCGGTAAAGGAGAGAAAGGATGGAAAGGATTACTATACGATGCACCCTTGGTATCACTTTGTGGATCCCAATGAACACTTGAAGGGATACAAGATTATGGACTACTTAACCGTTACCTATCCTGAAAAGGAAAGTGACAGCAAGGTGTAACTTTCAGGTGCCTTCCTGTGTCACTTTTGTCACTTTTTAAAGCGCACGAGACGCGTCGTTCCAAGAAGCTAAAATGAAGCCAAACGGAGTAAGCAGGGCTTGACCGACCACGGTTCTAACACGAGACGGCCAGCAAAAAGGATTTGGCCACCGAGGTGCTCGGCGGCCAGTATATTTCCTCAACACGGCAGGTTTCCGTAGTCGAGGCTCGCTGACTTGACTTCCTCGTGCTCGCTAAAGTTCGCTACGAATTTTTCTTCACTTCCGGCAGGAACGGCAATGACGGAACAAAACGACTTTCCGTCACCGATATGGTACCGAAGCCCTAGCCCAGAAATGATTTCGTCTTTCCGCGCCGTTGGTACGGTAAAGACTACCAGGACTACGCCTGGCTGGAATTTCTTAGTAGGCATTACCACCTCCGTTGATTCTGGGCAGAACCCTAACATGATTGCATAAGGGTTCCAACATCGTCCCAGACCCCCATCCCTTTTGAAAGGTATCGAACTTTGTAAAAGAAAAAGGCCGCACCGGTGAAGGTTTGGCCTTGTTGCGAGACTCCGTAGAGCGCGCGGTATTTCATGAAGCGGACTGATAGCAGCCCTAGGATGCAGTCAATCGCTTTTTAACGTTCCTGTAGTGCTTAGACGAAACAAATCCACGTCGCAAACTTCGCTTGGTTTCCCAAGCCGTTCAACAGAGTTCCTATTTCTCTACGCTACTGGTAGCAAAGTCCAATCGAGGCTTTCGGCTCGTCTTTCCTAGGGAAAGTGCCTAGAGCAGGTCGGCATCGAAGTTCATCCGACCCACAGCTATCCTCTCACAGAAGCCTATTTTTGTCAAGGGCCAGGAAAGTTCTAACGTCGTCCCAAACAGCCAGCAATAAACAGAAAATCGCCCACCGGACGATTGTCCGTGAGCGATTGCTCAAACAACATGAAAGGCCTTGAGCATGAGGTACCCGAAACCAAGGCCGCCGATGATCAGAGCCGCTACGAAGCAGACGGCCGAGGTGATGGCGTAGGTCCGGTATCCCTTGCTCTTCGGGTCAACTGGTTCTTGAAAGCTTAGCGGCATGGCTGCCCTCCGTTCCTGGACAGAACCCTAACATAGTTGTGTAAAGGTTCCAAAATCGTCCCAGACCCCAGCAATGAAAAAGACCGCTAGTGCGGTCTTGGGTGGATGCTCGGGCATCAGTGAAAGGTCACGCTAAACGCTGACAACGTTCCTTGGAAACAAGGTGTCACCGGCTACTCTAGAGCTGGCGACGTGTAATCCAAGGTCCGGTTCACTGACCATCAAAGTAATTCTGGCTGGCATGCTGATCCGGCCGTACTGGTCTTTGATGTTGCCCGAACACCCATGGCGAGGTTAGCACGGTAAAAGGACGGTTCCAACATAGTCCCCGACCCTCAGAAAAATCTAACCAATGCTCCAAATTTTTTTAAAACCACCGCTTCACCTTAAAGAAAAGAAACACCAGTAGGGATGCAATCACCATGAGCCCAAGGACGATATAGAACCCGCCCGGCTGATTCACAAACGGCATATGCACCACGTTCATACCAAACACGCTCGCTACCAGGGTCATGGGAAGTGCGATGATCGCCATAATCGAAAGAGACTTCATTACCTCATTCTGATTCGTTGAGAGCAGGGAATCGTTCGTAATACGTAGCTCGCGAAGCACGGCGCGATAGCTCGCGACCAAGGACGCGGCATGATCGTGTGCTGCCCGGATACGCTGCACACGGTCGGCAAAACGTTTGCCAAAGAAGTCAGCAGTCGTAAGTCCGGCAAGAAACTCATCAAGCGGTTCCTCGTGGCGGTTCAGTGCCGTCTCAAAGCGCAACAGCGCGCGCCCAGCACGTGAGATGGTGTACACCGTCTGGCGCTCCTTCCCATTGAAGATTGCATTTTCAATGCGTTCAAGCATGCGTCCCTCAAGCTCGATCTCGTCACGAATAGCGGAATAGAGGCGGGTCATCACTCGCTCTAGAAGAAGGTCTGCTCGTGCTTCGCTTGGTCCCGCAATCAATTCCTCCGTCTCAAATGCCTTATGCAGCGCATGGATCGTATCTATGACCTCATAGCGGGCGGTGATGAGGAAATCCTTGCCGACAATAAAATCTACTTCCTGATTCTTGGTGCCAACCGTAGCTTCGGCTGCAGGGAAGTGGAGAATCAAGTATGCATAGTCCGGGAGTGAGAGGGTGAGTGGGTAGGGAGTCGGTCGTGCGATCTCTTCTTCGATTCTGGTATCGATCCCAAACTCCTCCATCACCTGCGAAAGCTCCTCCTGGCTTGGTGCCTCAAGGTCCACCCACGTTACTGCTCCGCGCACATGCCGCTGTATCATTCTCTGCAGTATAGCTCGTAGAAATCATGACTATTCAGTGACTGTGGGTAGAGCGTGCGTGATATACTCGCCCTACATGGAGGAGGGTAAGGATCGCTCATCATTCACTCGCATCACGCTTCAAGCGGTAGTGGTTGCCGTTGTGCTCGTGGTTGGGTTTGTGGGTGGTATCGCAGTTGGTGCTGGCGGCACCGGCAAGGTCTTCTCAAGCATTCCGCTCATCGGTGACGGACTCGATGCGACCCCTGACGAGTCAGCTGATATGGGCGACTTCTGGAAGGCCTGGAACGCGCTTGATGCACGATTCGTGGAGACTCACGCCTCCTCATCTATTCCAAGCAGCAAGGAGAAGCTCTGGGGTGCCATCCAGGGTCTTGCTGACGCATACGGTGACCCATACACGGTATACATGCCGCCAGAGGAGGCGAAGGTCTTCCAGGACGACATCTCCGGCAACTTCGAAGGAGTGGGTATGGAGATTGGTGTCAAAGACGACCTACTCACCGTCATCTCTCCGCTAAAGGGTACTCCTGCTGAGCGCGCGGGCATTCGTGCCGGTGACAGCATTCTTTCTATAAACGACACGCCGACCGACGGACTCTCAACCGATGAGGCAGTGAAACTGATCCGCGGCCCTAAGGGCACCGAGGTGCGCTTCAAGATGCTTCGTGAGGGAGAGATCATCGACATCACGGTTGTCCGTGACCGTATCGAGGTTCCTGCAATCGAGCACTCACTCGACCAGGCAAGTGGTGTCTACACCATCTCTTTCTATAGCTTCACCGGAAACTCGGCTGATCTGTTTGCGCGCGCGGTCCAGGGCTTTAAGCAGTCAGGGTCCGACAAGCTCCTCATCGATCTGCGTGGAAACCCAGGCGGCTACCTTGAAGCTGCGGTCACCATCGCCGGACACTTCCTTCCCGACGGATCGGTTGTTGTGACGGAGGACTATAAGGGAAAGCGCGAGAACATCGTGCACCGCAGTCGCGGGAAGGGAAGTGTGTCTGCTGACACGAAGGTGGTCATCCTCATCAATCAGGGATCAGCCTCCGCCTCAGAAATCCTTGCAGGAGCTCTCCAGGACGAGGGTCGCGCAACACTTATCGGTGAGCGTTCCTTTGGAAAGGGATCGGTGCAGGAACTCGTGAAAGTGGGAGGTGGTGCCCTCAAGGTTACGGTTGCCCGCTGGCTCACGCCTAAGGGAACCTCAATCTCTGATGGCGGACTCAAGCCCGACATTGAAGTGGTACGCACTCAGGAGGACGCTACCGCAGGAAAGGATCCACAGCGGGAGCGAGCGATCGAATTCCTTAAGACGGGGAAGTAAGTAATATAAAAGAGTCAGCGCCGCCCATACTATGGGCGGCGCTTTCGCTATGCTGCACGTCGGAGTGAGCAGGATGTGCCGATTGCATCGAGGAAGTACCGTTCGAGCTTTTCGGCGTCGCTGCACTCGACGATGATCTCGAAGAGCACTTCTGGTGAGATATACGCCGTAGCATCGCCGTTCGCAAGGAAGTCAAAAGCCTCCCAGTCGATAGGTAGTTCGGTAGCGATGTTCTCGATGAGTCGACGCCACGTTGGTGTCTCCGTATAGGGGAAGAACAGCAATACGAGGTCGGGGTCGATCGTGCGCTGGCTATGGTATGCGCTCCTCGACCACGTTTGGTATTCCACGACAACCGCGTGTGAGGTGAGCGTGATGCTGCTCTCGTACCCCCAGGTGATATCGCTCATGTCGCCACCGGGGGTACCGGAATATGACCTATTCCAAATACGCAAAGGTCCGATCGACTCGATAAGTGACTGCACCTCGGGAAGAGTTCCGGTTGCGCAAAGGCCAGTAATGCCTTCGAGGGCCTGGTTCACGCGCCGCCGCATTCGACGCTTGGTTTCGATGGTACGTTTACGCGCCAGACGAGCTTCTTGCGCGCGCATGGCCGCGATAGCCTTGTCTTGCTTCTTGGCTCTCGCCGCGAGCGTTTGGTGTACGCGTGTATGGGTGGCAGCTGCGCGAGCCACCGCGCTCATGGTGTTCGTCGCCACAGATCTATCCTTATATGCGGCGTGCCAGCATGGCACGACTTCCGTCTGCATCTAACCAGGGAAGGGAAGAAGGGTCAATTTGCCTCCTCGCCAGTTAAACGCTAGGATAGCCACACTATGAAAGTCGTACTACTCAAAGACGTGAAGAACATGGGCCGGGCGCATACTGCAATTGAGGTCTCAGATGGCCACGCACTTAATTTCCTTATCCCGCATAAGCTAGCGGTACCTGCTACCGCCTCATCCCTTAAAATGGCGGAGACTCGGGTGAAGCAGGTAGTTGACCGTAAGCAGCTTGATGTGAAGCTTGTTGAGGACCGTCTCGCACAGCTTGCAGAGACTCCCGTTACTATCACCAAGAAGGCCAACGAGCAGGGACACCTGTATGACGGAGTGGACGCTAAAGAGCTTGGAGAAGCGGCTCAGCTTCCTGAGGAAGTAATCCGTATTGAAAAGCCCTTTAAGGAGCTCGGCACCTTTGACGTACCAGTTGCCTTTGGTGAACAGTTTGGAAAGTTCTCAGTGACCATCGTCGCTGAATAGTAACTAGGGAAATGGGAAGAGGCGCCGTCCCTGGTGGGAGGCGCCTCGATTCCAGCTGTCGGTTGCGTGCAGTAGGCCAAGCACGCTTACGGCCGTTTGCGTCGATTATTCATCAACGCGCGTTGTGCATTATTGCGGTCCATCAGTCTCTGTACGATGGGCGAGGTGCCGCCTACGTTTGCAGGCGGAGGGCCATGCCACTCCATGGCTGGTGGTCCAAGCTCAGCTTGGGCGGGACCCTCCTCCTCGTCGCCGTGGAATCTCGGTAGCAGATTCGGATTCTCGTCGTTGCTGTGCGCTGGCTCCGGTAAAGGAGCATAGCCATCTTCATGGTCATCGTGCTGCCAGGACTGAGCCTGGAACGGATGCAGCGGTCTTTGCTGCGCTCTGATCGCATCGGTCACCCTCTGGTTAGAGGCTTTCTCCTCTTCGGTCAGGGGTCGATTCGCCGATACGATCCACGCACCATATGAGGCGGCGCAGAGAGTCAGAACGGCGATGATGCTGAGCCCGATCTTCAGTGAGGGGTTCTCCCGCCACCAGCTCGCGATACTCTCGCCAACTGATGTGAGACCGCGTTCTGTTCCGTAGACCGGAGTCGGTTCAGGCGGAGCGACCGGTGTCGCCGGTTTCGCGGGCGGAACATCTACCACTTTCTCCTGCGGCAGGGCCGAGAGCGGAGCGGCGATCGCAGGTGCTGCAGCCTGCTGTTGCGGACGATCCGCTACAACCGGCTGAGCAGGCTTTGTTACTGGAGCTGCCGGCTTGACCACCGGTGCCTTTTCGATGATGGGCGCAGTCTTCGCGACGACCGAAGGAGGCTTCGGAAGCGTCCATGGTGTCGCGAGTACGTGCGTATCAGGCCGGAACGTGCCGGCCGCAATCGCTTGCTCTCGCTTCTTACAGCCGCGCCAGACTGAGGCGCCGCTCGGTTCGAGTACGTACTTGAAGCCGCGGATATCGACTTCACGACCTTCCCATAGGCGGGGGTCGGTCTTGGCCTGCTCGGCGGTGATGCCGAGGGAAGCCAGCGTGCGATTCATGCAGTCGAGCAGGACCGCGTTTGAGGTCTTCGCGTGGGCGGGGGCGCCCACTGCGAAGCTGATGAAGAGCGCTAGAAGCGCCGCGTAAAGCGTCCTTAGCATTTGCCACAACTTTCAGCTGGAATGAAAAGAACCGGGTCGGGGGACCCGTTTCTATAAATATACGACCATATTTATATATAAAGAGCAAGACCCCGGTCAATGCCGGGGTCTAAGCTCATCAGTAGCTGCCTACGCTGCTACGACATCAACGACCTTCTTCTTGACGACGCGCCCGTCAAAGTTGGTCTTGCGACGATCGCGGAAGGCAACTATGCCGGTGATCATCGAGTAGAGGGTGTGGTCTTTGCCTACCTTCACATTGCGACCAGCCTCGATCTTCGTACCGCGCTGGCGGACGATGACCATACCTGGACGTGCTCCCTGGCCATCAGCTAGCTTCACCCCAAGGTACTTGGGGTTTGAAGTATTCAGGTTCTTTGCTGATCCGCCGGCTTTAGTACTTGCCATGAATGTTATTCTTTACGTGACGATGAGTATAACAGACCACCAAGGGGAGGGCAAGGAAGGCGCTGGCCATATACCGGCCTATCCGCTGCTTATTCTGATCCTCCTCCTTTCCATAACCGCAGCCTTTGGTCTCGGGATCCTTGCGGGTATGGAGATGGGGCAGGGAAGTGGAGAAGATCGGCTTTGGATTGAGGAGCTCTCTCAAAGTGAAGCGGTGCAGCCCGCAGCTGCCGCAGCGGCTGAGACTACGACTACTCCTGTCACAACAGGGAAGTACGTCGCCTCAAAAAGTGGCACCAAGTACCATCTCCCGACCTGTAGCGGGACGAAGCGTATCAAGGAGGAGAATAAGGTATGGTTCGAGACCAAAGAGCAAGCAGTAGCTGCAGGCTACGGACCGGCCGCTAACTGCCCAGGGCTATGATCGTACTCGATGTCGAGAGCACGGGACTTGTCCCTGAGCGCTGCTCTATTCTCTCCCTTGGTGCGGTTGACCTTAATGACCCCACCAATCAGTTCTATGACGAATGCCGGATCTGGGAGGGTGCACATGTGAGCGACGAGGCGCTCGCAATCAACGGCTTTAGTAGGGAAGAGATCGAGAGCCCTTCTAAGAAGAGTGAAGCTGAGCTTGTCGCCTCCTTTATCGCCTGGGCCACCGACAGACCGGAGGACCGAACCCTTGCCGCCCAGAATGTATCCTTTGACCTTGAGTTCGTGCAGGCAGCAGCCAAGCGTGCGGGTATCGAGAGTCCCTTCGGTAAACGCACGCTCGACGTACACACCCTCGTCTGGATGCATATGACTAAGCAGGGGATTACCCCGCCGCTTTCAAAGCACCACTCCGCAATCAATCTCGACGCAGCCCTTGCGTACACCGGAGTTCCGGCAGAACCAAAGCCGCACAACGCACTCACTGGGGCGCTGTGCCATGCAGAAGTGATAGCTCGCGTCGTTTATAATAGAAAAGTATTCCCCGAATTTAGTACCTACGACATCCCCTGGCATCATGAATGAAAACGAAGTAACGGAACTTACGATCACGACACCGACAGGTGATCTGGTGATTCCTCCTGAAGCCATTGGGGCAGGGGAGAGTGGTGTTCGCAATAAAGAGAAGGACACCGCCATGGCTGCACTCCTCACCGAAGCCATTGCGCACGGAAAGGAGAATGTTCCGGAGACTCCGGCGCCTTTAGTGTGTAAGCCACGTGCCATTGAGAGTTGGCGCATCTTCAAGATCATGGCTGAGTTCGTGGATGGCTTTGAGATCCTGAAGCGCTACGGACTTACTGCGACGTTCTTCGGTACTGCTAGAGAAAGCTTCAGTCCCGAGGTGTACGCTGACGCAACCGCACTTGCCGGAAAGCTCGCGAAAGCTGGCTTTGCGGTTATTACCGGTGGTTCTGCAGGCGTGATGCAGGCAGCAAACAAAGGAGCATTTGAAGCCGGAGGCGCCTCCATTGGTCTCAACATTCGTTTAAACGATAATCAGGCTCTCAATAAGTTTGTCACCGACTCGCTCGTCTTTGACCACTTCTTCGTACGCAAAGTGATGCTCGCGTTTGCCTCTGAGGTCTACATCTATTTCCCAGGCGGCTTCGGTACGCTCGATGAGTTTACTGAGATGGTCACCCTTATTCAGACCAAGAAGGTAAAGCCGATTCCAATTGTGCTCTATGGTAAGGAGTTCTGGCAGCCATTCATCGATCTTTTCCGTACGAAGCTTCTCGATCAGTACCATGCGATTGATGAGTCAGATATGGAAATCTTCCATCTTGTTGATTCGGTAGATGAGGCGTTTGAGTACATCACCAAGAATGTGAAGTGTTAGTCCTTTGACAGGGAAGCGGGACAGGAGTTCAATTCAAGTAGTTGAGTCCTGAGCCTGAAAGGAGTTACATCATGGCTCGCGCAGCAGTACATACTATCTACTTCGATGCTGATGAAATTATCGAAACTCATGGGGCGTGCCATGCCCACCTCCAAGAACACATAAAGGAGGCAGGTCCACTGCTCGCAGCCCAGGAGGCGGCCAGGCGACGCTCGGCCAAGATCGTCGTCCGCATGCTCTCGATTGCGATTGCCGCAGTCGGTATCGGTATTCTCACAGCCATTCCAAGCTACGCGCACGGCTTGTGCTTGGGATAGGGAAGAGGGGGACCCTGAAAGGGGTCCCTTTCCTATTCCATCTCCATAGATTTGACGCAAATGAGTTTGAATTGTATATAAAGAGTTGTGCTCGAAGGGGAGAGACTGATGAAGTACCATGGCGCACTCGCTGCAATGCAGGAGCGGGCTGAGCGGACCAGAAGATATATGGCGAGAGAATCAACCCAGGCCCGTGCGCTGATTCTTTCCAGAAGGAACTCGCTGTCCCTCTATGCTTCGGCAGGTGCATTTCTTATCGTTCTGTTTTACTATCTGAGTCAGATGCCAGCCTGACCCGTCGCCCTCTATAGCAGGGAAGTGAGGGGCCTCGAAAGGGGTCCCTTTTTCTTTTACAAAATATCCTCCCCCACCGCTCTTTTCGAGTGATTCGGGGAAGTGGTCAAAATGGTAAGAAATAAATTTCCCCTGATCTGCGAAGAGAATTATCATCAACCAGTCGAAGACGATGGTGGTACCCAAACAGGGGATAGGGAGGGAAGTACGAGTACCTGTTTAAGGTCGGGCTAAGGAGCTCCAGACTCAACATCTCTATACTTCGCACAATATTGTGTTGTACGTCGTCCCCCTATGGATCAGACAATACTTCCCCTAGCCTCTCAAAGAAATCTGCTCCCTACAGTTTCATCTATATTTCAGAAAAAGATAGTAGCGATGAGGTGGGGATATGTGGATAGCGGAACAGAGGGGCGGGGCGGGGGCCGGGGTATAATTACAGTAAGGCCATACGCGCGACTAACATTCTATATGAATGCTCTATGTCTGCGCAAAATACAAAAGACGGGCAATTCGCTAACCTTAGCGTTGCCGTCCAATATATTGTCCTCGCTGAATATTCAGCGCGGCGATCTCATTCAAGTATCATGCATCTCCTCAACCCAAATATTGTTGAGCAAGTTGGACGATACTGCGATTACTACTTTCCGGAAGAACGCGTCATCAACTAACCTCCTTGACAATGAAAACTGATACTGTAAAAGAGATAATGAGAGACTTAATAGACCTGCCTGAGAAACAGATGCGTCGCGACATTGACCGCGACGACCTGCACGCTCTCGCGGATAACATTAAAGCTAATGGGCTTATTAATCCTATTACTGTTAGGCCTGTCGGCAATCGCTTTCAATTGGTGGCTGGTCAACGCCGTCTCCTCGCGATGGGGATCGCAGGGATTATACGTATACCTTGCGTTGTTCGTGATCTCACTGATGATGATGCAATAAACGTAATGGCCGCCGAGAATATCGAGCGAGCAGACGTAGACCTGATAGACGAAAGTAACTTCATTAAGCTCGCTATGGAAGCGTCGAGTGCTGACGTGTCCGGCATGGCGAAGCGAATGAACCGAAGCGAGAAGTATGTTGCTAATCGCCTTGCTGTCGCCGAGATGCCGGACTACATGCAGACGTTCCTAAAATCCGGCGAATTGAAACTAGGTTCTGCACTCCTCCTCATGCAGATAGAGGACGAAGCAAAACGCCGCCTATGGGTAGGTATGGCTATCGAGCAAAACGCCACCGAGCGACAGGTGGATTATTGGATATACCAGCACAAGCTCGGTACACTACCGGATGCTATTCGTTCCGAGGACGACGTACCCGGAGCACCAGCCAGCGAGTACAAACAAGACATGTTCGTGTGTGCTGTGGACGGGAAGGAGTATCCAGCCGGTGATTGTACCGCCGTGTTCGTATATAAGGGCAACATCTCGACGCTTGAAACGATACGGCGAGAAATAGTTGCGCAGTCTGAGCCACCAGTGTTGTCCCACATTTAAAAGTGGTATTTGTCCGTGGGCTAATTGTATTAAAGCGGGGGGGTTAATGCATTTGACCGGGGGGATTCGGGGCTAAGCGCCCTGCCG
>JBBTXR010000013.1:0-16627 GCA_038062175.1 Patescibacteria group bacterium
TAGGGCGTCGTATAACTTACCCTGTCTAGCCACTTCAGCAACCGCTACCTCTTCGATAACGATGCTCTCGGTTACGGTCTCGAATACGCCGCCTGCAGTTCGCAGGTGCGTCGAGCCGTACTCTGCGGTTGAGACCGTTGCCTTCTCAACCTGGGACGCGCCGAGCGTACGGAGGTAGTAGGTGGTCTTAAGACCCATCTCCCACGCCATGAAGTAGATGTCAGAGAGTTCACGACCGCTAGTGCCTGAGAAGAAGATGTTGAGGGACTGTGATTGATCGATCCACTTACCGCGACGAGCTGCCGCTTCAACGAGCCACTTACCGTCGATCTCGAACACTTCTTTGTATTTCTCCTTGAGGTTCGCCGGAATCTCATCGATCTGCTGGATGGAGCCGTCAGCGTACTTAATACGGTTCAGCATGCCCGTATCCCAGAGATGGAGCTTCTTTAGATCTTCAACAAGATACTTGTTGACCACCACAAACTCACCCTCCTTATTGCTCTTTACGTAGATGTTCTTGTAGATCGGTTCTACACAAGGGATGCAGCCCACAAGATTCGCTGTTGAGGCTGTTGGCGCAACGGCCATGGTGTTTGAGTTACGCATGCCGTATTGCTTCACATGCTCCCGGACTGGAGTCCAATCAAGCTTACCGCCACGCTTCACCTTGATCTCTTCGCCACGCTCCTTCTCGAGAAGGTCGATGGTGTCCTGCGGGAAAATGCCGCGATCCCACTTACTTCCCTTGTACGTCTCGTAGGTACCGCGCTCCTTCGCAAGCTCGGAAGACGCGAGGATGGTGTAGTAGGCCATGACCTCCATCGACTCATCCGCAAAAGCGAGTGCCTCGGGGGTGTCGAAGTTGATGTTGAGACCGTAGAGCGCGTCATGGTATCCGCGGATACCAAGACCGACCGGACGGTGGCGCATGTTGCCGCGCCTGGCATCCTCGGTTGGGTAGAAGTTCAGGTCGATCACGTTATCGAGCATACGTACTGCCGTGCGAGTCACGCGAGCAATGAGCTCATGATCGAACTTTCCGTCGACGACGAACTTAGCGAAGTTGAGCGAACCGATCGTACAGACCGCGGTCTCCTCGTCGTTGGTGTTAAGCGTGATCTCGGTGCAGAGGTTTGAGTTGTGCACCACGCCTGCATGGTCCTGCGGAGAACGTACGTTGGATGGGTCCTTCCAGGTGATCCACGGGTGGCCGGTCTCAAACAACATGCCGATCATCTTCTTCCAGAGGTCTGGTGCGGAGATGGTCTTTGCATATTCGATTGCGCCATTGCGGGCCATCGACTCGTACTCCATGTACCGCTTCTCAAATGCAGCACCGTAAAGGTCGTGGAGGTCCGGTACGTCAGAAGGACTGAAGAGCGTCCAGTCTCCCCCGTCACGCACGCGCTTCATGAATAGGTCAGGGATCCAGTTAGCGGTATTGATGTCGTGGGTGCGACGACGTTCGTCACCCGTGTTCTTCCTAAGCTCGAGGAAGTCCTCGATATCAAGGTGCCAGGTCTCAAGGTACACACAACCTGCACCACGACGCTTTCCAGAACGATTGATCGCAAGGTTCACGTCGTTCGCAATCTTCAGGAACGGCACGATGCCCTGGCTTGGTACGCCCGTACCCTTGATGAAGGAGCCGGTGGAGCGAACGCGGGTCCAGTCGGTACCGGTTCCTCCCGACCACTTCAAGTACTGCGCGTTATCAGAGACCGACTTGAAGATACCGTCGAGGGAATCCGGCACCGTGTTGAGGAAACAGTTTGAAAGCTGCGCCTTCTTCGCTCCCGCCTGGAAGAGGGTGCGGCCGCCTGGGGTGTAGTAGAAGTTTGAAAGCACCTCGTAGAACTCAAGCGCCACACGCTCGCGGTCTTCGGGCTTCTCGGCAATCGCAAGACCCATCGCAATACGCATCCAGAGCATCTGAGGCGTCTCAAGTGGCTTCTTGGTCTTCGGGTCCTCCATGCAGTAGCGCGATGACATGATCTCAAGACCCATGTACTCGAAGAGAAGATCGTTCTCGATGATGAGTGCACGTCCGAGCTTCTCGTAGTCGAATTCAGCCATGCGCTCATCGAGACTTCCCTCTTCAACAAGACGCTTCATGTTGCGCTCGAATACACGCACATGCTCATCTGCAAGATTCTCGGTCTTGAAGTCAGAACCGAACACGTCCGCATACATGCGATTCATAAGAAGACGTGCCGCAACCTTGGAGTAAGCAGGATCACGCTCAATCATCGAACGAACAACTGCCACGAGCGCCTTCTGCACCTCATCGGTGGTCATGCCCTCATAGATCTCGTACTTGAGCTGGTTGAGGATGTATTCGATATCCACAACATCCTCATACCCCTTCACGAACCGCGTAAGGTTCTTGCGGACACTGTCCTCGGAAAACGGAATATCACGGCCGGAACGCGTCTTGATGTGAAGTGCGTTCTCCTCGATCTTCTCAAGCACCTCCTGCTGCTTCTCCTCACGGATCTTAGTGTGCTCGTAGCGGTAGACGATGTAGTGCTTGGCAACGGTGAGGTACCCCTCTTTCATGAGGGTCATCTCTACATAGTCCTGCACATGCTCGACTGACGGGGTGCTTTCAGGGAAGCTGGTTTCTATCTGCTCGATGATCGTGACGGTCATCTGCTCGAGCTTTTCTGCCTCTACCGGTACATGAGTGGCCTCAAAAGCCTTACGCATCGCTTCGGTAATCTTGTTCGTCTCAAACTCGACGATGCTCCCATTGCGTTTTTTTACCTGCTTCATATGCAACGTATTGCGTTATGATCCCTGTTTAGTAAGCCGCCCGCACCGTAGTGCCACACCCATCCATCAGTCTCTTTCGTAGAGCAATTTTAGCATCGGCAGGCCCTGAGCTCTGCATGGGGATAAGAGGTATTTCGATACAGAATCCGTCCTATGGATAGGGGTTAGATAACGGACATTAGATGTTGTAAAGGGTGTCCTTTAGAAGGTGGCTTTCCTGCCCCATTCAGGTACCGTTAATCAAAACATCATGAACAGTTCATATTATAGAAGCTGAGCCTATCTAAGGACTTACCCACTAACCATTCTTTATGCGTATCCTCATCGTTGAAGACGAAGCAAAGCTTGCCGAAGGGTTGAAGCGCGGCCTCGAATCCAAGGGATTCGCGGTTGACTGGATAGAAGAGAGCGAAAAAGCCCGGACACGCATTCTTCTCTATAGAAATGAGTACGACCTGATCCTGCTCGACCTCATGCTCCCGGGCGTCGGCGGTGCCGAGATCACCAAGGAGGCAAGGGCTGAAGGAGTGACTACCCCCATCATCATCCTCACCGCTCGCGACGAGACCGAAATGAAGGTTGAGCTCCTCAACTGTGGTGCCGACGACTATCTCGCAAAACCTTTCTCGTTCGAGGAGCTGGTAGCTCGCATCAATGCAGTGCTTAGGCGTCCCGAGCAGAGCGTCCAGACCACCCTTACTGTCCGGGATATTATGCTCGATCCCGGAAAGCGCACTGTTACCAAGGATGGAGAGGAGGTGTCACTTACCCTTAAGGAGTATTCTCTCCTTGAGTTCTTTATGCGCCACCCAAACGAGGCCCTGTCTCGCGAGACGATTATGGACCATGTCTGGAGCTTTGACTTCCCTGGTTTCTCCAACGTTCTCGATGTACACATGAAGAATCTTCGTAAGAAGC
Source organism: Patescibacteria group bacterium (assembly GCA_038062175.1). Classification (GTDB taxonomy): domain Bacteria; phylum Patescibacteriota; class Minisyncoccia; order Phycocordibacterales; family Phycocordibacteraceae; genus C7867-001. Next base: position 3,697 of record JBBTXR010000013.1, read on the forward strand.
TTGATACCTATGGAGACGATCCCCTCTTTGAAACAGTGCGTGGCGTGGGTTACCGGCTTAACGGATAAGTACCGCTACAACCCGTTCATACGGACGGCGGTACACATCACCGTGCTCCAGGTCATCCTGGCACTTGTGATGATTGTTATCTTTAGCTTCGCGATCAACTACGCACAGGACCGCACCGTCGAATCGATCAGCACACACCTCTCTGAGGTGGTTGCAGGAGCTACCACTACCTCAAATCTTCCTGAGGCGATTGATGACGTTCGGGCACATGCCTACGAGCTCGTCTTCTTCATTATCCTTGCTCTGAATGCCCTGTTTGGGTACTTCATGGCAAAGTTTGCCCTTAAACCCACCCGGCATTCTCTGGCGCGCCAGAAACAGTTCATCGGCAACGTAGCGCATGAGCTGCGGACCCCGCTTGCGGTCATCAAAACGAATACTGAGGTGGCGCTCTTCGACGAGAAGCTAGATCCGTACGTAAAGCAGACCTTCACCGATACACTTTCAGAGCTCGATCGCATCTCTGAGATCATCAACAATCTCCTCACCTTCGACTCCCTCACAAGACCGAAGCGCCTTGAGTTTGAGCCCGTGGATATGCGGCACGTGTCTGAGGCCGTTATCAAGCGGCACCTCCCGCTCGCAACCGAGCGTGGTATTCGGCTTGCGATGGATTCCGGAGGCTCTGCGGTGATCGACGGGAATGCGACTGCACTCGATCAGATCATGAGCAATATCGTTAAAAACGCACTCAATTACACGCCAGCAAACAAGGACGGCTCGGTCCGTATCCTTATCGAGAACGATTCAGATGGAAAAACTGTAATCACTGTTGCTGATACGGGCGTTGGCATTGCCCAGAAGGACCTCTTCCATATCTTTGAACCTTTCTATCGAGGTGACTCTTCGAGAACGCGTGGTGTTGGTTCAGGCACGACCGGTCTTGGCCTTACGATTGTGAATGAATTGGTGCGTCTCCATCGCGGAAGCATCACAATCAGAAGCGCTATTGGTCGCGGCACCGCAGTAAAGCTCACCTTCCCACCCTCATCTCACGCAATTACTGAGCGAAAGCTTCCCGGAGACCAAGCCGGCATGCATGAAGTGTCACTCGACTTCTCGTAATCCACAGGAGTCAGTCGGACTCTAGAAAAAATTCATATTTTGTTCATATCGATATGCGCATAATACGCGCACGAGGCACGAGCCTCACTCGAGTTCTTTCCCAAGTCGGGCTCAAGATCAGTTATGCATCAGTAACCGCTACGGACGCTTCGACACGATACGGAATTGTTATTGACCCCGAATTAGGTAGCCGCCGCAATCTCGCGAGATAGGCGCTACTGAACCATCCTTCGTTAGCAACGCTAACACCACAGCGAATATGATTCGCAAGAACGCTTAGTGGCCCGGCCACCTTCGTACGAGTACGAAGGTGGCCGGGCCCTTAGTGGCTTTATGCTGTGGGTCTGGGACGATGTTGGAACCTTTCTGCGACATATGTTAGGTTCTGTCTAGTTCCCCTTTACCTTAGTCAATTCAACAAGACAGGGAGACATCATGGTTCTTTTCATACCTCTCGTGCTCGTGGAGGAACAGGGTCGGCGAGTCCCACTGCCCGATTCCTGGACTTCCGCAAAGGCGCTCCTTCGCGAAGATCAACGCTTGGCTGCTGTACATCCCTGCGGTCACACGGAAAATGCTGTGCTCGTGGAGGAAACTGACTCCTTCTCTCGTTTTCAAGAGCAAGGCATCAACGTCTACGTTATCGAAGGCGAGCTCGCCCGTCGCGCTTCTCCAACCACCTCCTGGTCAGGATGAAACCTAAACCCCTTCGTTCCGGCGAAGGGGTGGTTTTCTTTTATCTAAATATTGCTGGGGGTCTGGGACGATATTAGAATCCCTAGCAATTTGCTTACTTAATGGAACATTCGATCAATTTCTATAAATAGCAGACCGTGTGGTCCCGACCAAAACGGAACACTCTTATGAATGACGGTGCACTTTCCAGCGAGCGAGCTAACTGGATTCGTACATTGGGTCGGACTAGAGAGTTCTGTACAGCCATACGTAACCTTGTTTGTTAAATCTATATAGATACTTGGATCATCGAAGATGTATTCCGTCGTGGTTTTATAGTATCCATTTTCACATCGATATAACGTCTCTCCACCAAAGATTTTCTGGAAAAACCAGAAGGAAATGAGTACGAGCACAATACCTACTGCAACCAGTATCTTGTGCCGACTTAACATTCTTTTAGAATAGCATCTGCACTAACAGACCAGCTTTCGAGCCTACGTCTTCAGTCCCTTCCCTGTATGGAAGAGGTACATCACCACAATAAATGCGAGTACCGTCAGTCCTCCCATAACACCAAAGGCTAGTGAGAGCGGCACATCCGTAATACCAAGGAATCCGTACCTAAACGCATTCACCATATACAGAATCGGATTGAAGAGAGAAAGGATGCGGAAGAACTCAGGAAGCTGATCGATTGAGTAGAAGATACCGCCAAGGTACGTAAGCGGCGTAAGGACGAAGGTCGGCACGATATTGATCGCATCGAATGACTTCGCATACATCGCGTTAATGAGGCCCAAGAGAGAGAAAAGAAGCGAGGTGAGAAGCGCGGCACCAATGATTACGCCAACACTGAAGATGGTGAGCTTAGTGAAGAACAGCGAGACCGCGATCACGATCACTGCCACCATAAAGCCGCGCAGTACGCCGCCTGACGTGTAGCCGGCAACTACTACCCAGTTAGGCATGGGAGATACCATCACCTCATGGATGGTCTTGATCCACTTAGCGAAATACAGCGTTGAAACCGTATTCATATACGAACTCGTGATCACTGACATCATCACGAGACCCGGCACGATGAACTGGATGTATGGGAACCCATCAATCGCATCTACCTGGCTTCCAATGAAGGTACCGAAGATGGCGAAGTAGAGCGCCATCGTGATTGCTGGTGGGAGCAGCGTCTGACTCCAGATGCGCAGCACCCGTGTCACGTCCTTGCGGACCATGGTGTAGTACCCAACGAGTATAGGAGAGCGTAGCGCCATATTATTTCTTGATGAGGTTAACGAAAATCTCCTCGAGGCGGCTTCCGGCGTTTCGAATGTTTGCGATCTGGATACCAGTGGCAGCGATCTTCCGGATGGCCTCGTTCACCGTCTGACCCGGAGAAAGGGTGAGCTCAAGGGTATTTTCGTCGAGCTTCTTCACATTCATGTCGCGAAGGAGTACGAGCGCAGCATCTTTAAGCGGTTCTGTAGTGTCGAGTATGAGGGTAACGAAGTTAAGCTTCGTGATGAGCTCCTTCACGGTCCCCTCTTCGATAATGGTGCCGTGGTTGATGATGGCGACGCGACTTGCGAGAAGCTCAGCTTCTTCGAGATAGTGGGTGGTGAGGACAATGGTGGTGCCACTTGCAGAGAGTTTCCTGAGGAAATCCCACATCCCGCGACGTAGCTCCACGTCCACACCTGCCGTTGGCTCATCCAGAAGCAGAATCTTCGGCTCATGCACGAGTGCTCGTGCAATCAAAAGCCTTCGCTTCATGCCGCCAGAGAGGTGCTGTGCCTGTGCATTCTTCTTGTCCCAGAGCCCAAGCTCTTTAAGAACCTCTTCTGCTTTCTTCAAGGCCTGAGCACGAGGAATGCCGTAGTAGCCGGCCTGGGTGACCACGATATTGATCACCTTCTCGAATATGTCGAAGTTCATCTCCTGAGGCACGAGACCGATGAAGGACTTGGCCTTGTCCGGGTGCGTCGTTACATCAACGCCGCAGACTTCAATCGTTCCTTCCGACTTGTTCACGAGTCCCGAAAGGATACCGATCGTCGTGGTCTTTCCGGCGCCATTAGGGCCCAGAAGCGCGAGGAATTCACCCTGCTTGATCATGAGGTCTAGGCCTTTGAGAGCTTCGACTGGGGGTTGTTTCTTGTCGGCTGGGTAGGTCTTTTTAAGTCCTGTAATGCGTACCGCCGGCGTTTGCTCTGACATAAGTAGCACGAGTATAGCATCAGTCTCTGAAGAGGCTATGATGTGCATATGTTGCTGTCTCCAGCGCTCCGTCGCTTCCTTCGGTATGCAGCGGTGGGTGTAACCACTCTCGCCTTTGATCTCCTCCTCTTGGCGTTTGTAATCGAGGTTGGGAACGTTCCCTACTACACCGCTGTCCCGATCTGTTTTGCGATAGCCGTCTCAATTAATTACTTAATCAGCCGACACGTCGTATTCCATGGCACGACGCGTAATTTCCATACCGGCTATCTGTACTTTCTCTTGTCCGCTGCAGGAGGAGCAGTACTCACCACCTCGGGTGTGGCCGTACTCATCGAGTTCCTTGGTGTGCATTACCTCCCTGCTCGGCTCGCGGTCGCGGGAGTAGTAGGAATTGCGAATTACCTTTTGAATCTACACTTTAACTTTAGGGTGGTGGGGGTGCACCGGGAGAATAATTCTTAACAGGTATACTGAAAGCATATGGAAGAAGCACTACGGGGATTCCCCGGACAATTTGCATGGGAACCAGAAGTTGGAGGAGGGATTCCTTCTGCAACACGTTTTCTTGTGTGCGGCATGGGCGGCTCACACCTGGGCGCTTCCCTACTCCTCGCACACGATCCATCGCTTCCAATTCGTATTCACTCCGACTACGGACTCCCTACCGTAGAAGCAAACACCCTGATCATTCTCTCGTCATACTCAGGCAACACCGAAGAGGCACTTGATGCTGCCGCGACAGTAGTACAAGCGGGGCTCCCTACAGTCGCAATCACAACCGGCGGCAAGCTCGCTGACTTTGCGAGCGCAAACAACATTCCTCTCATCCTTCTCCCTGAGACTGGTGTCGAGCCACGCATGGCAGTTGGATACCAGCTGCTTGCACTAGCGCAGGTAGTGGGAGGAAATGAGCTTGTAGAGGCAGTGCGTGCTGCCGGATCCTCCATTGATCCAGAAGCTACGCAGGAGATGGGTACAGAGATCGGCACCGCGCTTGCAAGCCGCATTCCGCTTATCTACGCCTCGAGCAGAAATGAGATCGTGGCTCGCATCTGGAAGATCTTCTTTAACGAGACGGCGAAGATTCCTGCCTTCTCCTATCCGATCCCTGAGTTCTGTCATAACGAGCTGTCGGGGTATGACGGGGAGGAAGAGCTTCGCCAGCACCTGCTCCCGATCTTTTTGACTGACGAAGAGGATCATCCACGGAACATCGCGCGTATGGAGATTGCACGTGACCTGTTAAACGAGCGCGGGACGGACACCATTGCAGTACCGCTTGAAGGCGCATCTTCACTTGCCAAGGCGCTCTCGGGCATGACGATTGGTGTCTGGGCCGCACTCACGCTTGCAAAGGAATACGGCGTACCGGATGCAGAAACTCCCATCATTGCTGAGTTTAAGGATAGAATGAGTGACGTATGAGATTCGCTGCTGACATTGGAGGAACTAATATGCGTGTCGCGCTTGGGAGTGCGGACGGCACTATTACCGAAGTGAAGAAGATTCCCACTCCCCCGTCTTTTGACGAGGGCGTAGCAGCACTTATCTATGAATTCACCGCACTTAGAGGCGATCAAGATGTCGAACAGGCCGTTATCGGCATTGCGGGTGTTCTTAACCGCGAGAAGAACATGCTGCTGTGGTCTCCCCATCTTCCGGAGTGGGCTGGAAAAGATTTGAAGACTGCGCTTGAAGCAGGACTCGGGGTTCCGGTCATGCTTGAAAACGATGCTGCAGTTGCAGCTCTTGGTGAGGCGACGCATGGCGCAGCGAATGGATACGCAATCGTTGCGTACGTAACGATTGGTACGGGCGTGGGCGGTGCACGCATTGTTGATGGAAGCATCGACCGAAGCGCCTTTGGGTATGAGATCGGACACCAATATATTTCTGAAGACCTACGACTTGAAGAACTAGTGTCAGGGACTGCCGTTTTGAAGGAGCAGGGAGTCCCTGCTAAAGAGATAGCGGATGAGGGTGTATGGAGCGAATACGAGCGTCGCTTTGCTCGTGGCCTCTACAACACCCTTCTGCATTGGTCTCCTGACTGTGTGGTGCTCGGAGGATCAATGATGAATGTGCCGGGCATGCGCATTGAGAAGATCGTCGAGGAACTTGCCCGCATCAACAAGGCGATCCCAGCACTTCCGGAAGTGCGTAAAGCGAAGCTTGAGTATCCGGGGATTGTTGGCGCACTCATCTATCGACCTCTCTAGCGACTGCTTTACAGAGCAGCAATTTTGATAGATAGTTCCTCCGGACATCAACTGGAGGTACGATAATGCCCCACTTAAGCTTCGCGCCGCTCGCGCGCAACCGGTACCGCGTACGCGGCACTGGCAAAAAGAAGGATCCCATCATCAAGAAGGCTCAGCTCGGGAACTTCGAGCGCGCCTTCTACGGCAACCTGAGGAATGTCGCAACCCAGCACGCTACTCGCGTGGAGCATGGGCTGCTGGAGGTCAGGATTTCCAACGGCTATGCCAACTGCCCGTACTGTGGACGCGGCACCCACATCGAACGGCGCATAGTAAAGTGTGGCCATTGCCATACACGCTTCGTTGCGATTTGAACCACATGCTTCGATACATAAGTCCGAAAACAGCCCCGACCATATGGTCGGGGCTTCGATCTGCTACAATCACCCCCTATATGCGCTACTTCCTCGTACCTACTATTGTTTCGGTTCTTATTCTGCTCGGCATTTGGGTGTGGCTTGGGCCAGTGGCCTTTGTTACTGCCATTCTCCTCACCATCCTTGAGGTGACCCTGTCGTTTGATAACGCTGTGGTGAATGCGCGCATCCTTATGCGCATGAGCGAGAAGTGGCAGCAACGCTTTTTGACCTGGGGTATTTTGATCGCTGTCGTTGGTACCCGACTTATCCTCCCAATCCTCATCGTTTCAGTAGGTGTCTGGGCATCTCCTTGGGCAGTCGCGCAGCTTGCAGCCTTTGACCCTGAGACCTATGGACACCTCCTTGAGGAAGCGAAGCATGGCATCTACGCATTTGGTGCGTCCTTCTTGATCATGGTGTCGCTTAAGTACTTCTTCAATGAAGGAAAAGAGACGCACTGGATCCACGCAATCGAAGCAAAGCTCACGAAGCTCGGCCGCATCGAAGCGATTGAGATTGGCATTGCTCTTCTTACGGTCCTCGCTTTCTCCTTCCTCGTTCCCGCTGAGCAGGGCGTGATCCTTGCGGCAGGTATCGTCGGTATTGTCCTCTTCATCATGATGGAGGGGATCGCAAGTTCGTTCTCTCAGGGCGTGACTGCAGCAACCGCTTCAGGCCTTGCGCTCTTCATGTACTTGAACGTGCTCGACTCTGCGTTCTCGCTTGATAGCGTGGTGGGTGCGTTTGCCCTTACCACCTCCATCCCGATCATCGTTGCCGGTCTTGGTATCGGTGCCTGGTACGTCAGGAGTATGACCATCTACTTCGTTAAGAAAAATACGCTCGACACACTTGTGTACCTTGAGCACGGCGCACACTGGGCGATCTTTGGTCTTGCGGTCTCTATGTTTGCAGGACTTCTCTTTGAAGTGCCTGAGATCATCACGGGCGGTATTGGTTTGGCGTTCGTAGCGGCTGCCTACTACTCCTCGCTCCGCTTCCGAAAGTTGCAGAAACAGGCGGTATAATCAGCTCATGAGTTTGAAGGAGAATCTAACCTCGGTCCTCTCTGGCGAGGTCGTTGATGATGCCGCAACACGCAAGACCATGTCTCGCGACACGAGTGTGTTTGAGCGCACGCCCTCGCTCGTTGTATTCCCCAAGAATACTGAAGACGTATCGAAGTTAGTAAAGGAAGTCGCGAAAGAAAAAGGTGCTTCCGTTACGGCACGCTCTGCCGGTACCGATATGTCGGGAGGACCACTGACCGACTCAGTCGTTGCGGTTTTCACGAAGTACATGAACAGGGTGCATGAGGTTAGTGACGGGTATGCTGTTGCCGAGCCTGGCGTCTACTACCGTGACTTTGAGAAAGAAACGAGGAAGGTAAAGAACCAGCTCCTTCCCTCTTATCCTGCTTCTCGTGAGCTCTGCGCGCTTGGAGGAATTGTGAACAACGACTCAGGCGGCGAACGCACGCTTGAATACGGAAAGACCCGCGACTATGTAGAAGAGCTTGAGGTCGTGCTTTCAGACGGAACGGTAACAACCTTCTCCAATCTTGGTCCTGCCGAGCTTGAGGAGAAGGAGAATCTTCCAGGGCTTGAGGGAGAGATCTACAAGAAGATGCATGCGCTTCTGATTGATAATCGAGAGACGATTGCAACGGCGAAGCCAAAGGTCTCTAAGAACTCTGCGGGCTATGCGCTTTGGGATGTGATGGATATGGACGAGGGAACGTTCGATCTCGCAAAACTTATTACGGGCGCACAGGGTACGCTCGCACTCACCACGAAGATGAAACTGCGACTCGTGAAGGAGCAGGGATACCGCTCAATGCTTGTGATCTTTCTCAAGGATATTGATCATCTTCCTGAGATCGTGCATAAGGTACTTCCCTTCAACCCAGAATCCTTTGAAAGCTACGACGATCAGACATTTGGTCTTGCGATCAGGTTCCTGCCGCAGATGCTTTCCCAGATGGGACTTATGCGCGCAATACGTCTTGGTCTCGCCTTTCTCCCTGAGGTGTTCATGGCGATGCGTGGCGGCGCTCCAAAACTCATTCTCATGGCAGAGTTCTCGGAGGATTCCCGAGAGGAAGCACTCCGGAAAGCAGAGCAGGCAGAAGAAGCGATCAATCACCTCCATTTGCAGACCTCGATCAAAAAGAATGAGCAGGCGGCTGAGAAGTATTGGGTGGTCAGGCGTGAATCGTTTGCGCTTCTTCGAAAGAACTCGCATGGTCTCTACGCTTCCCCGTTCATCGATGACTTCGTAGTGCCGGTGGATTCATACCCGCAGTTCCTACCTGAATTGAATGCGCTTCTTGCTGAGTACAAAGATAAGTTCATCTACACCATCGCCGGGCATATCGGTAACGGTAATTTCCATATCATTCCGCTCATGGACCTATCCAAAGAAGAGTCGAGGAAGACAATCCTCGAGCTATCGCCTCGAGTGTACGAACTTGTCATCAAATACGGTGGCACGACAACGGGCGAACACAACGACGGCATCATCCGTACACCATACCTTCCCATGCTCTTTGGAGAGAAGATGGTGTCACTCTTTGAGGAAACAAAGCGCATATTTGATCCGAACAATATCTTTAATCCGGGAAAGAAGGTGAACGGGACGTTTGCTGATATTGAGCGGTCAATACTGACGAAGGTATAGCAAAACCCCGCGCTTTCGCGCGGGGTCCGAGGGTGCAACGTGGTCAATTCAGAGAGACTGGCGGAGGCTGCTTGCGTGAACGGAAGAGCGCCGGGTCCATACTGTCCGGATTCAGGCCCATGAGACTGCCTGGCACCATCTTGATCGGGCAGTCGCTCTGATCATCGGCGGCTCGATTGGCCCACCGATCGAGCTCCTCCGTATAGGCTGCGAGGGCGACATTCGCCTCATCAATCGATGGAAAAAGCTGCGGCATGCTCTGGTCAATGCCACAACACCTGAGACGATCGCTGACGAGCTCGGCATGACGACCCTTCTTGTCTGCGTAAACGACCACAATGCCGATCCGGCCCTTCGCCTTGAGCTTACCGCAGCGAGCGCATGAGAATGTGAATTCTCTCTTCTGGTTCAGGAAGGAGTGCAGAAGCAACAACGTCTGTTCCATTCGGGAATCTCCATCATGTGAGAACAATAAGATCAGTTCATTACTAGTATGGCACTTTTTTAAACAAAAGCAACTATTCGAATTATGTCATGCTACAGTCTCCTTAATGTCAGAACCGCAAACGCACGAGACTCTTGCCGAGGAACTTAAGGACCCCGCACTTCGTGCGGCCTACGCTCGTCAGTATGACCAATACAAAGTTGGTTGGGTAGCGAATATACTCGGCTGGCTCCTCGTCTCTTCTGGTACCCTCGTATACGGCAAGCGGCCTTCGTATGAGAAGTTCAAGGCGATTGAGGTGATCGCACGAATTCCCTACCAATCCTGGGAAGTAGCAACCTATACCCTTCTCACCGCCTTCTACCGCAACGAGAAGCGCGCAATTGAGCTTGCGAAAACGAGTGCCTTCAGTCGTATGGCACAGGACAACGAAACCATGCACGTCGTCATACTCTCGCAGATGGTCTGCAAGATGAAGAAGCAGCGATTCATTCGCCATACGTTGATTCCTTTCCTCTTCGCTCTTTTCTACTTTATCGTCGTCTACTTCCTCTATCTCATCTACCGCAAGGCGGCGCTTGAGCTTAACTACGTCTTCGAGAACCACGCCTACCACCAGTATTCGGAGTTCCTTAATACCAATGAGGAGTCGCTCCGGCACAAGCCGTGTATGTATGAGTTCCTTTCCTTCTACGGACGCAATGTAGTGACTGAGTACGAATTCTTTGAGACGGTAAGAAATGATGAGCTCATCCACCGGAACATGACGATCCGTGAACTTGAGGCACGTGGCTACTTCTGCATGCCCTCAGTCGACAATCCACAGGCAGACGCGTAGAACCTTGCCTATTGAAGAGGTTTGTAGCATAGTGACCATAACTCGCAGGTGAGGGAAGCTTCGCTGGGCTATGGCCCCTCCAAGTGTTCGATATCGGCGAGGTTATACGTATCTTTCTAGCCACATGGCATCAAACAAGCTCTATGTCGGCGGTATTCCTTACCGCACGACCGAGGACGAGCTCCGCACCGCTTTCGAGGAAGCAGGTACGGTCTCTTCCGTTAGCATTATCAGCGATCGCATGACCGGCCGCTCACGCGGATTCGGTTTCGTCGAAATGGCAGATGAGGCTCAGGCCCAGGCTGCTATCGACCGTTGGGATGGCAAGGAAATGGACGGGCGCATGCTCTCCGTTTCTATGGCCCGCCCACAGGGTGACCGTCCTCCTCGCGAGGGTGGTAACGGCGGAGGCGGTCGTGGAGGTTTCGGCGGTGGAAACCGCGGAGGCTTCGGCGGCGGCAACGATCGCGGAGGCTACGGCGGAGGCTACTAATCTCCCCTTGCAAAACACCCAGGATAAAACCTGGGTGTTTTGCTTTTTATAGAAAGCAGTGCATAGTCGAAACAGACACAGTCAGGGAGAGTACTTATGAAGGAGAGCGAGGCACCTGAGAGGCCTAAGATGGTCGATACTCGCACAGAGCTTGAGAAGAAGGTGATTAGGGCTCTCGCGGAGCACAACATCCTTGTCGGTCTCGATGAGGATAAGGTTATCACTCCTCAGCAAGCGATGAAGCATATTCGCAACAGAGACTTCGCGTACCACCATACAGAAAAAGGGGCTCAGAACGGTGGTAGCGGAGGAACCTTCCGTATCACAAACCTTCGCTGGGAAGGCACGAATGGCGGTGGCATCAAGCTTATCTTCGACGTCGACAGCATCGAATTCTGCGCGTTCATGCCACCAGCAAAAGTGTCAGGACCTTGGTCCGCACGATATCGCGACTCCGCTAAGCGCGAGGAGCCGAAAGTACGAATTACGCCAGACTAGGAGAACTCCGTCGGCCGCGTCCTTCCAGGGATGCGGTCGATCTTTTTACCCGCAGGTACCTCCCTTTCCTGTTCCCTCGCCCGTCACCATTCGCTTCTTTGCTTCAGCAGACCATCCCACGAGGTTCGAGAGAATCTGGAGGAAGGAGCCGACTGCCGCAAGCGCAAGGATCAAGATGACTGGCCATGCGTAGATGGTCGCGAAGTAGAAGAAGACAACAATGAAAGAGAACCAGAGCCCGATGCACCACGGACAATTGATGAGGGTGTTGAGGGTGCCGCGGAACGTACCCGGTGCCGCATCAGCAAACCACTCACGCATAAAGGCGGTGATTGCATCGTAGGTGAAGAGGCGGATGAGGCGCCAGATCGCAAGTGCCATAAGCACAAAGTCGGCGATCGTCACCGGACGATTAAAGCTCCCGGTTGCGGCAAGCCAGGCAATGCCGGCAACCAAAAGTACGGCAAAAAAGAGGGAGAAGATGATGTTCCAGAGGGCTTTCATACCCCGGATGATAGCATGAGAGCCCATCCGTGAAGATGGGCTCTCAGTGCGGTTTGCCGTGTTAGGCGAAGCGGGGGGAGAAGTGCGCTGAGGGAATGAAACTACCCTTTTCGGCAATAGCGTAGGGGCGATTGGTGCCGATTGGCGTAGCACCCCGAGACCAGGAAATGGGCGCAATCTTCTGCTCATAGCGGATCTTAGGTGCAAGTGAGCGACCACTGATCACTGCGTCGACGTTAAAACAGGTTTCCTCGATCTCCTGCTGATCTTTGAACTGGTGGAGGCAGACCGATAGAATAGAGTGGACGTCGCGAGATAGACACTCCCGCACTTCCTGCGGTTCGCGCTTCCGGCTTTTCGTATCGTTAGTCATGTGCTCATTATACACAGTATATACACTATGTCAAGCCTTTCTCCGGAAGATATGCGTGCCCTTATTCGTGATAAATACGCGGGTGACGAAACTGCCAATATTCAGGCTGATTTGGCGCGCCTTGAGGCGGGAGAGCCGCTCGCGTATGTGATTGGCTGGGTGCCCTTCTTGGGACTCCGGATTAATCTCGTTGGAAACCCCCTTATCCCCCGCCCTGAAACGGAATACTGGACGGAAGTGCTAATAGCGCATCTGCGTAAGCGGTTTGGTGATAAACCCTTTACCCTCCTTGATCTGTGCGCAGGCTCGGGCGCGATTGGACTTGCTGCACTCAAGCATTTCCCGAATGCACGCGTATCCTTTGGCGAGCTCGAGCTTTCACACACTGAACTAATTAAAAGGAATCTTGAGGAAAATGAACTCGATGTTTCGAGAGCTGTTATCCGTCGCGG
>JBBTXR010000014.1:0-3956 GCA_038062175.1 Patescibacteria group bacterium
ACGGATTTAAAGGAGGACCTGCCGGTATCCGCGCACTTGCAAGTGCGATGCATGAGGATCCGGATACGGTTGAGAATGTGTATGAGCCGTACCTGCTTCGTCTTGGATTTATCGAACGCTCTCCGCGCGGTCGCATGCTCACGACCAAGGGCAAAGACTATCTAGCTTCCTAGAAGCGCGAGCTTCTTCTCCCGCTTCCAGCTTTTTATCTCTGCTTCTCGTTTCGAGGCAGAGGAGCGATCGGGGTGTTCCTCTGAATATACGAGACGAACCGCTTTACGAGCTCGCGTGTACTGTGCTCCCCTCTTTTCAGCATGCTCCTTGAAGCGTCGTTCGAGGTTGGTGGTGATGCCTGTATAGAGAGAGGAGTCGGCACACTCGAGGATGTAAACGAAATACATATATAGATAATACGTCCTTCTGTAATACAGTCGCTGCTTTTGATACAGTAGGTATATGGCAGGACACAGCAAATGGGCACAGATCAAGCGACAGAAGGCAGTCACCGATGGAGCGAGAAGCCGCACCTTCTCTCGCTTTGCTCGACTCATCACTATTGAATCAAAGAAAGCAGGCGGCAATCTCTCTTCCCCAAGCCTCGCTTCCGCAATTGAGCGCGCAAAGGCAGTGAACATGCCCAAGGATAATATTGAGCGCGCAATCGCAAAGGGCTCTTCTAAAGACGCGGGAGATCTTGAGCAGGTAGTGTATGAGTTCTATGGTCCGGGCGGCACCGCACTTATCATTGATGCGCTCACCGATAACAAGAACCGCACCACCCAAGAGATAAAACACCTCATCTCTAAAAACGGATTTGAGCTTGGTGCCCAAGGCTCCGCACTTTGGGCTTTCACCAAAAGTCCCGACACTACTCTTGTGCCCAATGAACCATTGACGGATCTCTCTGAAGCAGACGAGGAAGCACTCGGGAAACTCCTCGATCTTTTCGACGAACACGAAGACGTGCAGCAGGTATACACGAACGCACGGGGATATGAGAGTACTCGGGATTGATCCTGGGTTTGATCGCCTCGGTCTTGCCGTTATTGAGGGTGACCCGTCACGCCCCACTCATATATGGAGCGATTGTGTCACCCCACCAAAAGGAGCGCAGGATGAACGCCTTGCAGCAGTGCACGAGGCAGTAGCAAGCGCAATCAGCACCTACTCCCCTGATCTTGTTGCTCTTGAGACCCTCTTTTTCAGTTCAAATAAGAAGACGGCGATCTCGGTTGCTGAGGCACGTGGTGCAATCCTCTCTGCTGCCGGAGAAGCAGGCATCAAGGTTAGCGAGCACTCCCCTGGCACCGTAAAGCTTGCGGTGACTGGGAGCGGACGGGCCGATAAGAAAGCAATCGCCATGATGGTCCCGAAGCTTATTGCCCTTCCCGTAAAGAAGCGACTCGATGACGAACTCGATGCACTAGCAGTCGCTATCTGCGCCCTATCCACAGCACGCAGTCGGTGAGCTTGCAAAAATACAACTCCTGCGCAAAATGGGAGGTGCTTCGCGCGTAAGGCGAGCATAATCATATCTAGCTTTTATGATGGATGACGATTTCAAGGAGGAAGATGTTCCGGAAGGAGTTCTTGACGAGGAAGACGTAGAGGAGAAGGATGAGGAGAAGCTCGAAGACTTTGGTCTTCACGAAGAAGAGGAGGAGACTCTTTAGCACAAACAGCGGCCCGAAAGGCCGCTTTTGTGTTAGCATGGCCCGCATGAGCAAGAACCCCTGGAAACAAAAGCTGCAAAAGCATCTTGAGAGTCCGCACCCTTATCTAAAGGCTGTTTTTATTGGTGTCGGCATCTTTTTACTCGTCTGTGGAGTAGCTGTTTTATCGGTCGCCTTTACCCCAATCCCGGACCTCAACTCCTTTGATGCCCGCAAGGTCTCTGAGTCCACAAAGATCTACGATCGAACCGGCAAGACCGTGCTCTACGACCTCAATCACGACATGCGCCGCAATGTCGTGCCACTTTCGTCCATGTCGAAGAATCTCCAGCTCGCAACGATTGCGATCGAGGACGATAAGTTCTACCAGCATGGCGGGGTTCGTTTCACCTCCGTCGTCCGTGCCATCATCGCCGACCTCAAGGAAGGTGCGTTTGTGCAGGGAGGCTCCACCATCACGCAGCAGGTGGTGAAAAACACCATTCTCACCGGCAAAAAGAGTCCGATCCGTAAGATCCAGGAATGGATCCTCGCCTGGAAACTTGAGGCGAAGTACACCAAGGACGAAATTCTTGAGTTCTACCTGAACGTTACTCCCTACGGCGGCACGCTGTATGGCGCTGAGGCTGCAAGTCGTGCCTTCTTTGGAAAATCAGCGAGTGACCTCACGATCGCGGAGGCGGCATACCTTGCTGCTCTCCCTCAGGCTCCAACCTTCTTCTCTCCTTACGGAAATAACCGAGAAGCACTTGAGGAGCGCAAGACGCGGGTACTCGATCGTATGAAACAGCTTGGGTACATCGATGAGGCAAGCTACCAGTCAGCAAAGAATGAGTCGGTGACCTTCAGTCGCCAGCAGAACGGCGGAATCATCGCTCCCCACTTCGTCTTCTATATCGAGCAGTACCTTGAGGCTAAGTACGGCGCGGATGTAGTGAATCAAGGTCTCTCGATCATCACTACCCTCGATGCTGACCTTCAAAACGATGCGGAGGAGATTGTGAATCGCTACGCGCTTATAAACGAAGGTAAGTTCAATGCAGAAAATGCCGCACTTGTGGCAATTGACCCTAAGACCGGACAGATCCTCACAATGGTAGGTTCTCGAAACTACTTCGATCCAAACATCGACGGTAACTACAACATTGCGGTAGCGCCTCGGCAGCCAGGATCAGCCTTTAAGCCGTTTGTGTATGCCGCCGCACTTGCGAAGGGATACACTCCCGAGTCGATTCTCTTTGATCTTCCCACCCAGTTCTCAACCTCCTGCTCCCCGCAGGATGTGTATAACAGCGAGGCTCCCTGCTACGCACCAGGTAACTACGACCTAACCTTCCGTGGTCCGATGACCTTCACCACCGCACTCCAGCAGTCAATCAACATTCCGGCAGTGCAAACCCTGTACCTTGCAGGTATTCCGAATGTGATTGATCTAGCTACCCGTATGGGTATTACTGGTCTTGGAAATCCGAGGGATTATGGCCTTTCCTTCGCACTTGGTGCCGCTGAGGTACGCCTTCTCGATATCGTGAGTGCGTATGGAGTCTTCGGTAACGATGGTATTCGCCACACTCCAACCGGCATCCTTGAGGTGAAGGACAAGAAGGGTGTAGTACTTGAGAAGTACGAGGAACGCGGAGAAATGGTGCTTGATACAAACGTTGCTCGTCAGATGGCCTCCATCATGTCGAACAATCAGGCGCGTATCCCTGCCTATGCCGCAAACAACCCACTTACCTTCCCTGGTTTTGATGTAGCGGCAAAGACCGGTACCACCAACGAATCCCGTGACGCGTGGACAGTCGGTTACACCCCAACGATTGCGGTGGGTGTCTGGGCTGGTAACAACGACAACCGTCCGATGGTAAAGGAGATCGCGGGCTATATCGTTGCCCCTATGTGGCATGAGTTCATGGAGAAAGCACTCGCGAAGATGCCAAGTGAAGTATTCAAAGAGCCGCCCGCAACACCAACAGATCTTGCTCCTGCACTTCGCGGTCAGGCATTCGTGCAGGGACCTGATGGCTCCACCTCAGCACACAGCCTTCTTCACTGGACCAATAAGGACAATCCTCGTAGCGGCCCACCTGCAAATCCCTGGAGTGATTCACAGTATCAATACTGGGAAGCACCAATCCAGGTATGGCTTGCTTCAGGAGGTGGTATTACTCCAAGACCGCAAGAACAACCAGATGCGCAGGATCTCATTGATCAGCTTAATGACTTAATTGATCAGGCGGCAGATATACAACGAGAAGAGCGGCCAGATATTGGCGGACAGTA
>JBBTXR010000015.1:0-37441 GCA_038062175.1 Patescibacteria group bacterium
CTACCCTTACCAATATTCTTCGCGTTCCAGTAGGAGACCATAGGGAACGAGTCGCCGTCTGCTGACGTTGCGGCTGTGGTTGCTGGAGCTCCGTCCACATACGCAGCAATAGTCACGGTGTGCGTCTCTACCGCTCCTGCCGCAAAGGGAAGAAGCGCCAGTGGAGCCAGAAGCGCCATTCGTACAAGTTTATTCATAGCTATTCAGAATTCTTAACTTCCGGTAAATCTGATTGTCTGCATAAGCATTGCTAGCATCGTTACGCTAGAAGTGCCTCTACGATATAGCGTAGCATCGGTAAGACTAGGGCAGAGTGAATGAGGTGCGTATGAAGCTTATGCACACCCGCATTCGTCGGATGTGGCTCTATACTCAGTTCATATGGCTACTTACGTTGATGGATTCGTGCTCACAGTTAAAAAGGACCAGCTCGCTGCATACAAGAAGATGGCAACCGAGGCTCGGGACGTGTGGAAGAAGTTCGGTGCCCTTGATTATAAAGAGTGCGTTGCTGACGACATGACGCCGAAGCAGGTGAAGCTACCATTCCCGAAGATGATTGGTGCAAAGCCTGACGAGGTCGTGTTCTTCTCGTACATCGTCTTTAACTCAAAGGTGGAGAGGAATAAAATCAATAAGCAGGTGATGGCGTATTTCGATGAGAAATACGCTGAACAGAAGATGCCGGTTGAGATGCGTCGCTTCTCGTACGGCGGGTTCAAGACGGTGGTGGAGTAGCATCTACTGTAAATGTGAAAGGCCGCCAGCTTCTGCTGGCGGCCTTTTCTCATGCGACTGCAAAAGTACTTTCAAGGTGTCGACGCGCACGGCTAATGCGCGATCGGATCGTACCAATCTCGACATCAAAGCGTACGGCGAGTTTGCGATAGGATTCGCCCCTGAATGTAAATGAAACGAGCGTATCCTGTTGGACTTCCGGAAGTGCTTCGAGCGCCTCGAACATCTCGCGCAATTCTATGCATTCGTGCTGTCCGCCAGAAACGCCCGCGCACATCCCTTCTTCAAGTTCGCAGGTGGATATACGTCTGCTTTGTGCGCGGTGCATGGTGCTCCGGCAATTCCGAATGATCCCAGCTAACCAGTACTTCATTGGTAGTTCGGGCTTGTAATGCTGTCGCGAGTTCCAGGCGCACATAAGCGCAGTCTGTACGAGATCCTCTGCATCGCAGGGATCCTGTGTTCTTTCTCGCGCACAGGTATGCATGTACGGGATCAGACTAATTAACTCTTGAGCAAACAGATCCATGATTCCCTCCCAGTTCTCGAAATAGCCTACGCCATGAAGTACTAAAAGAGAAGGTGATGTAAACGTATAGATATACCAGCAGTCGGTATCCGGTGGGCGACACAGGATTCGAACCTGTGACCTTTCGCGTGTGAAGCGAACGCTCTAACCAACTGAGCTAGTCGCCCTGAATTTGCACGATACCAAACGGGCGGGCTTTTTGTCACGGTATACTATCCGGGTATGAAAAACGTCCTCAAACTCGCTGCACTCATCATCCCAACCCTCCTGATTCTCGATCTTATCTGGATCGGAGTCGTGGCGCAGGGAATCTATCAGGACCAGATCGGCTACCTGCTTTCGCCGACCGTGGTGTGGTGGGCAGCGATTCTCTTCTACATCATCTACTCGCTCGTGCTTGCATATCTGGTGGTACTTCCTGCAATCCGCAATAACAACTTCAAGCAGGCTCTCTACAACGGTCTCCTGTTTGGTCTTGCCGCGTTTGCAACCTATGACCTCACCAATCTAGCGACCACGCGTGACTGGCCGATTGCCATTGCCTTCATCGACATGGCATACGGAACGATTGTTGCGGGTGCGACCAGTGCAACTGCCTTCGTGCTTGGAAAGAAACTCATACGCTAATGAGCTCTCTTCGATCAATTGGCCCGTTCGTTTTCTTCATCGCGCTCTCGCTTGCGGCAGGCGCGATAGGATCAGTCTTTACGATCGATCAGATTAACTCGTGGTACGCGTCCCTGGTTAAGCCATCCTGGACTCCTCCAGGGGCGGTCTTTGGTCCGATCTGGAACATTCTCTATGTGCTTATGGGTAGTGCTGCCGCCTTGGTATGGACGAAAGGGAAGTTCGGACGCTTCTTTGCCATCTGGGTATTTGTCGCGCATCTGGTAGTGAATGCGCTTTGGTCTATTGTCTTCTTTGCACTCCATGAGGTGCTGCTCGCACTTCTTATCATTGCGCTTCTATGGGTGATGATCGTGATACTCATCGTACTGTTTGCTCGGCACTCACGTCTTGCGGCGTGGCTGCTGGTTCCGTACCTGCTGTGGGTGTCGTACGCGTCAACGCTTAACGCAGGGATTCTCTTTCTGAATTAAACCCGGAAGGACGGTTCTCTGTGTTGATCATTGACTTTATTCCTAATAAATGTATATTAATTTCAGTACGCGTCCCTTTTAGTTAGAGGAGGTACCTATGGTTCGTAAGAGTCACACGCCGCATAATCCGAAAAAGCCACACATGAGAGGTTCTCAGCTGATTATGTTCACTCGACCACTGCATCCCAATGATCGATTCACCCCGACGCTCTATCCACACGAGTCGCTTTTATCCTTCTACAACGATAGACATCATGTCTACTACCGGACAGGTCGTGGACCGTGGCATCATCTGCGCTATCGTGATTTCGATCGGTCGGGTAATTGGATCAATTGCATGCATGTTACGCATCGCGGTCATCGTTTCGATGGTACGGCGTATGTCAAAGTACATGATTCCTTCTGGGAGTGGCACTTGAGCCTCAAGCCCCATCACTACTTCAATCTCATTGACGTTGGTCTTGAACGGGCCTTATTCCGTTCGCGTAGGAAGCAATATTCACCGGCTGTTCCCTCAGTGTAATATCCTCCCGTGTAATGCAATTCCTGAACTACTGTTCACGGAAATGCACTCGATTACTGATAGATAGTGCTGTGCATAATTGAGTATGCACACATGTACTATCTTTCATTGAAAAAGCCGCACTATGATGCGGCTTTTCCCATTACTTCCCCTGCCCGTATTTCTGCTTCAGCATCTTCACGTGTCCTTCGTAGGTTGGTGAGCAGTGGAAGCCGCCGTACTTGTCATGGAAATAGAAGAGACAATCGGTCTCCTTCGGATTGAGTGCAGCAAGCACTGCCTCTGTTGAAGGGTTTGCAATGGGTCCTGGCGGCAAGCCTTTATTCTTGTACGTGTTGTATGCCGACTTGATGTACTTGTCGCTGGGGACGACTTTCGGCCACCAGCTTGCGGTGTTGGTCTGTGTTGCCTTTGCGTACTGCAGTGTCGCATCGATCTGCAGATTCATACCGACAAAGAGACGGTTCCAGATGATGCCGGAGATCATACGCATCTCAGCAGGGTCACGGGTCTCGCGCTCAAGCATGGACGCAATCGTGAGTGCGTCATCAAGTGGGACGAGCTCTGCGGTCGTGGTGCTGTAGCGCGCGAGTATGTCGCTCGAGAAGCGTTCGTTCAAGATTGCCTGCACGTCGTCACGGTCCGCGTTGGTCGGGATTGCATAGGTGCCAGGGACAAGCTCGCCTTCTCGAAGTGTGGGTGGTGTGGAATGGATATCGGCAATAAAGGCGCGGCGCTCAGCTGCTGACCATCCAAGGCTCTTACCGAATGCGGCGGCAACTTCCTCTTCGCGGTATCCCGGAAGTATGGTGACGAAGGTGGTGTCAGCGCCAATGGCTCCGGCGATTGTGCGGTATGCTCCCGTGTTCGCTATTGCTCCCGCAAGCCAGGCGAATAGATCCTCGGCGTGTCCGGCTGCTGCGACGAGTTCCGGATTATCCTCTTCGAGGAGCTTCTCAACCTCAGGGTCCTCCGTGATGGTGCGGGCAAGGGGATTAACGGTGACCGGGAAGGCGGTCTTTGGTTCATTCGCTTCCAGTGCGAGATCCACTGCAAGGATTGACGGGAGGGAGAAGAACCCGACGACGAGAACGGCAGTCGCTGTTGCGACTGGACCGATCGCCTTTGCTTTAACGGTCAGCTTTTTAAGAACGCCGCGAGGCGTCCTTTTTGGAGTCGGTGCCGGATGCGGCATCAGGCCTTTGGATATATTGCCTGGCACGTAGATAGCGTAGCGTTTTTTAGCTGATCTGGAAACTCTTTCATCCGTGCACAACCGTGGATCTCTCCATGCAAAGTATGGTAGGGTCCATGCATGCAGAAGATCAAAGACATGCAGTACACCGGCGTTGATCGCATGGTCGCCGCAATCGGCTCAGTGCCATCCTTGATCATTCACTCATTCGCGTTTGCAGGTTTCTTCATGGTAGGGCTTACCGGCATCGTGTCCTTTGAACTCGTGCTTCTGGTCTTGACCACCCTTGTCTCCCTTGAGGCGATCTATCTCGCCATCTTCATTCAGATCACGGTCAACCGACACACTAAGTCCCTCCAGGAGGTTGAGGAGGATATTGATGAGATTCAGGAAGACGTTGAGGAGCTTGGAGAGGATGTTGAGGACATTCAGGAGGACATCGAGGAGATCTCGGAAGATATCGATGAGATTCAGGAGGATTTTGAGGAAATGAGTGAGGAGGAGCAGGGGGTGCATCTTGCTAAGGAGGCTAAAAAGAAGAAAGAGGTGAGTGATGCCGAGGCGCTGGAGCGGCTTTCAAAAGACATCGCGCGTGTGCTGGCTGATCTTGAGGCACTGAAAAAGGTACGTGGGGATAAGGTTGGCGGATAGGGTGTCCACCACCTACACTAGAGGATATGAAAATCCGTCCTCTAATCCTCGCCCTCGTGCTTATGTGTGCGTCAGTAGGTGTGCCACTATCCGCAAATGCCGTAACGCTTACTTCCGATCTATCGATCGGCTCGCGTGGCGCTGAGGTCACTCAGCTCCAGCTCACCCTCTTCCAGTTCGGGTATTCAACGGCTGCACCAAGCGGAGTGTTTTCAGAGACGACTGCTGCCGGTGTTCGTGCACTCCAGAAGAAGTATGGTCTTGAGCAAACAGGCACCGTTGGTGCGGGTACGCGGGCAATCTTGAATCCATTTATCGCACGTAACCCAACTGCCGGCGCTTCGCGTCCCGCATCGGTTGCGCCCGTTGCCACGTATACTCCAACGACCGCACCGCTTGGTGTCGGTGCACGTGGCGCTGCTGTGCTTGAAGTTCAGCAGAAACTTCTCGTACTCGGATTCTTCGGCGACACCCCAACGGGCTACTTTGGTCCTATCACCCGCGCTGCTGTCGCGGCGTTCCAGGCAGCCAAGGGGCTTGAGCAGGTTGGCTTCGTAGGTCCACGAACGCGAGCTCTGCTTGCAACGGTCTCCACAACTGCACCGTCATCATCGGGCTCAACAAGCACTGACCTAGGCACTACGACCGGGTCTTCAGAAGACTCTCCCTCGCTCTCGTTCCGTGTAAATAAGCGGAGCGCTCCTGCCGGTGACACTATCCGCCTTACCTGGTCGGCAAAGGATGCAACGACCTGTACTGCAGGAAATGGATGGTCGGGAGAGAAATCTGCAAGCGGTAGTGAGTCGCTAACGTTCTCGGCTGACAGTACTTACGCACTTGTGTGTGCAGGTGCTGGCGGAAGCGTCAGTAAATCAGTATCAGTCAAGATCTCTGCAACTGCGGAAGAGGCTGAAGAGGAAATCGATGCGCCAACTCTCACTTTCTCGGCTGACAAAACAACGGTTGCTTCCGGCGGAAGCGTCAAACTCTCATGGAGGGCTACCGATGCAGACTCCTGCACCGCAACAGGTGATTGGTCGGGTCAGAAGGATGGGCGTGATACGGAAACGATTGCAAACATAACTTCTGCGAAGACATTCACTCTTTCTTGTGTTGGTGCCGGTGGCTCTATCACTCGATCGGTACCGGTATCACTTGAGGCGGTAGTGACTCCAACACCTACCCCTACTCCTACGCCACTCCCAACTCCACTTCCAGGACCATCCAAGAGTTATGAAGTGTATGCAGGTTGTGAGGCACCTGCACAGAGCTACGCACGTGTGATCTACATCGATCCAAGGGGTGGATCAGACACGGGTGATGGTTCTGCTGCTGCGCCACTACGAACCCTTGCAGCTGCCTTTACGGCAAAGAAGCTTCGGGCGGGTGACCACATTGTTCTCATGCCGGGTGATCACGGAGCTGTCACGACGGACTCGAAGTATGAACAGAAGGGCTTCTTCTATCCTGATGCCGCAAACTGGACCTGGTTTGACTTCCAGGAGGGTGCAACCGTTGGGAATCTTGAATTGCGTAGCTTCTCACGTGTTCTCGTTACTAATCCAGAAGTAACGCCGGGCGGAATTATGATGAGCTCAGGTACTCAATTCGTTGTTGCTGATGGAGAATTCTATCTCTCCAAGAACACCTCGAACTGGTCAGCGGCTGATTGGCTTGGAAAAGGTAAGGGCGCTGCGCTCGCGAGCCGTAACGCACGCTGCGTGTCATTCATTGATAACGACTTCGAGAATGTTGCGTTCGGTATTAACACGAGTGCCGACGGACTCCCGATTACCGATAATAGTGTCTATGCACTGATTGCTCGCAATACCATCTCTCGATTCTCTGGTGACGGTATTCGTCCAAACGGTTCCGATGTCTTCGTGAAGGATAATCGCATCATCGATGCAATGGTCGGCGCTGAGGACGGTGACGGAAACCATGATGATGGTATTCAGATCTTCGCACTCAACGGTCACGAGCATAAGAATGTGCGCATTGAAAACAACTGGGTTCAGGAAACGACCGACATGTCGCGACCTCTCATTGGTCATATGCAGGGCATTAGCAACTTCGACGGTCTGTTAAGAAATATTACGGTGCGGAATAACGTAGTGCTCATCACCGTGTATCACGGCATGAACTTCGTAGCAGATGGAGGTGTCGTCGAGAACAACACGATCGTGAATATAGGGGACTCGACACGAAACACATGGATAAGTCTTGATGATGTAGGAAAGAAGGGAGAGATCGGAAAAAATGTGATACTCCGTAATAACATAGCTCGCGTGTTCATCTACCCAGCGAGTGATGGAAGTAGAACGGTGGTTCGCTATCCAAATAGCGATACCGCACGCAATAACCTCACGATCATGGGTAATGAAGCCGATGTCTTCACAACCTTCAATCCAGCAAATGGCCAGTTTGATCTGAGGCCAAAGTCGGGTGGTCTGCTTGAGGGTAAGGGGGCAGGAGCCTCCGGGCTTTCCTCAGGACTCGGATCTGTTGCCGGTGCAAGCCTTGGCGTTCCAGCACTCGACGAGCTCATGCGCCAGCTTGAAATTCTGCTCCGATCGCTTAAATAGGCCGTTTATCGACTGTTGGGGAAAGAGGTCCACATTGGACCTCTTTCTCGTTACACTAGGGGTATGAAACTCCGTCCATTACTTCTCGCCCTTACTATTTTATTCGTTTCAGCACATGTTCCTCTTCCGGTACATGCGGTAACGCTTACGTCCGATCTTTCAATCGGCTCGCGTGGCGCTGAGGTCACTCAGCTCCAGCTCACCCTCTTCCAGTTCGGGTATTCAACGGCTGCCCCCAATGGGGTGTACTCAGAGACCACTGCAGCGGGAGTCCGCGCGCTTCAAAAGAAGTATGGACTTCCTGAGACAGGTACACTCGGAGCGCAGACGCGTGCCATCTTGAATCCATTCATTGCGCGCAATCCAACTACGAGTGCTGCACGTCCTTCAGTCGCCCCTGTTATCTCTTCAGTCCCTTCAGTCTCTGCGACTGCACCGCTTGCCGTTGGTGCGCGGGGTACTGCCGTACTCGAGCTTCAGCAGAAGCTGCTGGTGCTCGGATTTTTCGGCGATACTCCAACAGGCTACTTCGGTCCGATCACTCGCGCTGCGGTTATGGCGTTCCAGGCAGCAAAGGGTCTTGAGCAGGTTGGGTTTGTGGGGCCCCGGACGCGTGCTCTCCTTGCAACGGTTTCGACCACAGCGCCAACAGCCACTGATTCAACGAGCGCCGATGCTGCCCGTGTGGCGAGCGCCTTGTCGGAGGACTCCCCAACGCTTTCGTTCCGTTCGAGTAAGCGGAGCGCTCCTGCCGGTGACACCATCCGTCTTACCTGGTCAGCAAAGAATGCGACGACGTGTACAGCTGGGAACGGATGGTCAGGAGAGAAGGCGGTGAGTGGCAGCGAGACACTGACATTTTCTGCAGACAGTACCTATGCGCTCGTGTGTACGGGTTCTGGCGGAAGTATAAGTAAGTCAGTATCAGTTGAGGTCTCCGCAACGGTAGTGGAGCCAGAGGAAGAAATCGAAGCACCAACGCTTACCTTCTCTGCAGACAAGTCGGTTGTTGATGCCGGCGGGAGCGTCAAGCTTTCCTGGAGATCAAGCGATGCAGATTCCTGTACTGCAACAGGGGATTGGACAGGACAGAAAGACAAGCGAGATACTGAAACAATTTCCGGTATCGTTGCTGCGAAGACCTTTACCCTCTCATGTGTGGGCGCCGGAGGTTCAATCACGCGATCGGTACCGGTGACACTCGAGGTAGTAGCACCAACGCCTACGCCAACCCCGACTCCGCTCCCAACACCACTCCCAGGACCTTCCAAGAGCTACGAGGTGTATGCGGGTTGTGAGGCACCTGCACAGAGTTATGTGCGCGTGATCTACATCGATCCAAAGGGAGGATCAGATACGGGCGACGGTTCCGCTATTGCTCCACTTCGCACACTGCAGGCTGCGTTCAGCGCAAAGAAGCTTCGTGCCGGTGATCACATTGTGCTCATGCCGGGACGTCATGGTTCGATCACTGCGGATGCGGAATTCGCGCAGAAGGGGTACTTCAATGCTGACGCTGCAAACTGGACCTGGTTTGATTTCCAGGAGGGCGCAGAGGTTGGCCGGCTGGAGCTGCGAGACTTCTCGCGCGTGCTGATCACCAATCCAGAAGTAACCCCGCAGGGCATCATGCTGAGTGGCGGTAAGCAGTTCATTGTTGCTGATGGTGAGTTCTATATGTCGAAGAGCACCTCGAACTGGTCGGCGTCCGATTGGCTCGCGCAAGGCAAGGGTCAAACAATCGGTAGCCGCAACGCGCGCTGTGTGTCGATCATCGATAACGATCTCGAGAACATCGCACTCGGCATCAACATAAGCGTTGATGGTCTCCCGATTACCGATAACAGTGTGCGTGCGCTCATTGCTCGCAACACGATCTCCCGCTTCTCAGTTGATGGTATCCGTCCGAACGGCTCCGATATAACAGTGCTTGATAACCGCATCATCGACAGCATGCTGGGTATCGATGATGGAGACACAAACCATGACGATGGTATGCAGATCTTCGCGCACAATGGTCACGTGTATAACAACATCCGAATCGAGAATAACTGGGTTCAGGAGACGACCGATAGGACGCGTCCACTCATCGGAGAAATGCAGGGCATCAGCAACTTCGACGGCCTCATGCAGAATCTGACTGTCCGCAACAACGTCGTGCTTATCAGCGCGTACCATGGCATGCACTTCGTTGCAGATGGAGGTCTGGTTGAGAACAACACGGTCTTGTATGTCGGTGATGGAAGTAGAAATACCTGGATCAGCATCGATCCCGAAGGAAAGAAGGGAGAGATAACGAAGAACGTGACTCTCCGTAATAATGTAGCGCGCATGTTTATCTATCCTTCAAGTACTGGTAGTGCTGTTACTGTCCGCTATCCAAATATTGATGTTGCTGGCAACAACATTACGGTCTCGGGAAATGAGGAGGATGCATTCTCACTCTTTAATCCGGTAGGTGGACAGTTTGATCTCCGCCCTAAGTCTGGAGGTCCGCTTAGCGGTAAAGGCGCTGGTGCCTCAGGGCTTTCTTCGGGCCTAGGATCGGTTGCTGGCGCAAGCACTGCGGTCCCGACCCTAGATCAGCTCATGAAGCAGCTCGAAGCGCTGTTTGACGAGCTCAGGAGACAGCAGTAGTTGCAGATTCGTGTCCTGTTGCAAGAACACCCTCCCTATGCCGGGGAGGGCGTTCTTTGTTTGGTCGTTTGTACGAGCTCTGCTAAACTGGTGAGTATTATGGTAGGGGTACTGGCCCAGGCAGGGTCTTTTTTACATATGCTTCTTGGCGGCAGCGTTGCGCGTGCTGCTGAGGAGGTGCCGCATGCAGCCGAGGAGGCGGCACATGGTTCGGGTATTCACGTAGTCCTAAAGGCAGAAGAGGTGTTCAATGTCCTCGGCTTCCCGATCACCAACTCGCTTTTGATGACCTGGATCACCATGGCGGTGCTTATCATTTTTGCGCTTCTGTTCCGCAGGAAGCTCGCCATGATCCCGGGGAAACTCCAGGCGGGAGTGGAGTGGCTTTTTGAGGGAATCATGAACTACATGACCGAGATTCTCGAGAGCGAGAAGCTTGCACGCCGGTTCTTCCCGCTCATCATGACCATCTTTCTGTTTGTGCTCGTTGCAAACGAACTCGCATTCCTTCCCGGTATCGGATCGATTGGTGTTGATAATGGACACGGGGGACTCACCCCACTTCTACGTGCCCCGTCTGCAGACTTGAATCTCACCCTTGCCCTTGCGATCATCTCCTTCCTTACGATTGAGATTGCGGGTGTGGTGGCGCTTGGCTTTTTCAAGTACTGGGGCCGATATGTTAACTTTACTTCACCGGTCAATTTCGTGGTCGGCATCATCGAGCTCCTGTCGAACGTCGGCCGCCTCATCTCGTTCTCGTTCCGTCTGTTTGGAAACGTGTTTGCAGGTGAAGTGATGATCGTGGTGGCGATGTTCTTTGTGGCATACCTCCTGCCGGTGCCCCTCATGGCCTTTGAGGTCTTTGTTGGGTTTATCCAGGCGGTGGTGTTCGCGATGCTGACCCTGTTCTTCATCAAGCTATCGATCACTGATCCACACGAGAGCCACTAGATAGTGGCTTTGGTGTGGCTCCGGGATGGAGCAATTAATTATTTCTTTCAACAGATATGGAAACTGAATCAGCGCAGCTCATCGCTATGGCGATCGCAGCGGGTCTAGGTGTCTTGGGCCCGGGTATTGGTATCGGACTCATTGGCGGTAAGGCGATGGAAGCTATTGGCCGCAATCCAGAAGCATCCGGCAAGATCGTGTCGAACATGATTCTCGCAATCGTGTTCGCCGAGGCGCTTGGTATTCTTGCGCTCGTCGTTTCGTTCATCATCCGCTTCGTCGGATAAGTAAGAGAAAGTAACGCGCTATGGAACAGCTCTTCTCCGCATTCGGCATCGACTGGAAGCTCCTCATCGCACAGGCGGTGAACTTCGGGGTGCTTTTCGTGGCGCTTACCTATCTTCTCTATAAGCCAACCATGCGCACGCTCGATGAGCGTCGTGCAAAGGTGGCTAAGGGTGTTGAGGATGCGATTGCTGCCGAGAAGAAACTCGCGGAAGCAGACGAGGAGGTTGGCGAGAAACTTAAGGGAGCTGAAACCGAAGCTGAAGGCATCGTTGCGTCAGCTCGTGAAGCTGCCACCGGAGAGAAAGCACGCATTGTGAAGGAGGCTGAAGGGCGTGCAGCTTCAATTGAGGCTGAGTCTGAGGCTCGTGCTCGTGAGGCAGCGTCTCGTGCACTTCGTGAGAGCGAGAAGGAGATTGCTCGTCTTGCGATTCTTGCGGCTGAAAAGGCCATGCGCAAATAGCTATGGAGAAGGTGTACGCCGATGCGCTTACGAGTGCGCTTACTAAAGGGGAAGACGAGCAGTCGCTTGTCGCAAACCTTATGAAGCACCTTGAAGCCAAAGGACGACTTAAGCTTCTTCCGGGTATTCTTCGAGAGCTTAAGAGTCGTCAGGTACGCGTACGCAAGAATGCGCCGGTGCTTGAGGTTGCAAGCGAATCAGCGATGCCTGAGGCAAAAAAAGAAGCTGAGGCTGCAGGTATCCAGGTATCAGAGGTGGTCGTGAATGATCGCCTCATTAGCGGCTGGAGGGTGCGAAGTGGCGGAAGTGTTGTGGATCGATCAGGAAAGACGGCACTCGTCGAAATTTATAGGAACATCGTTACAAAATAATATGGAGAGCATCATCAAGCGGATAGAGCAGGAGATCGCAGGGTACGCACCCAAGCAGGGCTCGGAAGAGACCGGCGTTGTGCGTGCAACGGGCGACGGCATTGCGGAGATCGACGGCCTCGAAGGCGCGATCATGACAGAGATGGTGCTCTTCGATCCCACCTTCGATCGAAGTCTTGAGGATGCGCTCAAGGATTCAGCACCGATCTACGGTCTTGTGCTGAACCTCGAAGAGGACGGCGTGCGTGCCGTGATTCTTGGAGATGCGTCTAGGGTGTTCGAGGGTATGCTCGTGCGTCGTGTGGGTCGCCTCCTATCCATCCCGGTAGGTGACTCGCTCGTTGGTCGTGTGGTGAATCCGCTCGGTGAAGCGGTTGATGGTAAGGGTCCAACTGGCGCCAATGATCTTCGTCCGATTGAGCGCGAGGCGTATGGCGTTATGGATCGCTCACCGGTGAACACACCACTCCACACCGGCATTAAGGTGATTGACGCGATGACCCCGATTGGTCGTGGTCAGCGCCAGCTCATCATTGGTGACCGCGGTACGGGAAAGACGACGATTGCAGTCGACACTATTTTGAACCAGAAGTCAGAGGATAAGGCGACTCGTCCGATCTGTGTGTATGTCGCCATTGGTCAGAAGGAATCGAAGACCGCAAAGATCGTCGCACAGCTCGCAGAAGCAGGAGCGATGGACTACACGATCGTGGTCACCGCTCCCGCATCAAGTCCTGCCGCGTTCCAGTTCCTTGCACCATTTGCAGGAGCTACGATTGCTGAGCACTTTATGGAGCAGGGCAAGGATGCACTTGTTATCTACGACGATCTTTCAAAGCAGGCCGTTGCCTACCGTCAGATGTCACTCCTCCTTCGCCGCCCACCAGGCCGCGAAGCGTACCCGGGAGACATCTTCTATCTGCACTCGCGTCTCTTGGAGCGCGCGGCAAAGCTCTCAAAGGAAAAGGGTGGTGGCTCGATCACCGCGCTTCCAATCATCGAGACGCAGGAGAACGACGTATCAGCGTACATTCCAACGAACGTGATTTCGATCACCGACGGTCAGATCTTCCTTGAGACCGATCTCTTCAACAAGGGTCTTCGTCCGGCCATGAACGTGGGTATTTCTGTCTCTCGTGTGGGTTCTGCCGCACAAACCAAGGCCATGAAGAAGGTGTCCGGCAAGATCAAGCTTGAGCTCGCTCAGTTCCGTGAGCTTGAAGCCTTCATGCAGTTCTCTTCTGACCTTGATGCAGACACCAAGAAGCGCATTGATTCAGGTCAGCGCATGACGGAAATGCTCAAGCAGCCTAACGGCAAGCCGCTTCCGTTTGAGGTGCAGGCAGCAGTTATCTTCGCCGCCACGAACGGATACTTTGATTCGTTTACTCCAGCAGAGACTTCTGCGGCAGAGCAGCGTCTCCAGGAGTTCTTGAATCGTGAGGCGCCGAAGGTGCTTGAGACGACCAAGTCCTCACGTGAGATTGCAGAGGGAACCGAGAAGGAGCTTCGTGCGGCACTCGATAAGTTCGTTGAGCGTTCGGTATAGATAGTTATGAAGATCGTGGTCGGCTCTAAAAACCCAGCAAAAGTTGAAGCAGTACAGGAAATACTGCAGGACTATCCGCACCT
The DNA here is from genome assembly GCA_038062175.1 of Patescibacteria group bacterium. Lineage (GTDB taxonomy): Bacteria > Patescibacteriota > Minisyncoccia > Phycocordibacterales > Phycocordibacteraceae > C7867-001. The sequence goes on from JBBTXR010000015.1 coordinate 13,664, forward strand.
TAAAGATGCGGAGGTTGTTGGTGTTGAGGTGTCGTCGGGAGTTTCCGATCAGCCAACCTCACTTACTGAAGTAACGACCGGAGCAATGAATCGTGCGAAGGCGAGCTTTGTAGATTGCACCTACGCTATCGGGCTTGAAGCAGGATTCATGGAGGTACCAAACGCTAAGAGCGGTCACATGAATGTCACTGCCTGCGCGATTTATGACGGAACGGATACGCACTTCGGACTTTCTTCTGCGTTTGAGACTCCTGATAAGGAAACGATGCGACTCGTGCTTGAGGAGGGTATGAATTTGAGTGACGCTGCGGTCCAGACCGGCTGGGTTGAAACCGTAGATGAGGCACGTAAGCATAATGGCGTTATCGCGAAACTCACCAAGGGAAAACTCGATCGCAAGGAATACGTGAAGCAGTCGATTCGCGTCGCGCTCGTGCATATCGACGAACACAACTAACGTATGGCACTCAAAGACATCAAGACGAAGATCAAGGCGACCGAGCGCATGAACAAGGTGACACGCGCTATGGAAGCCGTGTCTGCGGTGAAGATGCGTAAGACGCAGTCAGCGGCGCTTGCGGGGCGTCCCTATGCTCGTGCGGCAGTTTCGATTCTTTCGCGTCTCTCGGCAACGCGTCATATTGCCGGACACTCACTCGCTGAGCATCGTGACGTCAAAAAGGTCGCCCTGATTATCATCACCAGTGATAAGGGGCTCGCGGGAGCACTTAACTCAGGAGTGCTTAAGAAGGCTGTGGAGGCACTTGAGAACCGTCCTAAGGAAGAGGTGGTGGTGTACGCATACGGAAGGAAAGGTGAGGAGTTCTTCGCTCGACGCGGGTACGAGATCCGTAAGGCGTTTGAGAACAAGCGTGACGATGTGCCGCTTTCGGTCATGGAAGAACTTTCAGCTGAGGTGACCGCAGGATTCGTTGCAAAGGACTTTGATCGCGTGATCGCGGTATACAGCGCATTCAAGTCCACCTTTGAGCAGGTGCCGTATTGGAGGCGTATCCTCCCGCTTTCACTTGGTGCCCTCAGTGACATCGTTGATGACATTACGCCAGACAAGGGTAAGTGGAGTGAGCAGGCACCAGCGGCAGCTCCGGCTTCGTATGAGGTAGAGCCGTCAGAGGAAGAAGTTCTTAATATCCTGGTGCCTCGCCTCACTGCCATCGCGCTGTACCATATGTTGCTTGAGGCAAAGGCATCCGAGCATTCGGCGCGTATGGTGGCGATGAAGAATGCGTCGGATAACTCAAAGGAGGTGGTGCATGACCTGAATCGCGTCTATAACAAGGTGCGACAGGCGGCCATCACCCGCGAGGTGTCGGAGATTGTGGGCGGAAGGGAGGCATTAGCGTCATAAACCTATGAAAAAACTTACTAAAATCGTTCTGCAGGCACTAGCAGCTGACCTCACCGCCGTCATCATAGGCTTCGGTGTCGTCTATGTCTTGAATCCGTTCTACACCGGCGACATTATATGGCTATACATGATCGGATTAGTCGTTGGTTTGGGTGTGTGGATCGCCGGGCATGCCATGGCGGCATCGTTTATGGATAAGAAGTAATTATATGAACACAGGAACTATCACAGAAATCATCGGGCCAGTCGTCGACGTGCATTTCCCAAAGGATCGCCCAATGATCCAGGAGGCACTCGTTATCGAGGCACAAGGAGAGCACAAGCGCATTGTGCTTGAGGTTGCGTCACACGTCGGTCTCGACCGTGTGCGCACCATTGCGATGTCCGACACTGCAGGACTTTCTCGTGGCGAGACGGTGAACGCGACCGGTGCACCGATTTCAGTTCCTGTGGGTACCGAGGCACTCGGACGCTTGTTCAATGTGCTTGGTGAAGCAATCGACGGAAAGGGTGCCATCAGTGCAGACACAAAGCGTCTCCCAATCCACCGTCAGCCACCAACCTTTGAGGAGCAGACCACCAAGGCTGAGGTGTTTGAGACTGGTATCAAAGCGATCGATCTCATGATCCCGTTTATTAAGGGAGGAAAGGTGGGACTCTTTGGTGGAGCGGGTGTGGGAAAGACCGTCACCATCCAGGAGCTCATCCGTAACGTTGCGCAGGAGCACGGCGGATACTCGGTGTTCGCCGGTGTGGGTGAGCGCGTACGTGAAGGTAACGACCTGTACTACGAAATGGAGGAGTCGGGTGTGCTTGATAAGACCGCGCTTGTGTTCGGTCAGATGAACGAGGTGCCAGGAGCGCGTGCTCGCGTTGCGCTCACCGGTCTTACCCAGGCGGAATACTTCCGCGATGAAGGTGGTAAGGATGTTCTCTTCTTTATGGACAACGTCTTCCGCTTCATTCAGGCGGGTTCTGAGGTGTCCTCACTTCTCGGTCGTGTGCCTTCGGCCGTGGGGTACCAGCCAACCTTGGCTGAGGAAATGGGTAAGCTCCAGGAGCGCATCACTTCTACGAAGAAGGGTTCCATCACCTCGATCCAGGCGGTGTACGTACCAGCTGACGACCTTACGGACCCAGCACCGGCTACGACGTTCGCGCACCTCGACGGTACGGTAGTGCTCTCTCGTCAGCTCGCCTCACTTGGTATCTATCCTGCCATCGATCCACTTCTTTCAACCTCGACCGCGCTTTCACCTGAGATCGTAGGTCAGGAACACTATGACGTTGCGAACAAGGTGAAGCTCGTCTTGCAGCGATACAAGGATCTTCAGGACATCATCGCGATTCTCGGTATTGAAGAGCTCTCTGATGAGGATAGGACGGTGGTTGCTCGTGCTCGTAAGCTTGAGCGCTTCCTCTCACAGCCATTCTTCGTGGGTGAAGCATTCACCGGTACGCCGGGTCAGTACGTGACGCGCGATGAGACCGTGCGTGGCTTCAAGGAGATCGTCGAAGGAAAGCATGACGATAAGCCGGAGCAGGCCTTCTACATGAAGGGTACGATCGATCAGGTATCTGCATAGTATGGCAAAGACCTTCCATCTCACCATCGCGAAGGTCGGCGCAAACCTCTATGACGGGGAGGCGCTTTCAGTGACGCTTCCTGGTACGGATGGAGTGTTCACGGTCTATGCAGAGCATGAGGCATTTGTAACACCCCTTAAGGAAGGGGAGGCGAAAGTTAAAAGTGTCGATGGGAAAGAGGAGACCTTCGCGATTGAAAGAGGTATTGCTGAGGTATCCAGCAATCAGGTGACGGTGCTTCTCTAGCTTCACAGATACTTAATCCTGCATTGTATATATTTGTGCTCGGAGGGGCGCGATCTATCTCCTTGGAGGAGTGGATGTTAGATCAGCTGGGCTGGTACAGTGAGCAGATAGTGGAGGACGAACCGCGCTACGGCGCACTCCTATCGATTACTCACCGGGGACCCCAGTATGCGACAAAGAACGGTCGAGCTCGCAACATTTGGTTTTATGTACACGTTGCTTGGCTCCCGTCCCCTCAGTAGAAATCGCCCGATACGTTCGGGCGATTTCTGGTATATACATGAATGTGTGCTAAAACGACTCTAGATAACCTAGGGAGGCGGCCATGAGCCGGCATTACGTTGACTGCGAGGTGTTCGATCGTGTGTATAAACGGGTACTCGATGCGTTCAGTGTTACGTTTTCTAGCGATCCGCGTTGGTTCGGTGGCTTGAAGCCAGCAGATCCTGAAGATGAGGCTGATTTTATTCTCGGAATGGATATTGGCGAGTTTCCGGTACTTCTCTGCACCTCTTCAGGTGGACTTAAGGACTTAATTCGCGATCTGCGATACGAAGATTACCTCTTTCTCTTAATTTGGCCTGATTTCTCTAAGGAGCGTATTCGCGACAAGAGTTTTCAGTTCTTTGAGAAAGAGCGTCGGATTCGAAAATCACAACGCAGGAATGGAAGATATGAGGTGGCCCGCAGATGATGCGGGCCACAGCTCTTTTGGTATACTGTCGATATATGGGTATGCAAGATTTCCTGCTTAAGCAGGCCATGAAGTGGAAGCTGAAAGACGTGCCGGAAGAGCAGCGTGAGCAGATTATGACGCTCGTGCAGAAGGATCCGGAACTCTTTAAAAAGATTGGTGAAGAGGTGGAGCGCCGGACCAAGGGAGGCGAGCCACAGATGAAGGCAACTATGGAGGTGATGAAGAAATATCGCTCCGAGCTCGCCGCTCTGATGCAGAGGTAATACACACGAGCACCTCCGGGTGCTCGTGCTACGTTTAACCCATGCGTAACAAAAAGATATTTATCCTCCTCGGGCACCCGGATTCAGGACCTGAACCACTATCACGCCAGCTTGCTGATGCGTATGAGGCGGGAGCACGTGCGGGAGGACACGACGTGCGTCGAATGAATATCTTCGATCTCTCCTTCGATCCTGTACTACACAAGGGATATCGGGCAATCCAGGAACTAGAGCCTGATCTAAAAACCGTACAGGAGAATCTCTCGTGGTGTGAGCATTTTGTACTCGTGTATCCGAATTGGTGGGGTGCAATGCCCGGGCAGTTGAAGGGAATGTGGGATCGCATGTTCCTGCCACGTTTTGCGTTTCGTATGTGGAAGAACCGGTTTGGCTGGGATGCGCTGCTGAAGGGTCGCACCGCACGCGTTGTTATCACCTGCGGAAATCCCGTCATTCTGGATCATCTCGCATTCGGCGACTTCACCGATACGATCAAGCGTTCGCTGCTTGAGTTTGCGGGACTTCGAACGAGTGTGACTGCTGTTGGACACTCAGAGCATCTCTCAGAAAACATGAAGAGATCACATTTAGGAAAGATGTCCACACTTGGGAGAAGCGGGAGGTAGAGTATAGTTAGTGAGTCGGGAGGAGCCGCACCTACGGTAGGACCACACGGGCATCAGCACCCCTTGCCAGGTCCTGAACAGCATCAGTCTCCTCTCGACACCCTTCTTTCTAGCGACCTCTGGTAGGTCGCTTAATCTTTTACTCATAGAGGTAATGTATGATTGAAAATGTCGGGGAGGCTGGGTCTGATCACTGGATGAGGCATACCCTGCTTCCATTTCCCGGACCTGACACGCACACCAGTCTTCCCGACACCCAAGGTCGCTTCGTGCGGCCTTTTCTTTTTGTACGGAAGCCCGTAAGGTGTACCAATGCTAAAGATCGGAATCGTAGGACTACCTAACGTCGGGAAATCGACGCTTTTTAATGCGCTCACCAAAGCAGCTGTTCCCGCAGAGAACTATCCCTTCTGTACCATCGATCCCTCGGTAGGGGTGGTTGGGGTGCCGGACGAGCGACTAGAAAGGCTTGCTGAGCTTTCTAAGAGTGAGAAGACTATCCCTGCTGCAATTGAGTTCGTGGATATTGCTGGACTCGTGAAGGGGGCGTCTGAGGGTGAGGGGCTCGGGAATCAGTTTCTCTCTAATATTCGTGAGGTGGATGCCATTTTGGAAATGGTGCGCTTCTTTGATGATCCTGATGTGACCCATGTGCATGGCGAGGTGGACCCGGTACGAGATATTGAGGTTATTAACCTTGAGCTTATTCTTGCGGACCGTGATCAGGTCACCAAGCGTCGCGAGAAGCTTGCGGGTGACATGCGTGCACAGAAGAAGGAGGCGGTAACTGAAGACGCAGTACTCGCGAAGGTGGAGCACGCACTTGGCGAGGGAACGCTTGCGATCAATTCCGGTATTAGTGCCGAGGAGGCGAAACTGATCCGCTCACTCAATCTCCTTACCATGAAGCCGATCCTCTACTCCTTTAACGGTAAGAGTGGGGGGCACAACCTTTCTGAGGTTAATGATGGGCGCGCAGATGCCGCATACAAGCTTGTGGAGTCACTTGGCTCCCGTTGGGTTGAGGTAGATGCGCGAACCGAGCATGAACTAAACGACGTGGCAGAAGATGATAAGGATATGTTCCGACAGGAGCTTGGCGTGCAGGTGGATGGGCTCGAGGCCTTGATTCGTGGCGCCTACGAAACACTCGGTCTTATCACCTTCTTTACGACCGGGCCCAAGGAGAGTCGTGCGTGGACGGTGAAGCATGGGGCCTCGGCGCCTGAGGCAGGAGCTGCGATCCATAACGACTTCAAGGATAAGTTTATCCGTGCAGAAGTTATTGGCTGGGACAAGCTTCTATCTGATGGGTCATGGAGTGCTGCACGTGAGAAGGGTGATATTCGCACCGAAGGGAAAGAATATATCGTTAAGGATGGGGAGGTGATGGTTTTTTTGCATAGTTAGGTTCGATACCTAGTCTGCCAGCAATATCTAATAAAAAACCGCAGGCGGAGGAATCGGACCTCATACCTGCGGTTTGCCATTACGGCTGTAGTTCTTTCATTGCTGCGTCTTCTGCCAACATCTCCTCAGCCATCGCCACCAGGTCTTCAGCAACGATTTTGGCGTCAATATCACTGGTTCGTCGCAGCACTTCGAGGGTAGAACTTTCCAAGACCTCGCGAATCCGAGCGGGGGATTGCCCTGCAAGAAGCTGTGCCGGCTTGGATAGGTCGATTCCCTCCGCAAGAGTCGAGCCACCGAATACATAAAGCATCCGTTCGACTGTCTCTGCGTCAGGCGGCACCACCTTCAGTATCTTATCGATTCGCTTCGGCCGTTTCATTGCCGCGTTGATGCTCTCGAGGTGGTTGGTGGTGAGAACGGTAATCATACGAGCGGTCTTGCTATCGACTCCGTCGAGTTGATTAAGGAGTTCGTTTACCTTGTCCGTGCGATCGATCCCGGCCACGCGGTCAATATCCTCAGCAAAGAGAACCACCGGTTGGTACCGTTCAGCAAATCGCAGAGCGTGCGGAAGATCAGCAGAATTCTTGACGTAGATGAACGTCCAGCCTGCATCAATTGCCATACGCCCCACATGGCTTGCTAGCATGGTCTTGCCGACACCGTACTGACCAGCAAAGAGGATGCCACGCTTGAGACGCGTACCGCGCTGGGCGAGTTCGTTTCCGTACATGATCGGAACGAGGATATTCCGCTCAACGGCATCGGTTAGTGCTTTCGTGAAGATCGGTGTCTCTTCGGTAAAAGCGAAGAACTCGGGTATTGCCATCGGAAGCAGTTCGCCCTCATCGTCCCGGAAGGCGATGCTGAAGGCCTGCTTGCGATGGATGGGTTCTCCGCCTGCGAGCGTACGAACTAGTCGGATGATTTCCTCGACGCGTCGTTCATACCGACGCACCACATAGAATCTCATCTGAAAGGCCATATGCCCCTTAATTTGAGTCGAGAGCATCTCCACCTGGCCGCTTAAGCCAGGCAGATCGAGAATGCCCCACGGAACCTGCAGGGTCTCGTCGATTGAGATGGGTATACGAAGCTGCTCACGCCGTTTCGATCTATCAGGCAGCTGACGCACCATGCCGAACAATTGCTTCACTGCCTGAGTAAGGGCGTGTGCGCCCTCCCAAGGAGGAATGGCAAGCGCTATCTCGATCTGCACGGATTCATTACTGCTCTGTCGGTCGGCCTGAATTGCATCAAGCTCGGAAATGATCTCCCCCAGGTCAGCACCATGTGGAATAAAGATTCCTTCGTCTTGGTGCTGAATAAGGGGCTGGTTTCCGGAGGTAGAGCGCTCCGCTATCTGAGCGGCGAAATCACGCCTATTCTGCCGTGAATCACGACGATTTCTGCTTGACATTGAAGTCTCCTGCGTTGTCTAGAATGTCCGTTTTCCAGCTACGATATACCATATACGCTGTTGAATAGCATTGTTTGTCCAGCAATCTCGCGTCATGCTAGCCCCAAAGGCCTATCCAGAAAGTAACTTGGTTCCAACATCGTCCCAGACCCCCAGCAATAAAACAGAAGCCGCCCAACAAGAGTCAGGCGACTCTGTGGGCGGCACGTCTCACCATTTTCTTTCAGGAACTCGCAGCAGGGCCATGCCGCGATACCAATGAAAGCCCATGCATTGTTCATTCAGGTCGTATACGTATTCTTCGCCTGAAAAATTGTTGAAGCCGGTCTGGACGATGTTGTTGACGTAAGTGAAACGATCGCCTCGTACGAAGTGCGGCCCACGACCACCATAGAACAGACGCTCCTTTACATATGCACGATGGAGACATTCCTTTAAAAAAGGTATGGCCTGCTTTGCATAACGGCCACCATACTGCATGGTCCATACCGGGATGCCACTTTCAGAGATGACTGTCATACCCGCACTGAAGCCATCTCCTCTGCGCGCCTCCTGCGGCGGAGACAGATATCCATCCACAACCTGATAGTCGCCGTCTGCGAACGAAATCAATTTCATATGCGGGAAATCGGTCCCCGCGGATTTCTCCGTGTCTTGAGCCCAACCGGCCGCCATGGCATTGAAGAAAGCCCGTTCAATGTCCTGCATCTGCGCGTCCATTTATTTAACTCCCTGTATATGTAGCTTCTGGACAGAAGCTATCATGGATTGCATAAGGGTTCCAACATCGTCCCAGACCCCCAGCAAAAATCAGATCGCCCAGTGTTACTATTTTCATATGACACTTCCGGAAGCTTCTCACAAACCTACGAATCGTTTACTTCTTATGCTGCTAAATATCGTAGCTATAGTAATTGCCGTGCCGCTCGTCCCTCTGAGTATGATGATGTCAGTATTTGCAAGCGACAGTGGCCCAAATCCTATTGCGTGGATTGCATTTCTACTAACTCTTGCTGTTATACCCGCAATGATTTACACCATTGCACGTTCTCAAGCAAAGCAGTCATTGAAATGGGCCGGTTATGCCATAGCAATACCGTTTCTCCCATTAGCATCAATCATCGTTCCAGGACCGATACTTGGTTTATTGGGCCTAATCGTAATGATGTTCTAGTGCGAATCATCACCAAAAGGTTCCAGCATCGTCCCATACCCCAGCAATAACAAAAGACCATCCGCTCGTGCGGATGGTCTTTAAGATCGAGCTAACTAAACAGCCTCGTCTACCTTGATTTCAGCAGAGTTCGTCCACTGCTGGACGCGACCTTTGAACTGATCCCAGTCTGCTGCAACCCAGTCCTTAGCTGCGTCTGCTTCGGCACTGAAGTTGTCCATCATGCTGGTGTGCATCAGGCGCTCCTCAGCCTCCATTTTCTCAGCTTTTGCTGCCTGTTCTTTCTTTACGCCCTCCCACCATTCGAGGTAGTCGTTAGTAGCGTCGTTGAGGTTTGGGTTGTCGGTATCCATATATTCGTTTCGGTTACGATGAGCCGTAAGCATAGACTCTAGTACCTGTAGGGGTCATGAATGCCTTCTGTAGAACCTTCATGCCAGACATAGACGGGCAGGGTATACTTATCTGCATATGAAATTCTTCGTCACCTTCCAGATGCCCCATACCGGTCTTGATGATTGGATGCAGCTCCCTGAGGAAACCCGCAAAGCACAGGAACAGCAGATGCAAAGTGAATGGAATGCCTGGATGGCAGAGCATAAGGATGCAATTACCGAAACCGCAGGAGTAGGGAAGCCTAAGCGTATTACCTCAACCGGTGTTGAGGACGCTCGCAATGACCTCATGATGTACTCGTTTGTAGAAGCTGAGTCCCTTGAGGCGGCAGCGGAGATGTTTAAGGGTCATCCGCACTTTGGCATTCCTGGTGGCGTGATCGAGGTTATGTCGGTGAATAAAGATATCGGGTAGAGCTTTCGTTTACTAACGGTTCACCTTGACCTCCCAGAGATGGGAGGTCTCCTTTTATGGTATAATCCTGCACATATGGAACAGACACCCGTGGCTTCCGGTTCTCGTACAACGCCGAAAGATTTCTTCCTCTGGTTGCTTGCAGTCGTCGCGCTCTACGGTTCGATCATCTCGTTCATTACCCTTCTCTTTGGATACATCAACTACGTATTCCCGGACGCACTCGCAGGATACGCTGATCCGTATGGCGGAGGCATTCGGTCCGCAATGGCCGCCCTCATCGTGCTTGTACCGACAACGGTTGTGGTGATGCAGCTACTTCGCAGCACAATTATTAAGGAACCGGGTAAGGAGAAGATATGGGTACGTCGCTGGGCAATCGGTCTTACGCTCTTCATTGCGACGATCACCATCCTCGTTGATATGGTGACGCTCATCAACACGTTCCTTGCAGGAGAGATCACGGTCCGTTTCGGTCTTAAGGTGCTCGTTGTACTCGCCGTTGCTCTGTTTATCTTCTTCCACACACTCCTTGATCAAAAGGGATACTGGATCAGGCATGGCGGACGAGCAAAGATGCTTGGTGCCTTCACCATTGTCGTATCGCTTGCTGCAGTCATTGCCGGTTTCTTTATCGTCGGTACGCCATCAGAGGCGCGTGATGTGCGCTTCGATATGCAGCGGGTGAGTGACCTGCAGATGATCCAGGGTCAGGTGGTTACGCACTACCAGCAGCGCGGTACTCTCCCAGCCTCGCTTTCAGAGCTTGCTGATCCCTTGTCGTACTTCAGCATCCCTGCAGATCCACAGACGAATGCGGACTACACCTATCGCAAGACAGATACCCTCTCCTTTGAACTCTGTGCGGTATTTGCACGTGAAGGAAAGGACCTACGAGGTCGTGGAGAATACGGTAGCAAGGATATTGGCGTCTCGTACCCGTACCCAGGACCTGATGCCGGACTTGAGAACTGGCAGCACGGAGAAGGGGAGCAGTGCTACGCACGCACCATAGATCCAGAGCGCTACCCACTGTTTGAGAAACCAGTTCTTCGATAAGCACCGTGGCAAAGGAGCGATTTAATCATGCGCAGATAGAGGCGGCCGCCCAGAAGAAATGGGAGGAGCTTGATCTGTACACAACCGATCTCGAGGATTCTTCAAAAGATCCGTACTATCTACTCTTTGAGTTCCCGTATCCCTCAGGAGATCTGCATATTGGTCACTGGTACGCGTTTGCGCTCACCGATATATACGCCAGGTACCTGCGCATGCAGGGAAAGAATGTGTTGTTCCCAATTGGTTTCGACGCATTCGGGCTTCCAGCGGAGAATGCCGCGATCAAGAACAAGGTAGACCCGAAGGAGTGGACGCTTGCGAACATGGAGCGCATGCGCGGGCAGATCCGCACCATGGGTACGTCGGTGGATTGGAGCAAGGAAGTTGTTACCTGTGATCCTTCGTACTACAAGTGGACGCAGTGGCTGTTTGCGAAGCTGTTTGAGCAGGGACTCGCAGAGCACCGCGAGGCACCCGTGAAGTGGTGCCCAAAGGACCAGACGGTGCTTGCTAACGAGCAGGTGTCAGACGGGAAGTGTGAGCGCTGTGGCACTGAGGTAGTTGAACGCACCCTTACGCAGTGGTTTCTTACCATCACCAAGTACGCTGATCGCCTTTTGCGCGATCTCGAACCACTTCCGTGGCGTGAGGACATTAAAGAGGCGCAGCGTGCGTGGATCGGAGAATCCGAAGGAGCGAAGCTTACCTTTGCGCTTGAACGCGAGACGACCGCAGAGTCACTTGCTTCTGCAACCGTGTTCACCACACGCCCCGATACGATCTTCGGCGCAACGTATCTTGTTCTGGCTCCCGAGCATCCGCTGGTGGAAGAGCTTCTAGCGTCTGCGCATAACGCGGAGGAGATACGAGCATATCGCGATACAACTGCACGCAAGACCGAACGAGAGCGTTCGGAGAATAAAGAGAAGACCGGAGTCGCGCTTGGTGGCGTTATTGCGGTAAACCCAGCAAGCGGAGAGCGTATTCCCGTTTATATCGCTGACTATGTCTTAGCGTCATACGGCACCGGTGCTGTTATGGCGGTACCAGCACATGACGAGCGGGATTTTGCGTTTGCGAAGAAGTTCAATCTTCCAATCAAACAAGTCGTCGTTCCCTGTGCGGTTGATCCAAAGAATCCGCCTCAGGAAGGATTTGTGGAGGTGAAGCGCGATACCGTTATCGTGCATCTGCGTGATGTGTCGACCGGAAAGTTCGCGCTTTTGGATTGGCATGGAACTTTGGAGGGCATCACGACCGCGATCATGGGCGGCGTTGAGGAGGGACAGACCCCCGAGGAAGCGGCACTTGCTGAGATTAAGGAGGAAGCCGGCCTTACGGGAGTCAGGATTGTGGAGCGCCTCCCGTGGATCACCGCTGCAAAGTACTGTGCTTCGCATAAGCAGGAGAACCGCTGTGCGCATACCTATGGCTTTATCGCAGAAGTTGATGACTTGAGTAGCCAGACCGCCGTTGATGCGTCAGAGAGTGATAAGCACACGCTTGTGTGGGTAGACGAGTCTGAGGTGGCAAAGCGCCTAACGCCCATACACCAGAAGCAGGTATGGCAGCTCCTGCATGCTGAGGAAGCTCTCACGGATGACGGATACCTCATTGCGTCAGGCTCGTTCACTGGTCGCGACAACCGCGAAGCGATGTGGGAGATGGTTGACTCAATTGGCGGCGAGCGCGTTAAAAACTATCGCATCCGTGACTGGCTTGTGTCCCGTCAGCGATACTGGGGCTGTCCGATCCCAGTTGTGTACGACCCGGAAGGGAACCCTCACGCAATCGCCTCAGAACATCTGCCCTGGCTCCTGCCTGAGGACGTGGACTTCTCACCGACCGGCGTGTCTCCGCTTGCAACCTCAAAGGAACTCAAGGAGCGTGTCACCCGCATCTATGGCGAAGGATGGACTCCTGAGTACGACACACTCGATACGTTTGTTGATTCTTCCTGGTATTTCCTTCGGTATCTCGATCCTAAAGACGAGCACGACTTCTCCGATCAGACTCTGATGAAGAAGTGGCTGCCGGTTGATCGGTACTCGGGTGGCTCAGAGCATACCACCATGCATCTTCTGTATGCCCGGTTCTTCCAGAAGGCACTTTATGACCTTGCGCTTGTGCCCACTGCAGAACCTTTTAATGAGCGCTTCAATCGCGGTCTCATTCTCGGACCTGATGGTGCAAAGATGTCGAAATCGAAGGGGAATGTGATCAATCCGGACGAGTTTGTGGCGAAGTACGGGGCTGACGCGGTTCGCATGTACCTCGCCTTCATCGGTCCGTACAACGAACCGGGAAGTTACCCATGGAATCTAGATGGCGTGGATGCCATGCGCCGGTTCCTTGACCGTGTGTATGCACTCAAGGACGCGCAGGTGGATTCCGAGGTGTCACCTGCGCTTAGTCAGGCTCTTGCACGCGCCGCGAAGAAGATTGGGGGCGAAAGCGAGCGCTTTAAGTTCAATACGGCGATCTCTGGACTCATGATCGCACTCAAAGAGCTCGAGGCAGCAGAAACACTTCCTCGTGAGGCCTTCCAGGAGTTCCTTCGACTGCTCGCTCCGTTTGCACCGCACCTTGCAGAGCACCTGTATGAGGGTGAGGGAAGTGTACATGCGGCTTCCTGGCCTGTCGGAGTCGTCGAAGAAACGGACGAAATAACCGTCATTGTGCAGGTCAACGGAAAGAAACGTGGTGAAATTACAGTACAAAAGACAGCCTCCGAAGAGGAGGTTGTGGCTCTTGCACGCGAATATGAAGCCGTCATTAAGGCAGTCGACGGTGCCTCGATTGCTAAAATTATCTATGTTCCAGGCCGTATTTTGAACCTCGTCACGGGAGGCCCGTAAGGCACAGGTTTGGGGCATTTGACGCTTTTATCCAGATCTGGTATAAGAAGACCACACATTTATATGGCAAAGAAATCAGCTACACCCGTTAAGAAGGCCGCAAAGGCAAAAGCACCTGCAAAGCGTGCTTCCGCTAAGCTTTCCTTCGACAGCACTATGCTCGTCAAGCGCCTTCTTATGGAAGTGCCTGAGCGTGCCCGTGAGGTTCTGGTCTATCGCTTTGGTCTTGGCACTTCTGCTGACCGTGAGACGCTTGAGGCGATCGGCGAGCGTTGGGGTATCACCCGTGAACGCGTCCGTCAGATCGAAGCGTCCGGCATCGAGGCAGTACGCAACTCGAAGTCCTTCCGTGAGGCATCGGGGGCGTTCGGTGAGCTTTCTGCATACATCGAGTCTCTTGGCGCGATTGTTCCTGAGGACACTCTTCTTAAGGACCTTGCTGCTGACGAGAAAGCAAAGAACCGACTGCGCTTCATGCTCGTGGTAGGGAGCGAGTTCTTCCGTGAGCGCGAGACTGATGATTTCTATGCTCGTTGGCACGTCGATCATCAGACCGCAGACGCCGTCCACTCGGCGCTCACCAAACTCTACTCATCACTTGATGACGAGGAGGTGCTTTCTGAGGGACAGATCATCAATAAGTTCCTCGAGGAACTGAAGGGGGTTAACTCTGCCTATCAGCAGGAGGAGATCCTGAAGCGTTGGCTTTCAATCTCAAAGACCATCTCGTCCAATCCGCTTGCGGAGTGGGGTAAGGCACATGCTCCTGCAATTCGCACCAAGGGTATTCGCGACTACGCATACCTCGTGATCAAGCAGAAGGGTGATCCGATGCACTTTGCTGATGTTGCTAAGTCTATTGTCGACGTATTCGGCAAGAAGGCGCATGTAGCAACCACCCACAACGAGCTCATCAAGGATTCTCGCTTCGTGCTTGTTGGTCGCGGTCTCTACGCACTTGCCGAGTGGGGCTACAGCCCGGGTGTCGTACGTGACGTGATCAAGGACGTGCTCAAGAAGAAGCCCCTTACTCGCGATGAGGTTATCGCCGAGGTGAAGAAGGTCCGCTACGTCAAAGACAATACGATCCTCGTGAATCTGAACGACTCTCGCTACTTCAAGCGACAGAAGGACGGAAAGTACGTCGCTGCGTAATTTTCTCTCTTACACAAATGGCCCGGAGAATATCCGGGCCATTTGTTTTTGCTTGCTATACTTGAGCCATGTCATCTGGTGGACACGGCGGCGGAGGACTCCCATTCCTCGATAAGATAGATGAGTTGTTTGGTGCCGCGCATGAGCAGGGTATTGCAGTTACCGCAAAGCCTTTCATTCTCGCGGGCATCATGGCACTCATTGCCTTCTTTTTCATTGCGCCCCTGCAGACGCTTGCGAATTTCGGGTTCCTCATCCTTACCGCCCCAATTTGGATGCCGATCATTCTCGTACGCTGGGCCGTGTATCGTTTTGTGGAGGCCAATCGCGTTGAGTGGCTTTCAAAGCAGGAGTATGTCCTGCTTGAGCTTAAGATTCCTCGAGACATTAAAAAAAGTCCCATGGCGATGGAAACGGTTCTCACGAACCTCAACGTCTCGCAGGGAGAGAGTACCTGGTACAAAAAGTATATTAACGGGTCCGTGCGTCCGTCTTGGACCTTTGAGATCGTCTCGCTTGGAGGAACGGTGCACTTCTATGTACGCACCCGCGTAAGCTACCGTCGTCCGGTAGAGAGCTTCTTCTATGCGCAGTATCCAGGCATTGAGATCACGGAGGCGATTGATTACAGTCTTCTCGTTGATCCAACGCATGAGCCATACGGTATGTGGGGGTGTGACTATAAAAAGAAGAAGCCTGATCCTATTCCAATTCGAACCTATGCAGAGTATTTGGATCCAGGCTCACCGCTTCCAAAGCCAGACGAGACTATTGATCCTCTTGCGCAGGTTATTGAGCTCTTAGGTTCTATTGGTCCGAAGGAGCAGTTCTGGGTGCAGATGAATGTACGCATTAGTGGAGGAGAGAAGTACGATCGGAAAAAGCTGGACGGGAAGGCATACACCTGGAAGGATGAAGCTGGAGAGCTGATCGAAGGTATACGAGCAGGCGCGATGAGGAAGCAGAAGAAGATTAATCAAGTATCGGGTGCGCTCGTTGAGGAAGAAGGATTTGGACCTCTTACCAAAGGTCAGCAGGAGGATATCTATGCGATTGAGCGCAATATCAACAAACCGGCATTTGATGTCGGTATGCGTGCTATCTATCTGGCGCCGGAGGATGCGTTCCAGGGTTCGATGATTACGTTCCTCATTAATCTTTGGAAGCCGATGAGTGCAGAGCAGGGAAACGGTATCGGCATTACGCGCTGGCTTGCGATCTTCAATGACTATCCATGGGAGGACCGAAGCGGGCACCACAAGGAACACCTGAAGCATCAGTTGGTTGATGCGTATCGTCGTCGTGCGTATTTCCATGAGCCGTACAAGCTTGGGTGGATGATTATGAGTTCTGAGGAGCTTGCGACCATATTCCACATTCCAAGCGCGTCTGTGACCGCACCATCGATGCCACGTATCCAGTCATCTACGTCTGAGGCTCCATCGAATCTCCCAACAGGGTAACGAAAAAGGACCGCGGTGCATGTATGCATTGCCGCGGCCCAAAGCCCATACAAGTCATCGTGGCGTCTCCTTAAAGGTCAGATCTTCCGTCCCATCATCCCGGATATCCCAGGCGGTGAGTTTCTTCTGCAGCCAGGCGTCGATGAGTGCCTCCGAATCGAGGCCAAAACCCCGATGTGAGGGGAAGATCACCCACCAATCGCCCTCAGGATCATCTGGCTCACACTTAATACCGGTAAGACGTACGGGGCCCCGCAGGGCAGTCCGTTCACGACCATGAGGGTTTTGCAGAGTAACAACGGCGCCTGCTGTTATTTCGATACGGAAGTTATGCGCAATGACTGATTTGTTCAAAGAACTCACCTCCTTCCGAGCATTCTGCTCTGTGGTGCTTTAAGCATTACAACTTTCAGGATTCTGTCAACGATGCTATGACTGAGAGATGAAGCGGGTATTTGTGGGACTTTCAGGTGGTGTTGATTCTGCGGTCACCGCCGCACTTCTGAAAAAGGAAGGCGCTGACGTGGTCGGTGTGTTTATTAAGGGGTGGTATCCGCCGGGAATGCCCTGTACGTGGGCCGCAGATCGTCGTGATGCGATGCGGGTGGCAGCGGCACTTGGTATTCCCTTCCACACACTCGATGCAAGCGAAGAGTATAAGCGTGGCGTTATCGACTACCTGCTTGCTGAATACAAGGCCGGACGTACCCCGAACCCCGACATCATGTGTAATCGGGAGGTTAAGTTCGGTGCCTTCTATCGCTTTGCGAAGGAGAAGGGAGCAGATCAGATTGCGACCGGACATTATGCGCAAACTAAGGATGGACATCTCTTCCGCGGGAAAGACGCATCGAAGGACCAAAGCTATTTTCTTTGGGCGGTGCCGCAGGAGGCGCTTGCGGATACGCTTTTTCCGCTTGGCGGCATGGAGAAGAGTGAGACACGACGACGTGCGGAGCAGTTCAAGCTTCCGGTAGCGACCAAGAAGGATAGTCAGGGGATCTGCTTCCTTGGATCGATCTCAGTGGAGGATTTCCTCCGTACTGAGTTTGGAAGCGAAGAAGGGAAAGCGGTTGATGAAAAGGGGGAGGAAATCGGAACACATGACGGGGTGCTTCTGCATACGCTTGGGTCACGTATCGCACTGAAGGATGCGCCTCCTGGTCCCTGGTATGTCGTTAGTAAGCACGTGGAGCGCAATCTACTCACGGTGTCTCACGCTCCCGCTACCACAGCGAGCGATCCACACATCAGACTTCGTGAGACGAATTGGTTCCAAGAACCAGCAGGAGAGCTTCTTGCACAGTATCGGTATCACGGACCAGTCATCGCTGGCACACTCTCTGCTGATCGAATGTATTTTATACCGACCGAGCCGCTCACCGAACCTATTGCTACCGGCCAGTCACTCGTTATCTACAATGATAGCGAGTGCATTGGAGGTGGTATCATCTCGTGAGTGACTCCTGACATTATCAAGGCGGACGGCACGATTGAACCGTTCGATGGAAACAAACTAGAGGCATCGCTGAGGAAGGCGGGTGCCACCGAAAAAACGGCAGAGCGCATCCGACATACGATTGAATCTACGATCGCGCCTGCAGCTGAATCAAACGAGGTATATCGTCGTGCTTTTCAAATGTTGCGTCGTGAGGCACGTCCGGCAGCAGCCAGGTACAGCCTCAGGCGAGCACTGTTTGAATTTGGCCCCTCGGGACACCCCTTTGAAGACTTCGTGGCAGAAATCTTCAAGAAGGAGGGATGGCTCGTTGAGGGGAGGCAGATGATTCCGGGAAAGTGTGTGCCGCATGAGGTGGATGTGTATGCAACACGTGGAAGTGAACGTATTGCGGCAGAACTTAAGTATCACAATGATCCCGGATACAAGACGGATGTGAAAATCGCACTCTATGTGAAGGCACGCTTCGATGATATTTGGCAGTGCGACCCGAAAACGCAGGTTTGTCCGGTTGATCGAGGATTCCTGATCACCAACACCAAGTTCACGAGTCATGCGGTGCAGTACGCCAAGTGTTCAGGACTTGGACTTCTTGGCTGGAGCTATCCGTCACAAGGGAATCTCTATGACCGCATAGTGGCGTCTGGTGTGTATCCCATTACCGCTCTCACCACCCTTAAAAAGGCCGAGAAGCGGCTTTTGATCGATCAGGGGACGGTAACCTGCGAGCAGGTGGTAGAGCGCAGGGATTCTCTGCGGGAGATCGGTATTACTCCAGAGCGCATTGGGAATATTCTGGCGGAAGCAAAAACACTCGGCGATACGCGGTAAATACAAAAGGGGCCGCGCAACAAGGCGGCCCCCTTTCACTCAGGCAGTTCGTCGCACCGTTCGATTCGTTAGGCCGGTCCAGATCATCACGAGTCCGGTACTGATCATGCCGCCGTACGCAAATAGTGGAATCAGGGACCTGACGGATAGGTCTGGTGGTGCAGAGACGGGATACCTAAGCATCACGATGATGCTGCAGAGACCGATCACAAGACCGTGTACCGGCCACCGATGCCCTGACTTAACAAGGAGCAGTAGATAATCCCCTAGCATGAGGATGCTGGCGATCGCGGTACCGCAGAACAACAGGACTCCGGCGGGTGATCGCTCAGAAATTAAGCGTATGGCGGTGTCCTGTGCGAATAGGTTGACGAGGCCGCACACGAGGGCTATGGCTCCGAGTGTGACAAGGCCGACACGCACTTTTACCAACATGATGAGCTCCTCTCACATTCTTCTCGGTGTAGAGAAACACTTGCATCGCTCGCTGTCAACGGAGATTCTCATTACGTTATACTGGCTGAACATATGGCCGACTTCAAGAAGAGTTATAACCCGAATCGCAGCCCCGATTGGAACTATGGCGGAGCTAAGTGGCGTCTGTCGCGCTCGAAAATCGAACTCTTTAATGAGTGTCCTCGCTGCTTCTATTTGGATAACAAACTAGGAACGAGTCGTCCTCGCGGCCCTGCGTTCACCATCAACATTGCCGTTGATGCGCTTTTGAAAAAGGAATTCGATGTGCACCGCGCAAACGGAAGCAAGCACCCTATCTGCGACAAGTATGGGGTGGATGCGGTGCCGTTTAAACACAAGGACATCAATACCTGGAGGGAGAACTTTGAGGGTGTTGAGTTTTTCCATGAACCAACCGGCTTCACCATCTCAGGAGCTGTTGACGATATTTGGGTGAATCCCAACGGAGAACTCATCGTTGTGGACTATAAGGCAACTTCGAAGATAGGTAAGATCGAATCACTCTCTGATTCCTCCTGGGAAGACTCGTACAAGCGCCAGATGGGTGTGTATCAGTGGCTGCTTCGCAATAACGGCTTTGCGGTGTCGTCGACCGGATACTTTGTATACGCCAATGCAGGAACGGACAAAGAAGCATTTGATGGTCAGCTTGAGTTTGAGGTCACGCTTGTGCCGTGTGAAGGAGATACCGCATGGATCGATGAGATCCTTCCGAAGATCAAGACAACACTTGATACTGACGCGATTCCACCAAGCGGGAAGAGTTGTGAGTACTGTCCGTATAGAGAGGCGGCGGGGAAAAAGCTCCTTGCGCTACATAAGGCGACTAAGAAATAACTATGGACGTGGCCATCGAGCCATCATGGAAAGAGAAGCTGATTGAAGAGTTCGGAAAGGAATACTTTACTGAACTCACCAGCTTCGTGAAGGAAGAGTACGAGTCCGCAACGGTGTACCCGCATCCGAAGAACATTTTTAAAGCCTTTGAGCTCACACCCTTTGATCAGGTGAAGGTCGTGATTCTGGGGCAGGATCCGTACCACGGCCAAGGTCAGGCCATCGGGCTCTCCTTTGCAGTCACCGAAGGTGTCCGTAATCCTCCATCACTCCAGAACATCTTCAAAGAGATCGAGAGTGATATGGGATATGCACCCAGTCCAAGCGGGGACCTTACGCGATGGGCGAAGCAGGGTGTATTGCTTTTGAATGCGACCTTAACGGTGCGTGGTGGTGCTGCAGGATCACATCAGGGACGTGGATGGGAGTTGTTTACCGATGCAGTAATTAAGACCATCTCTGATGGGAAGGAGAACGTAGTGTTCATACTCTGGGGTAACTATGCGCGCTTAAAAAAGGCATTTATCGATACTGATAAGCATTGTGTTATCGAGTCCCCGCATCCGTCTCCATTCTCGGCGCATAACGGATTCTTTGGGAGTAAGCCGTTTAGTAGGACGAATGGGTATTTGGAGGCGCAGGGCGAGGAGTCAATTGATTGGCGGTAGTTCGATACCTAGTCTGCCAGCAATAAGTGCTACAGTTTGGTAATGAGTAAAAAGAGGATCTTCGGACTAGCCCTACTAGTGTTTTTTGGTCTTCTGCTGTTGTATCCCACACTACGACAAACGCTCCCTTTTCTTTTCTATAGCATTCAGAGTCTTACAACGGAGAATGAGCATAGAACCGTTGCGAAATGTGAAGACGTGACCTGGTCAACAGCTACAAACGATTCTGCTTCATGGGGAATGCTTGGCATCATTGATAGCAGGCCGGTGCCAGCGCGACTGCGTCACTACGTTACCCTAACGGGATCGATTAAAAATCAGCCTTACATAAGTATTACTGCACGCGAATACGAACCGTATCCGCACTTTGGTGTAGAAAAGCACTCTGCGGAGATAGAGCTTCAAGTTTCTAAGTCCGGTACGGAAGACGCAGCCAATATTACTTTTGTTGATAGAGATCTTTACAGTCAAATGTACTCCGCTGGCGGCGGAATCGGCGGGTGGCTAGTAGTACTTCCCAAAACAAGTACATTGCCTCAAACCGAGTTCGATCAGCTCGCGAAATGTTATCGAGAACACAATGTAAAAATAGGAGAGGTATTCCCACTTCGGATTGCGGCATTCGTACGATTAAAGTAGGTTCCAACATCGTCCCAGACCCCAGCAATCAAAAGTGCCTGCCGAGTTGATCGCGGCAGGCACTTTCCTGAAGAACTACTATTTTGTTGAAGACGCGATCTTCCCTCCGATGACGTGCAATTCAAACTCTATACTTTCAACTCGCTTCAGATTCAATTCAGCGAGTCGATCAGCGATACTCGC
This sequence comes from Patescibacteria group bacterium, assembly GCA_038062175.1. Classification (GTDB taxonomy): domain Bacteria; phylum Patescibacteriota; class Minisyncoccia; order Phycocordibacterales; family Phycocordibacteraceae; genus C7867-001. Next base: position 34,898 of record JBBTXR010000015.1, read on the forward strand.
AAGATACAAATTAAACGCGTGAAGCTGTGACGCCTTCAAGCGATCGCTGAGAATCAGTCGGAAATTGCCCTGAGGATAGTTCACAATCTCTACCACTATCCTCGCAGGACTTGAACGTCGACCTTCTTTCGTAATCCAAGGGAACCGCCGGAGGATGTGCTCTGTCGACGACTTTAGATTCTCTGTAGCGTCAAAACGTCCATATCGATCGATATGTATGAAGTCAATTAAGACCTCTATCCTGCAGCTCTGCATCCACTCGTTAACGCGATTGGTCTCCATGGGAGAACCTCCTTTTCCCGATGGCACCCTAGCATGGTTGGATAATGGTTCCAACATCGCCCCAGACCCCCAGCAATATTTAGACATGCAAAAGAAAACCGCCCCTTCGTACGAAACGAAGGGGTTTAGGTTTCGTTTCGCCGATGGGGCGGAGACTCGGAAAATTACCGGTTCTTGAGTTTAGAGTACTGTTCCCACAACAGATCGGCATTTTCGCGCAGCGCAATCGTGGGTTGAAGCATCTCGCCTGGCATTCCTGGAAGACCGAGGGCCGTAGGAATGGCATAGCCGAGAATTTCGCTCTTGTCCGTCAGCATGTCGAGCATGAACGCCAGACGCGAGTGGAATTCCGACCGTGATATTTCCCGAGTCCACTCCAACTCACCGGTTTCGGACAGGCGCGTTCTCTGCACGTAGTGGCAGATTGGAGAGATGCGCCCGCATGCAGCCGCTATCTCCTTCCATGAAGCGTTGTCAGCGTTAGGTGTGCCGACAGCATAAGCGAACGCAATCCGCGCACGCCGTTCCTGTTCTGTTTCTTCTGTTTTCCCTCCAAACCAACGGAGGATCAGACTTTTTAGCGACATATCAATCTCCGAGCTCGCGGCGATTCAGACGAGCTGAATCTAAGGGATCTGGAGTATATATACCATTATATACCAATATTGTCAATATATAGCAGCATTGACGACGTAAAACCTCACTCTGCCAATAAGGTTCCAACATCGTCCCAGACCCCCAGCAAAGTGCTATCTTTACGGTATGGAAAAATTCCCTAGTACGCCCACAAATAAAGCTGAGGAACTTCCCGAAAAGGTGCTCTCAAGCGAAGAAATATTAGAAGCTATCTCGACGCACGTGGAAGGCTATACGCCAGGTCGCGAGCTTTCAGACGAAAGAGGGACCTACCTTCAAGAAGTTGAGGTCAGGGGCGAGAAAGAGGGAGAAGTTACCGAGTATCAGTACATGAGGAAAGGGAAGCACGGCAATAATAACGAATCAGACGTGACGGCTATAAGTGTTATCTATTATCAGGATGGGATCCCTGTCGGAGGAGAAAGAATCGCTGTTTTCAACGACCGAACAGGTGCATGGATTAAGTCATAAAGGTTCCAACATCGTCCCAAACTCCCCAGCAATCTAGGGTGCACACCCTCCAAGCGGATTACAGAGACACTTCTTTTCATCAATACATTTTGCGCGACATTCTTCTACTTGTTTCTGCATTTGGTAGCCCGAATATAAATATGAGGTCCCATCGGCAAGAAATAATCCAAAAGCAATGACCGAAAGTACAAGGAGGATTTTTGAGTACTTATTAGATCGATATTTTCGATAGGCAAGGAAGGCAGCTAGAGAGACCGCAACCAGAGCAGTAAAGATATACAAGACTACCTTGCCTGAGCCTGAACATGCGTGCGCAATGCCAGGAATAAGAAGCACAACAACCGGAAACACGAACGCTTTCTTCATAGACAAACTATAACAGCTCAGCTTGCCTCATTTTAAATGGTTGAATAAAGGATATAAAAGTTCCAACATCGTCCCAACCCCCGCATATTCAGATAAAAGAGAAGCCGCCTGGCGAACCATGCGGCAAGTGTTAGTATCTATTTACTGAACGGTCGCACGTCTCTAGCTCAGTGGCATGAAATCGCTGCGGGGAATGAAGGCAATTGCGTCAGTGGTAGCCACCGGAATGGTTGCACACCACAGCCCGATATCGCTGTTCTTGATGCGAGTGTACGTTATTGCATCAACGCGACAGTGGTAGGTCGCAGCGAGCTGAAAATTTCGATCGCGAGCAAGTGCGTAGTAGACGCTCGGTGCTTCTTTCGGCAGGGCGGCGTTATATCGCTCATGGAATTCCTGGCGCTTCTGTTCATCAACGTGCAGGGAACAGAATTGGTGGACGATTGGCCGGTCTCGGTCATGAATAGACCATAGCTGGCATATCACCTCACCCCGTTCCTCGAGCCACGCCTTGTACTTCCGCCCTACCTCTTTCATCTCGGCGATGTGCTGCCGAGATTCCTCCTCGGAGATGGGTGGTCCGGGGTAGAACTCCTCTATCCACATGGCTAAGTCTCCTTCTGGACAAAACGTATCACACGTTGCAAAGAGGTGCCATCGTCGATTTAGTCTTTGTTTTTTGATTTGCCTCGCCCTGACTGGTATCTTTGAGCGATATGGTTAGTCGCGTATCCGTTCCTGGAATCTCCTTCGTTCGCGAGCTCGGTGGCATTAGCGAGTACGAACTGA
>JBBTXR010000016.1:0-56979 GCA_038062175.1 Patescibacteria group bacterium
ACTGTGCCTCTTCTGAAAGCGGCACGTGGATTGCCATCTGGTCACCGTCGAAGTCTGCGTTGAAGGCAGGACACACGAGCGGATGGAGCTGGACCGCGTCACCTTCGATAAGGCGAGGGCGGAAGGCCTGGATACCCTGACGGTGAAGTGTAGGAGCACGGTTCAAGAGAACGTACTTACCCGCAATCGCCTCTTCAAGAATCTCCCATACCTCAGGTACTCCGTCTTCGATCAAACGGCCTGCACCACGGATGTTGAAGGCGAGCTCACGATCAAGAAGTCCTGCGATCACGAATGGGCGGAAGAGTTCCAGCGCCATGTGCTTAGGAAGACCACACTCATCGAGCTCAAGGTCAGGACCCACCACAATCACGGAGCGACCGGAGTAGTCCACGCGCTTTCCAAGAAGGTTCTGGCGGAAGTATCCCTGCTTACCCTTCAGGTAGTCAGCGAGTGACTTAAGCGGACGGCGCTGTGCGGGAGTAAGTGCGCCTGCGTTCGCTCCCGACTTGCGGATGCTGTTATCAAGGAGTGCATCAACTGCCTCCTGAAGAATACGCTTCTCGTTGCGCAAGATAACCTCAGGCGCATGAATGTCGAGGAGCTTTTTGAGACGGTTGTTGCGGTTGATGACACGACGATAGAGGTCGTTCACATCTGAGGTAGCGTGGCGTCCTCCCTCAAGAGCAACCATCGGACGAAGTGCTGGTGGGATCACCGGGATCTTCGTCATGAACATCCACTCAGGGCGCGTCTTTGCTGCAATCATGTTGGTCACGAGTGCAATGCGCTTTGCGAGCTTTTCGCGCTCAGCAGCAGCTGCGGTTGGGTACCTCTCCTCAAGCTTTGCCTTGAGAGCTGGCATGTCGAGCGAGCGGAAGATGTCATAGATCGCTTCTGCACCGATCTTCGCCTCGAACAACGTTCCGTAACGAACGGAGTAGCGGTGGTACGCCATCTCATCGAAGACCCGTCCGACGACTACTGAGTCGATCTCAGTCTTCGCCTGCGTCATCTTCTCCTTGAGTGCATCTTTCCCGGCTTCAGTCTCAGTTGCCTTGTGCTTGGTCTTGTACTCGTTCTCGAGTTCAGCAAGCATGCGCTTTTTAACATCCTCGTTCACCTTCGTGACGATGTATCCCGCGAAGTAGATGACCTTCTCAAGGTCAGCTGACGGAATACCAAGAAGGAGTGCCATACGGCTAGGCATGGAGCGGAGGAACCAGATGTGTGCGACTGGTGAGACGAGCTCGATGTGTCCCATGCGCTCACGACGAACGATGGAGCGAGTGATCTCGACGCCACACTTGTCACAGGTAATGCCCTTGTAACGAATACCCTTGTACTTGCCGCAGTAACACTCGTAATCGCGCTCAGGGCCGAAGATCTTCTCGTCGAAGAGTCCGTGCTTCTCAGAGCGCTGGGTGCGGTAGTTGATCGTCTCAGGCTTGGTGATCTCGCCACGAGACCATTCCATGATCTTCTCAGGAGACGCAAGCGAAAGGCGCAGCGCGTTCCAGTCCTGCCCGCGGGAGATCTGTGGGCGCTTGCCGAAGTTGTTTGGTGCCATAGGTGACATATAGGTTTATGCGTCTAGGTCTGCATCCATCAAGGGCTCAACGTCGAGCGCAAGACCACGGATCTGGTTAGTAAGGACCGAGAAGGACGCTGGGGTTCCCGCGTGGGACACCGGTTCGCCCTTCACGATTGCATCGAAGGTCGCGGAGCGGCCCTGGATGTCGTCTGACTTGATGGTGAGCATCTCGCGGAGGGTATACGCACTACCGTATCCAAGGAGCGCCCACACTTCCATTTCTCCAAAGCGCTGACCGCCGTTCTGTGCCTTACCTCCAAGCGGCTGCTGGGTGATAAGAGAGTACGGACCGATGGAGCGCATGTGGATCTTGTCTTCCACCATGTGATGGAGTTTTAGGATGTACATGTACCCGACCGATACTGGCTGCGCGAGGCTTTCACCCGAGCGACCGTCAAACAGCTGCATCTTTCCGGAACGAGAGAAGCCTGCCTTCTCAAGCTCGTCGCGGATCTCCTCAGCCGTTGCTCCTGCAAACGGAGGAACGATTGCCTGGTAGTTAAGCGTGTGTGCCGCAAGTCCCAGGTGAAGCTCGAGAATCTGTCCGAGGTTCATACGGGACGGAACGCCAAGTGGGGTGAGGATAACGTCGACAGGATTTCCATCCTTGTCGTACGGCATGTCCTCAACCGGAAGCACGCGGGAGATAACACCCTTGTTACCGTGGCGGCCGGCGAGCTTGTCACCGACGCTCACGTTACGAACCTGAGCGACCGTCACCACAATCTTCTTGATGATCCCGGACTCGAGCTGGTCACCCTGCTCGCGGGAGAAGACACGTACACCGATAACACGGCCGCGCTTTCCTCCCTCCATACGAAGTGAAGTGTCCTTCACGTCCTTGGCCTTGTCGCCGAAGATCGAACGGAGAAGACGCTCTTCTGGAGTGAGCTGGGTCTCGCCCTTAGGCGTTACCTTACCGACGAGAATGTCGCCAGGGCGCACTTCAGCACCGATACGGACCACACCCTCTTCATCGAGATTCTTGAGGCGAAGCTCACCGACGTTTGGAATATCGTGGGTGGTAACTTCCGGACCAAGCTTGGTGTCGCGGACGGCACACTCGAAGTCTTCGATGTGCACAGTAGTAAATTTGCTCTGCTCGACGAGGCGCTCAGAAACGATGATGGCGTCCTCGTAGTTAGCACCACTCCATGACATGAAGGCTACGCGGACGTTCTGTCCAAGTGCCATCTGTCCCTGATCTGATGACGAAGCGTCAGCAAGCACATCACCCTTCTTCACCTTGTCGCCGGTCGCTACGATTGGGCGCTGACTAAAGGCAGAGTTCTGGTTGGTCTGAGTAAGACCCTGGAGCTTGTACTCATGCGGCTTGCCTCCTGCAGGAGTCACGATGATCTTGCGAGCATCAGCGTAGGTGACGTCACCTGACTCAAGAGCAACGACGAGACGACCCGTGTTGCGTGCTGCATGTTCCTCGATACCGGTCGCAACCAAAGGAGCCTCAGGGATGAGGACTGGGGTTGCCTGCTTCTGCATGTTTGAACCCATGAGTGCGCGGTTCGCGTCGTCATGGTCCACGAACGGAATCATCGCGGTAGCTGCTGAGAACATCTGGTAGGTAGAAGCATCGATGTAATCGATCTCCTCACGCTGCACGACTGCTGGCTCACCTCCCTTACGAGCTTCGATCGAGTCAGGAACAATGCGTCCCTTTGGATCTACCGGGGTAGCGCCGTGTGCGATTACTACCTCCTCCTCATCAAGCGCGTTTAGGTATTCCACCTTGTCGGTGACCACACCCTTCTCCACCTTTGCGTACGGAGTCTCAAGCACACCGAATTCGTTCGTGCGTGCGTGAAGTGCCATGCGAAGGATAAGACCGATGTTCTGACCTTCTGGCGTGTGGATAGGACAGAGGCGTCCGTAGTGCGATGGATGCACGTCACGAACCTCAAAGCCTGCACGCTCACGCGTGAGACCGCCCGGACCAAGTGCCGAGAGCGTACGCATGTTCTCAAGCTCAGCAAGAATGTTCTGCTGGTCCATGAACTGCGAGAGCTGGTTGGCGGTGAAGAATTCACGAATAGAAGCCTGAAGCGGACGTGGGTTCACGAACGCCATAGGAAGGCTGGTCTCGGACTCAATCGTCGACATGCGGTCCTGGATGTTGCGCTTCATGCGCGACATACCGACACGCATACGTGCCTGGAGAAGCTCGCCTACGAAACGAACACGACGGAAACCGAGGTGATCGATGTCGTCAGGACGAGCATCAGGAGCAGTGTTCAAGCGAGCGATCTCCGCGACGATGCGCGTAAGGTCATCAAGACCGAGATTGCGCTTCTCAAGTGACTTCTTGTCAGTTGGAAGAGAGAAACGGGCGTTCAGGCGATGACGACCAACCTTTGAAAGGTCGTAGCGTTCAGGCGCAAAGAGTGCGTTGACGTACTGCTTCGCGTTGTCTGGGGTCGCAAGGTCTCCGTCGCGCATGCGGCGGTGGATCTCAACATACGCGTCATCAAGCGTGTTAACGGTGTCGTGTGCGAGAGTCGCCTTAAGTGCGGCGATCGCAGTCTCGTCACCCTTGAAGTGCTTAAGCACGTCATCACGAAGACCCCCACCGAATACGGAGAGGAGGTTGGTGACCGGGAACTTACGCTTTCGGTCGATCTTTACGAAGATCGCACCATCAGAATCAGACTCGATCTCGATCCACACACCACGTGCAGGAATGAGCTTGGCACCGAACCACTGCTTGCCCTTGATGTCTTCGGACACAAAGAACGCACCGAAGGATCGTGCGAGCTGCGGAACGATTGCACGCTCAACACCGGAGACGATGAATGAGCCGTGCGGCGTCATCATCGGAATGTCCGCGAGGAAGATCTCCTGCGTCTTCTCGGTGCCCATGGTCTTGTTGAGAAGCGTGACCGAGAGCTTTACGGGAGCTTCGTAGGTGCGCATGTTCTCACGCGCCTCCTCCTCGGTGCCCTTGGGGTCACCGATCTCAAAGCCATCGAACCGTAGTTCGAACTTCTTACCTGAATAATCGGGAATAGGAGAGAACTCCTTGAAGAGTTCCCCAAGCCCATCCTTGAGGAGCCAATCGAACGATGAACGCTGGTGTCCCACCAGGTCCGGGAATTCCACACGCGGTGCCTTGTAGGCACTGAACGTCTTTGCCGTGAGCTTCTTTTGCATGGTGCTTCGCGGTTGCTATGTCGCCCTGGAAACGGGAAATGGGCTCGTATACGCGTACGAGCCGCGTCCCTCGTTATCCGAGACGCTGTTTATAAAATCGCCCTCTTTCGTTATCTACCCCTTACACACCCCAGCCATTACTCATTCGTAAAGAGATCATACGCCCAGGGAGTCGGGGGCGCAAGCTCAAATGGGGAAAAGAAATGATGAAGGGCGGCCCAAAAGGACCGCCCCACCCGAACTATTAGCGCTCAAAGTCTCGGGAATTACTGTTGCGCAGGCTCCCACCACCCAAATAGTGCGTCGGACCTGTCCATTCCGATGCTTTTGTTGATCGACCCGATCGCCAGTAGCGCATGACCAGGAAGAAGAGGCAGCCGCCAATTGCAGCAGCTGCAAATATCTCCCCATCCCATGGCCCTGCAGATCTCCTGAAGATCACGTCCATCAAGAACATGAGGACAAGGAGGGGGATGAGGCTCATTACCTTCCACCAACTCTTGAGTTGGCCGAGCCCTGCCGTTAGCATGCCGAGCAGTGCTGCGACTATCGCCCACAGAAAAAACATGAGTTCCCCTTTCGTTTATACTCCCACCCTGGAGAGACTGAGAAGCATTATTGCCACAACTATACAAAGCGTCAATTGACCTATACAAAAATGGAAACGGGCGGCCCTTCTTTTGAAGAGTCCGCCCGCTTTTCTCATGTTCCCCACCACCACGCTAGACGCGACGGTCGAATCGCTGTTCGCACCAGAGTACGGTCTGCTCTTCAGTGCGATCGAAGGCGTTTGAAGGTGGGACCGGAAGCTCCTCACCACTCTCCCGCTTCTCATCTTCTTCCTCTTGCCGTAGTGCACGGAACTCGATGACGAGCTCGTACACGAGATGCACGAGGCTAACCGCGAGGTATCCGACGACGAGACCGAGAATTGGCATGGCTGCCGCAACGTCGAAACCGCGTTCGTTCGCGATGTAGTCGTAGAACCGCGCCCGGTAGAGGACGAGGTATCCAGTGATGACCACCGGTACGAAGAAACAGGGATTCACGATGCTGCGATAGCCTCCCGTGAAATAGGCCAGCGTTGCGCTCGTAGCGAAGAGCGTCCAGAACGTAATGTCACTCATCTCAATTCCCCCAACGGAAATGTCGACGAAACATGGGCGGGATGCCCGTACTAAGCTGTGATTACAGTATCACAACATTATATATTCGTCAAGTCAATCTGAGCTTATTTCCTTGCCTTCTTGCTACGCAACTCCTCTATCTTCGCGTGGTTACCGGTCAAAAGCACCTTAGGGACTCTATAGTTCTTCCCTTCCCACTCAATGATCTCCGGACGGGTGTAGGTGTCAGGTGACGCAATGCGGCGCTCTTCAACTGATTCGTCTTTGCCGAGCACTCCTGGGAGCCTTCTCGTAATCGCATCCACCATCGCCATGGCAGGCACTTCCCCTCCGGTGTATACCGCTTCACCAAGTGCGTATTCTTTAACTGGACCAAGGGTCTTCAGCATTGCCTTAGCTCTTGCATCAATGCCCTCATAGCGGCCGCAGACAAAAACGATCTTATCGAACTTAGCGAGTGCGTCTGCGTCTTTGTTTGTAAATTGTTTTGCGCTTGGCGAGAACCAAATGATCACGGATTTCCCGGCACTTCGTCCGAGTGATTTCTTGACTGCCTTCACCACCGGAAGTGCGGTCATGACCATACCAGGACCTCCCCCATACGGACGTTCGTCCACTTTCCCCCACTTATTCTTTACGAATGGTCGTGGAGACTGATACGCGACACTGATCTTCTTCTCTTTACGGGCGCGTCCCAAAATAGATGCGGAGAGATACGCATCGCAGGCCTCAGGAAAGAGAGTGATGAGATGGAACTTGAGCAAGGCAATTAGAGCTCACCCACTACCTCATCCATTGAGCGCATCTCACCCTCGCGCTTGCCACCCACTGGCTCGTTGATCTTCAGGTTCACACGCGCGTTGTGCTTCATGCCGACGACACGAAGAAGCGTGCGGAGTGCCTTAGCGATGTTGCCATCGCGACCGATGATCTTACCCATGTCGTCTGGGTGCACGGTAAGGGTGAGAAGGACGCCCATCTCATCAACAGTACGAGTGATTACCACTGCGTCTGGGTTATCGACGAGTGCTTTGATGACGGTATCGAGGAATGCGTGGTCTTGTTCCATAGCGTACGGAATAGTTACAGAATAGCAGAGAAGAGAACGTGCAGAGTCCCAGGAGGACTCGGAAGGCACTAAGCGGCTGGAGCTTCCTCCTTTACCTCCTCGGCAGCTGCGTCTTCTGCAGCTACCTGGGCAACTTCTTCAGAAGCGTCAACAACTTCAGCGACCGGAACTTCCTCACCAGTCTCTTCGACAACAGCTACTGCTTCTGCAGCAGGTGCTGCTGCCTCTGCAGGCTGCTCAGAAACGATGCGAGTCTTCTTTGGAAGAACGTTCTGCTTCTTCCCTTCGAGAATACCCTTGGTGATAAGGAGGTTCTTGAGTGATGGGGAGACCTGGGCGCCCTTGGCAATCCAGCTCTTGATCGCCTCACCGTTCACGGTCATGGCCTTCGTGCGGGGGTTGTAGCTCCCGACGAGATCGACATACTTGCCGGCCTTAGGGCCTGCGGACTTGGGTAGCACCACCATACGAAAAGCCGGGTCGTTCTTACGGCCAATGCGCTGGAATCGGATCATCAACATAATGGCAGGAACTGTAACAGAAAGGGGTAAGCGGGTCAACGAGCATGCGGATTCCTAGGCCTGGTGCTAAAGTTGTCACAGATTCGATTCAGAAGGAGCTGAACATGAATGCGCAGACTCCACGCGCCTATACGGCAGGAAACCATTGGAAAGATCAGGAGGAAGCTATCACTGCCGACCTCACTGACGGACTGGAGCTCGAGCTCAATGGGCTTCCTGTATATGGGAAGCAGGTGGCGCTAGCGCTTCAAAATTCTGGCGAGGCACAGATCAAGGAATGCAATGGACGATACATAGTAGCTAGAGCTACTCGGGCCTCCCGTCGGAGATTCAATCGAAGGCAGACTATTCGCACCAGCGGGTGGTGAGACACACATGAGGGCCATCAGACTCACTTGAGCTGATGGCCCTTCGTCATAGAAAAAGCGGCGAGCATATGAAATGCCCGCCGCCCCTTTCCTGGCTCTCGGAACCACCGGATGCCGAGGAAGTACTTAGTCGCAAGACCAAGTCCACAGCGGTGGCAATGGACGGGCATACTATAGCAAATAAAAAAGCAGCGTCCCTTGCCATAACGGGACGCCGCAGTTGGGCAATGCGCACGCAGGCTAGGCACGCGCTACCACGCGAGGGAGTGGCTGGTTATTCATAGCATATACAGCGTTATCTGCTACAGTCTGTAGGAAATGGCTGACTCAAAAGAAACGTACGAGGGACCGATTACTATCATCCGCACCGGCAAAGGATTCTTCACCTACGATCCTGAAAAGCCTGATATTTATATTCCGCCCGAGAATCTCGCGGGAGCATTCCCCAATGACACCGTAAAGATCGAGACGGCAGGGTTTGAGTTTGACCCCAAGTCCCGCGAAAAGCGCGCGATCGGTAAGGTCGTGGATATCATCGAGCGCTCGCGTGAGACATTCGTCGGTACCCTCTACGAGAACACGGAGGAGAACCTCACCATGCTCCGTCCTGACTGGAAGAAGATGTACGTGCCGTTTGTGGTTAAGGGTGAGTCCCTCCCGATCGGACACAAGGTGATGATCCGCTTCAAGGGATGGGCCGCCACGCAGCCTTATCCGTGGGGTGAGCTTGAAGAGATCATCGGCCCTGCCGGAGAACATGAGACCGAGATGCGTGCACTCGCGCTTTCAAGTGGGTTCCGTTCTGACTTCCCTCCTGGCGTACAGGAAGACGCAAAGAAGCTTGAAGTTGAGGGTAAGGCATATATTGAAGCGGAGGCAGCGAAAGCAATTCAGAACGACCGAACGCAAAAGGGTCGCCATGACTTCCGTGGTGTCACTACCTTCACCATCGATCCGTTTGACGCCAAGGACTTCGACGATGCCCTTTCAGTAAAGAAGCTCGAGAACGGAAATATTGAAGTTGGTGTACACATCGCTGACGTTTCGTACTTTGTGCGTCCGGGCACCAACATCGATAACGAAGCGAGGAAGCGCGCGACGTCCGTGTACCTCGTCGATCGCACCATCCCCATGCTCCCGCATGTGCTCTCGAATAACTTCTGTTCGCTTAACCCAAACGAAGATCGTCTTGCGGTATCTGCGGTCTTTGAGCTCGATAGCCAGGCGGGAATCGTGAACCGATGGTTCGGTGAGACGGTCATACACTCTGACAAGCGCTTTACATACGAAGAGGCACAGGAGGTGCTCGACAAGCAGGACGGTATCTTCCTTGCGGAACTCAACATCCTCAAAGAGCTTGCCGACCAGATTCGTGACCGTAGGACGAAGAAGGGCGCAATTGCCTTTGATACTCCTGAAGTGAAGATCATGCTTGATGAGACGGGTAAGCCCATCAAAGTCAGCCTCAAGGAGCGCAAGGCAACGAACATGCTTATCGAGGACTTCATGCTTCTTGCAAACGAAGCAGTCGCCGAGATGCTCTCAGAAGCTGCGAGAAAGGCGAACCTCCAGAACTCAGTCATATACCGTATTCACGACAACCCCGATCCTGATCGCATTGAGAACCTTGCGCAGTTCCTCAAGGTCATGGGCTACCACCTCGAGATGACGGCAGGACATGTAAAAGGAACTGACATCAATCAGTTGCTTGAAAAGGTTGCGGGTACCCCTGAGGAATACCTCATCAAGACCGCAACGCTTCGCTCTATGGCAAAGGCGGTCTACACCACCAAGAACGCCGGACACTTTGGTCTTGCCTTTAAGTACTACACGCACTTCACCTCCCCGATCCGTCGCTACCCTGACCTTCTGATCCACCGCCTTTTGAAGCACTACACCAACGATGGTGTGTTTAACGCGCAGCAGGTCGCAGAACTAGATACACTCGCCTTCCACTCGTCTGAGCGCGAAGCGGCGGCGGTAGAAGCTGAGCGTGACTCGATCAAGATGAAGCAGGTGGAATTCCTCATGGAGCGCATTGGCGAAGAGTTCGATGCCGTTATCTCCGGTGTCTCCGATCGTGGTCTCTACGTCGAACTCAATGAGACCCGCGCTGAAGGCATGATCCGCATCCGTGATATCGGCGACGACTACTTCATCCACGACGAGAAGCGCTATCGCATCGTTGGTGAGCGAACGAAAACCCAATACGCCCTTGGCGACCCAATCAAGGTGAAGCTCATGGACGCACGTCTTGCAGAGCGTGAGCTTGATTTTGCACTCGTTGCAAAGACGTAAGAGTAATTACGCTTCAAGCAATCGTTGAAGTGCAAGCGCATATGCCGCCTCCCGCAAGGTCACCTTCCTCCCCTCTGCGAAATCAGCTACGTCCCGATACGCGTCACGCATAGTCTCGGTGAGTCGCTCCTCAACCAGATCTCGTGTCCACGACTCCCCTGCCTTATTTTGCAGCCATTCAAAGTATGAGACGGTGACGCCACCTGCGTTTGCGAGCACATCGGGCACAACCGCAACACTACGCTTTGCGAGTATCTCGTCAGCGACCGGTGTCGTGGGACCATTCGCGATCTCAAGCACGATATCGGTACGCACTGCATCCACGTTATCTTCTCTGATCTGCTCCTCAAGGGCAGCGGGAATGAGAATATTTGCAGGAGTGGTTATGACTGCATCAGCAGAAAGCATCTGCGCACCTGCATCTTCTTTTGCATTGCAGACTGAGCCGTGGAGTTCTTTTGCAGTAAGTGCCATTTCCACATCAAGTCCCTGATCATTTCGTATAGTGCCGTGACTATCCGCAAGCGCGATCACCCTTCCTCCGTCTCGAGCAATAAGGCGTGCAGCCTGCGCGCCCGCATTACCTGCGCCCTGGACCGCAGCAGTGAGCCCGGCAAGCGAGAGATGCTGATCAGCAAGAAGCGCAAGCAGGACTGCGTGTGCGCCATCAGCCGTTGCCGTATCACGCCCAAGACTTCCTCCTTTTTCAATAGGCTTTCCGGTGATCATGGCGGGAGACGGTTTCCCGACAATCCGTTCGTATTCTTCGAGCATAACGGCCATGATCTCGGGGTTGGTGTAGACGTCGGGAGCGGGCACATCTTGGTCTGGACCTAGGTGCTCTGCAAACGCGCGAACATAGGCACGAGAGAGCTCGTGCAGATCGCTGCGAGAAAGTTTCTTCGGGTCGACTGCCACACCTCCCTTAGCGCCACCAAAGGGAATATCGACGACCGCACACTTGATTGCCATCATCGCGGCAAGCGCAGACACCTCATCCTCGTCGGCGTCCGGATGGAAACGGATGCCACCCTTGTATGGACCGCGCACGTTATTAAACTGCACCCGGTATGCCGGGAACGTTCCTGTGCCACCTGCTTCAAGCGGGATGGTAAGATCAGCGCGAAGCACCCGATCGGGGGTTTCAAAACGCTTACGCTCTTCTTCGGAAAGACCGAGAAGTGACGCTGCTTTGTCGACGTGGTGTTTGAAGTATTGGAATGCGGCCATGGGACCTAAATCATACGCCCGCGGCAAGCCGCGGGCGAATGGGGATAAGGGTCAACTCTTGCGGACACTTTTCCCGGGTTTCTGGTGGTGACCCGACTTCATCGGGTCATAGAACGGACTTTCGGCGTCCTTCTTGGACGCAACCGTAAACATCCGGTCACGGCCGGGTTCCTGTACCAGCCTATCGAACTCCTGTTGCGGACCTGGTGTCCGGTGCGAATGATCCTGCGACATGTACACCTCCTGGCACTCTGTATACCGGTAACCGGATGAAGATTCAATGGGTTACTTCCCCGTAACGACCGGAATACCTAAATCTTTACAAATCTTGCGGGCAAGAAATGAGATGATATCAGTGTGTCGCGGCACCGTACTCATCTGTCCACTCGTGGGATTGATATACACCGAATGTCGCGCACCTTCCCGAAGAAGTTTGCAGTCATGAGTACGCAGATGCTTTAGGAGATCTGCACGCTTCATGTAGGCTACGCGATAGAGAATCGCTCGCGTACAACAGCCCCTCGTGCGCTTTCCTTCTTCGTAAGGAGTTTGCGAGCGGCAATGAATTCCGAAAGTGCGTCCGAGAGATTCTCTCTCGCTTCAGCTTTCGACGCGCCCTGCGTGCTTACGCCCGGGATCTCTTCGATCCACGCGACATAGCCAGCACGACCCTTTTTATACACCGCCGTATACATACAGGGACTATAGCACAACGCCGTGAACGATAGGTGAGACTATTTTGCGACCAGCGCCGCCTCCTCAAATTTCACAGAGAGGAGCTTTGAAATACCGTCGTTACCCATGGTGACGCCGTAGAGGATGCCGGCGCGGCTCATGGTCTCACGATTGTGGGTGATCACGATGAGCTGACTCTTCTTTGCAAGCTGTTCGATGAGATCTCCGTACCGGCGACTATTCGCCTCATCAAGCGCAGCATCCGTCTCGTCGAGAATCAGGAATGGTGGCGGATTCACCTGACTCATCGCAAAGATAAGTGCGATCGATGTAAGAGCACGCTCGCCTCCCGAGAGCTGCATGAGCGACTGCACTTTCTTTCGTGGAAGCGCGACTGAGATCTCGATACCCGGCTTCCACTGCTTCACTCCTCCCTCCTCTTCATATTCTTCGTCGTCACCTTCTACCCCCCGTCGTAGATCCGGCTGTTCCTCAAGTACCAAGCGAGCAGCACCTCCTCCGAACATAAGCCCGAAGAATTCTCCAAACGATGCGTTCACCTTCGCAAGACCTTCCGCAAAGGTCTTCTGGAGCTCGGTATCGAGATCAGCAATCAGCGCCTTGAGACCTTCAGCACTCTTTGCCAGATCCTCGAGCTCACGCGCAAGAAACGCTTCACGACTGGTTGCGTCCTCGTATTCCTTGCGAATATCATCGCTAGTTCCCCCTGCCTCTTCAAGACGGATCTTGAGGCGCTCAAGCTGTCGCTTACGATCTTCCTGCTGCCTCCGATCCTCCTGTGGAAGCTCGGTGAGTGGTTCGTATGAAAATGCGGCAGCGCCTGCAAGCGCGAGCACCTCGGCGCGATCGCGCTCAAGTTCCTCGGCAAGATACGCAAGTTCACGAAGACGTGCTGCTTCCCGCTCAACCTGTCCCTCCTCGTGTGCCTTGCTTTCCGCAAGACCTAAGATGCGACGCTTCTCCTCCCTTCCGGTCTCTTCGTACGCAAGGGCCGCCTCTCTCGCTTTCATAAGACCGCTTCTCGCTTTCTCGATCTCTGTGGCAAGTGCCTGGTCCTTCTCAAGGAGTGTCTCTCGCTCACCCTCCAGTCGCATGACGGTCTGCTCCTCTTCGGCGAGATAGTCGTCCTGCGGAGATGCAAAGCGCTCAAAGAACGCAGTGATCATGCCTCTGATCGCTCCAAGTGCAGCGCGAAGCGCATCGGGCGACGCATCGGCTAGATCGGTCTGTTTATCAATCTCGGTCCGAAGCGCGGCAAGGTCCTCTCTCGGCACTTTTACATACGGCTCTCGTGCCACCTGCACACTGCGCTTCTTTGCTTCTGCGAGCCCGCCCTCTACTCGTCCGAGTTCGCGCGCAAGCTCGCCACGCTGCTGCACCACTCGATCAACGTCTTTCTCCGCCTGACGGATAGCCTCAGAACGCTTCATGCCTTCCGAGTCGGTTGTGGCTCGTTCGTCGAAGGCCGCGAGCTCAGCACTTGAAGTAGCGAGACGCTCTTCTGCTACCCGCTTCCTTCCTTCTGCTTCCTTCTTCTCGCGGTCGATGTATGCCTCTTCGGTTGCAAAGTAGGTGCGGGCAAGCTCGGCAAGCTCACGCGCAAAGGCTTCTGCTCGCTCGAGCTTCTCTACCTGCTTTTGGAGGAAGCGAATGTGCGGAGCAATCTCGCGCCGCAGAGACTCTACCTCCCGCACATTCTCTTCGGTCTTTTCGAGCTTACGCTCTGCCTCCTGCTTCTTGAATTCAAAGACCTTGAGACCAAGCGCGTCTTCGAGCATGGCGCGACGCTCGCGAGGATGTGCAAGAAGAATACGATCGGCCTCTCCCTGAGAGATGATGTGGTGCCCGGTGTCACCGATGTTCGCAGCAGCGAGAAGCTCCTGCACGTCTCGAAGCCTGACCTTTGAACCATTGATCGAGTACTCGCTTGCGCCATCACGGAACACGGCACGCTCGACGGAGACCTCATCGAAATCGAGCTTGGGGAAGATGCGCTTACTGTTATCAAACACAATCGCGACTGCTGCCCGGTTTGCTCTCGGGTTCGTGTGTGACCCGGCCCAGATGAGGTCCTCGCTGCGCTTTCCACGCATACTCTTCATGGACTGCTCGCCAAGCGCAAAGCGGAAGGCTTCAGCAACGTTTGATTTGCCTGAGCCGTTCGGACCCACAATCGACGTAGTAGCGGACGCAAAATCGAGCACGGTTTTCCGTGCGAATGATTTGAATCCGGCGATCTCCAGTCGCTTCAGCATTTACCAGAATTATACCGCATCTGATCGTTCAGCCTCTCTTAATCTGAACTACGGCACTGTATATGCAGCCTGAACTTTCATGAGTACGGAGTAGTGTGATGCCAGATGATGCCACAGCGGTGCCGGCTCAGACCGAGCCAACACCAGCAACACTTAAAGCCCGTAACGAGCGACGCCTCATACGTATACGCACGGGTGCCGAACAAATCAAAAAGATCCTGAGCGAGCGAGATGCCGAGATCGCACTGCACCTTGAGAAATACAGTGAGGCAAAGAAGGCGCTTGAGGAAGCTGAGCAACCGATCAAGGAAGCCATCGAACGATCGGGGAAGCGGCTCGAACCGCTCTACAATGGCCTCAAGCGAAATGCGGAACTCTTCCGAGTCTTTACGGAAGAACACCCCGAACTTGTGCCTCAGCCACCCCACAAGGGACCGAAGACGATCCAGCTCACCAGTGGCGTGACGTACCTAAAGAAAGACAGCGGGAACGCTGAGGTGGTGGTTGACGAAGCAGATGCTGAGGATGCAGCGGTAATTGCGGAAATCAAAGGGTTCGGTTGGTCCGATCTGCTGACGGTCAAGACGACACTTAACCGCAAGGCAATCGGGGACAAGCAGAATCGAGACCGCGTCGAACAGCTGACGAAGCTTCGTCTGCATCAGTCGACTCGTCACGAGATTCGCGTCGTGGATACCCCCTTCTATGTGCTCGGGAGGAGCACGCCGAGTGAAGAGGTCGTATGGGAAATCTGTGAGAAGTAACTAGACAGCCCCTCGTCACACTGGCGAGGGGCACTTTGATATAAATGATTCGCCCCCTCACGTGCGCGAGGGGGCGGTGCAGTTAGTCATCCAGGCATACTCCAAACAATTGAAGCGGCATCGACAGCGAGGTTGTACCACTCAAGAATCAGAAGATACCAGCCAAGGCTCATGAGGAAAGCAATGACGGTGAGGTTTGCTGCCTCCCGCGCAGCACTCCGCGCATTCACGAGATAGCAGGCACCAACAATTGCAGCGCCGCCCATATACACGGCGATCGGATAGGTAGCTCCTATAACGAACACCGGAGCTCTACCGACCACGATCCAGGGCAATATCTCGAGAAGTACCAACGCAAGCACAATGACAAGGTAGAAGCTGTGACGCGCTAGCGGCCACATCATACGGAACGATCCCCACACCGGATCCGGCGTGTACTTCATTTACGTACTCCCAAAGCGAACAGGTCAGTCTATATTATACAACTACCATCCCGTCTTATCAAGTGCTGCCTGTGCTGCTGACTGCTCGGCCTCCTGCTTACTCTTCCCTTCTCCGCGTGCGATCGCTTCGTCGCCAAGGAACACGCCGACCGTGAACTTCTTGTCGTGATCCGGTCCTTCCTCTGAGAGCGTGCGGTAGGTCGGGGTAATGCCCTTCTTGTCCTGGGCGAGCTCCTGGAAGTTACTCTTTGCGTCCTGATAGGCGCGGGTCGCGATGACCTGATCGATCTTGGGATAGAGATGCGTTGCAACAAACGATTCCGCTGCGTCGAATCCCTGATCGAGGTAAATCGCGCCAAGGAGTGCTTCAAACGCGTTTGCAAGAATAATGTCACGGGCACGTCCCACGTCCTTCTTCTCACCCTTAGAGAGAAGCAGCATATCGTTCAAACCAATCAGCTTCGCGGTATCGGCAAGGGAGTAGGTATTTACGAGTGCTGCACGATAGGCAGTGAGGTCCCCTTCTGGCTTGTTCGGAAATCGCTCGAAAAGGAAGCGGGTCACCGCAAGCTCAAGCACGGCATCCCCAAGGAACTCCAAGCGCTCGTTATGGTTGCCGGCGTCGCGGTTCTCGTTGAGATACGAGCGATGAGTTAGGCCCTCGATGAAGAGATCGGGGTTGTTGAAGGAGAGACCGAGCTGCTGCGCGTATTCCTTGAATTCGGACATACGAGTGAGAGTAGCGCAAAATATAAGAATTGCTAGCAGAAGACCTCCGCACCCGAAGTGGAGCGGAGGTCGAAGTGGAGTCAGGCGGCAAGCCGGACACCGAGAAAGTCGGTATCTGATCCGAACTCGAGGTCACTATCAATCCAGAGGACTGGACCACCGCGCACGGCCCAAAAGATGTACGGTACGGTACCGCGTGCAGCATCACCTGTTGCTGCAATCGTAGTGACCCGATTGGGATCGATCAGCGGCAGATATCCGAGCAGGTGATCCAGATGTGCCGGCTCCCACGGGCGATCAGGATCAGCTTCGGCAATAAAGCGATTGACATCACGCAAGGGACAGCAATTGCAATCAGGCTCAAGCGGTCCGGTATACATGAAGGGCTTCGCTTCAAATACAACGATGCCGTTACCGGCTGGAGGAAATAGTTTCGCGGTGATTGTCGGCTGATGCGCACTCAAACCGCATGCAGCAATCCGCTCTTCTAGCGTCTTACTGTAATCGATAGTGAAACGAAGAATGTTAGAAACAACTGTCATTGCAGGAACTCTCCATTACCCTGAGAGCCCCCTCCCACTGGCACTCTACCCCTCTCCCCTAGTACGTCAATTCTTCGACGAACGATCAAGAAGCTTCTGCACTGCAGCCGTCACGATCGGCAGCATGTCGTCATAGAAATTAAGGTCGAGGATGTCCGGGAGACGGAACCACTTCGCATCATCAAGACCGCCGGTTTTCTTCAGTTCTACCGGCTCGAACTCGCTCTTCACCAGGAAGAACCATACGTGCTTACGCACCTTCCCTTTCTCAGGGTGACTGGCAACATATTCGTTTTCACCCACCTGTTCCTCAACGGTAACGTTCTCAAGACCGAGTTCTTCTTTGACCACTCGCTTCACTCCCTCCTCGGGTGTTGCATCAGTTTCGATGTGTCCCTTTGAAAGGGTCCAGCGACCGAACACGTCGTGCACGAGTGCGAGGTAGTACTGACCATCATGGTAGGCGTAGACAATAGCGCCACCAAGCTTTTCAAGCGGAAGCGCCTCTCGCTTCACCTTATCCTTCTTGCCAGTCTCATCCTTACCTGGTTCTCCAAGCTCCTTGTACACCGCGCCGAGTACACCATTTACAAAGCGTCCTGAGGAATCTCCACCGAACACCTTCGCGAGTTCAATCGCTTCGTTGATCGCAACCTTTGCCGGAACTTGAGCGCGGTCCGCAAAGAGAAGCTCGTAGAGACCGATACGGAGAATGTTTCGATCGACTGGCGCAATACGCTCAAGTGGCCAGTCAGGAGCGGCCTTGGTGATGATGAGGTCGAGCTCATCTTTTTTAGCGAGCACACCCGTGAGGAGTGTTTCCATGAATGGCCGGTCGGTGTCGTCTCCGCCGAACTCTTCGACGTTACGCATAAGCATCTCGGGAGCACCCGAGATATCAGAATTAGTCGTATCCCACTCAAAGAGTGTTTGCAGAACGACTGAACGTGCTAGATGCCGGTTGGCCATATGGAAAGAACGTGTAGATACAATACACCCTAATCGATGAATGGTGCTAGTAGATAGCGCTGTGCATAAAAGAAAACACCCGCACGAGGCGGGTGTTTCTTATGAGCCGGTGCCGCCTCCGAATCCGGAGCGACTCTTTGCTTTGCCGAGCTGCATGCGACCCATGAGGCCCTGCTTCTTCTCGCGATCCTCTCCGGGAATCATCTTCTCCTCGTGGGTGTGACCAGGAGCGGTCTCAGGAGTTGCGTCCTCGCTCTTCTCGCGACGCTTCTTGTCGGCCTTCACTTCTGCCTTACGCTCGGGGACGATGAGCTTACCGCGGTACATACCAGTTGCTTCATCAAGGCGGTGTGGGAGGCGGAGGTTACCGCTCTCCTTGTCCTTCACGACAGCACCTGCAACAAGAGCGTGGTGGCTCCGGCGGTTCTTGGTGTGCGAACTAGTGTGGCGCATCCGTACTGACATAGTGGGAGTACCTTACCATAGGCCCTTTTTCCTGGCTAGCGCTGTGCAAGCTAGATGCTTGCTATATGGCTCACGTATGGGAATGTGAGGGTAATGCTGTGCTAGCCCCCATTGGCAGACAGCAGAAGCTCGGGTCCACGTTCGGATCCCATCCATAGACTCCTTTTCGCAGGTTGCTATGTACGTCCAAGAGCTGCGTGTTCGCACGATCTTTTCCATCATCAGCAAGGGGGTATACGACTTCTTCGCATTCATCGGGGTGATGCTTCTCTACTACCAGGCTGTGGAGGTGGAACCGTCTCCACCCCTCAAACCGGGGTAGTTCCCTAAGAACTACCTAAAGAGACGCCTCTCACGCCAGCGTGAGACTGCGAATTAACCAGCACCTTTGAGCAATCGCCACCGGGCAACCGCTCAGGTCATCCGAACTGGGCCACGCGAGTACATCGCGTGGCCCTTTAGTTTTTTATATCCTCGTAATAAAACTCCTCCGGTGCTCCGCGCAGGGTCCATGCGTTCGTATTGCTGCAATATGCGCAGCTGTGCCGTACCCTTTATGCTTCTCGAATCCATAGTTCGGATAGAGGACGGCGAGTTCGAGCATCTTCCGATCTCTCGTGACTTTCGCCGCAATCGACGCGAGCATGATCGCAGGAATGAGCGCGTCGCCACCAATCACCGTCTCCTGCGCATACTCGGGAGGTGCTTTTAAGGAACCGTCGAGATACACCTTCCCTTCTTCGGGATTCGGGAGAAGCTTGGTAACCCCCTTAGACACTGCATGTTTGATCGCGGGTGAGATACCACCCTCATCTATATATGACGCACCAACGAGCTGCACACTTGCACGCACATTTCCACTCTTAATTTCTTGCTGGAGTATTTGGAAGAGTGCTTCGCGCTTCTTTTCAGACAACTTCTTTGAGTCATTGAGTCCTGGGAATACCGCGAGGAGATCGTACCCTTCGGTGACGGCGATGACACCAACAGCGACCGGACCTGCCAGTGGCCCGCGACCTGCTTCATCGACACCTACAATCATACTCATGTGCGCAGTATAAAGCAGAGCACCCCACTAGTGTGGGGCGCGCTTCTTCGACGCACGAAGCGAACGAAGTTCATGTTCAATTACATGCTGGAGTTCTCCTTTTTTGGGATGAATGAGATTGATGCAAATTTCACCCTGCTCTACTCTCGGAATCGAAAAAGGTGTATCCGGAACAATGAGCAGAGCTTCAGACGATCGAGGCGTTTGGCCTGCGAGATTGCAGCTCATAAGAGTTATGGCTCCGTACCCCTCAGCTTCACGTTTATCGATCCATTCCTGCACTGAGTAGTTCACACCGGCAGTTGTATACCACCACCCATCGAACACTCGAGGTCCTTCGAACGTCCCATGAGCCATTAAGACTGCCATGCGTGGTTTTTGGACTTTCTCGAGATATAGAAGTAGATACTTATTCTCCTCAACGTCGAGCTGCTGAAGGAAAGTGAGGAGATTCTCTTCCACTTCTTCGATGCGCCTGACACCAACATCGCGCATCAGTTCAGGGCAAATCCAAAGTTCGACAGCGAAATCCTTAAACTTGAGCGAAAGCCGCTTCATAACATTCTCCCTTGATCGTTCTACATAGAATTTAAACACGTTAAATTGTATTTAGCAAGTTAGCACGGACATACCAATGCGTTCGTTAGTGAGAGTTGGTATTCTGTATGCAATGGCTGGCCGCTTCATTCACCTCCACACGCATAGCCACTACTCCTTCCTCCAGGCACTCCCGAAGGTTCCAGAACTCGTCAAAGCCGCAAAAGCCGCTGGGATGGACGCGCTTGGTATCACCGATGCCGGGAACCTCCACGCAGGTATTGAGTTTTATAAAGCTGCAGAGAAGGCAGGCATTAAGCCCATCCTTGGCGTTGATGCGTATCTAGCTCCCGGGTCGCGCCATGACGTGTCCCAGGTGCAAACAGAGATCGGCGGTCGCACCCGCCTCGTACTCGTCGCCCTAAACAACGAGGGATATCAGAATCTTCTGAAGCTCATCACTAAATCCTTCACGGAGGGATACCACGAGCGACCGCACATGGATAAAGAGTTGCTGCGCGAACACCACACAGGACTCATCGCTATACTTCCCTCCTTTGCAGGTGAAGTCGCGCAGCACCTGAAGCAGGGCGACAAGAAAGGTGCCGCGGCAGCAATCGAGGAATATGTCTCCATCTTTGGAAAGGAGAATGTGTATCTTGAGATCAGCCACCATCCCAAAGTCGACGGGCACGTGAAGCGCATGGAGGAGATTAAGAAGCTTTCAAAGGACTCAGGTGTCCCGCTTCTCGCACAACATGACGTGTACTACCTGAAACCAGGCGACCGCGAAGCAACGGAGGTTATGCGCCGCATCGCACACGGAAGCGCAAGCAAGAACGAGGAGGAAGATTTCTCTTTCGTCACCGAAAAGCAGATGCGGGAATGGTTCAAAGATGTGCCGGAAGCAGTCGACGCGTCAGGTGAGATCGCTGACCGCTGCTCCATCACATTCAATCTCGGAAGCTGGAACTTCCCTGCGGTTGATACCGATCCCGGCAAAACGCACGAAGAGATGCTGCGAGAGCGCACATACGCCGGCATCTCCATGCGTGGACTTGAGAAGAACACAGAAGTTGAGGAGCGTATCGAGTACGAACTTGAAGTCATCAATGGCAAAGGCTTTGCTCCGTACTTCCTCGCCGTCTCCGACCTTCTGTCATACGCCAAAGGGAACGGTATCCTCGCCACCACTCGAGGCTCGGCTGCCGGTTCCCTCGTCTCATACTTGACCGGTATCACCAACGTCGATCCACTGTTATACAAACTTCCCTTCGAACGATTCTTGAACCCGGAACGCCCGAAGGCTCCCGATATCGATATGGACTTCGCCGACAACAGGCGAGACGACATGATCGCGTACGCAAAAGCTAAGTATGGCGAGGATCATGTCGCACAGATCGGTACCTTCGGAACGATGATGGCGAGAGCTGCAGTGCGCGACGTGTCGCGAGCGCTTGGACACGCATACCGCACCGGTGACCGCATTGCAAAGCTAATTCCCATGGGTAGTCAGGGATTTCCGATGACCATTGAGAAAGCGCTGCAACTTGAACCAGAACTCAAAGAGCTCTACGAGCAGGATGATGACACTAAAGAGATCATTGATCTCGCTCGTCAGATCGAGGGATGTGTGAGGCACACGGGAGTGCACGCTGCAGGCGTGGTGATCTCACCCACACCACTGACTGAGTGGACACCACTCCAGATCGACCCCAAGACCGGCAAACTGATCACGCAGTACGACATGCATGCGGTTGAAGATGCAGGACTTCTGAAGTTCGACTTCCTCGGTATCAAGAACCTCGCCATTCTCTCTGATGCCGTTGAGCGTGTTCGTGAGACGCAGGGCATATATATCGATATCGAGAATGTACCAATCGATGACCAGAAAACATTCGCCATGCTCGCGCGTGGAGAAACCGAAGGTACGTTCCAGCTAAACGGCTCAGGAATGACAAGGTACCTGAAGGAACTCCAGCCAACCTCGATCCACGATATTAATGCGATGGTGGCGTTGTATCGCCCTGGTCCGATGGAAACGATCCCGCAGTACATCGAACGCAAGAAGAATCCCCGCCTCATCCACTACATGGACGAGCGCATGAAGGACTATCTCGACTTCTCCTATGGTCTTCTGGTGTACCAGGACGACGTGCTCCTAACCGCCATCAAGCTTGGCGGGTACTCCTGGCTTGAAGCGGACACGCTTCGTAAGGCGATGGGTAAGAAGATTCCGGCTGAAATGGAGGCGCAGAAGGAAAAGCTTATGAAGGGCTTTGAAGAGAAAGGAAATCTGTCTAAGCAGAAGGCTGAAGCGATCTGGAAACTGATCGAGCCGTTTGCCGCCTACGGATTCAACAAGGCGCATGCCGCCTGCTACGGCAAAGTCGCGTACCAGACCGCGTACATGAAAGCGAACTACCCGGTCGAGTACATGACCGCACTTCTAACTGCGGACGCAGGTGACACCGAGCAGATTTCAATCCTTGCGGCTGAGTGTGAACGACTCGGGATTCCCCTTCTACCTCCCGACATTAATGAGAGCGGTACGGACTTCACCGTTGCCGGAGAAAACAAAGATACGATCCGCTTCGGTCTCATGTCCATCAAGAATTTTGGTCAGGGTATTTCCGAGGCAATCATGAGAGAGCGGGAAGCAAACGGTCCGTTTAAGGATCTGTCGGATTTCCTCTCACGGGTTGAGTCAAAAAACCTGAACCGGAAATCTCTCGAGGTCCTCATCAAGACTGGCGCACTTGATCGCTTTGGTCAGCGCAGACACTTGGTCGACCATATAGAGCTCCTACTCACCTTCCATCGCGACGCAACTGCAGAAGCTCCCCAGGACTCACTCTTTGGCTCAGCCTTTGCCGCTCCTACGCTTACACTCCCTCCAGCCAAAGAAGAGATGTCTCTGATCGAGAAACTTTCCTACGAAAAGGATTTGCTTGGCATCTATGTCTCCGGGCATCCGCTTGATGCACATACGGCAATGACGGCGAAGGCAAACACGACCATAGCGCAGCTTCTTGCAGACCCCAAGGCCGGCCGGCCGGTCATTCTCCCGGTCCTCACCCAAGAAGTCCGCACCTTTCTCACCAAAAGTGGCGAGAAGATGGCCTTTCTCAAGTTTGAGGACAAGTCAGGATCAATTGAGGCAGTTGCGTTTCCGAAACTATACAAGGAGCATGGCCACCTTCTGACGACCGGTCAGTGTCTGTTGATTAAGGGATCGGTATCAATTCGAAACGGAGAGACCTCACTTGCGCTCGATAACCTGAAAGCGCTGTGATATAAGAGCTGCAGAAACAGGAGAATCTGTCATGCACGACTCTCACCCCCTTGCTCGGACCATCGATCAGCTCCGCGCGCACGGTCACGTGACACCACCCACAGTGTCAGCGGCCTGCGAAGTGACCTCAGGAATCGATTCACTCATCGCGCAGCACGCAGACCTGCCCACCAAGACCATCGATGAGTGGATCGAGAAGCTGCAAACGCTTCGAAACCTACAATCGGTTCAGGCTGGCAGCGTCTGATCCGACCAACCGCAGCGGCTCCCCTCCCAGGGAGCCGCTTCACCTTTTATGCTATCCTCTCCACTACATGGCTTCCCTCGAAGAAAAACGCCACACCCTCGCCCATCTCTTGGCCTCCGCAGTCCTTGAGCGGTACCCACATGCCAAGGCAACGATTGGTCCTGCCATCGACACGGGCTTTTATTACGACTTCGACTTCTCCGGAGGCGAGGCCCCCGGCGAAGCAGAACTTGCCACCCTTCAGTCCGCCATGGAGGAGATGCTTCCGTCCTGGACCGCGATGTCGGGCACCGAGGTCTCTGAGAAAGACGCACGTGACCGATTCAAGGACAATCTATACAAGCTTGAGATCATTGATGGCATCGTAGCTGCCGGAGACCCCATCACCCTCTACACTGCCGACAACTTCACCGACCTTTGTAAGGGCGGGCACGCGGAACATCCGGCGCATGACCTGAAGGTAGGAACGTTTGAGCTTGAGCGCATCGCTGGCGCGTACTGGCGTGGTGACGAGAAGAATCCCATGCTCACCCGCATCTACGGACGTGCCTTTGAGACCAAGGAAGAACTTGAAGCGTACCGAGCACAGCAGGAGGAAGCGAAGAAGCGGGATCATAAGAAGCTTGGGAAGGAACTCGATCTCTTTGTGTTCTCGGAGACGGTCGGTAAAGGTCTTCCACTTTTTACGCCAAAGGGTGCAACGATCCGTCGCGAGCTTGAACGCTTTATCGTGGACGAGGAGATTAAGCGTGGCTACCTCCATGTCTATACACCCGACATCGCTAAGATCGATTTGTATAAGAAGTCGGGTCACTACCCGCACTACAAGGATTCGATGTATGCGCCGATCGTGATCGACGAAGACGAGTTTATGCTCCGTCCCATGACCTGCCCGCACCACTTTGAGCTCTATCTCAGAAAGCCGGTCAGTTACCGCGAGCTTCCGATGCGCATTGCTGAACTTGCCCAGCTCTACCGTTACGAGCAGTCAGGAGAACTCTCGGGACTCCAGCGGGTGCGCACCTTCTGTCTTGCGGACGCACATATCGTGACGGCATCAGAAGAGCAGGCAATCGAAGAAGTCGAGGCAGCACTTGCACTCATCGAGCATGTCGCGGGTACTTTCGGACTTATCCAGGGCGAAGACTACTGGTACCGTCTCTCGCTTGGAGACCGTGCTGACACTGAGAAGTACTACCAGAACGATGCTGCCTGGGAGAAGGGCGAGAGTCTTCTTCGAGAGATGCTCGAGAAGCGCGGCAAGCATTTTGTGGAGGCTAAGGGTGAGGCTGCTTTCTATGGCCCGAAGGTGGATATTCAGATGAAGAATGTGAACGGGAAGGAAGATACCGCGTTTACCGTGCAGTATGACTTCTGCATGCCTGAGCGCTTCGACCTCACGTACGTCGCACAGGATGGTTCTCATACACGTGCTTTTGTCGTGCATCGCTCCTCAATCGGCGCCATCGAACGGATCATGGCATTCCTCATCGAGAAGTACGGGGGTGCCTTCCCCACTTGGCTTTCTCCTACACAGGTGCGCGTACTTCCGGTATCTGAAAAGCACGCAGCATATGCACAGGAGGTATGTGCGTCACTCGCTTCTGTTGGTATCCGTGCAGAACACGACAGTGCCAACGAATCACTCGGAAAAAAGATTCGCAACGCAAAGGGTGAAAAGATTCCCTATATGCTTGTCGTTGGAGATGCAGAGATTGAAGCGGGGACCGTATCGGTTGAAAGTCGTGACGAAGGCAAGCTTGATGCGATGAAGGTAGGGGAGTTCGCCGAGCGAGTCTCGAAGGAAATAGCGGAACGCAGATAAGGACAAGGGCGCCGAGTGCTTACGCAATCGACGCCCTGTGGGGCCCTATCGGAATTCAGGGGGCGTGAAGTAGTCCTTGGAATCCTCCACCACCTCCGTGATCTCAGTATCGACGGTCTCCTTGACGGAGGAGATTTCTGGCAGGATCACAAAATACGCAGCTGCCACGATGACCACCGTCATGACAATCGTACCCAAGCTCTGCCGGTCTTCCTTCGACATTTTTTCGGACACAGTTTCCTCCCATCTTTTTGCAGGTCAGATATTCCTGCACCTTCTCTACCGTCGAGCATACTCTCGCATGGCAAAAAGAAAAGCCTCTCCTGTGCGGAGAGGCTTTTCTTTAATAAAGTCTTCTTATCCGTTCACCACGCCAAGTGCGCGAGTGACCGCAAGCTTCACGCCCGTGACTCCTGTTGAATAGGTACCGTCGACTGCTGCTGTAAGCGCGCCGATAACCTTCTCGAGGAATGCGGGTGCGCTAGAAGCAGTCAACGCTGCAATGTCTGCGTGCACCTGCGTGCCTTCGATCTTTGCGCGATACGCGTCATCGAGCGCAACGATAGCATGCGTGAGGAAGTCCTCAGCACTGTCGCCGGCACGAGTAACCTGACGGATCGCATCGAAGGTAGCGTCACGATCGCCTGACAGAAGTGCTCCGATGAAGGCGGGCACATTGTGTGCTGCCTCATAGGTAGCCGCTGCAGGTGCTGCTACCTGAGGAGCTGCTTCTACGTGCGACGGAAGCGCAGCAGAAGGAGCAACCGGAGCAGGTTCAACGGGTGCATGCGACTCACGAGCAAGACCCGAGACGATGTCATCGATGGTAAGTGCGCTTCCCTGCGCAAAGGACCTAAATCCTTCGTAGGACGAGTAGGCCTTCGCAATGGCGGTAGGACCCGTTGGGATTGCTGCTACTGAGTGTGCGACAGATCCATGAGTGTCATGTCCGTGAGCGTCATGTCCATGCGAGCTGCTCAAGATCGTGTTCACGTCATCACCACCACCCGAGAGCTTACGGAAAGCAAACGGCATGGCGTTGAATACGATGACATAGGCGAGTGCTGCGGATACACCGATGAGGGTGAGCCAGTAGAGGACCATACCCATAGGACCAAGCTCAAGACCGGTGTACGGTACCTCGTCGAGATACACGAACGAGAACGGAAGTGCGTCAGGACGTGGCAAGTCATCAAGTGAGACACGTGGACTCTTGCGGGTGGTACCGCCACCGCCATTGTCATCCTCGTCGACATCAACACGTACGTCACAGGTAACGGTTGCTGACGCGTTCTTAACAGTTGCGACGTAGGTTGTGTCCTCGTTTGGACTTACCTTGTAGTCACCTCCAGAGGTGGGATCCACTTTACCAATACCCTGATTGATCGAGATAGAAGTTGCGTTCTCGGTCTTCCAAGAAAGGGTGACCTCGTCGCCGCGGTCAATCGAGCTGTCGCTTACCTTAAGGAAGATACACTTTGGTGCATTTACTGGCGGTGCGACACAGTTACCATTTCCGTCCTTGATGAGACCGGAAGGGATGGTTGACTGATTACCAGGGATGTTTGGACACACATCGGTTGGTGGCTGCGGGGGCTGCACACAATTGCCGTTTCCATCCTTCACGTATCCAGGCGGAACGCTTCCCTGATTGCCAGGGATGTTTGGACACACATCGGTTGGAGGAATAACGGGTGGTACACAATTGCCGTTTCCATCCTTAATGAGACCAGAAGGGATGGTTGACTGATTACCAGGAATATTCGGACACACGTCGGTTGGTGGTGGTGGAATCGTAACGGTTACCGTCGCCGTACAGTTGATGGTCTGACCGTTCAAACCGTTTGCGGTGAGGCGATAGGTCGTAGTCTGTGTCGGACGGATCGTAATCGAACCAGTTGCGTCTACCCCACCAATGCCTGGTGTGATAGCAGCATAGGACGAATTCGTCACACGCCAGGTAAGGGTCGTGCTGCCGCCCTGCGGGATTGCAGAAAGACCGACCGTAAGCGTACAGGTAGGAGCTACCTGCGGCGCCTTAGGCTCCTCGGCAGGAGGTGGTGGTGGCGGAATCACCGGTGGTGGGGGCGGAGGAGGAGGCGGTGGTGGTGGGGGCGGTGGTGGGGGCGGAGGAGGAGGCGGCGGTGGGGGCGGTGGTGGCACCACGCAGCAGGCCTCTGCCTTCTCGAGATTGACGACGCCGGTTACAAGACCGATACCGAATCCGGTCGATAGCACGGCAAGCACAGCGAACAGGCCGATTGCGATCGACTTCTTGTTCGGTAGATGTGAAATGTTGATGGTCTTCATGGTTGGTAAGTTTTGTATAAGAGAGCGAGGGAGATCAAGGTGACCTCCACTCGCCCGAAGGTGTGCCGCCGAAGCGACCTAGTAACGTCCGCTGCCGCGGAGAGTGCGATTGAGCCTGCCAGCCGCCTTCGTCTGGAGGAGTTCCCCCTGGACGACGGTGTCGAAGCGGGAGTGGGCGGTATAACCCGCGTATCCTGCAACAGTGACTGGATAGCCTTCAACAGCGACACAGAAGAGGGTGCCCTTCATGCGTTCGAGCGCCCACAGAGGAAGCGTGAGTACGCATTTCCCTGTCGGGCACACGAAACTCATCTTCCCCGGCACATACGCTTCCGGTGCGAGGTTGACCTTGATGGCCAACTGATCGTCCGGATACTGCCCGTTAGCCGGGCAGCCGAAGGCGCAGAGCCCAAACGTAGGCTTCTTCTTGGCGCCGTGTTCGTCGATGACGAACGTGCAGTCGTCTTTGATGAGCGCGCTCATCTCTGCCGGAGACAGCGAGGCATGTACGGAGACACCTGCGCCACCTGCGACCTCGACCACATCCGCCTGACGGCGGTAGTTTAAGGGGACGCTGTAGCAGTAGGACTTGCGGGGAGCTTGACGCTTGCGCGCCCAGTTCCCGCACCCGAGCGGATCGAGGAACTCGTAGCTCCTTCCGCTCTTGGTGGTCAGTGCGAACCGAAGTGCGCGTTGACCGCCGGGGATCATAACCCTGACGTTCGAGATCATCTGATCGTTGCCGAACATCATGTCGTCGATCATCACACCTTCTGCGATGGTGATCATCTCGCCATTCTCCTTATTCTGGAGATAGGCTTTGATCTCGGCCCAGTCCGCGCGCGGAACACCGAAGCAGTAGAGCATTCGCTCGATCTTGGCGTCGGTGAACTCAGCCTCTCGCGTGGGGGCGTAGGGGTTACCCCCCGACACCCTCCAGTTGAAGACCTTGCCCGTGTCGCCAGGCTTGCAGGGTGCGGAGCGGGCGCCACGAGTGGCAACCCGTTCCGGACGATGCGCATACGCAACCGGCTGAAGAGCCGGTTGCGCCTTGGGCGCCGCAGCGACCGGAGCCGATGCAGGTGCCGTGACTGGCGTAGGCGCAGAAACAGGCTGTGCCTGATTGGTGTTCACCACTTCTCCGTTTGGATCAGTGGCTTTCGGCGCAGAAGCCGCAGCAGGAGGCACCGCCTTCTGAGATGCTGCAGCGACTTGTTTCGGATGATCACCCTTCCAGGGAGCCCACCAGAGCAAGCCGACGATGAGCGCCAAAGCCAGGACGCCCACAACTGTCAGGATCCCGGCTCTCCCGAGCGCAGGTCCCGATTTACGATTGGTCGCCATTATGACGCTCCTTCGTTGCTATGCCCGAAGGCAGTTGACGTTACTAGTTACAAAGATCAGTTGAATCTATTTGTCTTCACACTGGCTTTCGCCAATTGCGAAGAGCTATCCATCCGCGAACGGCTAGTTCGCGACCGGGTAGCTCTCAACAAGCGTGGCCATGACCACGAAACGATCCTGCTTTGAAGCGAACGAGTCGCAGGTGACGAGGGTAAGGGTGTGACCCTCGCTCGTCAAGGGAATTGCATCCTGTCCTGCATTCGCCTCATAGACCTTGTCTACCGCATAGACGTAGACCAGGCCATTTCCTTCCACCTCAATCCGATCTCCCTTCTTTAGATTCTGAATATCGTTGAATGCCTTGTATGCGGCATTGTGCACGACCGGCAGATAGCTTGAGTGCCCGAAGAGGACCACATTACCTTCCTCGCCAAGCTTGGCCGAGGTTGGGTAGCGCACGGCACCCTTGAGGAGTAGCTCATCAAGGACTGCGATATTGGTCGAGGTCGGATTTGCGATTGTGACGGTGCGACCGAGTGACGGAATCGACATACGGGTAGGAGCAGCCACTGGAAGCGCGTTAAGCGCCGATGCGGTCAGCCGAGGACCCGTTACGATCTCGTTCACCTTTAGGACCGGATCAAGTCCCATACTTGCAAGGAGCGAATATGAGAAGAAAAAGACCATAGCGAAAGATGCCAGGAAGATCCACTTCCGGGCAGACACGCGCTGTAGTGCAGCCATAAGACCGCGCTGGTGGGCCGTTTTTTCCATATGCTCTTACATATAACTACACTAAATAGTGCTGGTTGTCAAGTCTACAGTCGTTTCTAGACATTTCTGGTCTTCAAGGTACCTTCAGATTCGTGAACGTATGCTGAAGCGTCCAAAAGGCAAAGTTTGACAAATAAATGGCCTGTGGTATATATACTCTATTATGGAAACGACTGAAAAGACAACAATCGAGACAAAGACAGGGCGTTCCCCTGCAACGAGCGCTCTTGCGCTGGTAGGTGTCATTGCTCTCATCCTGCTTGGCATGGCACTTGCGGTATATGCCGTACGCTTCCTTCCATCTGCCATGTCAGGTCTTGGCGAGGCAGCAGTCTCCCTTTCAAGGGTCTTTACCCCAGGGAATGAGGGTGACGTTGAGGTTATCGACCAGCCTGCCACTCCTCGTGAGCCGGGTCTTGTGGTAACGATCCCGATCGGCGAGCCAACGGCTCCCGCATCAGACGCTCCGGCAACGCCTACGACCCCTGCGCCAACATACGTACCCCCAACCTATACGGTACCTACCCGCCCTGTTGTTGTTCCCGTCCCTTCAACCGGAGGAGCATCCACCGGATACGGATCTCCTGACCTTCGTGTCGAGATCCTTGAGGTCGGCTATGTCACCCGCGACGGTGACTCGAGCACCTTCCGCGCTTCGTCCCGCGTCCCACGCGGCGAGCAGGGTGCCGTACGCTTCCGTCTTGCGAACATTGGTACGAATAGTTGCGGAGCCTATGAATACGAGGTTACGGTCAAAAATGATGATAACCGAACCGACACCGCAACCGGTCGCGCTCCCGCACTTGGTGCAGGTCAGTCAGTGGTTACCTACGCATACTTTGACGCACGGGTCTCCGGTGATGTAGAGATCGATATTGAAATCGACTCAGATGACGATGTGCGCGAGTCTAACGAGCGCAACAACACCGACTCCGAGGAGGTCTCCGTTCGCGACTAATACGAGTAAACGAGAAAGGCCCGAGGAGATCCTCGGGCCTTTTCTTATACGTCGAGGTTGGCGAGTCGTGCGTTTGACTGAATGAAACTCTTTCGACTTGCAACATCGGTACCCATGAGGATGTCGAAGATGCGGTCGGCCTCCTGCGCATCATCTACCGTCACACGCTTCAAGACACGGTTCGCAGGATTCATGGTTGTCTCCCAGAGCTCCTCAGGGTTCATCTCACCGAGACCCTTGTATCGCTGGATGCTGATCTTCCCGCTTCCCTTCTTTGCAACAACCTCCTCTTCAGGAGCCTCATCTCCCTCCTCTTCTGTCCCCTGACTCTCGTCCATGGCTTCAACCGCGTGTGCGGCGTCGTCTCCAAGAATCACAAACTTTTCCTGATCTGAGTATGCATAGTGCACCTCCTTCCCCTTTTTGATCTTGTAGAGCGGTGGTTGAGCGATGTAGATGAAACCACCATCAATGACCGGGCGGAAGTGACGATACAGAAGTGTCAGCAAAAGCGTACGGATGTGTGCACCGTCCACGTCGGCGTCGGTCGCGATGATGATGGTGTGGTAGCGGAGCTTTGAGATATCAAAGATGTCACCGATAGCGGTACCGAGCGCGACCACGAGATTCTTGATTTGCTCAGACGCGAGCATCTTATCGAGGCGTGCGCGCTCGATGTTAAGGATTTTACCGCGTAGCGGAAGGATGGCCTGGGTGCGCCTATCGCGACCCATCTTCGCCGAGCCACCTGCAGAATCTCCCTCCACAATAAAGAGTTCCGACTCAGACGCATCCTTGGTCTGACAGTCCGCGAGCTTGCCCGGGAGCGTCATGCCCTCAAGTGCACCCTTACGCAGCACCGAGTCCTTTGCAGCTTTTGCGGCCTTGCGAGCCTTCAAGGCGAGCAGCACTTTGTTGATGATGGCTTTCGCGTCATCAGGGTTCTCCTCAAGGAAGGTTGAGAACGCGCCACCAAATACGGTTGCGGTTGCGCCCTGCGCTTCTACTGATCCCAGCTTACCCTTAGTCTGACCCTCGAACTGAATCTCAGGCATCTTGATTGAGATCACGGCCGTGATGCCTTCAAGCGCGTCGTCTCCCGTGAAGTTCTCCTCGCTCTCTTTGAGGATGCCGGCTGAGCGACCGTACGAGTTAAGGGTACGGGTGAGTGCAGTCTTAAAGCCCGTCACGTGGGTGCCGTGCTCTGGGTTGTAGATATTGTTTGCAAAGGCGAGCAATCGAGGACTTAGGTCATCGGTGTACTGAAGCGCCACTTCAACCATGACGTCATTCTCGGTCGAGTCCACATAGAAGATGTTCTTGTGTGCTGCCGTCTGGTGCTTGTTATAGAAACTGATGAGGGAGCGAAGGCCGCCTTCAAAGTAGAAGGACATAGACGGACAGTCGAGACCCAAGTGGCGCAGATATACAGTATCGATGTTGTCGCCCGCGAATCCTGCTTCGGTCACCTCCCGGGCGTCAATGACGGTGATACGGGTACCCTTCACAAGGTATGCCTGCTGGCGCATGTGCGCGACGATCTTGTCCCAGTTCTGCACGATGCCGTCCTTAAAGATCGTGGCGTCCGGCTTGAACATGACGATGGTGCCGTTGTGTGCGGTCTTACCCACCTGCTTCACTTTCCCCTGTGCCTTACCGATCTTGTATTCTTGCACGTGGGTAGCGCCGTCCTTGTGCACGACAACCTTGGTGTGCTCCGAAAGTGCGTTCACCACCGATGCACCGACGCCGTGGAGGCCTCCCGAGACCTTGTATCCAGAGTCCTCGCCACCGAACTTTCCTCCGGCATGGAGCGTGGTCATGATGGTCTCGAGTGCCGAAACCTTCGTCTTCGGGTGGATGCCTACCGGGATGCCGCGACCGTTATCTACCACGCGGACGTAGTCTCCTGGGAGGAGCGCCACCTCGATATCGTCCGCGAACCCACCCATGGCCTCGTCGCGGGAGTTATCGAAGATCTCGGTGACGAGATGATGGAGACCCTCGGGACCGGTTGTACCGATGTACATACCTGGGCGCTTACGGACCGGATCAAGACCCTCAAGGACGGTAATCGACGATGCGTCATAATCGCCTCCTTTAGAGGCGCTCTTTTTACCCTTTTCGTCGCTAGCCTTAGCCATATTTCGTACTTAGAGTATAGCATGAAATGAGTAACTTTTCAGGCAAATACGGTACTCTACAGGGCATGAGAACAGTGATTATGGGCATGGGTATTCCAGGATCCGGGAAAACCACCTACCTCAAACCGCTTGCGGAGCGGTATGGGTTTACGTATGTGAGCCCCGACGAGATCCGAGCGGAACTAACCGGTAGCGCAACCGACCAGTCCCGCGACGAGGATGTATGGACCTTGGCTCGGGCACGAATTGCGCAGGCGCTCGAAGGGAATGCGAGCGTGGTCATGGATGCCACATTCAGCATTACTCGGTATCGTGCGGAGTTTGTAGATTTCCTGCGTGAAGCGGGAGCGCATATGGTCATAGGTATCGTTGCCGAGGTAGAACTTGAAACTGCACTGGAGCGGAACCAATCGCGCGATCGCGTTGTTCCGCGAGAGGTAGTGGAGCGTATGCATGCATCCTTTATCAAAGAACCGCCTTCACTTGAAGACGGTTTTGATGCACTCTTTACTCTCGATGAATTCGTAGAGCTTGAAGGAAAGCTACTCGGTTAACGAACCGTAAACCCTTCAACCGCGTTCAGCGCAGTCGTTACCCGCTCCATAGCCGGATCAAGGTCAGCGTCCGAGAGCGTACGGTCCATAGACTCAAACACGAGACGGAATGCATATGACGTGCGGCCGTCCTTAGTAAACTCATCAAAGAGATCGATACGCACCAGGAGATCTCCTGCTTCAGAAAGAATCGTGTTTGCGACTGCCGACTCCCCCGTTCCCTCAGGCGTCCATACCGCAATATCCCGAAGCGCAAACGGATACTGACTGAATGGCTTGTATGCACCGAGCTTTGGTGCGGCAAGCGCATAGTCCTCACCGAGTTTCTCCAGGTTCACTTCAGAGAGGTTGATCTCCACCATCGACGCATCCAGTGCGTAACGAGCTTTTACCGGTTCTGCAAACAAATCCTGCTCAAGTGCCGCGACATGATCTTTTATGAGATCAGCATCAAATTTTCCAACAAGCGGACGGACACCAAGTGCGAGTACGAGGAATTCTCCATCGCCCGTGAACACATTCCCGAGATCGAATAGACGCACATCCTTATCCGGACCCGCCAGCCGTGGTGCCATCTGTGCCGCACGGGTAAGTGAGTCCTCAAGATTTGTTAGGAGCGACGCACGTAGCCACGGCCTATCCTCCTGAAGAGGATTAGCGAGTGCTACCTCTCCCTCCTTCGCGAAGCTCTGGGTTGAGACCTCGGAGTATCCGCGCTCAGTGAGAAAGTCCTTGATGCGCTCAATGCCTCGGTAGCGACGCTGATCGGGAGCCTGTGACTGAGTTGGAAGCTCGATTGAAGGAATATGTTCGTATCCAAGTATGCGACCTACTTCCTCGACAAGGTCCTCGGCGATGACGAGGTCCCGCCGCTCAAATGACGGGAGAACAGCGAATACGTCATCGGCTTCGGTATATGAAAAACTGAGACGATTGAGTGCGCCTTTCACGTCTTCTGCGGAGTACGTAGCGCCGAGAAGCGTATTGATCTTTGTAAGCGATACCTCAACAGCGGTGACGTCTGCTTCTGGGGTATACACATCGGTCACTCCTACGAGTGTGCCGCCTGCGATTTCAGTGATGAGTGCGATAACGTCACGCATACCGTAAGCGACAAGCGCGGGCGACGGCTTGTTCTGGAAACGCTGACTCGCATCAGTGAAGAGTTTGAGTGCCTGTGCAGTCTTTCGTACCTGTGTCCCATCGAAGCTCGCGGCTTCAACAATGAGGTTAGTGGTGGACGCATCAACCTCAGCAGCTTTCCCTCCCTTGATACCCGCAATACCAAGCGCAACGTCGGCGTTTCGATCGGTTATCAAAAGCGTGCCTTCGGGGAGAATATATTCATCCTTTGAGAGTGTCGTGATCCTCTCGCCTTCAAAAGCGCCACGGACACCAATCAAATAGCGACCATCCTTTGCGGAGAGCTTTCCTGCATCAAAAGCGTGGAGTGGCTGTCCGATGTTGAGCATGACGTAGTTCGTTGCATCCACCACATTGTTGATTGAACGCTGCCCCACTGCCTCCAGAGCACCCTTAAGCCAGTCCGGCGACGGACCCACCTTCACTCCCTCGATAAGAGCGGCCATATACCGAGGACAAAGCGCGGCATCCTCAACCTCAACCACCACCCGGTCCGTCTTTGGCTGTTCAGACACGTCAGTACGAAGCGGATCTTCCGTAAGCGGAAGATTGAGTGACGCAGCAACCTCTACCGCGACACCGCGATGACAGAGCATGTATGCTGCGCGGTCCGGAAGAATCTTTACATCAAGCATGTCGCCTTCGACTTCTTCAATCTCGACTGCGTGGAAGGTAAGTGCATCAGCAATCACTTCCGTAGAAGGAAGCTCTGTATCGAAGTAGTTCTGAAGCCAGGTGCGTGAGACTTTCATAGTTATGAGATATCAAACCCGAACGAGAACCGAAGATCTCCCGCATGGAAGGCACGAACATCAGGTACCCCATGCTTCACCATGATCAGTCGCTCGATGCCGCCGCCAAATGCAAAGCCTGAATATTTTTCAGGATCAATCCCGACATTTCGAAGCACCTGAGGGTGCACCATGCCGGCACCCATAACCTCAAGCCACCTCCCCTCTTTCCCAGGAGCCTCAAACCACACATCAACTTCTACCGAGGGCTCAGTGAACGGGAAGAAGGACGGACGGAAACGCACTTGAGAATTTTCTCCGAGGTACTCCTTGAAGAAACGATCGAGCGTACCCTTCAAGTGCGCAAGTGAGATTCCCTCACCCACTACGAGCCCCTCGTTCTGGTAGAACTGCGCCTCGTGCGTCGCATCCGTTGCTTCGTTTCGGTACACCTTTCCAGGAACGATGATGCGATAGGGAGGCTCTATACCCTGCGCCATCTTCTCTTCCATGTAGCGAATCTGCACCGAGGATGTCTGTGTTCTCGGAACACGCGGAGGATTCTCCTTCGTCCAGAAGGTGTCCTGCATGTCGCGAGCAGGGTGATCAGCCGGAACGTTGAGTGCGGTGAAGTTGTGCCACTCATCCTCAAGCTCAGGACCATGCGCCACGTCAAAGCCCATGCGTGAGAATATGTCCGCGATCTCGCGAATATCGCTTGAGAGAGGGTGTAGACGCCCGGCATCCATATGCAGGAGTATACATGGGGCACAATAGAAAAAATAGCCCAGTTTTGCTATGCTTTTAAGAACATCCCGGCTATGTCACTCGAGGTACTTGCCTACCCCTTCATCTTCCTCGGTCTTTATTTCGAGGTCTTCATGCTGCTCACCTTTCTCTCGGCTCCGGCGAGAGAACGAAGGCTCCGTCCCGCCTCCCTATCTACGCCCAAGGTAGCGATCATCGTGCCCTGCTGGAATGAGGAATCGACCATAGGCGGGACGGTCCGGTCGCTCTTGGCAATGGACTATCCGAAGGACAAACTCCAGATCATCCTCGTGAATGACGGCTCTACCGACAACACCCGCGCGGTCATGGACTCATACAAGGACCATGAACAGATCACGGTCTTGCATAAAGAGAATGGCGGGAAGCACACCGCCATCAATGAGGGTATCGAGATCGCAAAGGACGCCGAGATCGTCGGCTGCCTTGATGCCGACTCCTTTGTCGCCCCTGACGCGATGAAGGAGATCATCTCCTGCTTTGATAACCCAAGAGTGATGGCAGCAACCCCTGCCATGTCGGTACACGAACCAAAGAATTTCCTTGAGGGTATGCAGAACGCAGAATACATCATGGGTATCGCGCTTCGCCATGCGCTTTCAGCCGTGAATGGTATCTATGTGACACCAGGCCCCTTCTCCCTATACCGTAAGTCCATCATCGAGGAGCTGGGCGGATTCCGCCACGCACACCAAGCAGAAGACATGGAGATGGCGCTTCGTATCCAGAAGGCAGGCTACGAGATTGAGAACGCACCACGAGCGCGTGTATACACCAAGGTGCCCCGCACCGTACCCAAACTCATCAAGCAGCGAACTCGCTGGACGACCGGGTTCCTCAGGAACGTGACCATGGACTACCGCGGACTCGTGGGTAATCCAAAGTACGGTGTCTTAGGACTCCTTGTTCTTCCGCTTGGATTCGTGGCGATTGTGGGTGGTATCGGACTCTTTTTGGTTGCCGCTATTGAAATCATCCGCGGTATCTTCCACACACTTTCATTGACTGCTGGCATCCCTCTTTCCTACACCCTTGTTCCTCGCTTCTCGCTTGAGATGTTCTATGCACCCATCACCTTCGTGCTCGTGATCAGCACCGTGGTGACGATCATTGCCGTATCGTTTATGTACATGGGTCGACACGTCTCAAATACTCCAGCCTCCCTGTCCCTTTCCATTGTTGGCTATGCCTTCCTCTATGGCCTCATTGCTCCCTTCTGGCTCCTGCGTGCACTTATTGATGTGGTCACTGGGTACCGCAGAGCGTGGCGCTAGGGTATTCTATTTCCTATGAAAGCCTCATCTATGCCTCTCCCGCTCCGTAACGCACTTCTCGCGCTTATTATCACGCTCGTGATCATCGGTACGATTATCGCGACCATAAACTACCTCGACCGCCAGCGCCTTGCTGAGCTTGATGCGCTTCAGAACCAGCTCGCAACCGACACGCTTTCGATCGAGACCCAGTTCGCCCTTCTTGAAGAAGCTCCCTGTGAGGATCTCGCGGAAGGCACCTCGTTTGCAAAGGAGGTGGGTAACCTAGGTGATCGACTCGCCAGGAGCGAAGCCAGGCTTGGCTCAGACGACCCAGAAGTGCTCCAGCTCAAGAAGCAGTACACCCTTCTGCAGATCCGTGACTACCTCCTCACCAAGCGTCTTGCCGAGACCTGTGACGTGGATCCTGTGACTACCCTCTACTTCTACTCAAACGAAGAGCCCTGCGAGAGCTGTGAGCGAGCCGGTGTTGCGCTCTCGTATCTTCGTGAGACCTACCCATCGCTTCGCGTCTATTCCTTCGACTACGACCTTGATTTGGGCGCACTCCGCACCCTCGTTGCAGTCGAGAAGATCAATCCAGAGTTCCCTGCATTCGTAATCGACGGCAAGCGATCCTATGGATTTGAGGAACTTGAGGAGTTTGAGACCCGGTTCCCGAAATCGCTGTTTGCAACGACGACACCAGCAAAAGACGGAGAATAAGTAAAAGCCCCTCATGGGGCTTTTACTGTTGGAGCCGCCTCCCAGGCTCGAACTGGGGACCTTCACTTTACAAAAGTGTTGCTCTACCAACTGAGCTAAGGCGGCTTAATTACGTTGTATCACACTACCCCTCCTCTGACTCCTTCTTCTCCGCAATCGATAGCCGGCGAAGCCTGACTGTCCGCTTCACATGCTGCACTGCTTCTTTGAACGTGCGGCGTTCCTTAACAGGTGCCTCCTCGGTGCGACCGCGGAGCTGCCGCACAAAGCGAGTGAGCACACGCTCGATGAAGCGGACAACAATCAACGATGCGTGTGCAAGATCATGAAGGATCCGTTCGATAATATCGCGTACCGTATCACGTGCAAAGGCACCGAGGTCCACATGCGAGAGAATGAACCCTGCCTGCCCCACCTTTCGGTCGAGCCTGCGACGCATACCGCCCAAGATACGCATACCGCTTCCCGCCTCAAACGCCGTCAGGCTCAGAAACCCGATAAGGAGAACGAGGGAGACAACGATGGCGATGATGTAGCTCATACAGAGCTCCGCAAGCTATCCGCGCGCGGAGAATCGAGCGAACTTAGAGACGATGACGCGCTCACCAAACTTCTGGGATGCCTCATCAATCAACTGCTTCACCGTCTTTGATTCATCCTTAATGTATGACTGGTTGAGGAGCACCGAGTCACGGAAGTAGCTCTCCATCTTGCCAGCAAGAATCTTCTCCTGCATCTCAGCAGGCTTATCCTTCACCTCTTCGGTAAAGATCGCGAGAGCAGCGTTCTTCTCGTTTTCACCAATCTCTTCGCTTGAAAGATACTGGGGGTTGGTTGCCGCAACCTGCATGGCAAGCTCGCGGGCAAGAGCCTCAAACTCAGGGTTCTTTGCAACGAAGTCAGTCTCAGAGGCAAGGAGGACCATGGCACCGATTGCCTTGTCGTGGAGGTAGGTACCCACTGCACCGGCACCAATCTCGCGATCCGACTTCTTGTCAGCTGCTTCTGCTGAGCGCTTGCGGAGGATCACCTCAGCCTTCTCGACGTCGCCGCCAGCTTCCTCAAGTGCCTTCTTGCACTGCATAACAGAAAGGCCCGTAGACTCACGGAGCTGCTTCACAACATCAATAGAGATTTCCATAGGTACAACAATAGTTATTAAAAATGCCGCCCAGACAGCGGAGCCGGATTAACCGCGCTGTCCCTCCTCGAATGCAGTCGCGAGCTCGCCGAGCACGAGATCAATCGCCTGGCGCGATGCGTCATTCACGACGATTGGGAATGCTGCATCTTTGAGATCGCAATCTGAACTCATGATTCCGATGATCGGAATACCAGCAGAGCGAGCCTCCTTAGTTGCGTGTGCCTCATGACGAGTGTCGACGATGACGAGTGCGTCAGGACGCTTTGCAAGGGAGGTGATGCCTGCGAGACGCTCCGAGAGCTTGTCGATCTCACGATCGATACGAATGCGCTCAAGCTTGGTGTAGATCTTCGAGAGCTCTCCGGTGTCGCGCTTGCTTGAAAGGTCTGCAAGACGATCGATACGCTTCTTGATCTCCACAAAGTTGGTGATGGTACCACCGAGCCAGCGACCAGCAACATACGGCTGTGCGAGGCGCTTGCCGGTAGCGGCAACGGCGTCAGACGCTTCACGCTTGCCACCCACAAAGAGGACGGTCTTGCCGTCACGAGCAAACGCTGCAAGTGCAGCCTTTGCCTTAGCAAGCTGCTCATCGGTCTTCACGAGATCAAAGATCTCAACTCCTCCCTTATTCCCAAGGATAAACGAGCGCATCGACGGGTGGCGGCGGCTCTTCACATGGGCAAAATGCGCGCCCACCTCAAAAAGGCGGTCTACACCGGGGCCCGTGGTGCTGGTAGTACTCATATATTTACGTGCGCATAGCCTATCACAAGCAGTTCTAGGGCTCAATCCCCTGCCTCAGCGGGCCCTACCCCGCCGGTAGCTGCAGCTGCCTGGAGCGCATCAACAATGGGGTCAATGCCGCCAAGCATGATCTTGGGGAGATTATGGAAATTCTGCTTCAAACGATGGTCCGTGACGCGATCCTGCGGGAAGTTGTAGGTACGGATCTTCTCGGAGCGGTCCCCGGTCCCGATCTGCCCCGCACGCAGCTGTGCATGCTTCTTCGCCTCCTCTTCTTCGTAGAGCGTCTCGAGCTTCGCAGAGAGGATCTCAAGGGCCTTCAAGCGATTGTTGAGCTGTGAACGCTCGCTCGTCGAGCGCACATCAATGCCGGTAGGCTTATGAATAAGGCGCACCGCGGACTCCACCTTGTTCACGTTCTGTCCACCTGCTCCCCCGCTTCGCGAGAATTCCATCTCGATATCAGCTGGATTGATCTCGAATTTTGGTTTGGTGCGAATCGGGAGCGAGGCCACCGAGGCGGTTGAAGTATGAATGCGACCAGACTTCTCGGTGAGCGGAATGCGCTGGACCCGGTGCACCCCGGTCTCATGGCGAAGCGCCTCATACGCGTCACTCCCGTCGACCTGCACCGTGAGGTCATCGATGACGTGTACGCGCCATCCTTTTGATTCAGCGTATTTGGTGTACATGTCACGAAGCTCGCTCGCAAAGAGCGAAGCCTCGTCTCCACCCGCGCCTGCCCGGAACTCAAGCACCACGGCCTTCGGAAGTACCTCCTCTTCCTTCTCCTTATTCACAATGTCCTCGATAGTAGAGAGAATCTCCGTCTTACGCGTTTCTATGCGCTGCAGATCCTCCTGCGCCATGGCAAGCAGGTCTGGGTCATTTCCAGCAGCAACACTCGCTTCCTCCGCCTCCTTATCGAGACGCTCGTATTCCTCCGCAAGGTATGCGGTTTTATGGTTTGCCTTGAATTCGGGTGAATACTCCATGGTGTGATGATAACGCATGAGCGCCCCGCCCATAGGGCGAGGCGCTCAGTACGTGGTCGTTACTTTCGCTTTGCGGCGGCGACCTTCTGCTTGAAGCGCTCAACGCGGCCGGTCTTATCAAGCGTACGGTCCTCGTTGGTATAGAAGGGGTGGGACTTTGAAGAGATCTCGACGATCACCTTCGGGTACTCCTTACCCTCATAGGTACCGGTCTCGGTCGTATGGATGGTCGATCCAATGATGAAGACCTCGCCTGAGGCGATGTCTTCGAACATGACCTGCCGGTAGTTAGCCGGATGGATATCCTTTTTCATAACCCAAGGACTATACCAGAGGCCTGAGAGCTCTACAAGTTCTTAAAACTCTTCGTACTTAGGGATCACGTTTACCACCACATCCTTGGTGAGACTGCCACAGGCAAGGCGGAAGGTGGTCTGCTTGGTGATGCCGGAGACTACATGAGTCTGGTTCCCCACCGCACAAGAGCTTGCGCTTGCAGAATCAATTGGCGTGCCTGGGTTGTCGAGGTTCGTAACGGTGCAGGAAGCGGCTGAGATATCTGCACCTGCGCTCCATGCAAGCGTGACTTGTGGTATGCCACTTGGATTCACGCGGTTTGGCGTTGCGGTGATCGAGAGGGTGCCATTGTTGGAGCAGGATCCACCGCCACCAGAAGAAGGTGCACAGGAGCCCGTGGTGTTGGTGCCGTATACCGTAGTACCAAGGGTGCAGTTAGCTGCGCGGGGCGTGCAGGAAGTGCCGGAGCACATCGAGGAAGCGGTGCCACAGGAGATAACAGAGCAGGTAGGGGTGGGTGCAGACGTACCTAAATAGATATTCCCGCATGAATCGGTGCACGTGCTTCCGATCGGCGTAATTGCTGCGCAAGAAGAGTTAGCAACGCAGGCTGGCGCACAAACCCCATCGGTCTTTGTTCCATTTACGACAGTAGTACTACAGTTGCTGGCCCGAGCAGTACATGTGCTACCGCTGCAGATAGTAGAAGCAGCACCGCAACTGATAACGGAACACGTTGGTGGTGGTGGAGGTGCGCCGAGGCAATTCGTATTGTAGTAAGTAAGCGTAGCTGGATTGGGGGCAATTCCGCCAGGACCATATACGCCGTACACAGAAGTACCCCATGACGACGCTACTAACTCAA
Source organism: Patescibacteria group bacterium (assembly GCA_038062175.1). Classification (GTDB taxonomy): domain Bacteria; phylum Patescibacteriota; class Minisyncoccia; order Phycocordibacterales; family Phycocordibacteraceae; genus C7867-001. The sequence continues at coordinate 41,959 of JBBTXR010000016.1, forward strand.
GGGTAGGGCAAAGCGAACCAGTGTCAAAGCAGCAAGGTGCCGGACCGATTTCTGCGCGGACCTGACTTGAGAGGAAGATACCCCCTGCAAGAACGAGAAAGGCCAGTAAGTAGATAAGAGCGACGTGGATTCGATATGAGGACATCATGGTACGAGAAAAGTGGTTAGACCAAAGAGAAGCTGGAATTCGAGGGGCGCATTCTGCGGAGACTCGAGGCTGTACTGTCGTACAGGAGTAACGCCGCTTGGTGAATCAGTCCGTGAATTGAGCAGGTAGATCGAAGTGTCGGTGAGCGCAAGCGTCGGCATAGACCCCAGAGTTGCCTGGTACTGCGCAATAGGTTGTGCGCCCTCCGGAGCGATACGACTCACAAGAATATTTCCACTCGCTGCATCGGCCCAGGCAATGATACTGCGATCGGGAGATTGTACGGGTGATGGGATAGACGCAGCCTTAATCCCGGCATCCATGATGCGATTTTGACGCGAAACGAGGTCGTATGTTACGAGGCCGTCCGACGTAAACCACACGAGCTGCGTATCAGAAAGAAACGATGGTGCCACACCCACACCCAGGAGTTGCGGCTCCTTTGTACTAGCATCGATAAGATAGATATTCCATCCGGGGACAGATGGAGCGACCGTGTCAGCTGTACTAGTAGCATCCTCAGGTGGGGCTTCAGCATAGGCAATAAGGTTACCGTTTGGAGATATGCTGACATGCGTCTTTGGAAGAGGCGAAGTATAGAGATCCGTACTTCCGGACCGCACAGTAAAGGTATGCCTATCGACAGATGCTATGGAGGCAGAAACCTTGCCAGCATGCGCATACGAAAGCACTCCCCATGTCTTCTCAAGACTGCGGTCCATAAGGAGACCCTTCCAGTCATAGACTGCAGTTCCATTCGGATGCAGAACTATAAAAAAGCCGTGGCGTGCATCCTCCGGAATCGCGAACACTGCCTCAATGCGCTTCCATGACGTAGCGAGCAACACCGCGGTCACGAGGACGGCGACGATCAGTGAGCCGATAAGGAAGGCAGGCAGCAATCGACGTCTCGGAGGCAAGGAATCCTGAGGTGGCATAACGTTACTCTAAGTATCGCGCGTGCATGAGATTCGACTAATCTTTTATGTGGAAAACTTTCCCAATTGAGACGCGAGGCACCCACATCCCGCAGAGCAAACTACAGCTAGTTGCTATTTAAGATTTCAATATCGCTCAGGAAGCCCTGCCTTCCCCATCACACTATTGGCATATCCTTGTCCCGAGGTCGTCCAACTACTGACAGTGTATTACTACAGGGCGACTCTGTGCCCTGCCAGGGCAAGGACCTAGGTTCCATTACTATTTATCGTACTTTGCGCTCAGCAACGATACACTCACAGAAGTGTGGCGAGGCTCTAAAACTCCTCGAACTTAGGGATGACATTCACCACCACATCCTTGGTCAGGGATCCACAGGCAAGGCGGAAGGTGGTCTGCTTGGTGATGCCGGAGACTACATGAGTCTGGTTCCCCACTGCGCAAGAGCTTGCGCTTGCAGAATCAATTGGGGTCGATGGGTTATCGAGGTTCGTGACGGTGCAGGAGGAGGCGGAAATGTCTGCACCTGCGCTCCATGCAAGCGTGACCTGGGTTGAGCCGTTTGGATTTACGCGGCTTGGCGTGGCGGTGATCGAGAGCGAGCCGTTGTTGGAACATGCAGCTGCCGCGGGACATTCTGACGCACTGCACTGTGTGCCTACCATTGCAGGACATTGGTCTACCACTGCAGGCGTGCTGCCAGAGCATGTGCCGTTACACTGCACCGTGCCACCCGCTACACCGCAGGAATTTGTGTTGCAGGCATTACCCATACTTGCAGAACAGGTGGGAGCAGGACACTCTGAAGCGCTACACTGCGTACCTGTCATTGCAGGGCATTGATCAATCGCAGCAGGGGTTGCACCCGAGCAGGCACCATCACAGAGCACCGTGCCACCCGCTACACCGCAGGAATTAATGTTGCAGGCGGTACCAGTCGTTGGAACACAGGTAGGAGTGGTAACAACCGGACAGGATGTTGCACTACATTGTGTACCTACAATTAAAGGACACTGGTCGCTGACTGAGTTTGATGGCACGGTTGCAGAGCAGGCACAAGTGCCACTACTCGTCGTGTATTGTGTGCCGGTCCCTGCCAGTCCGCAGATATTGGTGCTTGGGGAAGTAGAGCACGGCTGCCCTGCAGTAGGGCAAACAGGAGGAGGGACAGTTACCGTCCACGACTGTGTACAACCGGTGTAACAGATCTGACCCGGCGGCACCGTCCAAGGAAGGAGACAGATCGAAGGATATGGGACGCAGATAGTAGACCCTGAAGGACTTCCGCACTGGCTGCTGTTACCCGATGACGGCGTAGGCGTACAGGAGGTCCCAGTCGTAGTACATGAAGCCGAGCAAGACACGGTTGTGCCCGACTGTGCACGGATATCCTGGACGAAGGTGGACCCTGTTAGCAGTACAACTGCTGCGAGAGCGTAGATTGAAAAGGTGATAGCGCGCTCAGAAAAAGGAAAGGTCATGGTACGAATTGGGTTACACTGCCGCCTGGAAGGCCCGGTACGATTGTTCCGTAGGCATCGGTTCCGAGTTCATGCTGATAGATCACTTGACCTGAATTGTCCGCATTTGCGCCGATAATATATAGAGCAGTGTTCCCAAGGACTGGCTGCAAGCCTTCGGTCTTCATATGTGTCGCCATTGACTCGATCCCCCCATCAATGAGTCGGACGATATGTATACCATCAGTCTCAGCCCAGGCTAGTAGTGAGGCGTCTGGAGAGACAGTTGGAGAGAAGAAAAGGACAGGGTCTTTACGCATACCAGCAGCAACGACTTTCGTCTCCTTGGTCGTTAGATCGTATGAGACCAGATCATTGCCTGCAAACCACATAACGATCGTGTCAGTCCGGAAGAAGGGCATCGAGCCTTCGCCGAGCACTTCCTGACTCCTTCCATCTTCTCCTGCCGAATACACCGTCGTAGGAATTGTTTTTCCTGCATCTACCGCATTTTTGATAGCTGTTGAGTCTGCTGCTGCAAACACAACGTTCTTCCCGTTCGGCGACACGGCAGCGCTAAATACCTGCCGCTCATGGGTGTAGTAGCGTACGGTCGTATCAACGCGTATTTCGTACGCTCCACCATCTGCGGACGTAATGTACGCAAGATGACCATCGCGTCGTGCCATGGAACTAATCGGAAGAGCGGTTCCAAGATCTACCGATTCATATCCATCCATCCCTTGCATATAGAGCTTTCCATCTACTATGACAAAGCTCTGCGTGAGCGCTGCTGGCGACTCTTCTGTCTTTAGAAGGAACGGATCGAGAAGCCCGGTGAAGTATGCGCCGGCTGCGGCAGCGATAAGTATGACTAGTATAACGATCGCGATACTAAGCCCGCGGGGAACTCGAGATCGTGCCGGAGGTAGAAGAGGCGGCGGGGATGACAATGCGGGTGATACGTCCATATGCGGTAAGAATAGCACTATCCGTTACGCAACCAGGGCGCCCCATCGTTCACCTGTGGAGTATTAATTCGCATTCAATACATCAATATCGCTCTGGAAACCAGCTGCCTTCCCCATCACGCTATTTGCATACCCCTGACCCGAGGTCGCCCAATTACCGCCGGCATAGTACTGAGCAGCAGCGCGATGCTCAGCCTGCCCGCCTGCGGCAGCACCCAGATCCTGGAGGTAAAGACCGGTCGCCATGATCGCATGGGACGGGTTCCATGGGTCGGTAGCTGCTACCCCAAGCGCTCCCGCAAGTCGTCCCTCGTACGCTGCCCAGGTTGATGGAATGAACTGGGTTGGACCCATCGCTCCTCCGTAGCCACCCGGAAGTGGACAAGAAACCGGCTGGGTCGACCAGTCACGACCAAGCGCGTCCATGATCCTCTGGAATGGCACCGTGTCGCGCGGCACCTTCATGGTTCCGGGGAACGGGTTACCCGTGTTCTTTCCCTTTCCGTCTCCAGTCTCAAGAGAGGTGATCAGACACTGACCGACATTCTTTCCAAGATCGGACTCCTGCGACAGGATCGCAAGGATGAGTGCCGCGCGCACTCCGGTCTTCTGCGATGCGACCTTTGCGTACGTAACCGCGTCACCGAACTGAATGCCCTGCGCATCACGCAGTGGGAAGAGTGTCGCCCTAATCTGTGCAGCGGTCTTCTCCTGTGCATTCTTCAACTGACGGTAGAGATCTTCCTGCCCCTTGGTCTTTGCAAGGAGTACGCGCTTCTCTTCTTCTTGATCCTCCACCTTCTGCTGCTCAAGCACATGCATCTGACGCAGCTGCTGCTGCGAGACGCGTTCGCCTTCAAGCTCGACTTTCGCGCCTTCGGATTCAGTCCGTGTCTCAACAATCGTATCGAACGAGGTATAGAGAGCAGCGTTCACTGCCGCAAAATCATCGAGGTCCCCAAAGAACTCAGAGACGTTCTGCGCCGACATCACCACCTCAATCAACGAATAATCATCGAGCTGCTGGGTATTGCGGATGATCTGTGCAAGCGAATCCTTTTCATCAGCGAGCTTCGTGGTCAGCATTGAAATATTCTGGCTATGCGTATTGATGTTGCCAGTCAACTGCTGGATCGCGACTTCAGTTGCGCGCACGCGGAGTTTTGCCTTCTTGATCTCGCCATCAAGAATTGCGATGTCGCGTTTGAGGGATTCACCCTGTGTATTCAAAGAATCGATCGTGCCCTGGGTGGCAGCGATCTCTTTTTCAAGTGAGGCGAGCTGGCGCTCAAGCTGTGCACGCTGCTCGGGAGAGAGGTTGGGGTTTTGCGCATCCGCAACATGCGGATGAGCGGAGGCGCCGATGATAAATATCGCTCCAAGAGCGATTATAGAAAGTATGCCGCGCATAGAACTCATGGAGTATATCATTATGACGAAAAAGACCGCACGAACTTTCGTGCGGTCTTTTCATGAAGAAGAAAATCTTATTCGGCTCCTTCTTCCTCCTCTTTACCTTTCTTCTCAACCTCAATTGCATCCATATCAGGAGCGGCAGTGTCTTCCTCAGTCTCAACGGCAACCGCCTGAGCAAGTGCGACCACTTCTTCAGGATCGGTGGTGATGGTGACGTCTGCCGGAGCCTTAAGTGCACCGACGTGGATCTGATCACCTTCAGCCGCAAGTGCGGTGATATCCACCTCAATCTCATGCGGAAGCTTTGCCGGATCTGCCTCAACTTCAACTTCATGGATAACCTTCACAAGGTTAGCGCCCGTCTTCACCGCCATAGACTCACCAACGAACGAGAGCGGGATCATGACCTTCACCTTGGCGCCCTTCTCAACTGCATAGAAATCAGCATGACGAGGGCGGCTGGTGACTGGATCAAGGTCGATATCGTGGATAAGAACCTTCACCGGTTTATCAAGACCAGAGAGCTCAATAAGAGTGGACTCACCCTCGTTGCGGAGGATGCGCTCGAAGTCAGCAAGGGCGATGGAGATGTTCATCGCGTCCTGCTTGGGGCCGTAGACGACCGCTGGCATGGTGTCGGTAGCTTTCGCTTCCGAGCGCGCAGCCTTCCCAGTCGCCTCGCGGGCGGTTGCAGATAACGTAATCATATGGAGGCGAGTATGCCTGAAAGAGCGCGAAGTGGCAAGCTATTCGCCCTTCGCGGCCTTATATACGCTCTGCAGTCGTTCAATATATACGGCCTGTGCTGCCTCAATATTCTCATCCTTCCCGCCCCACGCACGCAGTGCCTCATCCTGGAGCGCCCTTGAATACGAGAAGGTCATAGGCCAGGGAGCGCTCTTTGCCTTTGCTTCCCGCTCAATGGCACGCAGGTTGTCGGTTGCCTGGTCTGGTGACTGCCCTCCAGAGAGGAATACCACCCCGCCAAGCCCACGCGGCATAGTCTGCATAAGCGCACCGACCGTATCCTCCGCCACCTCCTCAGGAGTATCGGTCCTTCCGCTTTTTGAACCTGAAATCGCCATCGCCGTCTTAAGGATCACCCCTGACATATCGACTGCCTGATTCTGAAGTGCCTCAACCAGTGTTGCGAGCGTCTCCTCCAGGACCTGACGACTACGAAGGCGACTGTGGTTTCCTTCAAGGAGTACTTCCGGCTCAACCATAGGCACCATACCTGCCTTCTGCACCTCAGCGGCGTACTGCGCAAGACGCTTCGCGTTTTCTACCATCACCATGGACGTTGGGAGTCGATCGCCATCGATCTTGATGACGGCACGCCACTTCGTGAATCCGGTACCAAAGGTGTCGCGGTATTCCGCAAGACGTTCAGGAAGTCCGAGGAGTCCCTTGGTGATACTCTCATCAGGACTTTCCGGATGCGGTTCAAGGCCTTGATCTACTTTAATGCCGGGGATGATACCGCGAGAGGCGAGCATCTCGCCAAACAATTTATTGTTACCTGCCTTCTGACGTAGCGTCTCGTCATACAAAATCACGCCTGAAAGATACTCTTCTAATCCAGGACACGACAGGAGAAGATCACGCTCCTTTCGGCGCATCTCCTCACCTGTTTCGATGCCATAGGAAGCAAGTCGCTTATCGGCACTTTCAATACTTTCATCAGCTGCAAGGATTCCCTTTCCGGGATGCACGAGAAGACGTGCGGTTTCAAGTAGATCGGTCATGTGAAAAAGTTTAGCATGCTACACTTTCGCGTAATGGCTGCACTTGATTTTCTTGCAATCGGCGACATCGTCTCCGAACCGTTTATCAAACTCAAGGATGCGTACATCGCGACCAGCGAGCAAGACGAAGAGAACCTCTGCATGCGCTTTGGTGACAAGATTCCGTACGATTCAGTAACCTTTGTGGCGGCGGTGGGTAACGCGTCTAACGCGGCCGTGTCCGCTGCGCGCCTTGGACTTTCCTCAGCGCTTCGCGGGTACGTGGGTGATGATCGATACGGTAAAGAATGCCTTGAGGTGCTTGAGGGCGAGAAGGTGGATACGTCTCTTATGGTTATCGAGCGCGGGAAGCAGACCAACTACCACTTCGTTCTCTGGTTCCAGACCGATCGCACCATCCTCGTGAAGCATGAGGACTATAACTACACCGTCCCCGAGGTCTCTGAGAGCCCGAAGTGGGTGTACCTTTCCTCTCTTGCCGCTAATTCCCTCGCCTACCACGACGCGCTTGCCGACTGGCTTATCGCACACCCTGAGATCAAGTTTGCGTTTCAGCCAGGCACCTTCCAGATGTCGCTTGGTGTAGAGAAACTTAAAAAGCTCTACGCTCGTAGCGATCTCTTCTTCTGTAATCGTGAGGAGGCGGCGCGCATCCTGGGGCACCACGACACGAGTGACATTAAGCAGCTTCTAACTGATGTCCGTGCACTTGGTCCAAAGACGGTGATTATCACCGACGGCACAGAAGGCGCCTACGCCTACGACGGCGAAGCTATGCTCTTCATTCCTATGTACCCAGACACGCGCGGCCCCTACGAGCGCACCGGAGCAGGTGACGCATTTGCTTCAACCGTGTGCGCTGCTCTTGCACTTGGGAAGCCCATTGAAGAGGCGCTTCTCTGGGGACCTATCAACTCCATGTCAGTAGTGCAGGATGTTGGCGCGCAAAAAGGACTTCTCACACGCGAGAAGCTCGAACAGTATTTAAAGGACGCACCGAAGGACTACCAGGTTCGAACGCTTTAGCCTGCGACGGTCGTAGTGAGTGAGATAAAATCCACTTCGGTAATCGCGCGAACGATAATGAGTGTCATGCCGCTCCCAAAGAGCGTGATGATGAATGCAGCAAGGTACATACTCACCTGTCGATCGTTTCCTCCTCGGTACCTCATACCAGTTTTCTCTCTCCCGTAAGCGCTCGTGCACGCGCCGCAATCGATGCGCTATCAAGCTTGTAGTGTTCGATAAGTTCAGAGGGTTCTCCGGACTGTCCGAAGGAGTCCTGTATGCCCATACGATCAACACGCACCGGATGCGTGCTTGAAAGGAATTCTGTGATCGCACTTCCAAAACCTCCGGCTACTTGATGTTCTTCAATCGTAATCACGAGACCTGTCTGCCTTGCCGCGGCAAGCACAGCTTCCTCATCAAGTGGCTTCACGCTTGGTACTGAGAGCACGATAGAGCTAATCCCGTCCGCTTCAAGAGCGCGTGCTGCCAAGAGTGCGTCATATGCCAGTGGGCCGGTCGCCATGAGCGCGACTTTCGGCTTCTCGCTCTTCCAGAGCGTGAGCGCCCTCCCAATGACAAACGGTGTCTCAGGAGTCGTAAAGACAGGCGCAGCTGATCGACCAAAGCGTATATAGGAAGGACCATCTGCTTTTGCAGCCGCCATCACCGCCTTCCTCGCTTCTTCTGCGTCAGCTGGCACGATCACATTCATGTTCGGCAGAAGTCGCATAAGACCAATGTCTTCAAGCATCTGATGCGTTGCACCGTCTGGACCCACCGACACTCCCGCATGCATACCGCAGACAATCGCACGCTGATTATTAAGCGCGAGCGTTGTTCTGATCTGTTCGTAGTTGCGTCCGGGGGAAAAGGCAGCGTATGACGCAAAGAATGGAACCTTGCCGACGGCGGCGAGCCCTGCGGCTACCGTTGCAAGGTTCTGCTCCGCAACACCGACTTCAATGTAGCGGTCAGGAAATTCCTTCTCGAACCATTCCGCCCTCGTGGATTCCTTAAGGTCAGCGCAGAGCACAACGACATTACTGTCTAACTTCCCTGCCTCAACCGTACCAGTTCCAAAGCCGTCACGCGTCGGTTTCTTTTCGAGGTCCTTTGAGAAGACGTCCTTGTTGAGTTGTGCGGTAGGATCAATCACGATTGTAGTATAACGCCTCTTAGAGTCTTCCGAGGAATCCGCCAGCAAGCAAAACGAGGACGATGAGCCCCGGGATGAGTGGAATCAGCAGAAGCGCTTTCAAGGTAAGGATGCGAGTCCGCACTCCTGCGTGGAAATATTTAAATAGAAGGCGTGAGAGTAGCAACGCAGCTATAAATATCGCCACACCCATCCCATAGATGAGCACGGTGAACGAAAGTCCTGCATGGCAGAGTTCCTTTCCGCTACAAAACCCATCGAGCACCACCATGACGATGAGTGGAATAATAAAGAACCCGCACCACAAAAGCATCCCGATTCGAGTCATAGACTATAAATCAATCATCGCTACATTGATCAAAAAAGTATTGCTGGAGCCCATATCCCCAAGAACCACACTATCGGGAGTAAGATGAGGTAGAAAAAGAGCACATCTCTACGGGTCTTCGCGCGTCTACACTCAAACCACACGATCAAACCGATGATGGCAACGAAAAACGCAAGACTCTCTGCGAGAGGCACTGCAAACTTCAGTAGTAACTCGGGAGTTACTCCATTGCCGAGTCCCGCAAGCTCTTGAGCAATCTCTTTCGGAATACTCAGCAGTCCTACGAGCATTATTGAGTTGAAATATATGCTACTGAACGGGAGCTCAAGAAAGACTTGCGGACCGCTTGTAAAGTTTTGAATACGTATTGGGCCCAAACCTCCGACTATCCATATGAGAATGAGACGGACATCGAACACAATAAAGAAGCCTGCGACCGCTAAAGCGAGTCTTTGAAGTATGCCAGTCAAGTGTCGGACCATGATTATGAATACTCCCCCGTCACTCTCCCACCCCCACTGCGAAGTGCCTGCATAAAACGCTGCGACTCCTCCTTTGAGGGCGCCTTCCCGTGCCAATGATAATCGTACTCAATCTCCGGTACGCCTTTGCCAGGAATAGTGCGCGCGATGATGAGGGTGGGTTTTTCAACAACCGCATGCGCGGTCTCGACCGCATCAATGAACTCCTCGATGTTATGCCCATTCACCTCAAGCACGTGCCAGTTAAAGGCTTCATACTTTGCCTTGATCGAATCAAGCGGCATCACCTCCTCGGTGGGTCCATCGATCTGAATATTGTTACGGTCCATGACCGCAATCAGATTCCCGAGCTTATACTTTGCGGCAAACATAACCGCCTCCCAGATATTGCCTTCGTTTTGCTCACCGTCTGACATAAGGCAGTAGACGCGGTTTTTCTTTCCATCCATGCGTAACCCATACGCCATGCCAGAGGCCTGTGAGAGCCCGCTTCCAAGTGGACCCGAGGTGGTCTCAAGACCCGGAAGCTTTTCGCGCTCAGGGTGCCCCTGAAGACGTGAGCCGAACTTTCGAAGTGTCTGACACTCCTCGATCGGGAAATAGCCTGCATGTGCCAGTGTCGCATACAGGACCGGGGCGATGTGTCCGTTACTAAGCACCAGGCGATCGCGCTCCTCCCAAAGGGGATTCTTCGGATCATGACGGAGCACATGAAAATACATCGCGGTGAAAATATCCGCCATACCAAGCGGGCCCGCGGTGTGTCCGGAGCCTGCGGCAACCAGCATGGTGATGATGGTCTCGCGTATCGCTTCAGCTTTTTGGGTTAGCGTTGCTACCTCTGCATCAGTAACACTCATTACTTCTAAGATACCACGCGCTACTTCTCGTAGATGCCGTGCTCTTCAGCAAGCTGCTGATATTTTCGGAGCTCTTCTTTAAGATCGGGTGCTTTCCAGAGACCCGAACCAATGACGAGCCTTGAAACCCCTGCGTCGAGAAGCACGGGCGCGGTTACAAGATTCACTCCGCCATCGACCTGCACCGGGGTATCGGGATGTGCCTTACGAAAAGCGACGATCTTCCGCACAATTCTGTTATCAAATGGCTCTCCTTGCCTTCCAATCGTGCGAATGCCCATGAACTGCACATAGTCAGCACGATCGAGATAGGGCTCTATGAGTGCAAGATCGGTCTCAACGCCAATCGCAAGACCAAAGGAGAGAAGGTCTGGTGCAAAGCCCTTGTCATGCCCATACGTCACCTGGAGTTTCTCAATCACGGCAGGGAGATCCCGAGTGCTTTCAGCATGCAGAGTGATGCGGTTCACGCCATGATCAATCCAGCCACCAGCCACCAGTCCCGAATGCTCGACCATGAGATCGAATTCAAATTGGAACTGTCCCAAGTACGGAAGAAATTCTACACTCGTCTTCACTTCGTCATGCTCGGTGTAGGGCCAGGAGGCGGGACTTGCGTAGCGGCCGTCAACAATATCAATCTGCACGGCACGAGCAAGTCCGTGCAGACGCCCGAGCTTATTCTCGAGATCCTCGCGCGAGGTCGGCAGTATGGCCGGGATGATTGCGCCCATAAGCAAAGTATACCGTCCAGGTTCCGCGCAATCGGAGGCTCGGTGCGTATCGGGGGATCAGAGCCCGGGATCCGCGTAGCAGCCGGGATTCTGGGTCTGAACGCCAATCATGTTCGAGGTCGAGAGGCGACCGTTACTTCCCATACACAGATACGTATTCTCTTCGAGCCTGCGACTCTCTTCCGGCAGATATGCCGTGATGGAGAATTTCTGAGCCTGCCCGGTCGGTAGATCGAACTTGAGGCAATTCACTGGAGAGACACCGCCAGTGCCATCAAACCGACAAGAGTTCCCGTAGAGCTGCATAAGCGCATCACACTGCGCTTTGAAGTCATCCGCGTAGGTGCCCTTGAGGTGCGTAGTGCCGGTCCCTACCGTACACAGTACGCCTGGGGCCTTCCCGGTCCCGTTTGCCTTCAAGTTGTCATAGTTCCCGTTATCGGAAAACTCGCGCGCCATGAGCGTGCGCATCTGCGTAACCTGCTGTTTAATATTTGAATCGCGTGCCTTCCCCCGCCCCGTTGCGAACGTCGTGATCATGACGCTACTCAGGAGCGCAATGACGCTGATAACAACGAGAAGCTCAATGAGGGTGAAGCCGCGGGAATAACGCATGTGACTAGCAAGTACTACAGGATGCCGAAGAGATTAAGGACTATCAAAAGTGCAGCGATAAGACATACCCCGGAAATAATGAGTAGCACCCGCTGCGCACCACCCTCATCCTTAGCGACACCGACCCTGATGAACATACGGGTGATGGGCGAGTTTTTCTTCGATTTAGGACGACCCATGGTGAGCGCCTCCTCTTCCTCGAATTCAACATTCATATATTGATAGTATACCCCTCTAAAACTTAGAGATACGGCGCACGTGCCGTGCATCATTCGAAAACTCTGTAGAAAGAAAGGCTTGTACCGCTGCCTGTGCCTCTCCTTCGCTTAAAAAGCGTGCACCAAGTGAGAGAATATTGGCATCGTTATGAGCGCGCGCTGATTCGATCAAATCAAGCTCCTGCCCCATCATATCGGTCTGCCTCATACGTGGGGCGCCGTAATACACGGCAGCACGGATCCCTGGTATTCGGTTTGCCGCCATTGCCTCTCCTTGTCCCGAGGCCCCGATGATAATGCCAAAGCTTCCAGACTCCCCCGCCACCTGCTTTGCACATGGGGTAATGAAGTCCGGATAGTCATCGGCCGGATCAAGGGTGAGGGCACCCATATCCTCAACCTCGTACCCGAGCGTACCTATATAGGATATGAGCTGACTCTTCAGCTCATATCCTGCATGGTCGCTTGCAACGTATACCTTAGGCATGACCGGCTTTGATCGCATGCTCGACAAGCGTATGTGTGTACCCTGCCTCGTTGTCGTACCAGGCGAGCACCTTTACGAGATTCCCGTCCACCACCCGGGTCATCCCAAGATCAGCGATTGATGCATACTGCTCCCCGATGATGTCGCTCGAGACGAGCTCTTCATCAGTCGTAGAAAAGATGCCCTGCCACCGCGCCTGCGTCGTGGCTCGGCGCAGAATATCGTTCACTTCTTCTGCAGAAGTGTTCCTCTTCGCGATGAACGTGATGTCCGCGATAGATCCGGCAGGCACCGGCACACGAAGGGAGATGCCGTCGAACTTTCCTGCAAGCGAAGGGTACGCTTTGGTCACCGCGATCGCCGCACCGGTCGAAGTCGGGACGATGTTCTGCGCCGCCGCCCTTCCCTCTTTCATATCTTTCTTCGAGGGACCGTCGACAATCGCCTGGCTCGCTGTGTAGGCATGCGTAGTTGAGAGTACGGCCTTCTCGATGCCGATCGCCTCATCCAATATCGCGATGACCGGACTTGCGGAGTTGGTAGTGCAAGACGCGTTGCTCGTGATCTGCTTGCCGCTCATGCCGCTCTCATCAAGGCCCATGAGGATGGTGGCGCCAAGCGACGACTCCTCTTTCACGGGCGCTGAGATCACCACCCTTCGCGCTCCTGCATCCACATGCGCCTTCGCCTTCTCGTAGTCGGTGAAGAAGCCGGTCGACTCAATGACCACATCTACCTTCAATTCTTTCCAGGGAAGATTCTGCGGCTCCTTCTCAGAGAGGAAAGCTACTTCCTTCCCGTCGATGATGAGCTTCCCTTCTTTGGTGTCGACCGTGAACGGAGCGCGCTTGTACACCGTGTCGTACTTGAGCAGATACGCGAGGTTCTCGAGCGATCCAAGATCGTTGATCGCGACGATTTCAAGCTCCTTACGATTCCAGGCCTGGCGCACAAATGCCCTGCCGATGCGTCCGAACCCGTTTATAGCGATACGTTGTTTGTACATATTATTGGAAGATGAGCTTACCAGCATTAAGGATCATGGTACCGAGATTGAGGAAGCGGGGCTGTCCATAGTTCACGGTAGCGGGCGGCGCTATGTAGGCGACTGCGGAAAACATGATTTTTGTCGGTGACGTCGGCGAACTGACTGGTATCGTCGTCCAGTTGATCAGATCCCCTACCGCTATCGGGTCGGAGTTCGTATTGTCGACGACATTCGTATTCCCCGAAGTGAGTTGACCAGCGAGCGTTCCATCTGCTCCGTTGATGCGGCTTTTGAAATCCCAAGTGTTCCCCACTCCCGGCTCTGGCTCGATGGTCCAGTTAGCCTTTTTGAGTGTGAATGCAATCGGAGAGAGGAATTGGGTGTTCACTTCCGTGGCGTTGTTCGTATAGGTACCTTGAAGTTCCTGGTAGCGAGTCGCTGCACTACTGACAACCGCGTTTCCAGAGATCATTAGAGGGAACTCTCCATCTATTGTTGGACGCCACCGCATAGACCACCTCGCACCACGAGCAAGCGGCGTGCCGGTCATGCTGTAGGTAACTGATCCAAGATCGCCGGTGGTAATGGTAATGCTGTCAGTTACATCACTTGCTACGGCTGCGGAGCCGTTTGGAATGGTAGCGGCGAGAGCCGATGCAGAACCATTCTCATTGAAGGTAAGGATGTAATCGCCTCCCGAAGCAGTGTTGGTAATCCTTGCATAGAGACGGTCAATGGTGCCGTTTGTAGGGAACAGAACACTCGCGCCAGCCTCGGTCGTTCGTTCATTTCCGCCAAAGGGGCCGTAGTAGTTCGTGGTGCTTTCGTTCGCTCGCGTCGCGCCGGAAATCATCGTCTCGCCCGCTGTATCGCCTTCAAGTGTTGCTGACATTCTTATGGTGGTTGCTGCTGGTGTACCAGTAGGAGTGATGTGCCAGGAGATGAGGTCGCCTGCTGAAAATGACCCGGTGTGTGTCGTATCGTTACACGAGGTTGCCGCGTCTGAGATGGTGCAGGTGAGTGCTGTGTCTGCGCCAGCCACATAGAACGCAAAGGCATACGAGGTACCTGCTCCGGGGGCCGTGGTGAGGACAACGCGCAGATTCGCCACACTACCGTTAATGGCTGCGGGGGTTGCGGCGTTGGCTTCAGTCGTCTGGGCTGCAAACGCACCGAGCGCAAACTCGAAGGGAAGCCACCTGGCCGCAGTCGTATTAGGGGCAACGACGGTGCTTATAAACACCGGCCGCACCATAGCCTCCGCAGGAAACGGAACCGCGAGTATCGTAAGAGCGAAAAGAGAAGAAACGACGAATTTCATACTGTTGATGGTTATGAGTATACCTTAGGGTGTAGAACTCCCTTCTGCTGCACTACCGCCCGAATCCCCGCTTCCTCCGCCACCGCTTGGTTCGGGAGCGGACTCTGGCTCGGGCACAGGTTCAGGTGTTGGTTCTGGT